>JBMORI010000040.1:0-119578 GCA_049322415.1 Thermodesulfobacteriota bacterium | reverse complement strand
GTCCGGCGGCGTGGACAGCCTCCTCCTTGCCACGCTGGCCCACCGCGCGATGCCGGGCCGCCTCGTCGCGGCCCACGCGGTAAGCCCGGCCGTGCCCGGGGAGTGCACGCAGCGCGTCCGGCGCGAAGCCGCCAGTCAGGGATGGCGCGTGGAATATCTCTCCACCGGCGAGTTCGGCGACGAGCGCTACCTGGAGAACCCGTTCGACCGCTGCTATTTCTGCAAAGCCCATCTCTACGGGGCCATGGAGAAAATCTCCTGGACGCTCTCGGGGGAGTTCGGCTTCGTCCCGCCCGCGGCGAGCGGCGCCAACACGGACGATCTTGAAGAGCACAGGCCCGGCCTGGACGCGGCGCGCGAGTTCGGCGTGCGCCACCCATTCGTGGAGGCGGACATCTCCAAGGCGGACATCCGGGCCATGGCCCGCGAGCTCGGCCTCTCCTTCGCGGACGTCCCGGCATCACCGTGCCTTGCCAGCCGGGTCTACACGGGCACGAGGGTGACGCCGGAGCGCCTGTCCGCCGTGGCTTTCGCCGAGGAGTTCCTCAAGAAGCTCCTGGGCGCGGAAGTGCTGCGCTGCCGCATCCGGGAGGACGCCATGCTGGTGGAGATGCTCGAAGCCGAGCGCCACAAGGCTACTCCGCAGGCCCTCCAGACCCTGGCCAGAGCGTTGCGGGACAACCATCCCGGCATACGCGGGGTGGAACTGGACCCGGAATGCTACCGCCCCGGCCGGGCCTTCGTCAGCGGCTGACGGCCGCCCATCATCCTTCACGGGAGACGATAGAACGTGAGCGTCGTGTTCGACCACTGCCGGGCTGAGCGCATCGGACTGCCCGAATCGGTATTTTGCGAATCGAAGCCTTACGAGGCTCTGGAGACCCTGGCCCGCGACCACGCCGCGCCCGGAACCTCGCCCGTGCTCTTCACCAGGCTCGCCCCGGAGGTCTTCGACCGCTTCCCGGCTGACGTGAAATACGCCTACGACTACCACCCCCTCTCCCGGACCGCCTGGAACGCGGCCATGCCTCAGCGCGGTGACGGGCGGGTGGCGGTCGTCTCCGCCGGGACCTCCGACGGCCCCACCGCCTGGGAGGCCGCGAGGACCCTCGACTATCTCGGCGTGGCCCGCACCATCTACGAGGACTCGGGGGTGGCCGGACTGTGGCGGCTCACCAGCCGCCTGGAGGAGATCAACGCCCATCAGGCGGTGATCGTGGTTGCCGGGATGGACGCCGCGCTGGCCTCGGTGCTCGGGGGGCTCACGCCGCTGCCCGTGATCGCCGTGCCCACCCCCGTGGGCTATGGGGTGGCCGAGGGCGGGCAGACCGCGCTCAACTCCATGCTGGCCAGCTGCGCGCCCGGCGTGTGCGTCATGAACATCGGCAACGGTTACGGCGCAGCCTGCGCCGCCGCCAGGATAATGAGGGTCCGAAATGGCTGAGAAGCTTCTCGTGGTGCGGGCCCCCTCCGGCCTCTCCGGCGACATGATGCTCACGGGTCTGGCCCGGCTTGCGGGGCTCGACCAGGCGGGCCTTGACTGCGTGTGCGAAAGCCTCGGCCTGCCCGAGCTTCGCGGCGCCGCCAAGGTGGAGCCGAGAACCGTGGACGCCATCGCGGGATGGGGACTCTCGCTCGACCTTCCCCACTCCCATGAACACCGCCATCTCTCGGACATAGAAGCCATCATCGCCGGGAGCGGGCTGACTCCCCGCGCCCGCGAACTGGCCGCGAGGGCGTTTCGGATACTGGCCGAGGCGGAAGCCCACGTCCACGCCACCAGCCCGGAGAGGATCCACTTTCATGAAGTGGGCGCGCTCGATTCCATTCTGGACGTGTGCGCCTCCTGCGCCGCCTTCGACATGCTCTCGCCGGACGGCTTCGTGTGCGGCCCGCTGCCCGTGTGCGACGGGACCGTGCGTTGCGCGCACGGCCTGCTGTCTACACCCGCGCCCGCCACGCTCAAGCTCTTGGAGGGAGTGCCCGTTTACGGCATCGCCTCCAGAGGCGAGACGCTGACCCCCACCGCGCTCTCGCTGCTCAAGGCCCTGGACGCCCGCTTCGGGGCCTGGCCCCCCGTGGTGATCGACCGTCAGGAGCGAGTCTTCGGCTCCCGCGTGCTGCCGGGCGTTCCCAACGGCGCGGTGTTCGTGCTGGGCCGCTCCCATGAGCTTGCCTGACGCACGCCCAGGCGGCCTCCGGCGTTCCGCCATCGCGCGGCTTCGGGCTTGCTTCGGGACGGCAGTCCGCCGCGACAAACGATCCTCCTTCCTCATGCTTTTAGTGACGGCATGTTTCCGCCCACTCTTGAGCGGATACTGAGCGCGCCATGTCCTTTGACGTTTTTACGCGTTTCTTGATCTGATTCTGGAAATCTACTTGCAATGCCCTGGAAAATGCTGCACCGATCTAATACAAGTAGTTTCCCGTAATGGAGGTTCTCATGAACGGGAAGGCACGTACATCGAGATGGCGCGCGAGACAGGTGGCAGACGGCGGCAAGCCCATTGGCGTCACCCTGACGCCAGGCGCGGCGCAGGCGCTCGAAAGACTCCAGACCGTGTTCAACTGGTCGCAACGCGAGGCCATCTCGCTGGCCCTGGAATTGGCAGCCGGGCACCCTGAGTTGCTCCATGATTCCCCGGACATGCAATACATGGAGAAGGACCGGCCCACACGCCGCCTTGAAGACCTGGAACAGCGGCTGGAACATCTGGAAGCCTTGATCGCTGCGGGGAAAGCGCAAAACGATGAGTCGTCTCCCCAGGAAGAGGAGAAGAAGGCCAAGCAGACGCTCATCGCCTTCACAGCCAGACAGATGATCGAACACGGAGAGCGCATGTCCCGTGTGCAGCTCTATGCCCTGGCCAAGCAGCACAACATGCCCGTACCGCCCTCGCAGCACGAGTACAACATGTTCATTTCCTATCACATGGACCGGATCAGGGAGATGATGCGAAGCCTCAAGGAACGGACCCACTAGCAGCGCGTCAGCCTTTGGAGGGCCCCACGGCCACCACATAGGCCAGTCCGGTCCCGCCGGGCAGTCCGAGCAACTCCGAGGCCTCCTCGTCGTAGAAGGCCCCCACCCCGCAGGCCCCGAGCCCGAGAGACTCGGCCGCCAGGTAGAGTCTGTGCCCCAGCCGCCCCGCGTCCAGGAGCGCCGCCCGGTATCCCCGGTCGCCCAGTGCTGTATCGAAACTATCGAAATCGATCATGAAAACGGCCTGCAACGCCGCGTTTCGCAACCACAGCTGATCCAGGCAGGCCGCGGCCATGGCCTGGCGCATGTCGCCGTCCCTGAAACGTCCGAACCGGCCTCCCTGGCGGTCCAGCAGGGAGAATCCCGCACCTGCGAAACTCTGCGCGCCAGTGACCAGCCCAACCGTGCAGGCGTTCTCGCACGGATGCTCCCGCCCCGGATAGAGCGGAGGCAGGAGGGCCGCCGCGACCTTGGCCAGCACGCCCCTTTCGGTGGGAATCGAGACGAAAGCGCGGCGTGATTTCCTGTTTTGCATGGCCTCGAACAGGCCAAGCTCTTCCTTCACTCCTTGTCCGGCGGGCAGGTCACGCCAGCCGAGTCGCTCGCCAAGCCCGGACCGGGCCGGACCGGACACGCCCCTCCCCCCGCGCGGCGCGTTTGAACAAGCGGCGTGGACGGCCAGCACCTCGGCGGGAACCGGGTCTGATTCGGCCATGCGGCTCAAGCCCTCAGCCGCGTCCGGCAATCTCCCCGGCGCGGGGGGCTGCCCGCTCGGCCCGCTCGCGAAGCGGACAGCGGCCAGGCAGCCTTCGCGCCCGGGGTCGATGCCCAGAAACGCGTTGACGGCGTCGTCGTCGAAATCCGGCTCCACGGCGTGCCTGACGCCGTGGGCCGAAAGTCCCAGCGCCAGCCCCTCGGCCACGTGCCCGGCGTCCAGGTTCAGGTAGCGGTAGGCCCGGGCCCTGTATTTCCAGGCGCTCCGGAAGAATATGGCCGTAACAAGGAGGATGGCCTCCTTCGGCAGGCGGGAGCGTTCGGGGAGTCCCAGGGAGTCCGGCCCGGGGAACCCGTCGCGGAGCCGCGCCAGGGCGTGGCGGGAGACGTCGTAGTGGTAGAGTCCCGCCGGGAGGCCCTCCGATCCGGGCCATGCCAGGTAGACTTCGCACGGGTAAAGCGCTCCGGCGGAGGGGGAGGCCCGGTAGAAGAACTCACCCCCCTTGTGGGCGGCGGAACGGGTGAGCCCGGCCGCATGGAACAGCACGGCGCTCAGGGCCTGGAAGTCCACGTCCGCCACGTTATCACGTCCCTCGAAGGCCCTCCACGGGCTCACCAGCGGAAGAGCCGCGTCCCTCGGCAGCGTGACTCGCGGCAAGCCCGGATAATCCTTGAACGCACGCGGCTGGTTGGCCCAGTCCAGGCCCATGCCGTCAAGCCTTCCCCTGCGGTGGGAGACGGCCTCGTGATAGCGGCGAGCGTCAGTCACCACACGAAATCCCTGAGCAGGACGTAGCCCGTCCACGCCTGGAGCGCGACCAGGGCGGCCATGAGGATGTTGCCGATGCCGTGGAGCACCGCCAGGGGGTTGCCTGACCGGCGCTTCCGGTCCAGCGCCAGCCCGGACAGCGTCCCGGACGCGGCGAGGGCCAGGATGCCAAGGCCTCCCAGCGCGTGAGCGCCGCTTTTGAGGGGCGTGGACCAGTGGATCCATGTCATGAGCAGCCCGCCGCAGAACCCGGCGGCGAAGGCGGCCATGACGATCTTCCCGAGCAGCACGTGGCGTCTCCAGGGGAAGACGGTCCTGGCCCCGAAGCGCTTGGCGGCCAGGCGGGAGAGCCCGAGCTTAAGGACATAGAGCATGAGGCCAGCCGTCAGGAGCATGAGGACAGGATGGACTTGGAGCATGGCCTCCTCCGGGCGAGCGGGCCGGTTGCCAAGGCGGGGCGCGCCGGGTAAAGATGAATTCTTGCCCGCCCGTCGCCAGGACGGACGGAGTATCCGCAATTATTAACGTGATCCAATGTCCATTGGCAACCTTTCCTTCATTCATTGGCGAGACGCCGTCCTCTCCGGCACGCTTTTGGCGGGCGGGGAGCTTGAACGGTTCGTGGACGCGGCCGGGGCCGCTCGTGACGATAGCCTGAAGGACCTTCTCGCGGCGGCGCTGGTCATCCGCAAGGCCTTCCTGGGCCGCGCGGTGAGCCTGTGCGCCATCGTCAACGCCAAGAGCGGGCGCTGCTCCGAGAATTGCGCCTTCTGCGCCCAGTCCGCCCACTTCGACACCGGCGCGCCGGTCCACCCTTTCATGGAGCCGGGAGAGATCGAGCGCGCCGCCCGGACCATGCGGGACATGGGCGCGCGCCGTTTCGGCATCGTCACCAGCGGCCTGACCCCCTCCGGCGATGACTTCGAGCGCCTCGTGGAGTCCGTGCGGGCCGTGGCCGCCCTGGGCATGGAGGCGGACGCATCCTGCGGGGTGCTCACGCGCGGCCAGCTGGCCCGGCTCCGGGAAGCGGGGCTTCGCGCCTACCACCACAACCTTGAGACCTCCCGCAGCTTCTTTCCGAGCATCTGCACCACACACGACTACGAAGAAGACGTGGCCGCCGTGCGCGACGCCCTGGCGGAGGGACTTTACGTCTGCTCGGGCGGCATCTTCGGCCTCGGCGAGAGCTGGGAGCAGCGAGCCGAGCTGGCGCTCACCCTGCGGGACCTGGGCGTTCAGAGCGTCCCGGTGAATTTCCTGCACCCCATCCCCGGCACGCCCATGGAATCGAGGCCGCCCCTGTCCCCGGAAGAGGCGCTCAAGACCGTGGCCCTGCTGCGCTTCATCCTGCCCCACGCCCACATCCGCATCTGCGGCGGGCGCCAGACAGTGTTCGGCCAGTCGCGCGGCCTGGAGCCCCTCCAGGCCGGGGCCAGCGGGCTCATGATCGGGGATTACCTCACCACGCGCGGGCTCGACGCCCAGGCCGACCGCCAGGGAATCCTTGACGCCGGATGGGACCTCGCGGATGACTGATCCCCTGACGCGCTACCGCGAGACGCTCACCGGGCTGGAGGACGTCCACCGGCTCAGGCGCACCCGCGTCTTCGATCCGGACGCGCCGGGCGTTCTGAACGCCTCCTCCAACGACTACCTGGGGCTCTCGCGCCACCCGGCCGTCATCGCCAGGGCCTGCGAGTACGCCGAGGCATGGGGGGCTGGCTCCGCCTCCTCGCGCCTCATCTGCGGCACGCTCCCCCCCCATGTGGCCCTGGAGGAGAAGCTCGCCCGCCTGAAGGGCAGCGATACGGCCCTGGTGATGGGACCGGGCTTTCTGACCAACGCATCGGTCATCGCCGCGCTCCTGGACAAGGCCGCTCTGGGCGGGGAGCCGCTGGTCTTCGCGGACAAGCTCAACCACGCCAGCATGCACGAGGGCTGCCGTCTCTCCGGCGCGCGCCAGATACGCTACCGCCACCTGGACCTGGACCACCTGGAGTCGCAGCTCGCCAAGCACGCGGACAAACCCGGCCCGCGCTTCATCATGAGCGAGACCGTGTTCTCAATGGACGGAGACAGGGCGGACGTCCCGGCCCTGGCCGAACTGTCCGCGCGCTTCGGGGCCTTCCTCTACCTGGACGAGGCCCACGCCGTGGGCGTGCTCGGCCACAAGGGCATGGGCCTGGCCGCCGGGGTTGCCATCGAGCGGGGACTTGTCATGGGCACTTTCAGCAAGGCGCTCGGCAGCTACGGGGCCTATGTGTGCTGCGGTCGGGACGTGCGGGAGTACCTTGTGAACCGCGCCCCGGGTTTCATCTTTTCCACTGCCCTGCCCCCGCCGTCCCTGGGCGCGGCGGACGCCGCCCTGGACCTCATCCCCGGAATGGAGCGCGACCGCAAGGCGCTCCTCATCCAGGCCAGGAGGCTGCGCGACAGGCTCGCGGAGGCCGGTCTGGACACGGTCCGCTCCTCAACACAGATCGTGCCCGTGACCGTGGGGGAGGAGGCCCGGGCGCTCGACGCCATGCGCGCCCTGGAGGCCGAGGGCATCCTCGCGGTGGCGGTGAGGCCGCCGACGGTGCCGCCCGGCTCCAGCAGGATCAGGCTCTCGCTCACCGCCCTGCACTCCCCGGCGGACGTGGACCGGCTGGCCGAGGCCGTGACGCGGCTCGTTCCGGCTGAACGCGGACGGACCCAGCCGAGGCGCAAGCCGTGAGCCTCACGCTGGTCTTCGTGCACGGATGGGCCTTCGGCCCCTCCTTCTGGGACAGGCTCGGCGAGGAATTGCCCGGATACCCCTTTCGAGCCCTGGACCTGGGCTATTTCGGCCTGCAACACCTGGATTTCATCCCCGAGGGTTCCGGCCCCGTCGTCGCCGTGGGCCATTCGCTGGGTTTCCAGTGGCTGCTTGGCGATGCGCCCTTCCGCTTCGACGCCCTGGTGAGCCTGGGCGGCTTCGCCCGCTTCGACGTACCGCCCGGCCCCGTCCGGGCCATGCGCCGGGGGCTCTCACGGGACGCGGCCAGGGTCGTCCGGGACTTCCGCAAGGCTTGCGGCCTCCCGGCGGACGACGCCGCCGGTCTCTCCGGCATCGATCCGGACAGGCTTGCCCAAGGGCTGGACCGGCTGCTCACCCTGGACGAAACCCCGGCCCTGGCTTCGCTCGCAAAGCCGCTCCTGGCCGTTGCCGCCGAGGACGACCTCATCGTGCCGCCCGCGCTCAGCCGGGCCATCTTCCCGGACAGGCTCGCCATGCTGCCCTCTGGCGGGCACGCGTTCCCGGTCACCCGGGCCGGAGAATGCGCCGCGCTGATCAGGCAATTCCTGGAGACCCTTTGACGGCCCATCGCTCCCGGCTCATCCGCGAAGCCTTCGGCAAGGCCCGCGACTACGACGCCAACGCCACGGCGCAGGCGGCCTCGGCGGCACGCCTCGCCTCGCTCATCGCCCGGCGCGGCCTACCGGCGGGTGCGCGGGCGCTGGATGCGGGCTGCGGCACGGGCGGTCTGGCCGCGCATCTCATCGCCTCTGGCCTGCCCGGCCTCTACGTCTGCGCGGACATCTCCACCGAAATGCTGGCCCGCGCGCGCGCGCGTCTGGCCAAGGCCTCCACGCCACCACTGCTCGCAGCCATGGACCTCTCCCGCCCGGCCCTGAAGTCCGGCTTCGACCTGGTGGCCTCCAACATGGCCCTGCACTGGACACGCGACATCCCCGCCGCCCTGGCCGGGCTCTGGGAGCTTCTGGCCCCGGGGGGCCTCCTGGCCGTGGCCATTCCGGGAAAGGAGACGTTCTCGGCCTGGAGGCGCGCGCACGAGCGCCTGGGATTTCCATGCGGCCTCCAGGACTTCCCGTCCGCCCAAGCCCTCGCGGCCATGTTCCCGGTGAAGCCGGAAATCGTGGAGGAGCGGCACGTCCTGCCCTTGGAGCGAGCCCTGGACCTGCCCCGGCACCTCAAGGCCGTGGGCGGCTTCGTACCGCGCCAGGGGCATGTCCCCCTGAGCCCGGGCCAGTTCCGGCGGGTCCTGGCCGTCCTGGACTCGGACGGCTCCGGCGGCCCCGGCATGGGCTACCACGTGCTGCACGCCCTGGCGTCCAGGCCGCTTACGGGGTAGAATCCCTTCCCGCACGGCCGCACTGGCGTCCGGCAATTACAATCCATCGAGAGGCCAGCCATGAAAGGCTACTTCGTCACCGGAACCGATACGGGCGTGGGCAAGACCGTGCTCAGCGCGCTGCTCTGCGCCGCCCTCGACGCCCACTACTTCAAGCCCATACAGACCGGGCAGGACTCCGACACGCGAACCGTCGCCGCTTTGGCCGGGCTCGGCCCGGACCGCCTGACGCCGCCCGCCGTCCACCTCAATGCGCCGCTCTCCCCCAACCAGGCGGCCGCGCTGGAAGGCGTCACGCTGGACATCGCCGCCATCGCCCTCCCCTCCACGGACCGGCCCCTGATCGTGGAGGGCGCGGGCGGCGCGCTTGTGCCCATCGCCCCCGGCCAGGACATGGCCGCGCTCATGGTCCGCCTGGGCCTGCCCGTCATCGTGGCGGCCCGATCCGGGCTAGGAACCCTCAACCACACCCTGCTCACCCTGGAGGCTCTTCGCCTGCGGGGGCTGGACGTGGCGGGCGTGGCGCTCATCGGCGAGCCCAACCCGGCCAACCGCGCCGACATCGAACGCCTGGGCGGCGTGCCGGTCATCGCGGAGATACCCGTGCTGGACCCGCTCACGCCAGAGGCCCTGCGGACTCTGGCCCCGTCGGCGCGCCTGCCCCTGCCCACCAAAATGGCGGACGTCCCGGAATTCGACCGCAAGCACGTCTGGCACCCCTTCACCCAGGCCAGCACCGCGCCCGAGCCCATCCAGGCCGTGCGCGGCAGCGGAGCGCGGCTCTTCGCGGCGGACGGCCGCGAGTTCATCGACCTTGTCTCATCCTGGTGGGTGAACCCCCACGGCCACGCCCACCCGGCCGTGGCCCGCGCCATCGCCAGGCAGGCCGCGACCCTGGAGCAGGTTCTCTTCGCCGACTTCACCCACGAGCCCGGCGCGCGTCTGGCGGCCGGGCTGGCCGCCATCCTGCCGGGGGGGCTTTCGCGCGTCTTCTTTTCCGACAACGGCTCCACCGCAGTGGAGGTGGCCCTCAAGATGGCCCATCAGTACTGGCGAAACCAGGGCCGCTTCGAGCGCTCGCGCATAGCCGCCTTCCAGGGGGCCTACCACGGCGACACCTGCGGGGCCATGTCCGTGGGCCTCTCCAGCGGCTTCTACGACGGCTTCGAACCCTTCACCTTCAAGGTGGACTTTCTGCCCTACCCGTCCACGTGGTTCGGGGACGCCGGATTGGCGGACAAGGAAACCAAGGCCCTGGCCGTGCTGGAGAACTACTTCGCCGTGCACGCCGGGACCGTCGCGGGGGTGATCATGGAGCCCCTGGTGCAGGGCGCGGCCGGAATGAACATGGTGCGGCCGGTGTTCGTGAAGGCCGTGGCGGAACTGGCCCGCAAGGCCGGGGCGCTGGTGATCTTCGATGAGGTCATGACCGGGTTCGGCCGCACCGGGACCATGTTCGCCTGCGAGCAGTGCGGTGTCGCGCCGGACATCATCTGCCTGGCCAAGGGCCTCACCGCCGGGTTCCTGCCCATGGCGGCCACGGTGGCCACCGAGGCGGTCTATCAGGGATTCCTGGGCGAGACATTCCACCGCGCCCTGGCCCACGGCCACTCCTTCACGGGCAATCCGCTGGGCTGCGCGGCAGCGCTGGCCGGGCTCAGGCTCTTCGAGGAGGAGGGGACGCTTTCGAGGATCAAGGCCCTGGAGGATGTGCACGCCGCGCGCCTCACGGCCCTGGCCGGACATCCGAAGCTGGCCCGGCCGCGCTGGCTGGGTTCGATCGGCGCGGTGGCCGTGACCGGCGGGGACTCGGGCTACGACGCCGAGACCGGAAAAAAGCTCAAGCGCTACTTCATGGAAAGGGGATTCTTCGCCAGGCCGCTGGGCGAGGTATTCTACATCCTTCCGCCCTTCTGTCTGACGCCCGAAGAGTTGGGGAGGGCCTACGACACCCTGGAAGAGGCCCTGGAACGGTTGTGAAACGCTAGACCTTATCGTCGTCCGACGTGGCGAACGCGCCCCACATGGCCAGGAGCCCCACGGCCAGGATGACGGCGTCGCGGATAAGGGCCTCCCTGGCGCCGGAGCTTCCTGCCGCGCCGAAGCAGCCGCACTCCACGTCCAGCCCGCGAGCCATTGCCCAGCCCAGCGCGCCCATGAAGGCCACCATCATTAGGTTCAGGATCACCGACGCCGCCCGGGCCAGGCTGTTCACCCAAAGCGACACGCCGCAGACCACCTCCAGGGCCGGAACGATCATGGCCGCGCCGTAGACCATATTAGCCGGGAGGATCTGGTAGTTGAACACCGTGGCGGCGAAACCGGCCGCGTCCGCCATCTTCATGGCCCCGGCGTAGACGAACACCGCTCCGAAAACCAGGCGTGAAAGAAACCAAACCGCGCGCATCACCTAGCCTCCACCGGGCCGCCCACGGCCCTCCAGCCTTCAAGTCCCTCGGGCATCACCGCGAGGTTTGCGAACCCTATCGCCTTGAGGCCCTCGGCAAGCTCCTTGCTCTTGGGGCAGGCGAGGTTGCCGCAGTAGATGATCATCGGGGTCTCCGGCTTGAGGCCCTGAACGGCGTCCTCGATGCCCGTGAGCAGGGCCTCGGCCGGGATGTTCACCGCGCCCGGGATGCGCCCGGCAGCGAACTCCTCCGGTGTGCGGGCGTCCACGAACAGATGCTTCCCCGCCGCCAGCAGGGCGCGGGCTTCGGATGGCTCCACCACGCCCAATCCCTTCCTGGCCGTCTCCTCCACCTTCCCGGCCCTGTAGTCCGCCCACCAGGGCAGAGGCTGCGGCCTTCCGAAGTTGACAACCCATGCCGCCGTGATGGATACGGCTAAAAGAACAATAACTTCCGGCCACCAGGGGCGGCGTGACGATTGGTGCATGATCTGGCCTCGCTCGACTGTCCGTCGGCCCCATGCCTAGAGGAAAACGTGCGGAAACTCAACGCCCTGCTCGAATACTTCGGCTTCCTTCTGCGCCGGATTTATGGAGGATCAATGTCCAAGGCAATCACACCGCCCAAGAACGCCCAAGCGGGCGACATCCGCACCATGCTCGGCAGGACCCGGCCGGACGCCGTCACCGTGCTCGACGTACGACAGGACTGGGAATACGAGGAGTTCCATCTGCCAGGCGCGGTCCACCTCCCCCTGGCGGACCTGGAGGACCGCATGGGCGAAGTCCCCAGGGACAAGCCCCTCGTCATATACTGCCACTCGGGCCGCCGCAGCGCGGCCGCCGCGTCCCTGCTCGCCTCCGAGGGCCACCCCGACGTCACCAACATGCTCGGCGGCATCATGGCCTGGAAGGGAGGGACCGCCGTGGGCGGCCCGGACACAGGCATGCAGCACTACAGGGGCGACGAGACCCCGGACGAAATCCTCGCCCTGGCCTTCGCAATGGAGCGCGAACTGGGCGCTTTCTACGAAGGGCTCGCCGCCGGGAGCCAGTACGAGGAGCTCAGGACAACCTTCAAGCAACTGGCCGGGTTCGAGGGCAAGCACAAACTGGTGGTCTACCACCTCTACAAGAGCCTCCACCCGGAGAGCGCCTCCATCGAGGACCTGGCCTCCAAGGCCGTGGCCAAGGTAATGGAGGGCGGACGCGCCGCCGGGGAGGTGCTGGCCGAGGCCGAGGGCTTCGAGCAGGCCCACGACGCCCTGGACATGGCCATGGGCGTGGAGGCCCAGGCGCTCGACCTCTACATGCGCTACGCGGCGGTGGCCGGAAGCGTCGAGGCCGTGGACACCCTGCACCAGCTGGCCAACGAGGAGCGCGGACATCTGCGCGCCCTGGCTACGCTGATGGACAAGCTTGGGGAGAAGAAGAGCTAGGAGCCTCCGGCGGCCAAAGAGGGCTCCGCCCTCCCCGGACTCTCCCGCCAGGGAACTTCGTCCCCTGGACCCGTTACGGCTTCGCGGGAATCAGCGCGACCCATAACGGACATCCGGAAATACGACATGGGTAGGAGCGTTTCCGTGGGGGTGTGTCAGCTGGCCGCCCCCCGCGGAAACACGTGAAATGTCTGGACAGACCGTCTTCGGGGATTATTATGAATTCCACGCGCCAGTTAGCGCGCATCACTCATGACCATAGAACCAAGGAAGAGACGTAAATGGAACCGGTCAATTTCATCATGAACATTCTCTGGCTGGTGCTGGGCGGCATCTTCATGGGCCTGGGCTGGCTTGTGGCCGGGGTCATCATGGCCATCACCATCATCGGCCTGCCCTGGGCGCGCTCCTGCTTCGTCATCGCCAGGCTGGCCTTCTGGCCCTTCGGCAAGGTGATCGTGGACCGCCAGTTCGTGCAGGGCTACCACGACCCCGGCACCGGCCCCCTTGGCTTTCTGGGCAACATCATCTGGTTCGTGTTCGCGGGCTGGTGGCTGGCGGTCGGGCACCTCATGTCCGCCGTGGCCAACTTCCTCACCATCATCGGCATCCCCTTCGGCATCCAGCACATGAAGCTGGCGCTGCTGTCGCTCGCCCCGGTCGGCAAGACCGTGGTGGACAAGAGCGACTGCCGCATCTGTCAATGAGCCACTCCTAGGCCAGGAGCAGAAGCAGATACTCCTGGTTCCCCTTGGGACCCTTCACCCCGGCCGGGACCATCCCGGCCGGTTCCATTCCAAGCTCCCGCGCCGCCGCCTCCACCATCTGGACCGCCAACATCCGAAGCCCTTCGTCGCGCACCACGCCCTTGTCCGTCTGGCCCGGCCCAAGCTCGAACTGCGGCTTCACCAGGGCCACGATGCGCCCGCCAGGCTTCAGGAACTGCCGCACCGCCGGGAGCACCTTGGTGAGCGAGATGAACGACACGTCGATAACGCAGACGTCCACCTTCTCCGGGATCAGGTCCGGCTGGGCCAGCCGGAAATTGACCCCCTCCATGCTGACCACGCGGCCGTCGGCTCGGAGCCTCTCGTGCAACTGGCTCTTGCCAACGTCCACGGCGTAGACCTTGGCCGCGCCGTGCTGCAGCAGGCAGTCGGTGAAGCCACCGGTGGACGCGCCCACGTCCAGCGCCACCGCGCCCGTAACGTCCAGCCTGAAATGCTCGATGGCGGAGAGCAGCTTGTACGCGCCACGGCTGACGAACCGCTCCGCCTCCGCCAGCGACAGCGCCGCCGAAGCCGGAAGCATGCGCCCCGGCTTGTCCAGGCGCTCGCGCCTGCCGTCCGTTTCGAGAAAGACCTGCCCGGCCATGACCAGTCGCTTGGCCCGCTCGCGGCTCTCGGCCAGCCCCTGCTCCACCATGAGCTGGTCGGCCCTGAATTTGGGATTCGCCATCGGCGTTGCCTACCCGGAGAGTCTGAGTTAAAATGTAAACGTGAGCCCCAAGTTTCATGCCGTCCAGGGCGCGATTAGCTCCGCCGCTCTCTATCCGTTCATCGGAACCGACGCCCTCGTCTTCGGGCTGACGGTGTTCCTGATCGACCTGGACCACATCATACCCTTCGTGCGCGACTGCAGGAGCCTCGATATCCGCAAGTTCTTCGAGTACCACCGCGTGGTGCCTGACCTGCCGGACTACCTGGCCCTGGCCTGGTTCCACACGCTGGAGTTCTTCCTGCTGCTGTTCGCCCTGGGCTTCTGGAAGCACCAGTTCTGGGTGATGCTGGCCGCATGCCTGTTCCACATCATCTTCGACGTGGTCAAGGCCATCCAGATGGGCAAACCGCACATCAGGGCGTTTTCCTTCGTGGAGTACGCCATCCGCCGCAAGGGGAAGATGACGCGCCACACCGTCTGAGCCCCGGCCTCTCCATCACGGTTTTCCCCAATCATCGTCCGGGCGGCTGAGCGCGCCTGTCCCTCGCGCCCGGTTGAGACCACCTCCAGTCGCGCCGATGGTCGCACGGCGGGCTGTTCGCCACCCCACCCGATACAGACCATCCTTCGTTATGCGGCCGCGCGGCTTGAACGCATGACGCGCGCCGTATGCCCCCGCGCACGCCCGGCTCATCGGTTGACGCCTCACGGACATATTGACCAGACCAGCTAAATATCGTATCAATGAATCGACAGCACGAACATTTCCACGGAGACCGTCATGACTCGCCCACTCCCGCTGGCCCTGTCGCTGCTCCTGGCCTGCGCCGCCCCCTGCCTGGCCCAGACAACCACCAAGTCCGGGGACAGCTTCTACCAGTCCGGCGGCAAGACGACGAACCGCGTGGGCGACTCCTACTACGGCCCCGGCGGCCCGGCCACGAATAGGGTGGGGGATTCGACCTACGGCCCGGGCGGCTCGACCACGAACCGGGTGGGCGACACCATCTACGGTTCCGACGGGTCCGTCACCAACAAGTCGGGGGACAGCTGGTACACGAGCGGCGGCAAGGGGTCGCCGCCACCGCACGTGCTGGAAGGGAAATAGCTCCCCCCGTTCACAACCGGATGATAGACGGCGACTGAAGACGCGGTTTCAAGTCCACGCAACGAAAAAGCCCGGCTATCGCCGGGCTTTTCATTATTCATTGGAGTCAGTCCGGAACTACTTTCCGGCCAGTCCAAGGCGCGCAACCACCTTCTCTGCCGCCTTCACCGTGTACTCCTCGGGGGTCAGGCGCTCCTTCTCGGAGGCTTCGATCACCAGCTCCGGCAGGTTGGTCAGGTCCTTCCTGGGCTTTATGCCGTACTCGGGCGGGAAGGTGTCCGTGAAGTACATCTCCTGGAACCCGGCGAACTTCATGCTGTGCGCCGTGGCGTCCAGGATGGCCAGCTCCGAGGGCTCGATCAGCCCCAGCTCCTTGGCCCGTATGAGCCCGGCCACGCACTCGCCGCCCTGGGTGCAGCTGATGTGCCCGTGGCGGTTGGCCAAGAGCATGCCCTCCACGATGGCCTGCTCCTCCACCTGGATCACCTGGAAGGAGCCGGGGCCGCCTATCTTCTCGTACTGCTCGGCGAAGTGCTTCACGCGCGGGAAGCTGACGGGGTTGCCGATCATGGCCGCCTGGGCCACGCTTGGCTGAACCTTCACGGGCTCGTACCTGCGCTCGGCCGGGTTATCCACGCTATAGTAGCGGTAGACCGGGTCGGCGTGGGCGGACTGCACCCCGAAGATGCGCGGCAAGGACGGGATGACGCCCAGGCGCTGGAGCTTCAAAAAGCCGCTCATGACGGCTGTGACGTTGCCCGCGTTGCCGATGGGCACGAACACGGCCTTGCGGTAGGTGTCCCAGTCGTACCACTGGGCCACCTCGAAGGCGTAGGACTCCTGGCCCAGGATGCGCCAGGCGTTCTTGGAGTTGAGCAGCGCCACCCGGTAGTTGTCTGCCAGATGCTCCACCACCTTCATGCAGTCGTCGAACACGCCCGGCACTTCGAGCACGGTGGCCCCGCTGCCCAGCGGCTGCGAGAGCTGCTGCGGCGTGACCTTGCCCTGCGGCAGGATGACAACGGACTTGATGGGCCCGCCCACGTAGGCGGCGTAGAGCGCGGCGGCGGCGGAGGTGTCGCCGGTGGAGGCGCACACGGTGAGCACGCTGTCCCAGCCGTTCTCGCGCACCAGGTTCTTCAGGTAGCTGAAGGCGCAGGCCATGCCCCGGTCCTTGAAGGAGGCCGAGGGATTCTGGCCGTCGTTCTTGAAGGCCATGGGCGTGCCCAGGTGCTCCGAGAGGGCGGGGCTGGCCTCGATGATGGGCGTGTTGCCCTCGCCCAGGTAGACGATGTCCTGGGGTTCCAGGATGGGGGCCATCAGCTCGTAGAAGCGGAAGATGCCGCGAAGCGCGGTGTCCTTGGTGGAGGCGCGCTTGTCGAAGAGCGATTTCCAGTACACCGGCGGGTTCTCGGCCAGTGAATCGAACCAGGTGTCTTCAAGAAGGAACACGCCCCCGCACTTGGGGCAGGTGTAGTGGAGTTCTCCGATGCCGAAGCGGGCCTCGCAGCCCAGGCAGAAGTACTCCATGTTGCCGCGATATGTGGGGAAGTCGCTTGTCATAGTCGTCCTTGTTTTTGATGCGAGGCTCTCAGGCCACTGATACCTTCGAAGCCGCTAAATGCCAAGCATAACGACTGCCTGGGCGGCGGAGGGCCACACGGCGCGGGCGATGAGGGCGAGCATGGCCCCGCCCAGGCCGATCTTCACCACGAAGCCGAGCACGCGGCCCCACATGGCCCCCCTGGCGGCGTGCCAGGCCTCGTGCGAGGGGCGGCCGTGCATGCGTTCGAACAGGTAGCAGCCCAGGTAGGCTCCGCCCACAGCGCCCAGAAGCGCGCCGAATCCCATGAGGAACGGGGCGAAGAAGATGGCCCCCGCGATGGCCCCGATGAAGGCCCCGATGTTGCCCTTGTTGGAGCCGCCGTACTTCTTGGCCCCGTAGAACTGCGCCCCGAACTCCAGGGCTTCGCCGATCACGGCCATGCCTATGAGCGGCGCGTAGAAGGTCCAGCCGGGGGAGAAGGCCGGATGGGCAAGGTCCCACCCCCAGGCCAGGGCCAGGATGATCCAGTTGGCGGGAAGTCCCAGGACGTTGAGCCCCAGGACGGCCAGAAGAACCAGGATGAAGAGAATTGCGAAGAAGTATTCCATGGGGAACACACTACCGCACAATGCGTGGCCTAGGGAAGAGGGGATGGAGGCCGGAAAAGGGCGAGGCGGAAGCGTCATTCTCCGCGCGCCGCTGTTTTCCGCCGGGCTTGCGCGAGGTTGGCCGCGTCAGCCCCTCGCAATGCTCGCCGTTCCGCCCTACCCGCCTTCCCGCAGATCCACCACGCGCTTGGCCTTGCCCTCGCTCTTGGGCAGGGTGTTGTGCTCCACCAGGTCCACCTTGGGGGTGACCAGTATCTCGTCGCGCAGCTTGTGGGCTATCTTCTGCTTGAGGGCGTTCAGGGCGCGCATGTCCTCCTCGAAGAAGTCCTCGCGCACCTCCACCTTCACGCGGATCTGGTCGATGGGCCCTTCGCGGTACAGTTCGATCAGGTAGTTGCTCCCCACCTCGGGCAGCCCCATGAGCACCTGCTCGATCTGCATGGGGTAGATGTTCACGCCCTTGATGATGATCAGGTCGTCAGAGCGGCCGGTGATGCGGTCGATGCGCGCGTGCCGCCTGCCGCAGGGGCACTCGCCCGGCAGGAAGCGGGTGAGGTCGCGCGTGCGGTAGCGCAGGATGGGCATGCCCTCGCGGCAGAGCGTTGTCAGCACCAGCTCTCCCACCTCGCCCGGCGCGACGGGCTCCAGGGTCTCCGGGTCGATGACCTCGGCCAGGTAGGCGTCCTCCCAGAGGTGCATGCCGTTCTGCTCCAGGCACTCGAAGGCCACGCCCGGGCCGTTCATCTCGGACAGGCCGTAGGAGTTGAACGCCATGAAGCCGAAGATTTCCTCCAGCCGCCGCCTGGTTTCCTCAGAATATGGCTCGGCCCCCACCAGCGCGATCTTCAGGCCCAGGCCTTTGGGATCGATGCCGTTTTGCTGGCAGTAGTTGGCCAGGTAGAGGGCGTAGGAGGGGATGATGTGCAGGACGGTGACGTTGAAATCCTGGATGAGCTTGAGCTGCCGCTGGGTGTTGCCCGCGCCCATGGGGATGGCCAGCGCGCCCAGGCGCTCCGCGCCGTAGTGCATGCCGAGGCCACCGGTGAACAGGCCGTAGCTGGTGGTGTTCTGGAACACGTCGGCGGCGCGCATGCCGGTCATGTGCATGCAGCGGGCCACGAGCGAGGACCACCAGCAGATGTCGGCGGCCGTGTGGTAGACCACGGTGGGCGTTCCGGTGGTTCCGGAGGAGACGTGCATGCGCACCATCTTCTCCGTGGGCACGGTGTTCAGGCCGTCAGGGTAGGAGTCGCGCAGGTCCTGCTTGGTGGTGAAGGGGATGCGGCGGACGTCGTCCAGGGTCCTTATGTCTTCGGGCTTGAGCCCCGCATCGCGGAACTTGCGGGAGTAGAGCTTCGACCGCGTGGCGCGCTCGGCGGTGGTGCGCAGGCGCGAGAGCTGGAGTTTGGCGATATCTTCCCGGGAAAGGGTCTCTGCCTTGTCGTAGTACATTCGCTGCTCCACTTCTCGTTACACGTCCCACGCCCGGGATTCCGAAGGGGCTGGCCCCTTTGGCCGCCGGAGACTTCCGTCTCTTCACCACGGCGATCCACCCATCGCAATGGCAATTGGACCATCCGCCGCTAAACCCCGTATTCGGACGGCGGCGGTATGTCTGTCGGGTTCTCGAACGATGTCGATTCCTTGAAGAACCTGAGCCGCACCACGCCCGTGGGACCGTTTCGCTGCTTGCCGATGATGATCTCGGCCACGTTGTCCTCGGGGGTCAGCTCGTCCTTCTTCTTGTAGGCCGCCTCGCGGTAGAGGAAGATGATCATGTCCGCGTCCTGCTCGATGGCGCCGGATTCGCGCAGGTCGCTCATCATGGGGCGCTTGTCGCCGCGCTCCTCCACCTTGCGGTTGAGCTGGGAGAGGGCGATGACCGGGACGTGCAGCTCCTTGGCCAGGGCCTTGAGGGTCCTGGAGATGTCGGAAATCTCCTGCTCGCGCGAGTCCACGCGGCGCGCCGAGCGCATGAGCTGGAGGTAGTCGATCACGATGAGGCCCAGGCCGTGCTCCGCCTTCATGCGGCGGCAGCGGGCGCGCACCTCCATGGTGGTGAGGGCCGGGGTGTCGTCCACGAAGATGGGCGCGGGGGCCAGGGCGTTGGCGGCCTCGTAGAGCCTGGCCCAGTCGTTGTCGTCGAGCCTGCCCTTTCTGAGCTTGGAGAGGTCCACCTTGCCACGGCAGCAGAGCATGCGCATCATGATCTGCTCCTTGCTCATCTCCAGGGAGAAGACCGCCGTGGGCACGTTGTAGAAGCAGGCCGCGCGCAGGGCCAGGTTCATTGCGAAGGCGGTCTTGCCCATGGCGGGGCGTCCGGCGATGATGATGAGGTCCGACGGCTGGAGCCCGGCGGTGTACTCGTCGAAATCGAAATAGCCGCTGGGGACGCCGGTGACGACCTCCTGGTTCTCCACGCGCTTGGTGAGCTGCTCGAAGACCGAGTCCACCAGGTTGCGGCTGGAGCTGAGCGTGCCGGTCTTCTTGGAGTCGGAGATGGCGAAGACGGCCTGCTCGGAGGCGTCCAGAAGGGCGTCCGTCTCCTCGGCGCCCTCGAAGACCTTCTCGATGATGTCCGACGCGGTGGAGATGAGCCTGCGCTTCACGGACCTGTCGCGCACGATCTGGGCGTGGTGCACGGCGTTGGAGGCGCTGACCGTGGCCGAGGCCAGCTCCGCCAGGTAGACCGGCCCGCCCACCTCGTCGAGCTTGCCCATGCGGGAGAGCTCGTCGGCCAGCGTGACCAGGTCCACGGCCACGCTCTTGCGGGCGAGCTCCAGGCAGGCCTGGTAGATGGCGCGGTGCACCGGGGAGTAGAAGTCGTCTTCCCCCAGCGTGTCGATCAGCTCGTGGAGTATGGAATTCTTGATGAGGATGCCGCCCAGCACGGACTGTTCGGCTTCCGGGCTGTGCGGAGGGACCCGGCGAAGGAGATCGCCGGAAACCCGCTCGATGGTTTGCGGGGCGAGCTGGCCGTCGGCCTCGCCCGCCCCGCGGCGGGTCTTACGCTTCGGCCGGCTCGGACTGCTGTCCACTGGCTTCGGCGGCGGTTTCGGGGGCTTCGCCCTCGATGAGCTTCTCGCCCTGACGGCAGACCATCACGCGGATGGTGCCGCGCACGTCGGCGTGGAGCTTGATCTCCACTTCGTGCACGCCGAGGGTGCGGATGGGGTCGTCCAGCACGATCTTCTTGCGGTCCACCACGATGCCCTGGGCTTCCAGGTTGTCGGCGATCATGGCGGAGGTGACGGAGCCGTAGAGCTTGTCGCCCTCGCCCACGCGCACCTCGATGGACACGGTGACGCCGGCCAGCTTCCCGGCCAGGCCGGAAGCCTCGGAACGCAGGGCGTCCATCTTGGCCTGGAGCTTCTTGCGCTCCAGTTCGAAGACCTTGAGGTTGGACTTGGTGGCCGTCATGGCCAGGCCCTGGGGGATGAGGTAGTTGCGGCCGTAGCCGGGCTTCACGGAGACGATGTCGCCGAGCTTGCCCAGGTTTTCCATGTCGGCGCGCAAAATGAGTTTCATGGCTGCCATGGCGTGACTCCTAGTGCATCTTCTTCAGAAGTTCGGCGCTATGGGTGGCCGTGTAGTAGATGAGGGCCATCTGCCGGGCGCGCTTGATCTCGGTGGTGAGCCTGCGCTGGCACTTGGCGCAGGTGCCGGTGATGCGCCGGGCGATGATCTTGCCGCGCTCGGTGATGAAGTCGCGCAGGATGTCGGGGCGCTTGTAGTCCAGGGGCAGGTTCTTGTTGGCGCAGAACCGGCAGAACTTCTTCTTGGGGGTGAATTTCTTCTTGAAGGACATGGCTTAGGCCTCCGCGGGGGCAGCGGGCACGAACTTGTCGGCCAGCTTGACGGTGACGAACTTGAAGATGCCGTCGGTGATGCGCACGATGCGCTCAAGTTCCGCCACGGCCTTGCCGGGGGCGGCGTACTCCATGCGGACGTACTGGCCGCGCACGAACTTCTTCACGGGATAGGCCAGTTCCTTGGTTCCCCAGTCGTCGAGGGTCAGCATCGAACCTTCCTCGCGCTCCACAATGGAGACGAGGTTGTCGATGACAGCCTTCTTGCTTTCCGCGTTGAGCTCGGGGCTCAGGAGCAGAAGCGTTTCATACTTCCTCATGTCATCCTCCTTTTGGACTGTGGCCCTTCCCCCTGAGGGAGGGGAAGAGCAAGGCGAACAGAGGTGGTTAGGCGCTTTGAGGCGGCGTGTCAAGGAGGTTCAGGAATCCGGCGCGCAGAGTTTGCGTCTGCGCCTCCAGTTCCTCAAGAGCCGCCCTCCGGCGGGCGATGTCGTTGCCGAGCGGGGTCAGTATGTCCGTGACGGCGGAGAACACCTCGTCCACGCGGGCGTCAAGGAGCCGGGTCAGCTCGGCCTCGATGCGGTCGCCGCCCTCGGCCAGCGATTTCTTGAGCCCCCGCAGCACCCTCGGCCGCCCTACGGCCATGACCCCCCCGGCCAGCAGCACCCCGGCCCCGGCCAGCGCGCCGCCGGTGATGTCTATGACCACGCCCTTCACGGACAGCACGAATAGCCCCCCGGCCAGCACCATCATCCCGCCCATGGCCGCCTTGGGGTCGAGCCGGGCCACTCGGGCCGGGTCCACCCGCGCGGGGTCTTCGCCGCCGTCCATGAGCGCCTCCAGGGCGCGGGCCACGTCTCGGAGCACCTCCTCGCGCCCGCGCGACATGGCCTGGGCGTCGGCCGCGCCGCCCGGAGACTCGCCCCCGGCGAGCCTTCTCAGCTCCCGCGACATGTCCGAAATCTCGAATCCAAGCTGCTGGGTCAGGTTGGCCGCGCCCTCGCGGGCCAGGGCGTCCACCTGGGCCTCCAGGGTCTGGCGGAACTCCCGGCCCAACTCCTCCAGCATGGCCGGGACCGCCGACTTGCGCTTGAAAAGCCCCAGCACGCTGCGCCTCACCATGCTGGTGAAGGCCATCTCCATCTCCAGCGCCCCGAGGTAGGCCTCGCAGGCCTTGGCGTAGCGCCTGACCACCTGGGCCGTGAGCGCGGCGGCCTCGCGCAGGGCGGCTGCGCGGGCCGCGTCCAGCCTAGCGGCGATGCGGGCGGCCTCGGCCTCGTCGGCCTCCATGGCCTTCCTCTGGGCGGCGTTGGCCTCCATGATCGATTCCAGCACCCTGCCCGCCCCCTGGGCGATGGAGACGAGCTTGGCCCGGGTGTGCTCGCCGCCAGTGACCATCTCCCTGATGTGGCGGCGCACGGCCTCGATGCCGGAAAGCTCGGGCTGCACCGCCTCCAGCGCGGCGGACACCACGAACACTGGCGGCTCGCTCAGGCCGCGCTCGCGTGCCAGTTCCAGGGCTTTGGCCCGGTTCACCTTGAGCTGCTCCGCCGTGGCCAGGTCCGCCTGGTTGAGCACCAGCACCACCTTGCGCCGCCACTGCCCGGCGATGAGCGACAAGAAGTCCCAGGCCGAGCGGGTGTAGGGGTTGAGCGCCGAGAACACGAAGAGCACCAGGTCGCTCCTTGGGATGAATCGCTCGGTTATCTCCTGGTGCCGGTCGATGACCGAGTCCACGCCCGGCGTGTCCACCACGGCCACGTCCCTGAGGATCGGGTGCGGCAGGCGCACCGTTGCCAGGAGCGGTCCCTCCTCCCTGCGGGAGTACTCCTCCCCGTGGGTGATCATGAGGATGCGGTCCGTGCAGGGGTCCGGGGCCACGTCCGACACCTCGGCCCCAAGCAGGGCGTTGATGAAGCTCGACTTGCCGGTCTTCACCTCGCCAGCGGCCACGAAGAGGAATGGCTCTCCGGCGGCCTGGGCCAGGGACTTGGCGTTGCGGACGAAGTCCTCCCGCCCGATGCGGGCGGCCAGACTTTGCAGGCCGTCCAGGAGCCCGGAGAGTTCCTGCCGCCTGGCGGCCAGTTGGCTGTCGATGAGCTGGTTGATCGTGGAGGGCACCTGGAAGTCCTTGAAGGCGTAGAGCGTGGTTGATTGAATCGGGCCGCCGCCGTCCGGCTGGACGCGGCCGGCCCGGTCCCGCGCCTTGCGGCCCCGCCTTAAGTGCAGGGCGCGTTCACGCCGGCAGCGGTCATCCAGGGGAAAACCCGAAGTCGCGGACGCGAAAGCCCTCCCGCCCCCCGCGGCTTACCGCGTCAGCGCGACCGGCAATGCTTCCATGCGCTTCTTGGGCGCTTGACGCCGGGAACGTCATGCCGTTGCCGGACGACGGGGCCATGTCCTTGCGCGGCCGCGCTAGCGCGGCAGGAAATGCTCCAGGTCCAGCCCGGCGGCACCCGGCGCGGCAGGGGGAGATTGCCTCTCCGGCTGCCTGCTCTTCTGGCAGGCCTGCTCCTCCTTGAAGAGCCGGGAAGCGGCTATCCTTATGGAGTTGCCCTTGGTGAAGGAATCGTCGTCGCCGGAGTAGTGCTGCAGGATGACGGAGATGTCGCCCAGCCCCTTGTCCTTTATGCTCCACTTCCAGATCTTGAGCGTGCCGAAGGGGTTGCCCCGCCACTGCTGGGGCGCTCCGTAGCGCTTCTTCAGCGCGGCGAGGATTTCCTCGTAGAACTCGCGTGAATCGTCCTCGTAGTTCATCTTGATGCGCAAGATCCGCCCCGGCGAGGCGCAGTTGCCGTAGGTGACGTAGCCCGAGCGGTAGCCCGGAACCGGAGCCAGGGCGGCGGTGGTGACGTAGGGCCGGGTGATCTCGGTTTCCGTCTTGCCGGGCTCGACCTTCGCCTGGAACTGCTTGATGTCATCGCCCAGCCTGAGGCCGGCGATCTCCCTCGGGGCATCCGCCGCCATGGCCGGCAGCGCCGCCGCGACCATGAACAGGGCGAGCAGGATCGGTTTCATGCTCACCCCGCGAAGGCGGCCAGCGCTTCATCCTGGCCTGGAAAGATGGGGAATATCTCGGTGTAGCCGGAGATCTCGAAGACCTCGCGCATGTAGTCCTTGATGTCGCAAAGGTGCAGCCTGCCGCCGCCCTTCTTGAGGTGCTGGAAGGCCATGAGCAGCACGCGCAGCCCGCTGGAGTTGATGTAGTCCACGCCGCCGAAGTCCATGAGCACGCTCTTGGCCCCGCCGGTGATGACGCCCATCACCTTTTCCTCCAGTTCCTTGGAGGTGTTGGAATCCAGCCGGCCGTCTATCTTGAGCACTGTGACGGCTCCGGAAGTGGTGATCACGAGTTCCATATGAGGCTCCTATGGCGTCATTTTTCGTATGTGTAGGATATTCCTGCCGTTTTGGCGCTCATAGCGCACGCTGTCCATGGTCTTGCGGACGAAATGGATGCCCAGGCCTCCGATGCGCCGCTTCTCCGCCGGAGCGGTCACGTCCGGTTCTGGGGCCTCCAGAGGATTGAACGGTTTGCCGCCGTCGGTGAGAGTCATGTCCACCTGGCCGGGCAGGCGCTCCATCTCCAGCATGATCTCCCCGCCGCCCTGCTCCTCGTAGGCGTAGCACACGACGTTGGTGACCAGTTCGTCCAGGGCGAGCTGGATATGATAGGATTCGCGCCCTCCCACGCCGCATCGCTCCAGGAAGCTTTCCACTTCGGAGCGGAGGCGGTCCAGCTCGGGAAGGCGGTTCTCAAGCCGCAGACTCAGCTGCTCGTTCATGATTCCAATGTTTTCCATGAAGACAAGGCGCTGTCAACGCGCGCCCTCTTTTGCTGTTTTCAATGGCCGTGGCCGGTGCTACTAATGCCTGACCATGCAACATGACCACGAATCCGACAACGCCGCGGACGCCACCCAGGCCTTCCTGGAAAGTCTTCCGGAGCTCAAGGCAGGTGAAACATTCCGGTTCGCCTGCCATCCCAAGGTGCCCTGCTTCAACGCCTGCTGCTCGGACCTGACGCTCATGCTCACGCCCTACGACGTGCTGCGCCTTCGCGAGCGCCTTGGCCTCTCAAGCCGTGAGTTCATCGCCCGCCACGCCCTTACCGCCCTGGCCCCGGACACCGGTTTCCCCATGCTGCGCCTTCGCATGATGGATCACGTGCCAGGCTCTCCCTGCCCCTTCGTCACAGCGGAGGGCTGCTCGGTCTACCCGGGCCGCCCCGGGGCCTGCCGCACCTACCCCCTGGGGCGGGCCACCAAGACCGGACCGTCCGGCGATGTGGTGGAGCAGTTCTTCGTGGTGCGCGAACCCCACTGCCGGGGCTTCGAGGAAGGAACCGGCTGGACCTCCGGCGGCTGGCTGGGCGACCAGGAGCTTCAGGAGTACAACCGCCACAACGACCGCTACATGCTCCTGCTGGCGAAAGCCAAGGAGCTGGGCGCGCGCCTGGACCAGCGCCAGGCCAACATGGTCTTCCTGGCGGCCTACAACCTGGACGGCTTCAAGGATTTTCTCCTGAACACGGGCATGTTCTCCCGCCTGGACGTGTCCCCCGAGGACCAGGAGGCCATCCTTTCCGGCGAGACCCGAAGGCTCATGTTCGCCATGGACTGGCTGGAGCTGGTCCTGTTCGGCTCCAGCGCGGCCCTGAGGAAGAAGGCGTGAGGCGCGCCCGATTCGACGAAAGCCTTCCGGCCAGCTCGCGTGAAGGCGTGGACTCCGGGACGTTCCGGTCGCGTGTCCGGATGGAGCCCGCCGGCGCCGCCCGGAGGAACCGTGCAGCCTGACGGGAGCCTGGCCAACAAGATCGTGGGCCTGGACGAACTGCTCGGCCGTCTCGCCTCCCGGCGCGGGCGCGGGGAGATTATCTTCACAAACGGCTGTTTCGACCTGCTCCACCCAGGCCACGTGGACCTGCTCGCCAGGGCCAGGGCCTTGGGCGGACTTCTGGTGGTGGGGCTCAACTCGGACGCGTCCGTCCGGGGGCTCAAGGGGCCCGCGCGCCCGGTGGTCCCCTGGCGCGACCGGGCGCTGGTGTTGGCCGGACTTGCCAGCGTGGACTACGTCACCGGCTTCGACGAGCCCACCCCCCTTCGCCTCATCGAGGCAGTCCTGCCTGACGTGCTGGTCAAGGGCGGCGACTGGCCGGTGGAGTCCATCGTGGGGCGCGAGGCGGTGGAGAGCGCGGGCGGCCGGGTGGAGTCCCTGCCTCTTCTGCCGGGCTATTCGACCACGTCCCTGATCCAGAGGATCAAAGCCAAGTGATGCTTGACGCTTGGGCCGACCGGATATAGATACCCATCGCCCGGATGGAGCTGACCATGTACCGTATCCTGACCCCGCTTGCCCGTTGCGCGGCCCTGGCCGTGCTTGTCCTGACCCTTGCCGCCGCGAGCGCGAACGCGCAGGAAGGCCAGGACATGGAACTCGTCTCCAAGGACGCCTCCATAAACGCCGTGGTGGGCGAGGAGGACGGAGAGGGGCTGTGGGTGGTCGCCCCGGACGGGACCAGCTATTCCGTCTGGACCCCCGAGGAAGTCAGCCTCGAAACGCTCTCCGCGTTCCAGCAGAACTACAAGAACAAGGAAGTCACCCTCGTGGGCGACGTCTACAAGGACAGATTCGGCAACCTGAACCTCTTCGTCAAATCCCTGCCCAACTGAGTCCGCCGCCATCGCCCGATTGTTGCCTCCAGCAGTCGCTTGTCGTAGTGTCCCTGAAAGTCCTCACGCCTGGAGGTTCTTGCCGGCCAAGGAGGGGCAATGACCAGGGGTCTCATCTGTCTACTCGCGCTCTTGGCGTGCTCCAGGCCATGCCATGCTGGCAATGACGCGCTCATCATCCTCTACTTCGAACGCCCGCCCTACTACGCCACCACCGAAGGCCTGCCCGGCGGGTTTCTCGTCAACCTGACCCGCGAGATCATGGCGGAGGCCGGCATCGGCGCCGTTTTCCAGGAGATGCCCGCGCGCCGCATCATCGAGGTCATCAAGACCTCGGACAAACCCGTCTGCTCCATCGGCTGGTTCAAGACCCCCGAGAGGGAAGAATACGCCCGGTTCAGCATCCCCATATACCGCGACCAGCCCCTGGCGGCTGCCTTCCTGGCCTCGGGACGCGGCCCCAAGCCCGGCGCGGCAACCTTCAAGGAAGTGGCCGCCGATCCGGACCTGGTGATGGGGCTCAACTCCGCGTTCTCTTACGGCGAAAAAGTGGACGCCATGCTCAAGGGACTGGCCGCCCCCCCGGTGAAGGTGAACGCCACGCAGGAACAGCTCATGCGCATGCTCTCGGCCAGGCGCTTCGACTACATGCTCGTCAACCCCGAAGAGGCGGGGACTCTCGCCTGCCTGGCCGGGCTTTCACCGGAGGATCTGGCTGAGCACTCTTTTCCGGACCTTCCCAAAGGCAATCTGCGCCACCTCATGTTCAGCCAGAACACGCCCGCCGGGACCATCGGACGGGTCAACGAGGCTATCCGCCGCTTGGCCCCGCTGGAGCAGGAGGCCCGGTGAACTCGCCTGAAAACCCGTCCGTCCGGCGAGACATCTTCGCTCTTGCCGGGGAGAGAGGCCAGACGGCAGCCCCGGGCGTCCGGCGCGCGGCCGAAACGGTCGCCGCCTTGATCCATGGCGGCATCGCGCAGGGTGAGGATGTCCTCGCCTACATGAGGTCCACCCATGGGGGGGAATCGCCCGATGACTTCAAGGCCGTCCTTTCGGATCCGGACGGCCCGGACGCCAGATCGCTCTGCGCCCTGCTCCTCTCTCCCGGCGAGGCTCAGCTGGCCGGACTTGAACCCGGCCTGGAGGCGGCGGCTTGCTCGCCAGGGGAGGCCCTGGAAGTTTCCAGGATGATGGAGCGGGCCTTCGACAAGGCCTGGGCGGTGCTTCCTTGCGGTGAACGCATCGCACTGCCCCTGGAGCCGGGCGACGTTGCCGCCATGGTCTCAAGGCTTCGCCTGGACAACAATCCTCCCGCGCCCGCGGCACGCGTGCTGGACGAGAGATATCCGCCGGAGCTTGCCGCGAGAATCAAGTCGGGGCTCCGCCACTCCCGCCTCGGGTGGACGGACCAGCGAATCTTCTTCCTGGCCGCGCTGCTGGGCGCGCTGGATCCGGCCCAGCCCGGCCTGGACGAGGCGCTGTCCTGGACGCTCACGTGGCTCGGGTCGCTGCCTCCGGACGCCGTCCCGGCCGACCGGCTGGGGGCGAAGCACGGCGAGTTGACCGCCAGGCTCCGCAGGTCCGCGGACTTCCACGCTGCGCTCTCCAAATCCAGCTTTGAGCTCATGATGGCCCAGGGAGCGCGCGTGTGCCTCCCGCACCCGGACGAGGTGAGAAGGGAGCTCGGGCTTTTGGACACGGTCTGCCGGGCCGTGACGGGCAGGCCCTGCTGGGCGCTGGAGGGGGTGACGGAGGTGGACCTGGGGCAGGTTGAGGACGAGGAGTCGCTGATGCGGGCCCTTGGAGGCCCTTGACCCGGCGCGGAATCAGCCCGCCGGTTGCGCGGCTGATCCCCCGCAGAACAATTCCGTTTATTTCGCGGAGGCGTCGCCGGGCAGCGTGACCACGAACACCGCTCCCGGACCCTCGCGGCGCTCGAACGCGACGTTCCCGCCGAGGGATTTCATGACGCCGTGGCAGATGGAGAGGCCGAGCCCCGCCCCCTGGCCCACGTCCTTGGTGGAGAAGAACGGCTCGAAGAGGCGGTCCTCGATGCCGGGGTCCACGCCCGGCCCGGTGTCGGCCACCTCGACCCGGACCCGGCCCTCTTGACCGGCGGCCAGGGAAAAGGTCAAGGTCCCGCCCGTTCCGGCCATCGCGTCCAGGGCGTTGTCCGCCAGCCTCCAGAGCACCTGCTCGAACTCCCCTCTCGGAAGCCGGACGGGGGGCAGCCCTCCGGCCAGCACCGTCCTGACATCGACGCCGAAGCTGGCGGCCTTTTCCCGGACCTGCCCGGCGACGGCCATGACGGCCTCGGAGGCCGCAAATTCGGACGCCCTCGGATCCACTCGTCCGCCCAGGCTCATGAGCTTGGACACGATGTCGCGGCAGCGCCTGCCCTGCCTGACGATGTCGTCGAGCTCGGCCAGAACTTCGGGCAGGCCCGGACAGGCCTCGAACTCGGGGGCGTCCAGGAGCTCGCCTGCCCAGCCAGCCTTCTGCATGATTATGTTGACCGGATTGTTGATCTCGTGGGCCACGCCCCCTGCCAGCCTGCCCAGCGCGGCGAGCTTGCCGGTCTCGATCATGCGCAGGCTCTCTTCCTGGTCGAGCCCGCGCTGCCCGGCCTTGTCGATGACCCTCGCCAGGCGGTCGATGTCCACGGGCTTCACCAGGTAGTCCATGGCCCCGAGCTTCATTCCCGAAACCGCCGTGGACACGTCCGACTGGCCCGTGAGCATCACCACCTGGACCAGCGGCCAGCGCTCCTTGATCTCGCCGAGCACTTCCAGGCCGCTGCGGTCCGGCAGGTTGACGTCCAGAACGACCACCTTGGGGGTTTCGCGCTCCATGGCGCCGATCCCCTCCGATCCGTCGTAGGCCGCCGCCACGGGAAAATCCCGTGCCTCAAGGCGAGCGGCCAGGAGCTGGACGAAGTCGCGCTCATCGTCGATGAGCAGGGTTTTGGGGCGCATGGCCCCCTCCTTTACTTGTCTTCGTCCAGAATCTTCCGGGCGTCCTCGAAGTCGCCGGCCTGGGCGAAGGTGGCGGCCACCATGGCGTCCTCGATGCGTTCGCGGTAGGCCTTCTTCACGGTGCCCAGAAGCTCGTCGATGTCGATGGGCTTCTTGTGGTAGTGGAAAGCGCCCAGCTTGCGGGCCTCTTCCTCGTCCAGGTCGGTGCCGTGCCCGGTGAGGATGATGATCTGCACCTTGGGGTTGGTGGCCCGGACCTTGCGCAGCACCTCCATGCCGTCGATGCCGGGCATGCGCAGGTCGAGGATCATGACGTCCGGCTCCTGGGTCTTGACCACGTCCAGCGCGGCCTCGCCGGAGTACACCACCTTGGACGGCACGTCGCGCATCTTCATGCGCTCGGCCAGGGTGTTGACGAAGTTCTCCTCATCGTCCACGAGAAGCAGCTTGATCTTGTTCATTCCCATCTCCTTCCAACGTTCGGCGCGCACGGGCCCGCCACTCGATTACGCCTTTCGCCCGGCCTTTTCGAAAGCCAGGCGCACCCCGCCTTGTACCACTCCGGCCGATAAGGGGCCGGGTTTCCCGCCTTCCAGGGACTTGGCAAGGGAGGCAGCCTCCCCGGCTTCAAGCGCCTGGCAAAGAATGTCCACGTGAACACGTCCGTCCGCCTCCCCGGGCCTGAAGCGGATGGTTCCCTGCTCGCGGCAGGCGAACGCGGTTCCCAGGAGCGCCGCATCCAGGCATGCCAGCACCTCAACCATTGGAGCCTCCGACAGGAACCGATCGGGCGTTTCCTCCACCGCGAGGCTCACCTTGTGCTTCTTGGCCACCCGGCCAGCCAGCCCCACGATCAACCGGCAGGCCTGGGCCAGGTCCGCCCCGGCCGGGGTCTCGTCCGCGGAGTGCGCCAGGTGGCTCAGGTGCTCGCAGATGGTTTGGCCGCGATCCACCTGGGTCTGGACCTGGCCGATGATCTCCTCGAATTTCTGGTCGTACTTGAACTTGGGCCTCAACCCCATGGACTTGAGCGATTCCCTGCGGGCCAGGGCGAGATAGTCCGAGAGAAGCCCCGTGGCCTGCTGGATGGTGGCCAGCACGTTGCAGAGGTCGTGGCTGACCGACGCCGCCATGCGCCCCATGAATCTGGCTTTCTCCATGTCCACCTCCGTACGCCCTGGAAAGTCCGGGGTTTGCCCCTAGCCCTGTCTCCGCGCCTTGGCCACCGCCTCACCGATCTTGGCGGTGAGGTCGTCAATGGAGAGGGGTTTTATCATGTAGTCGAACGCCCCCAGTTTCATCCCGTCCATGCCGTCCTTGGTGGCCCCCTGCCCCGTCAGCAGAATGACCTGCACAGAGGGATGCCGCTCCCTTATGATCTTCAGGACTTCGAGCCCCTTGAGGCCGGGCATGAACACGTCCAGGACCACCACGTCGGGGACGTCCTCCTCCATCAGCTTGAGGCCAGCCTCCCCGTTGAGGGCCAGCTTGCAGGCGATGCCGCGCAGATCCAGCCTTTCGCAGAGTGTCTGGACGAACTCGGCCTCGTCATCCACGAGCAGAACCTTCCAATCCTTGCCGGTCATTTCTACTGAGCCTCCACCACGGCGCTGGGCGGGGCCATCACGGGCAGTTTCACCGTGAAAGTGGTCCCGGTCCCGACCTGGCTGTCGACGGTCACTTCGCCGCCGAGCCGCTTGATTATTCCGTAGGTTATGGAGAGCCCAAGGCCCGTGCCCTTACCGCGCTTGGTGGTGAAGAAGGGCTCGAAGATGCACTTGAGCGTGTCCTCGGACATGCCGCAGCCGTTGTCCCTGATGGAGAAGCCGACGTGCCCGGCGTCCACGTTCCAGGTTTTCACAGCGATGACGCCTTTGTCGGGTATGGCGGCCAAGGCGTTGTTGAGGATGTTCAGTATCACCTGCTGCAACTGACCACGGTCGGACTCGATACGGCCCAGCTCCGGATCGAGGTTCATCTCCAGAGCCACGTTGCGGTGCTCGGCCTCGCGCGCCAGGAAGCCCGCCGTCTCCTGGATCACCTCGTTCAGGTTGAGCCCCTCGATTTTCACGTCCATGCGCCGGGCGAAGCCGAGCATGCGGTGGGTGATGCCCCTGCAGCGGTCCACCGCCTTGATGATGGCGTCCACCTGCGCGGCGAAGCGAGCCTTGCCGGGGAAATCCTCCTGGAGCCCGAGCAGGTCGTTCATGAGGCCGGCCTTCTCGTTGATGATGGCCAGGGGATTGTTGATCTCGTGGGCCACGCCCGCCGCGAGGCGGCCGATCGAGGAGAGCTTCTGGGCATGCTCCACCTGCCTGAAGGCCAGGGCACGGCGCTCCTCGGATTCCCGCATGCGGTTGAGCAGCAATCCGGTGAACCTGGAGACCACGAAGAAGATGGTCACCACGCCCGCCAAAAAGATCACCAGCAGGTCTCCGCGCAGGTTGTACCAGGCGGTCAGCGCCCCAAGCCGGGGCTTGGCCGTCATTATGACGAAATCAGTGTTGGGGATGTAGGCGTATGTGAGATACATATCGCGCCCCTCTGGATCCTGTATGGAAGTCACCTGCGGCTCGTAGCTGACCGGCGGGAGCTTGAGCGGGCACTTCTCCAGGACGCCGCCGTAGAGGTGCGAGGCGGTCTGGAGGATGTTGGCCCGGTTGACCATGAACGCGTCCGATCCGGGCTCCAGGCCCATGCCCGCGATGATCTTGTCGAACTGGCGGGTATCCAGGGTGGCACGCAGAATCCAGGACTCGCCCGAATCCGAGATGTGCTGCATGGCGATGACCACGTGGGGCAGGTTCCGGAAGCCAAGGAACACATCCGAGATGTACTTGCCGTTGGCGCGCACCTGGGCGAACCACTCCTGGCCGGAGTAGTCGCGTCCCTTGAGGTCGTAGGGGCCCACGTAGCTCACCTGGCGTCCGTGGGCGTCTATGAGGCCAAGATCGACGAATCCCTCGAACTCCTTGCGCATCACCCTGAAGATCGTCCCCAGGTGGCGCTCGTCGGCGAGTTCCTGGAAGGAGTACGCCTGGGCGATGAAGGCCACGGTGGAGGCCCGCTCGGCCAGGAAAAGTTCGATGGTGTTGCGGGTCTTGCCCAGAAGCACCCTGAGCGGGTTCTGCACCTCGCGGGCGATGTTGGACTGGAACTCCACGAAGTTGATGGCCGCCATGAGCAGAAGCGGCAGGATCGTGACCAGGGCCATGAGACCGACGATCTTGTACTTGAGGGTCTCGTAGCGCTCTGGCGAGATCGAGTCGTCGCTGGTGTGGAGATCCCTGAAGTGCCTGGTGAAGATGTCACCGAGCATGCGCGTCCTCCTTTCGTCCGAAGAGGATGTCGCCCGCCCTGAGGGTTCCGTCCACGAAGCGGGCCAGCGCGGTTCGCGCCTGACCTGCCACGTTATCCATCACTTCGACTCTTTTCCAGCGCAAATAGTGGTAGTACTCCTCTTCGACGGCGCCGCACACCACCACATCGACGCCCTTGGAAAGGATGAGGTCGCACATGCCGTCCACCGAGGGATGGGGAAGCAGGAAGTCCTGCGTCTCCACCTCGCCGCCGGGAGACACCTCGGCAAGGAGGACTTCGGTTGCCAGGTCGAACCTTGGGGCCACCTCGTCCTTGAAAAGGGGGATGAGTATTCTCTTGGTCCGCATGGCCTACTCCGATTCCTCCTTGGCGGCCAGCTGCGCGAGCAGATGGGCCGGAAGGTGGGCCGGAGTTATGTTGGGCTTGGCGCAGACCATCACCGCGAATTCCACGATGTTTCTGAGTTCACGGACGTTGCCGGGGTAGTCGTGCTCAAGGAGAAGCCGCCGCGCCTTGGGCGTGAAGCCCTGGACCTTCTTGCGGAACTTGGCCGCGAAGATGCCGAGGAAGTGGGTCAGCAGGAACTCGATGTCCTCCCTGCGCTCCCTGAGCGGCGGCAGGACGAGCCGCATGGCCCCGAGCCTCAAGGCCAGGTCCGGGCGGAGCTTTCCGGCCTCGACCAGCGCCTCGGGGCTGGCCGGGGAGGAAGCGAACACTTTGGCCTGGCATGGCGCGGGTTCCGCACCGGCGGGGGCGATGACGCCCTCGTCCAGGTAGGCGGCCAGCCTGGCCTGAATGCCGTCGGGGAGTTCGCCGACATCGGAAAGGTATACCGTCCCGGCCCCAGCCCTCTGGAACGCTCCGGGAAGAACCTCGCCGGACGGCCTGAGCCTGCCGAAGAGTTCGGCCTCGACGGATTCGGGAGGCATGGGGCCGCAGTTGACCCGCACGAAGGGTTCTCGGGCGCGCGGGGAGAGGTTGTGGATGGCTTCCGCCACGGAGTCCTTGCCCGTGCCTGTCTCCCCGATGACCACGACAGGCTCCCCGGTCTGGGCCATGGAGGGGATCAGGCGCAGGATGCGCTCCATGACGCGGCTTTTGCCCACCAGCTGTCCGAACTCGCCGGGTTCCTCCAGCCGGCGCTCAAGCTCGCGCACGGCGGAGAGGTCCTCCACGATGTCGAGCCTGTAGAGCTCCCCGCCGGAGGCGTCGCGCACCGGCACGGCGCTTACGCGCACGGGGATGCGGCGGCGGTGGCGGTTGACGATGTCCGTGTCCTCGGGCCCCTTGGCGGGGGAGGACCTGAGGCTCAGCCCGGACCGGATCACGTGCCGGTACGGCGCCCCCCGCGCCTCTTCGCGGGTGAAGCCCGTCAGCCGCTCCAGGGCGGTGTTGAGCGTCACCACCCGGCCTTCCCGGTCCAGGACGGCCACGCCGAAGGGCAGGCCGTCCAGGATCGCGGGGAAGTCCAGGGATGCGAGCATTGCGGGGGGCACGAGGTTCATCGGGCCATAACTCCTAGCGTCGCGCGTGGCTTGTTATACCAGGGAAATGCGCCGCGCAACATCTTGACATCCTTTAGTGTGCGCCGCCGCCCACCAGGCCGGAGGCGACCACGATCAGCACGATGACCTCGAGAAGGGAGATGAAGGCGAAAGCCTTGTCCCCCTTCTTCAGGAAGGCCGGGATGAGCGGGATGTAGGCCACGATGGTCAGTCCCGCCAGCAGGACGATGCCCAGGAAGTTCAGGAAGTCGCCCTTGCCCAGAAGCGAGGCCCAGCCCCAGCCCTGGGGCACGTTGCCCTGGGAGAGGTAGGTTCCGACCGGCTGGGACCACAGCTGGGTGATCTGGTCCATCGGCACGTGCGGAGCCATGAAGCCCGTGAGGTAGATGATGTAGGTCAGCGCCATGAGGGCCAAACCGCCCCAGCACCCCCAGAACAGGATGTCCGCGTACAGAAGCTGCTCCTTCGGGGTCTCGATGGGAGCGCAGGCGTTCTTGTTGTCAGCCATGACTTTCTCCTTGAATCTTCGATTATTAGATGCCCAGGCCCTTGAGCAGCGCCTTGCCGCCCGCGAAGAGCAGCACGCCGATGACCATGTAGCGGATGAACTTGGGCTTGGCCTTGGCCAGCAGCTTCACGCCCGCGAAGGAGCCGAGCATCAGGCCAATGACCGAGGGGATGGCCATGAGCGGAATGACGCAGCCCTGGTTCAGGTAGACCCAGGCGGCGGAGGTGTCGGTGATGGAGAGAAGGAACTTGGAGGTTCCCACGGAAATCTTGAGCGGGGCGCCCATCATCAGGTTGAGGACGGGGACGTTGGCCCAGCCCGCGCCCAGGCCGAACATGCCGGCCATGACGCCGATGACGATGAACATCAAGAGGCCCGGCAGGGTGCGATGGGTCTTCCAGTGGATGGTCTCGCAGGTGGAGGGGTCATAGTAGACGCCGTTCATGCCGAGCGCCATGCCCAGGGCGTCCTGCTTGGTGACGACGGGCACGGCGGTGTTCTTGGAGAACAGCAGCAGGGCCGCGATGAAGAGGATGGTGCCGCCCAGGCACAGCTGGATGACGTTGGTGGGCAGGGCAAGGCCCATCATCGCGCCCACGACCGCGCAGGAGCTGGCGATGAGCGCCACGGGAAGCGCGAGCCTGAGACTCGCCATGTTGCGCTTGAGAAGACCAGGTCCCGCGGCCAGGGCTCCGGCCAAGGCCACCAGCAGGCCCGCTCCGCGCACGAAGTCCAGGTGGAATGGGAAGAACCCGCTGACCAGGGGCACGTACAGCACACCGCCGCCCACGCCGGCCAGAACCGCGATGATGCCCAGCACGAAGCAGAACACCAGAAGAATCGCGGGCCACATCCACCACGGCCCCGAGGGGGCCCCCGCAGCCTTGGCGGCTTCGGTAACCGCCTGGGCGCCTTCGCCCGACGCGGCGTATGCGAACGCCGCTCCAGCCAGGCCCAAGGCCAGCATCACCATTGAGACTCGCATCCATCTCGATTTCATGTTCGCACGCTCTCCCTTGCTTCCAGATTCACGACGGAACCGGCCGGCGCATTGCCGGCGGCTTGCCCCACGCTTGTTACATCCTGCACAATCAAGAAGCATACCACATTTGAACTCAAAGAAATCAAGCACTTGCATACAAAGACAACACAACGAAACGGCAAAATATTGCCGTATACGGCAATATTTTGCCGTATGCATCTTTTCAAACGGAGTCACAAGCGCTATTGAAAACCACGGATGACGGCAACTTCCACGGGAAAAACCTGTTTGTGAAAGCACTTGAGAGGACAACATGAAAATCGGCAAAAATTTGCCGATACGCCTGGACCTGGACGACCTGCCTGAGGAAGGCGGCGGCGTCACGGCCGTGCTCATCGGCTCCAAGTCCATGCGCGACGCCCACAAGCTTGCTTCCCAGGTGGCCACATCCGACGCCCCGGTGCTCCTCCAGGGCGAATCAGGCACCGGCAAGGAGCTGTTCGCGAGGCTCATCCACAACATGTCCAACCGGCGCGAAAAGCCCTTCGTTCCCGTCAACTGCGGCGTTTTGAAGGACGAGCTGTTCGCGGACAAGTTCTTCGGGCATGAGGCCGGAGCCTTCACGGGAGCATCGCGGCAGCAGAAGGGCAGCTTCGAACTGGCGGGGGACGGGACGCTATTCCTGGACGAGGTGGGCGAGATACCTCCCAACAACCAGGCCGACTTCCTGCGCGTGCTGGAGCAGCGCACCTTCAGGAGGCTGGGCGGGGACCGCGACCTCCCCTTCGAGGCCCGCATCGTGGCCGCCACCAACCGCGACTTCCTAGAAATGGTCAAGGCCGGGCAGTTCAGGGCGGACCTCTACTACCGCCTGAACGTCGTTCCGGTGTTCCTGCCTCCGCTCAGGCAGAGGCGGGAGGACATCCCCATCCTGGCCGGCCATTTCGTGGACCACTTCAGCATCCGCTACCACAAGCACGGGATGCGCCTCTCTCCGGGCGCGCTGGCCCTGCTCAGCGCCTACGCGTGGCCGGGCAACGCCCGCGAGCTTCGCAACCTCATCGAGCGGATCGTCCTGGTTCACCCGGAGGGGGTCATCGAGCCGGAGGACCTGCCCGCCGAGCTGCAACCCGGAGCGGCCAGCCATATAGAGGAACAAGGCCCGGAAAGCATGACAATGGAAGCCGCCGTGCGCGACGCCGAGGTGAAGGCCATCGCCAGGGCCTTCAGGCATTGCAGAGGCAACCGGGCCAGGACGGCCGAGGTCCTTGGCATCTCGCCGCGAACCCTGCGCCACAAGGTCAGCCAGTACGGGATGAATCTCGCCCGGTACCTGAAATGAAAAGGGCGGCAAAGTTTTGCCGCCCCGTCGCTGCAATGTCAGTGGCTGGAATCCGGCGTTGCCGGTCAGGCGGTGGCCAGCCTCTCCAGTTCCTCCCCGCTTGGCGAGAACGCCTCCAGCACGCTGAGCAGACTCGTCTCGTCGAGGGGTTTGCGCAACACCGCGTCCGCCCCGAATTCGAGGGCGTAGTCAAGGTAGTCGAAGTTGAGTGTCTCCCCGCCTCCCGAGACGGCCAGTACCTTGGTGCCCGGAGAGCAGCCCTTCACGTCCAGGACCACTTGGAGCCCCGAAGTGTTGGCCAGGAATATGTCGGTTATGACCAAGTCCGCGGGGCTTCGCCTCAACTGCTCGGCGGTGTTCCCTCCATCCTTGGCCAGGAATACCTGATGCCCGCTCTGCTTCAGGATATGAGTCAGGTACGAAGCGGTGACGGCATCGTTCTCGAAGATCATTATTCTCATTGGGGTCGCGCTCCGGGGACACTTCCTCATTGGAGTCCGATGGCCCGTTCTATCTCCCGATTGACCGAATCCGTCCAGTAGGGGATTCCCTACTCTTGCATTGCTGGCAGGAGTAATAACAACGCGCGTCCGGCGCTGGTTGCCAAGGCGTCAGGGAGGGTGTTAGGCCGGGGCATGCCATATCAGCGCGCAACAAATTCGCCCCGTGTAAGCGGCGGGGTTCCCGGCCGCTCGCCACGGCCGGCTTCACCAGCCTCCCAAGCAGACAGCCTGCTTCCCCGTTGAGCTACCTTCCCTGCGTCGGCTGCGGCTGGTGCTGCCTGACAGACCAGTGCGTGGAGTCCCGCATCCTCCACGGCTACAAGGAGCGCTGCCCCGACCTCCATTGGGATGAGGGGCTTGGCCTCTACCGTTGCGGCCTTTCATCCAACGCCGGGTTCAGGCATCTTCTGTCCATGGGCGAGGGCTGCTGCGCCCCGCTCAACGTCTGGCGCAAGGACGTTCGCAACCGCGACGGGGGCTGAAGAATCGCCGTCTCGCCCCACCCACGCCCCTGGCGACCACGAGCGCGATCCCAATAACGCGTCACGCTCCTTCCCCCAAAGCCTGCCCCTTCCCACTTCATTGCTCCGCTCTCTATCCGGCCCTGTCCCCTACCCCATTGACAATCGGCCTCATTTTGAATTTTATGCCGAAAACAGCGAGCAAACAGAATGATTGACGACATCGACAAACAAATTCTGACGATTCTTCAGCAGAACGCCCGGACGTCCAACGCGGACATAGCCCGCGCCGTGAACATGGCCCCCTCGGCCGTGCTGGAGCGGGTGCGCAAGCTTGAGAAGCGAGGCGTCATCACGGGCTACGAGGCCCGCATCGACCCGGAGGCCCTGGGGCTCGGACTCACGGCCTTCACCTTCGTCAAGACCGAGGAGCCGGTGGGGGCCACCGACACCGGCGCGGCCCTGGCCGCGATCCCGGGCGTGATGGAGGTGCACTACGCCGCCGGGAGCGCCGCCTACCTCATCAAGGTGCGCGTATCCGGCACCCGCGCCCTGGCTGACCTGCTCAAGCGCATAGGCGCCCTGCCCACGGTGAGGGACACCAACTCCACCGTGGTGCTCCAGACGGTCAAGGAAACGGGGACGCTCCCCGTAGGTTGAGAGCGCCCGCGCCGCGCGGCTGATCACGAGGCCGGACAGCGGGCGCGTCAGGCCCGGCATGCCCCCCTGGCGGCCCGGGCCGCACGCATGAAACTCCAAGGAGAAGACAGCATGCTCCCCGAAGACATCGACAAGGCCGTCACGGCCAAGGGCAAGGAATTCTTCGCCAGCATCCGGGGCGAGGCCCCGTCCATCTTCAACAAGGGCTTCTGGACCGGCAAGGTCATGGACTGGGCCATGCGGCACGAGGACTTCAAGGTGCAGCTCTTCCGCTTCGTGGACGTGCTGCCCTGCCTGAACTCCTCCGGGTCGCTCTCGCGCCACATGGAGGAGTACTTCTCCGGCGGCCAGGCGGGCGACATCCCGGCCGTGCTCAAGTGGGGCGCCGAGAAGTCCGGCCTGTTGGGCGGGCTCGCGGCCAAGGTGATGGGCAAGGCCATCCGCTCCAACATCGAGGGCATGGCCCGCCAGTTCATCATCGGCGAGAACACCCGCGAGGCGGTCAAGAGCCTGGCCAAGATCCGCAAGGACGGCTTCGCCTTCACCGTGGACCTTCTGGGCGAGGCCACCGTGTCAGAGGAGGAGGCCCTCGCCTACCGCGACGGCTACCTGGAGGTGCTGGCCGCCATCGAGCGCGAGCAGGCGTCCTGGAAGCCGCTCGGATCCGGGGCGAACGGGCTGGACTGGGGATACGCGCCCAAGGTGAACGTCTCCATCAAGCCCTCGGCCCTCTACTCCCAGGCCAAGCCCGCCGACTTCGAGGGCTCCGTCGAGGCCATCCTGGAGAAGATGCGCCCCATCTACCGCCAGGTGGTCAAGCTCGGCGGCGCATTCTGCATCGACATCGAGCAGCTCAAGTACAAGGACATGACCATCGAGCTGTTCAAGCGCCTGCGCACCGACCCCGAATTCGCGGCCTACCCGCATCTCTCCGTGGTGCTCCAGTGCTACCTCAAGCAGACCGAGGCCGACCTCGACGCACTCCTCGCCTGGGCCAGGGCTCGCAGCCTGCCCATGGGCATCAGGCTGGTGAAGGGGGCGTACTGGGACAGCGAGACAGTCATCTCCAAACAGATGGGCTGGGAGATTCCCGTCTGGACCCGCAAGCCCGAGTCCGACATGGCCTTCGAGCGCTGCGCCGAGACCATCCTCAGAAACAGCGACCTGGTCTATTTCCAGTGCGCCTCCCACAACATCCGCTCCATCAGCTACGTCATGGAGGCGGCCAGGGCCCTCGGCGTCCCCGAGGAGCGTTACGAGTTCCAGGCCCTGTTCGGCATGGCCGAGCCGGTGCGCAAGGGGCTGCTCAAGGTGGCCGGGCGCGTGCGGCTCTACTGCCCGTACGGCGAGCTGCTGCCGGGCATGGCCTATCTGGTGCGCCGCCTTCTGGAGAACACGGCCAACGAATCCTTCCTGCGCCTCACTTTCGCGGAGGGAGAGGCCGAGGACAGGCTCCTTGAGAACCCGGCCAAGACTCTCGAGCGCGAGCTGGCCAAGGCCAGGCCGCCCAGGCCCAGAGAGAAAGGCCCCGGCGGCCTGGACGCCTTCTCCAACTTCCCCCTGGCCGACTTCACCGTGGAAAAGCTGCGCCATGACTTCCCCGAGGCCATCGCCGCCGCGCGCCGGGGCGCTGGAGGCGCGTGCCCGCTGCACATCGGCGGCAGGGACATCTCTACCGCCGACCTCATCCCCACCGTGAACCCCGCCGACCCCTCCGAGGTGCTGGCCCAGGTCTGCCAGGCGGGCATCAAGGAGGTGGACGAGGCCATCGCGGCGGCCAAGGCCGCCTTCCCGGCCTGGAGGGACACGTCCCCGGCCGGGCGCGCCGAGGTCCTCCTCAAGGCCGCCGCCATCGCCAGGGAGCGGATCGTGGAGCTCTCCGCCGTCCAGGTGCTGGAGGTAGGCAAACAGTGGGACCAGGCCTACAACGACGTGGCCGAGGCCATCGACTTCCTGGAGTACTACGCCCGCGAGGCCGTGCGCATCGGGACTCCCCGGCGCATGGGCCGCGAACCCGGAGAGCGCAACCACCTGTTCTACGAGCCCAAGGGCGTCTGCGCGGTGGTGGCCCCCTGGAACTTCCCCCTGGCCATATCCTGCGGCATGGCCGCCGCGGCCATCGTCACGGGCAACTGCGTGGTCTACAAGCCCTCCGGCCTGTCCTCGCTGGTGGGGCGCGGCCTCGTGGACCTGTTCCGCGAGGCGGGCCTGCCGGACGGAGTGCTGAACTTCTGTCCGGGCAGGGGCTCCGTCATGGGCGACCACCTCGTGGAACACCCGGACATAAGCGTCATTGCCTTCACCGGGTCCATGGAGGTGGGCCTTCGCATCATGGAGAAGGCCGCCAGGGTCCAGCCAGGTCAGGCCAACTGCAAGCGGGTCATCGCCGAGATGGGCGGCAAGAACGCCATGATCATCGACGACGACGCCGACCTGGACGAGGCCGTGACCGCCGCCGTCTACTCGGCCTTCGGCTTCCAGGGCCAGAAGTGCTCGGCGCTCTCGAGGCTCATCGTGCTGGAGGAGATATACGGCCGCTTCATGGAGCGCCTGACCAAGGCCTGCCAGTCCGTGAAGATCGGCCCCGCCGAGGACCCGGCCAACTTCATGGGGCCCGTCGTGGACGAAGGCCAGCTGAAGACCGTTCGCAAGTACGCGGAAATCGCCCGGTCCGAAGGGCGCGTGGTGGTGGAGCGCGTGGGCGAAGGCCCCGGATACTACGCCCCCATGGTGGTGGTCGAAGGCATCCGCCCCGAGCACCGCATCGCCCGGGAAGAGGTGTTCGGCCCCGTGCTGGCCGTGATGAAGGCCCGCGACTTCGACGAGGCCCTGGCCATGGCGGGCGACTCCCGCTTCGCCCTCACCGGCGGCGTGTTCTCCAGAAGCCCCAGGAACCTGGAGAAGGCCCGGGAGGAATTCCGCGTGGGCAACCTGTACCTGAACCGCAACATCACCGGCGCACTGGTCGAACGCCAGCCCTTCGGCGGGGCGAAGATGTCCGGCGTGGGCTCCAAGGCGGGCGGGCCGGACTACCTGCTTCAGTTCGTGGACCCGCGCGTGGTGACGGAGAACACCCTGCGCCGGGGATTCACCCCCATCGAGGAGGACGACGACTGGTTGTCGTAGGGGTGTGTGCGAACGAAGGGAATCATTGGTGAAATGACGTAAGGGAAGCCTCCGGCGGCCAAAGCGGCCAGCCCCTTTGGAATCCCATACAGGTTTCGGGCCCCCCCGACGGATTCGTCCGGGCGGCCCCTTTTGAATATCCGGGGAGCGAAGACGTTATTCGCCGGGGACGAGCAGGGCGAACGGCAGCGTCCCGAACACCTCCCGTAACATGAGGCGCTGCTGCGGGAAGGTTTTACCGGTGAACACGTCCCTGAGAGGGGTACTCCCGGCCCATGATATCTCCGTGTCCTCCCAGAAGTCGTCCAGCGGGAAGCGCGCCTCCTCCCCGGCCGCGCGGGCGAACAGGCGCGGTACGACCGCCAGCGCGGCCCGCCCCTCCAGAACCCTGGCGAATCCGAAAGCCATGTCCCCGCGCGCGCCCTTGAACTCCAGGGGCTCGTACGACCCCTCCTCGAAGAGCGGAGCCAGGTCGCGTCTGGCGGCCAACGCTTTCCAGATGAGGAACATCTTGATCCTGCCGTCCTCGAATTTCTCCAGCAGATCCCTGGCCGCCTTGCATCCTTCCCCCGCGCAGGAACGCTTCACCCCCTGAAGCATCTTCATCCTGAATGCGAAATCCACCGGGCGGCGGTTGTCCGGGTCCACCATGGAGAAATCCCACAGTTCGGTTCCCTGGTAGAAGTCGGGCACGCCCGGGGCGGCGATCTTGAGGAGCGTCTGGGACAGCGAGTTGACCGCGCCGAGCCTGGCCACACGGCCGAGCAAGGGCTCGAAACGCTTCCGGAATGGGCCGTCCACCTCCTGGCGTGCCAGGCCCAGGGCGAACTCGCGGCAGGCGTCCTCGTACTGGGCGTCCGGGGTGATCCAGTTGGAGTGCTCCTTGGCCTCCCGCAGCGCCTTAACCACGTAGTCCCCGAGACGCTCGGGGAAGGTGTCGCCGTCCGGGCCGGGGAAAGGCGAAGCGCCGAGCAGGGTTTGGTAGAGGAAGTACTCCTCGTTGCGGTCCGGCACGGAACGCCCGCCCACGCGCCTCTTCCTGCCCCTTGCCGCCTTGCGGAACTCCCTGAGCGCCACCGCCCAGTCTTCGGGTATCCCGGAGAGCGCCGCAAGGCGCATGCGTGCGTCCTCGCCGCGCTTGGTGTCGTGGGTGGCGGTGGCGTTCATGGACAGTGGCCAGTTCTCCCTGCGCCGGGCCAGTTCCTCGTGGGCGCGCGCCGCCGTGACGCCGAACCGCGACGGGTCGCCGCCCACCTCGTTTAGGCAGACAAGCCGGTTCATCACGTAGAACGCCGAGTCCTCCAGGGCCTTGGCCATGAGCGGCCCCGTGGCCTGCTGGAAGCGCATGACGAAGTGCAGCCATTCCTTGCGGTCCGCCTCCTCCATGCGCTCGTCGAATTCCAGGAGCATGAAGCGCTCCAGGAACTCCAGCTCGAATCCCAGGTCCGGATTGGCCCGGCGGGTGGCCCGGACCGCGGCCCGCACGTAGCCCAGGTCCTCGGGCCGGAAGGCCTTGGCGCTTATGTAGGTGCGGTAGACCGGGAACTGGATGAAAAGCTCCCCGATGGCCCGGCGGAGCGAGGCCATGGTGATGTCGAAGCCTTTGCGGTCCTTGCTGGAGACGGTGTTGACGAGCCTTGCCAGGTTGTCCACGTCCCCGGCCATGTGGCGGTTGATCATCTCCCTCTTCTTGAGCGCCGTCATCTCGGCCAGGGTGCGTTTCTCACCGCTTGCGGCCTCGTAGATCCGGGTGAAAGACGCCTCCTGGCCCTGATCCACGAACAGGCCGCAGCAGAGGTTCATGAAGTCGTATCCGGTGGTGCCCTGCACGGGCCAGAACGCGGGCAGGGTTTCGTCGCCCACCAGTATCTTCTCCACCACGATGTAGGCGTCCGGAGCATAGGCCCTCAGGCGCTGGAGGTAGGACGACGGGTCGTAGAGGCCGTCGATGTGGTCCACCCTGAGTCCGGTGAAGCGCTTCTGCCGGATGAACTCCAGGATGAGCTTGTGGGTGTGGTGGAAGACGGCTTCATCCTCCACGCGAAGGGATATGAGGTTGTTGATGCTGAAGAATCTCCTGTAGTTTATCTCCTCGCCCGCCACCTTCCAATAGGACAGTCTGAAATGCTGCTCTGCAAGCAGGCAATCAAGCAATGCGTACCTGTCGCCTTCTGCTTCCCCATCGACTCCATTGAAGACCCTAATTGCGCCGTCAATATGTTCTCGCATCACTTCATCTGTGTTGTGCATTTCATAAAGCATTCTCTTGATGAAGAATATTTGCTCGTAGCGTTCCTGAACACGTTTCTCGCCGACGATGGCTTTTATGTTGTAGAGAAGCCCCAGGAGCTTCACGTATTCGGGGTTCTCCGGCCCGAGCTTCTCGCGCAGGACTTCGATGCCGTGGGTGAGGATGGTGGCGTAGGAGTCTACGCGCAGAGGGAAGCGGATGTCGTAGTAGCGCACGTGGAAGCCGTCGTCGTCCAGGCCCAGGCGGATCTCGCCGTTCTCCAGGGCCTGGCTGTAGTAGCTGCCCAGGAACGGGGCCAGCATGCGGCCCTTCATGCTCTTGTAGGGGTGGTCCCACTCGATGTCGAAGAAGGAGATGTAGCGCGAGTCCTGGCCGTTCTCCAGCACGTCCACCAGCATCCTGTTGTCCCCGGAGACGGCCATGTGGTTGGGCACGATGTCCTGCACCCAGCCCATGCCCAGGCGGGCCGCGTCGGCCATGAGGGTGTCGAACTCCTCTGGCGGGCCGAGTTCGGGGTTGAGGGCGTGGTGGTCGCAGACGTCGTAGCCGTGGTCCGAGCCGGGCCGGGCCTTGAAGATTGGCGAGGCGTAGATGTGCGACACGCCAAGCTCCGCCAGGTAGGGCAGCACGGCCCGGCACTCGGCGAAGCCGAACCCCGGCCTGAACTGGACCCTGTACGTGGCCCTGGGAGCGGATATCATGGATGGGCCTCCCCGGAAGCGTAGACGGCGAACGACCAGGGCGCCATGCCCGCCCGGCCTCCGGCCAGCCCCGGCAAGAGCGGTCCCGCTCCGCCCCACTCCTCCCCGGACGAATCGAGCACCTTTGCCCCGGCGATCTTCATGCGTTTGAAATCCGCTTCCCGCTCGTCCGGCGACAGGTTGAAAAGCATGGCGGAACCTCCGGCGTGCGGATAGCGCAGCACGAGGAGGAGGCCGCCGTCATGCGACGACACTTTTGGCCGGACGCCCTTCTCTGCGGCCGGACGCAAGAACTGTTTCCTGAGCCGTATGAGCTCGGCGTACAGTTCAAGCATGAGCCTGTGCCGGCCCCGCCCCCGTTTGGTCCAGTCGAGTTTCGAGCGGGCGAACGTCTCCGGGGACGCGGGGTCCGGCGGATCTGGCCTGCCGTCGTGGAAATCCGCGAACTCGCGCTTCCGGCCCTGGCGCACGGCCTGCGCCAGCCCCTCGTCCAGGTGGCTGATGAAATAGAGGAACGGGTTGTCCTCGAAGTGCTCCTCGCCCATGAACAGAAGCGGCGTGTACGGAGACAGCAGCAGAAGCCCGGCGGCCGCCTTGCAGGCCTCGAACCCGGCCAGGGAAGATAGCCGCTCCCCGTGGGCGCGGTTGCCCACCTGGTCGTGGTTCTGGACGAATCCGGCGATGGCCTCGGGCGGCAGGCGCGAGGGGTCCTCGCCGTGGGAGCGCTCCCTGAAGGCCGAATACTCCCCGGTGAAGGCGAATCCCTTGCGAAGGGCTTTCGCCAGCTGCTCCGGACGGCCGAAATCGCAATAATAGCCCTGGCGTTCGCCTGTGAGCATTGCGTGGACGCAGTGGTGGAAGTCCTCTCCGAACTGGCCGGAGAGCCCCATGCCGCCGCGAGGCCGGGGCATTGAAATCCTGGGATCGTTGAGGTCGCTTTCCGCCAGTATCAGCGGCGCGGCCCCGGCCTGGGTCCGGAAGGCGGAGGCGAGATCGCCGATGGCGCGAAGGAAGGGATCAGGGCGCTCGTCGTGGTAGGCGTGGGTGGCGTCCAGGCGGAAGCCGTCCACGCGGTAGCGCCTGATCCAGTGCAGCAGATTGTGCAGAAAGTAGGCACGGACGTGGTCGCTGTAGGGACCGTCCAGGTTGACGGCCTCGCCCCAGGGTGTCTGGCAGCGGTCCGTGAAGTACGGGCCGAAGTCGCGCAGGTAGTTTCCCTCGGGGCCGAGGTGGTTGTAGACCACGTCCAGGATCACGGCCAGGCCGCGCTCGTGGCACGCATCGATGAAGCCCTTGAATCCGCCGGGCCCGCCGTAGGAGTGCTGCACGGCGTAGGGCTGCACGCCGTCGTACCCCCAGTTGCGCTCTCCCGGGAACTGGGCAACGGGCATGACCTCCACGGCGGTGATTCCGAGTTCCGCCAGGCCGTCAAGCCGGGATATGGCGGCGGCGAAGGTTCCCTCGGGAGTGAAAGCGCCCACGTGCAATTCATAAAGAATGAGATCCCCGAGGCCGGGCGGCGTGAAACCGGCGCACTTCCAGCCGAAGGCGTCATGCCCGGTGACTGCGGACGGGCCGTGCACGTCGCGGGGCTGATGGTGCGAGGCCGGATCCGGCCGGGCCAGGCTTGAATCGAGGACGAAGAGGTAGAGGTCTCCGGGAGAGACGCCGCCAGCCTCCACCCGCCAGTAGCCGCCTCCGGCCCGTTCCATGGGGACGCGCCTGCGCCTGGGGTGCACGAACTCCAGGTCCATGGCCTGGGCGAAGGGCGCCCAGACCGTGAACGAGAAGCGTCCCGGCGCGGTCTGCACGCAGCCCGGTTCGGGGTGTCCGTCGAGCGGTTTGAACCGGTTCATGCGCCCCCCTCCCCCGCCCCCGGCCCGGCGGGGGCCGCGCCGCTCAACCGCCCCCCGCGTCCGCAAAGGGTGGTGCCCCCCGGCGAGGCTTGCAGGATCTTGAAAAGGGCCCGTCCGGAGAGCCGGCGCCATTTCATTCGCATCCCCTCTGAGTATCAGTGCGGCGTCCACGAAGAAAGCGGACTCTCCCTTCGTGAACAATCAACTCATGCAGCTGCCCATACCCTCTGAAGCATGCGCATGTTCTTCGAGGACGCGGCTCGGGAGGGCTTCAGGATGCGAATAAACCTTTTTTCCGGCGGCAGGTCAATCGCCCGCCTGGTCCCTGGGCATGAAGAGCCCCTCGACGGCCATGATTTCCCTGACGGTCATTCCCGCCTCCGCCTCAAGGCGCGCCTGGAGAGCAAGGGCGGCGTCACGCCTGGCGGCAAGGGCCTCGCGGGCCGCCGGATCGCGCCCGTGACGCTCGAGCTTCTCACGGTAGCGCCTCCCCAAGGGAACCAGGCCGCCGCAATGGACAAGCCTCCCGGCCAGGACAGCCACCTCCCGCTCGGTGATGGGCGAGGCCGGATCGAGCGACGCGTCCCCGCCTGTCCGGACTATCCTGGCTGCCTCCGGAAAGCCCGCCGACTCCAGAGCGCGTCCCGCCCGGACAGCGCCGCTGCCGCGCCCGGCCCCAAGCTCCAGCATAAGCGCCGACGCCTGCACGAACTCCATGTCCAGAGGCCAGCCGCGAGCATCAGACAGGGCCCGCGCCAGGGCGAGCGCCACCCGGGCCACGGTCCCTGCGTGCTCCATGCCGCGAGCGTCCATGCCCCGCATCTCCAGAAGCGCCCTGGCCTCTTCCGGGGAAGGCCGCTCCATGCGGCGGACGCGGCGCATGGCCTCCCGGTAGTCCTCGCCGGTCCCTATGCCAAGAAGGATGTTGGAGTCCGCCACCGGGACCTCCTCGGCCCCGTGCAGGGCTTCGAGGGCCTCAAGCGCGCCCTCCAGGCCGGACGCGGCGCTCCAGGACCCGATGGACGACAGGGCCTGGGCGGCGGCCAGGACGGGCTTGCCCCGCTCCCCCCGGAACACCGGGCGGACCACCGGACGTCCGCCCAGGCTCTCCGCCAGTGCGCGGATGGTGGCTGGCCGGACGAGCGGACGGTCCGCGGGCATGAACACGACGCCGTCCAGCCCATCCGGAAGCGCGTCCAACGCCGCCCGGACGCGGGGGAGCCCCCCGGCCCCGGCCAGGCCCGACACGCAACCCAGGCCCAGCCTGGCCGCCTCGGCATGGACCTCCAGGGCGTCGCGCCCGGCCAGGACCACCATGTCGTCCACGCCCGCGCGGCGCAGGGCGCGCACGGCCAGGCCAAGCGCGGTGGAGCCGCGAATCGGCAGCAGGGGCGCGAAGCCGTCCACCTTGGGGGAAGACTCCGCCGCGAGGACGAGCGCGCCAACACGCGGGATCACGCGCCGCTCCATGAGATCGTTGCATTGAAGGGGTCTGTCATAATCGAAGCATCCTCAAGAAGGACGGCCTCCTGGGTGAGGCGTTACCACCGGACGCATGAGCGAGGCAACGGCCAGCCAGTATCAGGGCGGGTGGACATATCCGGGAAACGTGCTAATTATTGCGGCACCATGCCATGCAAGGAGCCTCCGATGTCCCAGCACGACCAGCAGCAGGTCCAGTTGCAGATTCCGGCCGACCTGGAATACGTCTATCGCGATTTCTTCACCGTCTACGCCGGGCCGGACGACGTGGTGCTGGAGTTCGGCAACGTGAACCGCTCCGTCCAGGGGCAGGTGAGGATCGCCAACCGCATCGTGCTCACCCCGGCCAACGCCCTGCGGCTGCGCGAGATCCTCGACCGGACCATCCAGGAGATGCAGCGCCGCTTGAACGCCTCCATGAACGCGCCGGACGCGTCCGGCGGCAACGCCTGATGCCGGCGGCACGGGCGGGCGCGTGCAGTCAGGTACGCGCGCCCCGGCGACCGGACGCGGTTGACGAGCGATGACCCTGGCCGCCCCGTGAACGGGGATCCGTCCGTTCCCTGAAGCCCGCGCCGCGAGGCGTGAACGAGCGAAATGAAATTCGATCCCGCCAGGATAGGCATCGCACTCATCAACTCGGACGGCCACCAGCTCTCCAAGGACCGCAACGCCCTTTCGAAGCTCGGCTTCACCATGGTGCAGCAGTTCACGAGCTATGGCGAGGCGCGCAAGTTCCTGCCCGAGGCGTCCGTCCAACTCGTGCTCGTGGGCGACGCCGCCGGGGACCTCTCCGGCCTGGAATGCCTGAAGGTCATCAAGAACGACTCCGAGCTCAAGGCCAAGGCCGTGGTCATGGTGTCCTCGGAGGGCAGGCGCGAGCGCGTGCTCCAGGCGGTGTCCGGCGGCTGCGGCGGCTACGTGCTGCGCCCCTACATCCAGGACACCTTCGCCAAGCACCTCAAGGCGGCCTGGGAGAGCTGCCGCCCTGACGAGGAAAGCCTGGCGCTGGTGGAGAAAGGCAACCAGCTTGCCTGGACGGGACAGTTCGGAGAGGCCGTCAAGGAGCTTTCCAGGGTGACGGACCAGGAGAACCCGGCCCTGGAGTGGTTCAACAAGGGGCTGGAGCATCTGCGCAGGCAGGAGTTCGGACAGGCCATCCTGGCCTTCAACAAGTCCCTGGCGGCCAACAGCCTCTTCGCCGAGGCCTACCGGGGCCTGGCATACGCTCACAAGGGCCTGGGAGAGTTGGATAAGCACCTGGAGTTCCTCAAGAAATCAGCGGAAATACTTGCCATGCAGGACAAGCTGCAGCAGTTGAAGGAACTCTATGTGGAGATACTTGCCCACGATCCCGAGGCGGTGAACCCCTACAACACCCTGGGGGTCCGTCTGCGCCGCTCGGGAGACCTGTCCGGCGCGCTTCACGCCTACAACAGGGCGCTCGCGCTCACGCCCTCGGACGAGAACCTCCACTACAACATCGCCAAGGCCTACATGCACGCGGCCAAGCCGGACAAGGCGAGGGAGCACTTGGCCGAGGCCCTCAAGATCAAACCCGGATTCGCCGAAGCATCCGAAATGCTTGACGGCATCGACGGCGCAAAAAGAACCGGAGAGTGAGGCATCCACCCTAATGACGAAGGCTGAACGGACGATAGCGCATGAAAGGAGCACGCGATGTCCATAAAGCTCGTCCCGGGACAATTGGAACTGTGGCAGATGGCCGCCGACATGAGCCGGTTCGACAAGACCAAGACCGCCGAGGCCTTCAGGGACTACGTGAGCCAGGTGGCCAAAACGCAGATGATGGGGCCGGATCTGGTGCCCAAGGAAGTCAAGGTCACTCCGGACGTGGACCGCACGGGGCGGCTGGTCTCATTCACCGCATGAGCACTTCCCTGCGCCCGTCGCAGGCCAGCTGTCCGGTGGTCTTGCGCAGGCGGGCGCTCATCACCCTGGCCAGGGCCGCGAGGAGTTTCGCGCCCAGCCTGGGGTAGCCGTCCACTATGCGCTCGAAGGCCTCTTTTCGCAGCACCATGAGCGCCACCGGGGTCTGGGCGTAGACCGTGGCCGAGCGGGGCTCGCCGTCGATGAGCGCCTGTTCGCCCACCACATGGCGCACGTGGATGTCCCCCACGATGATCTCCCCTCCCCCGGCAGCCCTTTTCACCACCGAGACCACTCCGGCGGTAAGAACCGCCATGTAGCTCCCCGCGTCGCCTTCCTCGAAGAGCACCTCACCGGCGCGAAGTTCCCGGCATGTCATGAAACCGGCGAGCAGGCACAACTCAGCCCAGTCGAAATCCCGAAATACCCTTGCGTCTTCCATCAGGGAGGCTTTGGCCTGGTCTGAGTCGCGGGTATGCGCGAGGTGTCCTTGTCCGGTTGCCATGCACGAACAAATGCAAACCCCACGCCACTTGATCCGGGAACTTTCTTGATCACTCGGCGGGCAGCGTATATCACCCCCGGACGCGGCCGGGACCGGGGCGGGTCCGCCGGGCGGCCGGAAGCGCCGCGATGCGATCACGAAGGGTGGGAAAAGTGGTGAAGACTGGCAAGGGGCCTGACGCGAGGGCCCTCAGGGCGGATTTTCTTCTTCTGATTACGGCGATAATCTGGGGCATGGCCTTCGTGGCCCAGCGCGTGGGCATGGAACACGTGGGGCCGTTCGTGTTCAACGGCGTACGCTTCGCGCTCGGGGCCGTGGCCCTTATCCCGCTGGCCCTGCGCTCGGGCCGCGCCATGCGCCCCGCGCCGGGCATGCACGCTCCGGCCTGGCTGGGTTGCCTGTGCGCGGGCCTGGCCCTGACACTGGGCGCGAGCCTGCAGCAGATAGGGCTCGTCTACACCACCGCCGGAAAGGCCGGCTTCATCACCTGCCTCTATGTGATCCTGGTCCCCATCTTCGCCGCCCTTGCAGGAAGCCGGACGCCGCCCGGCACCTGGCTTGGGGCCCTGACCGCCGTTGCGGGCATGTACCTGCTGTCCGTGAACGAGGACCTCTCCGTCAACAAGGGCGACCTTCTCGAACTCGCCGGCGCGGTGTTCTGGGCCGGGCACGTGCTGGTGGCGTCGTGGTTCGCCCCGCGCATGAACCCCATCCACCTGGCCGTGGGCCAGTACGCGGTCTGTTCAGCGTTGAGCCTTTGCATCGCGGCCGTGAACGGAGAGTCGTTCGCCTTGGCGGGAATCCAGGCCGCCGCCGTCCCCATCCTCTACGGCGGCCTGCTCTCCGTGGGCGTGGCCTACACGCTCCAGTTGATCGCCCAGAGGGATGCGCCCGCGTCCCACGCGGCCATCATCCTGAGCCTGGAGGCGTTCTTCGCCGCCGTGGCGGGCTGGCTGCTCATCGGAGAGGTGCTGAGCCCGAGGGGAATGATCGGCTGCGGCCTGATGCTTGCCGGCATGCTCCTCTCGGAGCTGTGGCCCAGGCGCGCCTCTACTTCGTGATCCAGGACTCGTAGGCGGCCTCGATCTCTTGCGGCGAGAGGGTCGGGGCGTCGTACAAGCCCTTGGCCGAACGCTGGCGGAAGGCCTCGTAGAGGATGACCGCCGCGGCCACGGACACGTTCAGGCTCTGCACCATCCCCTGCATGGGGATGTAGACGTGGTCCGGGACCAACTCCTGGAGCTCTCCCGCCACGCCGTCATGCTCGTTGCCCAGGATGATCGCCGTGGGCAGGGTGAGGTCCCAGTCGCCCAAGGCCTTGGCCCCCGGCCCGAAGCCCGTGGAGAGCACCTGATGCCCGGAGGCGCGAAGCTCCCCCACCAGCTCCCTGGCGGACTTGTGCCGCTTCATCTCCACCCATTTCTTGGCCGAGGCCGAGCTCTTGTGCCCCAGTTGCGGGAAGGGAGTGTCCGTGTAGAGCAGGTGCGCCCGCCCCACTCCGAAGGCGTCGCAGCTTCTGAGCACGGCCGAGACGTTGTGCGGGTCGTGGATGTTGTTGAGCACGATGGTCAGGTCCTTCTGCCTTCTGGCCAGGACGTCCAGGATGCGTTGCTTGCGGTTGCCGGTTCGTTCTCTCATTTTCTTGAGCCTTGGAAGAATATGGTTCCATCCTTGTGCCAGAGCTGGGCGTAGCGGCCGCGCAGCTCGATCCGCAGGGAGCGCTCCCCGTCCCCGCCGGGCAGGACGAGCGGATACTGGGCGCTGATGGGCGTCCACTCGCCGTCCGCGCCGGTCATCATGAAAACGGGCCGCTCGGTCCTGTCAGGCATGATCTCGAACACCAGGACCGAATCGCCGGGACCTGAGAGGCGAGGATAGAAGACCACGCCGTCTCCGGGGCGCAACGTCGCTTGCAGCAAGGCGGGCAGGGCCGGGTCCTTGGGACCGAGCACGTTCCAGCCGCTGGCCTCCGGCGCTGGGGCGTCGGCGATGTTCGTCGCCGATTCCCAGGCGGCCGTCTGCGGCACGCCCCCCGGTTTGAGAAACGCCTGGGAGCCGTAGTTGAGGCGCATGCTCTCCATGTTGCGCCGCTCCCAGACGGCGCGGCAGGACTCCGTATCCCCGGCCGGACAGGCGAACACCTCGAGACGCCTGAAAGCCAGAGTCTCCAGGCTGCCCCCATGGTACTGGGCGGTCTTGTCCGCGCAGAGCATCTCCACCGTGAGGGTGAGCCTCGAAAACGGCCTCTCGCGGTCGAACATGGCCTGGACCTGGCGTTTTTGATCCGGTCCCAGCGTCCCGGCCAGCGGCTTCGGGGCCTCGTCGTCGAAGCGGTAGTGGAGCCCCAGGATGTTCCCTTGCCCGGCGTTCAGGTACTGGAGGTTGACGAAGAAGCGCAGGGGCTGCTCCGGCGCGCCGTTTTCGAGGACATAGTCGATCCGCCCCGGACTTGCGTTCCGGGTCGGTGTCACCCCGATGCCGGGCATGGGGCAAAAGACCGCGTCCTTGAGGCCGTGCACGCGCCCGTAGAAGCCTGCCAGCCCGGCCTCCAGGACGGACTCGAAGGGCACCCGCCCGATGCGGGTCACGGGCTCGCGCGCCACCTTGAAGGTGTAGACCGTCGCGTTCAAGGCCTTCTCCACGCTCAAGGGCGTTCCGGCCCGGGCCAGGAACGAGGCCTCGTCCCGGCCCAGGGTTCCGAAGTCGTGATAGGCGGATATGAATCGAAGCGTCATCTCCCTTCCATCCGGGCCCACGTTCTGCGAACGGAGCGGATTCGGGGCGGCGTACCTGTCGAGGTACCAGTTGACGCCGTTGGCGAACCCCGGATTGGAGCAGACCACCGGCGCGTCCGGCGTGAGCATGCCGGCCAGGGTTCGGGCCATGGGCTTGAAGAGGGTCACGAACACGTTGTGGCGGTAGCTGTCGGTCTCGTAGTAGCGCGCGTGCTGGGTGGAGAGGATGAGCACCGCGCCCCCCGCCGCCAGGGCTGCCGCGAGCGCCTTGACCCCGGGCAGCCCGGCCAGGGCGGACGCCATGAAAAACGCCAGGAACGGTGTGACGTACGCCACGTGCCACGGGGAGAAGTAGGCCGCCTTGCCCAGGGCCAGCACGTTGACGAGCGGGACCGCCAACAGGATCAGGCAGGCTGCGGCGAGCTTCGGCTTTTTCAAGGCCAGGACGGCAACTCCCAGCACGGCCAGGATGGCGGCGGCGATGCGGGCTGCGGGCAGGTCGAAGAAGAAGAGCGACTGCCCCAGGTAGTCAGTGATGCGGTCCAGGACGTCGGCGCGGGAATACTGCGTGTCGGAGAAGATGCTGCGCGACCCGGAGCTGGGCAGGAAAAACCAAGCGAACACGGGCAGAGCGGCGAGGAAAGTTCCAGCGCAGAATGCTGCCAGGCGTTTGAGATCCATCCCCCCGGACCTGAGCGCCATCCCCGCAGCCAGTGCCACCCCCTGGGCGAAGACGATGTGAAACGTGAAATAATGCAGCCAGAAGAGTGCGGCGTTGACGGCGCACAGCAGGATGAGGTCGCGCCAGCGCCCGTTCTCCAGAAGCCTCATAAGAAGCCTCCACGCCACGAGCAGAAGCGCCATCTGCAGGGCGTAGGGCCTTATTTCCCTGGACAGCAGGATGTGCAGACCGTTCACGGTCAGGATCGCCGCCGCCATGAGCCCCGTTCCCGCGTCCGTGAAGGACCTGACGGCCCTGTAGAGCAGGTAGACCGCCCCCACTCCGAGGACGGCTGGCAGGAGCCGCAGGGAAAAATCGTCCGCGCCCATGGCCATGGCCGCCTTGGAGACCAGGTAGAAAAGCGGCGGGTGCATCTCCGCCGAGCGGCAGAAGTCCAGGATGTACTCCAGGCTCCGGCTCGCGGTGAGCGGCACGAGGATCTCGTCCCACCAGAGCGAGGGTGTCTCCAGGCCGAAAAAACGTACTGCTCCGGCCGCGATGAGAATGACTGCCAGGGCGAGCCTCTCGCCGCGATCCGTGTTCTTCAGGAGTGTCATGTGGGGTGACGCCGCCGGGGCCGGGAGCGGAGGTTGCGCCATGGGCCGCGTCTTTGCGCGGCGGAAGAACGTCCCGCCCGGAAGCGGGGCGCACAGTAGCCCACGGACCGGCGGGGGTCAACGGGAGTGAAGGAGGACGGCCCACGGGCGGCCGGGGCAGGTCGAAACACACCGGGCCACGCCAGCACGCGAGGGACATGCCGGTCCCGATGGGCAACGCGGCGGCAGGCCGGAACAGGCCAGCCTGTCCGTTTCCTGCGGCGGGAATCGTCCGTTATCCGGGGTGCTGGTGTTCCAGGTACGTCTCGATGTCCGGGGCGGGACAGGGCCTGGAGAAAAGGTAGCCCTGGGCGTACTGGCAGCCGAGGGTGCGGATGACGGCCAGCTGCGCCTCCGTCTCGACGCCCTCGGCGATCAGTTCGAGCCCCAGGTTGCGGCCAAGGCCCACGATGGCCCGGACGATCTCGGCGTGTCCGCCCGTGGCATCGATCTCACGTATGAAGGAGCGGTCTATCTTGAGCATGTCGATTGGGAAGCGGTGCAGGTACGACAGGGAGGAATAGCCCGTCCCGAAGTCGTCCACGAAGAGCTTGAGCCCCAGCGACTTGAGTTCCTCCAGCCTGCCGATGGCCGCCTCCCCCCTGTCCATGATGACGCTCTCGGTAATCTCCAGCTCCAGGGTCCCTGGCGCGACGTTGGATTGGACGAGCAGCGATTCAAGCTTCTGGGCCAGGTCGGCGTCGGCGAACTGCTTGGCTGATATGTTGACGCTCATGCAGAGGGGCTTTTCCATTTTGAACCTCGCCTGGAAGGCCGCGAGCTGCCGTGTGGCCTCCTCGAGGATCCACCACCCCAATGGCACGATGAGGCCGTTCTCCTCGGCCAGGGGGATGAAGTCCAGCGGGGGGATGTAGCCGCGCTCGGGGTGTTTCCAGCGCAAGAGCGCCTCCAGGCTGAACACCTGGTGGGTGTTCACGTCCACGATGGGCTGGTAGTGCAGCTCGAACTCGTTGCGGGCCAGGGCGCGCCTGAACTCCGTCTCCATGGTGAGCAGCTTGATGGTCTGCTCGTGCAGGGCGTTGTCGAACACCTCGTAGCGCGCCTTGCCGTTGCTCTTGGCGCGGTACATGGTGAGGTCGGCGTCGCGCAGGACGTCCTCGGCGGTGCCGCAGAAGCCTGTGCAGCAGATGATGCCGATGGAGACGGTGCTGTAGATTTCCTTGCCCTCGAGGGTGAAGGGCTTGCGCATCTCCTCAAGGATTCTCTCGGCCACCACCGTTGCGCCCGAGAGGCTGCGGACCTGCTCGGAGATGACCGCGAACTCGTCGCCTCCGAGCCTGGCCAGGGTGTCCGCCTCCCGGGTGCAGGTGCGCAGGCGTTCGGCCAGCTTCAAAAGGAACTGGTCGCCCGCGGCGTGGCCCAGGCTGTCGTTGATCACCTTGAAGCGGTCCACGTCCAGGTAGAGCAGGGCGAAGAAGCTGTTGTGGCGCGAGCAGCGGCTGATGGCCTGGGAGAGGCGGTCGGTGAAGAGGGCCCGGTTGGGCAGCCCGGTCAGGGCGTCGTGCAGGGACTGATGCAGGAGCTGCTCTTCGAAGCGTTTGTGGTCGCTGATGTCTTCGAGGGTCCCTTCGAAGAACACGGACTGCCCGGTGCGTCCCGTGACCAGATGGGCGTTGACCGACCCCCAGAGGGGGTTGCCGTCCTGGCGCACGGTCTGCACCTCGAACCCCTGGATTGATCCGTGGTCCTCCAGAACCCTGAAAAATTTCTCCCGCTTTCCGGTATCCTCGCACAGGCGTTCGCAGAAGGAGCCGGGCATCTCCATGAGGTCCGCCACCGATTCGTAGCCGAGTATCCTGGCCATGGCCGGATTGGCGCCCACCAGATGCCCCTGTTGGTCCACCTGGAAGATTCCCTCTATGGCGTTCTCGAAGATGGAGCGGTACTTGGATTCGGCGGTCTTGCGTTCCTCGATCTCGGTCTGGAGGCGGAGGTTGGCCTCCTCGAGCTGGCGGGTGCGGTCGTGGAGTTCGGTGGTGCGGCGGCGGACCAGGCTTTCGAGATTCTCGCGGTAGGCCTTGTTCTCCTTGAGCAGCTTGGCCCGCTCCAGCGCCCGGCGGACCGAGTGCTCCAGGATGCCCAGGTCCTCCACGGGCTTGAGCACGTAATCCCATGCGCCCAGGCGCAGGGCCTCGATGGCGTCCTGTATCATTCCAGTGCCGGACACGACGATGATGGGCGTCCCGGGCGACTCGCGCACAACCGTGGCCAGCACTTCGAGTCCGTCCATTTCGGGCATGCGCAGGTCGACGAGGATGATGTCCGGATGATGCTCGCGGAAGACCTCAACCCCCACCCGTCCGTTGTTCGCCTGCAGCACTTCGAAGCCGCTGTCTTCAAGATAGGCCTGAAATGAGCGTCTTATGACGTCCTCGTCGTCAATCGTGAGTACGGTCGCCACGGGTTCAGAAGCCATCTCTCATCCTTGGAGAACTTGCACGATTTTCGACGCCATGTCGCCCATGTCCAGGACCGGCTTGAAGAACACCTGCGTGTCGTCCAGGCCGGCCGCCTTGAGGTCCTCGGAAAGGCTGAACTTCGTGGAACCGGTGTGGATGAGGAACTTCATGCCCGGGTGCCTCCGGGACAGCTCGAGGATCAGGGCCGCGCCGTCCATGCCGGGCAGGCGCAGATCGACCACCGCCAGATGCACGGGGCTTGAGTCAAGCACTTCGATGGCCTGCTCGGCGGACTCTGCCGTGCGCACGCTGAACCCCTCGTCCTCCAGATAGGCGGCAAGACTCAGCCTCACGGGAGTTTCGTCATCGACAACCAGAATTTGCGTTTCTTCTTTCCGCATGGGTTCGTACGGCTTGCGTTGGAGGTGCTCAAAAAGCCGATGCTACTACTCACCCTCTTTGGATACTCAATTTTTCGCGGCAGGCCAAGTTTTTTCCAAAGGAGCGCAAAGCCTACCAACGCGGCAGGGATTGCGCCGGGCTTGCTTTGGGTGGGTTGAACAGGCAGGGAGGGGAATCCGTGCCGGGACGCCATGCGGAGCGGGCGGTCCCGGGCCGTTTCCGTCAGGCATGGCGCCGGAGCGCCCCTGCATGACATGGCGGAAACAGCCGCCGCCCGGCAGGGCCGGGCGGCAGGGAGCAAGGGGCAGCCTAATGCGTGATCGACCTGCGTCCGCCCTTGGAAAGGCCGGGCTTGTCCAGGATGACGGCCGTTCCGTAGCAGGAGAAGAATTTTGAACCGTCCGGGTGGAAGGCCACGGTCTCCTGATAGCCTATGATGGCGTTGCCGCCGATCTCCATGGCCGAGGCGGCAAGCGAAAGCAGGGCGCATTCGGCGTCGTAGCCCCGGCCGTGCACCAGGCCGATGACACGCTTGATGGGGCGTCCTTTCATGGCCGAGGTGGTCACGACCGGAAATTTTCCAGAGTAGAACATTTCCTTGGCGTTCTGGAGACGCTGGCCACGCTTGAGTTCCTCGTTGGGGTCCTTGGTCTGGCGTTGCGCGCCGGTGAACAGTGAAAGCATGGCTCCTCCTTGGATTAACCGGCAGGGCCGGCGTTGGCTACGTGTTGCTCCCCGCCTCTAGCAAGCTCCCTGCCAGGGCATTCATAGCCAACGATATGCAATGTTTAGACGCGCGCGGCCCCGTGAAGGTTACATCCTGAGGGCGTCAAAAAAGCCCGGCGGCGCGTTCACGCCGCCGGGCTTTTGGCGGCGGGGGGCGCCAATGACCATGAGAGCAAGACCCAACAAGGAAAGGGCCCTACGGATGCTGTCCGTAAGGCCCTGTTTTCCTTGGTTGCGGGGGTGGGATTTGAACCCACGGTCTTCGGGTTATGAGCCCGATGAGCTACCGGTCTGCTCCACCCCGCGTCGTTGAGAAGGAGGTAATTACGCGCCCCGGAAGGGCTCGTCAACAACTATCTCAAAATGATCTAAACTTTTTTCAGCCGCAGCACTTCTTGTACTTCTTGCCGCTGCCGCAGGGGCACGGGTCGTTGCGCCCGACCTTGGGCCCGGAGGCCACCACCGGCTCCTTGGAGGACTTCACCTTGCCGTCCAGGTAGCGCCATTCGCCGCCCTTCCTGCGGAAACGGGCGCGCTCGCGGAGTTGCTGCTCCTCGCCGTCCATCTCGAAGCTGGCGACGAACTCCACCTCGCCCTCGGAGTCGTTCTCGCCCCCGGCCTTGGTTGAAAGCACGCTGAGCCCCTTCCACGTGGCCTTCTCGGACCACTCACGCGCGCCGTCCTCGTCGAAGGTGGCCTGCCACTTCTGGTCCAGGGAGCGCTTCAAATGGGCCATGTCGCCGAGCGCGTAGGCGGTGTAGCGCGAGCGCATGAGGGCCTCGGCTGTCCTGGCCGGACGCTCGCCGGAAACCACGGGGCCGCAGCAGTCCGCCAGGGTCGCGCCGGAGCCGCAGGGACAAGGGTCGTTCTGGTCAATCTGGTTCATGATCACCAACGGGTCATTAAGCGTTCTACCGGGGCGAATTCGTCCGTGAGCACCGCCGCGCCGCCGGTATCCGGCGCGGGGATGCGATGACTCAGCTTGCGCCGCTGGTCCGGATCGGGGCTGGTCCAGGACCTCGGCCCGTCAGTCTTGAAACAGACGAGGATCACGTTGGACGGCTCTCCGGGCTGGCTGTCGATCCAGCACCTGACGGGGTGGACCTGCGGAAAGACACGCGAATATGTGGCGAAAAAGGATTTGTAAAGCCTGGATTTCGGCCCTTCCAGGGCCACGATGGCGTTGACAAGGAGCACTCCTCCGTCCTTAAGGGCGTCCGCCATGCGCGCGGCTGTCTCCACCGTGGTCAGGTGGAACGGTATGGACGCGGAGGAATTGAAGACGTCCGCGACGATGACGTCGTAGCGTTCCTTGTTGGCGTTGAGGAACGTCCGGGCGTCCTGGTGGATGATCTTCAGACGCGCGTCGTCCTTGAGGTTGAAATGCTCGCGGGCCAGGGCGGTGATGCCGGGGTCCAGCTCCACCACGTCCACCGTGGCCTCGGGGTGGTTGGCCAGGACGAATTTTGGGAAGGCGTAGCTTCCCCCGCCGAGCACCAAAACACGGCGCATGTCCGGCGCGAAATGGGGGGCCAGGGTCAGGAACTGGGTGTAGGTCAGGGCCAGGGCGCCGGGCTCGTCGGGGAAGACGCCACCCTGCACGCCTTCCGGTCCGGTGCTCATGGCCAGCATCTCCCGCCCGGAGGCATGGTTGATGGTGCGGTAGACGAGCACGCGCTGGTAATCGGTGTCCACGTCGGTGACGCCCCCGGATACCGCCGAACCCGTTCCGGAGGCGAAAACCAGGGACAGCGTCAGGCAGATCGCGGCCAGTCCCGCCTTGCCCGTCCATCTGCCCGCATGGCAGATGATGGACGCGACCGCCAGCACCGCCGCCATCAGGAACAGGATGGTGGCGCTGCCGAAAAAGGAGATCAGGAAGAAACCTCCCGCGAAGGTGCCCACGATGCTGCCCAGGGTGGAGAGCGCGTAGAGCCTGCCCACTGTCCGCCCGGCCGACTCGCTGCCGGTGAGGCGGATGCGCGCCGCGAAGGGCGACACCATCCCCAGGAGCACCGCCGCCGGGGCGAAGAGGACGACGACGGAAAGCAGCGAGCTGGCGTGCAGGCCGCCGCCGGAAGCGCGGATCATCTCCGCCACGAAGGAGCGGGAGAAGCCGATGAGCCCCGTGGCGGCGGCCGCGGCGAGGATGACTGCCGACAGCGCCTTCGCCGTGGGCCTGCGGTCCGCCAGTCTGCCGCCCCACCAGTAGCCCAGGGACAGCGCGCCCAGGATGATGCCGATGATGCTTGTCCAGACGATGGTGGAAGTGCCCAGGTAGGGCGCGAGCACCCTGGACGCCGCCAGCTCGATGACCATCACCACCGCGCCGCAGAGAAAGACGACCAATTCGAGCATGAACGCCCCTCCTCTATCGCGCCCCCGTCACTGGGGCGGCGAAGCCAAGGCCGATGGCGCGACGCCTCGGCGGGAGCTCACCGGGGCATGCGTCCCAAGACGACCCTGTCGTGCCCGGCCAGGTCCGCCAGCACGGTCACGTCCTGGAAACCGCATCCGGGCGACTCCAGAATCCTCTTGATGCCCGGCCCCTGTTTCCAGCCGATCTCCAGCATGAGCACCCCGCCCGGAGACAGCGCGCCCCTGGCGGTCGCCGCGACCACGGGGTAGGCTTCCAGCCCGCTCTCGCCCGGCACGAGCGCGGACCTGGGCTCGAATCCGGCCACCTCGGGGGAAAGCTCCGCGTATTCGGCCTCGCTCACGTACGGCGGATTGGAGACGATCAGGCCGTATCCGCCGGGCACGGCCGGAAGTTCCTCGAACGGCCCTTCCACGAAGGACAGCCTGCCTGCAACTCCGTGACGGACCGCGTTCCTCCTGGCCACGGCCAACGCGCCGGGGCTCAGGTCCAGGGCCGTCCCGCGCGACTTCGGCAGTTTGGCTGCCAGACAGATTGCCAGGCAGCCCGACCCCGTGCCGAGGTCCGCGAAGGAGAGTTCCTCGTCCTGGCCGAAGAGCTTCAGGGCCTCCTCGACGATCAGCTCCGTATCGGGGCGCGGTATGAGAACGTCCGGCGTGACCTCGAAGGCCATGCTGTAGAACTCACGCTCACCTATGATGTAGGCCGCCGGCTCGCCCCGCCCGCGCCGGGCGACGAGCGGCCGCAGGGCGTCAAGCTCGGCGGGTCCGAGCGGTCTGTCCATGTTGAGGAAGAGCCCCATCCGGTCGATGCCGAGGCCCTTGGAAAGGAGGAGCTGCGCCGAAAGGCGTGGGGAATCGACGTTCTTCTCGCGCAGGTAGGCCTCAGTCTTCTGGAGGATGTCCCGGAGGGATGGCTGTCTGGTCATGGGAAAAGCGTTGATACGCCCCGTCCGGCCCGATTCCAAGCGTTTTTTCAGCTTCTTCCGGCCAGCCTGGCGCCCACGTACTTCTTGAGCGAAGCGAAAAGGACATCCGGAAGCACCGGTTTGGTGAGGTAGCCGTCCATGCCGGCCGCCAGGCAGCGCTCCTTGTCGCCGGACATGGCGTGGGCCGTGAGGGCGAGCAGCACCAGTTCGCCGCCCGACTGGCGGTTGCGTATGGCCCTGGCCAGTTCGTAGCCGTCCATGACGGGCATCTGCACGTCGAGAAGGACGACGTCGAATTCCCCGGCATCGATCATGTCCAGGGCCTCGTGGCCGTCCGAGGCCGCCTTGGCGTCCACCTCGGCCATCCGGAGAAGCTCGACGGTCAGCTCCCTGTTGAGGGCGTTGTCGTCCACCACCAGCGCCCGCACCCCCTTGAGGTCGAACCGCGGGCCGCCGTCACCGCCCGGGAGGGCCATTTCGTAGTCACGCCCGAACCTGACGGTGAAGCTGAAGACGCTCCCCTTTCCCGGCTCGCTCTTAACGGACACATCCCCTTCCATCATGGTCACGAGCTTGGCGACGATGGAAAGGCCGAGGCCGGTGCCGCCGAAACGCCTGGAGGTGGAGCTCTCCGCCTGCTCGAAGGGGTTGAATATGCGTTCGATCTGTCCGGACGTCATGCCTATGCCGGTGTCGGACACGTCAAAGCGCAAGACGACCGAATCCGCCTCCTCGCGGGCGACCGAGACGGAAACGTCTATCCTGCCGCGGTTTGTGAACTTCAGGGCGTTCCCTGCCAGGTTGATGAGCACCTGCTCCAGGCGCAGGCTGTCGCCCACCATGGCCTCCGGCACTCCCTCGCCCACTCGGACCTCGAAGGCGAGTCCCTTTTCCCGGGCCTTGGCCGCATAGATGTCGCTCAGCCTGTCCAGGATGGGCGCCAGGGCGAAGGGCGTGTTGATGAGCACCATCTTGCCGGCCTCGATCTTGGAGAGGTCGAGGAGGTCGTTGATGACGCCGAGCAGCACGTGGCTCGCTGACGTCACTTTTTCCAGATAGCCGCGCAGCTTCCCCGGCGGATCGCTCCTGAGGGCGAGTTCGGTGAGGCCCAGCACCGCGTTCATGGGGTTGCGGATCTCATGGCTCATGTTGGCCAGGAAATCACTCTTGGCCATGTTGGCGGCCTCGGCCTTTTCGCGGGCGTCGATGAGCTCCATTTCCAGGAGCTTGCGCTCGGTGATGTCCGACACCAGCCACAACACGCACGGTTCCTTGAAGACGTCGATGAGCGCGGCGGAGCACAGGACGTGCGACAGGCGGCCAGAGCGGTCGAACATGCCTATCTCGCGGTTGAGCACCACGCGCCTGTCCATGACTTCCGAGAGGATCTCCTTGCGGATGGAGAGATCCTGCCACAGGCCGAGATCGGAGCCCCTGCGTCCCAGGACCTCCTCGGCGGGGTACCCGGTAAGGGAGCAGAACGCCTTGTTCACCTGGATGATGCGCTGGTCCCGGGCCGAAGAGATGGCCACGGCCACCGGGCTGTACTGGAAGATGGCCTGGAAGCTCTGCTGACTGTCGCGCAGCTCCGCCTCCGCCTTGACGCGGTCCTCTATCTCCTTGCGAAGCGAGGCGGTCTGGCTGGCCACGGTCTCCTCGAGTTCCTTCCGCCGGGCCTTGAGCGACGCCAGACGCATGGAGTAGATGGCGTAGACCGCCGCGAGCGCGGCCAGGACCACGGCGGCCTTGAACCAGACGGTTTTCCAGAATGGCGGGATAACCACCGCCCTGAGCATCAAGGGCTGGGGGCTCCAGACGCCCTCGTCGTTGGCGCCCTTGGCCAGGAAGGCGTACTCGCCGGGGTCCAGGTTCGTGTAGGCCGCCCGGCGCGATTGGCCGCTCTCGACCCACTCCTTGTCGAACCCCTCCAGCTTGTAGGCGTAGCTGTTGCGTTGCGGGTTGGCGAAATCCATGGCCGCCAGCTCGATGGAGAGGCTCTGGTCTTCGGGGGAGAGAACGATCTCCGCCTTGCCTCCGGTGACATCGATGGGACGCGGACGGTTGTTGACCCGGAGCTCGGCGATGGCGAGCTCCGGCGCGTGCAGGTTGGGGAGCACGTCCCGGGGCCAGAAGGCGTTCAGGCCGGAGAAGCCGCCGAAAAAGAGCTGGCCGCCAGGGGACTGGTGGTAGGCGTTCATGTAGAACTCCACGCCCACCAGCCCGTCGCGTCTGGAGTAGTTACGGATTTTCCCGGTGGCCGGGTCGAGTCGGGTGATGCCCTTGAAAGTGCTCATCCACAACTCTCCCGAGGCGTCCATGGCCATGCCCTGGATGCCGTCATCGGCGAGGCCGTCGCGCTCGTGATAGCGCCTGCTTTTCCCAGTGGACGGGTCGAACCGGTTGAGGCCGTTGTCCGTGCCCACCCAGAGAATGCCCGAGGGGTCCTCGACAATGGGCGTCACCCTGTCGTTGGAGAGGCTTTCGGGGTCATTGGGGTTGTGCTGCCAGCTGGTGAAGGTTCCGGAGGCGGGGTCCATGCGGTTGAGCCCGGCGTTGGTCCCGATCCAGAGCGCGCCGTCGCGCCCCTGGATGATGTGGCGCACCCGGTCGTGGCTTATGCTCCTGGGATTCTTCGGGTCGTGGCGGTACCTGGTGACTTTGCCCGTGGCAGGATCGAGCCGGTTTAGGCCCATCTTGCTGGTGCCGACCCATATGATGCCGTCCCTGTCCTCGAAAATCCACCATATCTTGTCCTGGGAGAGGGTTTCGGGGTTCTTCGGATCGTGCCTGTAATGCCGGAAGGTACCGGACGCCCGGTCCAGGACGCTCACGCCGGATTCCACGGTCCCCACCCAGATTCGCCCCCTGGAGTCCTCCATGACGCAGTTGATCTGGTCCTCGGCAATGCTTGCGGGATCGCGCGCGTCGTGGCGGAAGTGCCGGACAACCTTGCGCGAGGCGTCCATCATGGCCAGCCCGGCATAGCGCAGCCCCACCCAGAGGCTCCCGTCCCGGCTGGTGCACACCGCGCTCACTTCCTTTCCGGGCAGGCTTTCCGCGTCGCCGGGGATGTGCCGGTAGGACTCGAACCAGCGGGAGCCCGGGATGAGCTTGTTCAGACCGCCGGAGTAGGTGCCCGCCCAGATGATGCCGGACGAATCCTCCAGAAGGGAGATGACGTCGTTCTGGCTTATGGAGTCCGGGTCATAGGGGTTGTGGGAGAAGATTTCGAAGCTCCTGCCCGTGGAGGCATCCTTGAGACGGGCCAGCCCGCCGGTCACGGCGGCCCAGGTGGTGCCGTACTTGTCCCTGAGCATCTTGAAGACGCCGGTCGACGGCAGGTGCCTTTCCACCGCGCCCGCGCGCAGATCGATGCGGAAAAGCCCTATCACGTCGCTGACGACCCAGATCACCCCATTGCCCTCGGGAAAAATCTGGTTGATCTGCGCTCCGGAAATGTTCTTGCCGAACTCCTCGTTCACGAAGGGGACCAGGGTTCCGGCCGCCGAGTCCAGACGATAGACCGCCTTCCTGGAGGCGGCCCAGATCTGCCCCGTGTCGTCCTCGGCCACGGCGACTATCTCCGCGCCGCCCGGGGGCTTGCCGGAGGCAAAGGGAACAAGAGTGAAAACGCCCGTCTTGGGGTCGAAATCGGCCAATCCTCCCGCTGTCCCGATCCTCATGACGCCCCGGCTGTCCTGGTGTATGGCGAGGACTTCGTTGCTGGGGATGCTGGACGGCGACGAAGGGGAGTGCGTGTAATTGACGAAGGAATCGGTACTGGAGTCGTAGCGCGACAGCCCGCCGCTTCGCGTGCCGACCCAGAGCACGCCGCCCGAATCGACGGCGAGGGACCGTATGTTGTTGTCCGCGAGGCTGCCGGGGCTGGATGGGGCCGTGTTGTAAACCTTGAAGGAGTATCCGTCGTAGCGGTTGAGGCCCGCGTAAGTGCCTATCCAGATGAAGCCCTGTTTGTCCTGGACCATGCAGACGGCCGAGGACTGGGACAGGCCGTCCTCAACGCCGAAATGCTGGAAACGGGGCATGAAGTTTTCGCTTGCGAGGGACTGACGGGCAGGAAAAGCCGCCAGCGCGGCGAAGAGCGCGATGAGGGCAATGCGGAGAAAAGCCGGGCAGGTCCGGAGGGTTGGACGAACGCGCGGGGCAAGACCAAGCTGCACGGCTACTCCTAGGCTACGGGAAAATCTCGACTAAGTTTCTTAATCCACCCTTACCACCCTGTAAAGGAATCGTGGGGTTGTTTTTCCGTAGGGCCGTCCTCCCCGAAGGATCGGCTTCCGGAGGGGCCCGCCTCGCGTCGGCCCCCTCCCTCGCCGGGCTCCCGGCGTCAGGCCGGGGGACGCGACATCGCCGCCGCTCCATGCTGTTTCTTGTAGGAAGCTATCAACACTGCCTCGGCCACCGAATCCACTATGTGGTCCCACCCCACCACAGCGTCCGTCCCGAAACGCTGCAGAGTGGCCATGAAGTGCGGGCGCATCCCAGCCAGATAGAGTTCTATGCCCCTTGAGCGGCATTTCCGGATGAAGCCCTCCAGGGCGTTGACGCCCGTGGAGTCAATGGTCTGGGCATGGGAGACGTCGAGTATGAACACCCTGGGCTTGCCGGAAACCACATCCAGCACGTCCTGGAAGCGGTCCGCTATGCCGAAGAAGAAGGGACCGTCGATCTCGTACACCTGGATGCCGTCGTCCTGGGCGTGGCCCTGGCCCTTCACTGGCAAGGCGCAGGAGCCCCTCGCGTGGGGGGCGTCCTCCCCGCCGGCGGAGAGGTTGCCCACCCTGACCGTCTCGTCCAGGTTCTCGTGGCCCGGGAGCGCGCAGGAGCATATCTCCGTCATTTCGCTCATGCGACGCATGAAAAGAAGCGCCGCAAGAAGCACCCCCACGTACACGGCCACGGTCAGGTCGATGAGCACCGTCAGGGCGAAGGTCGTCAATAAGACCGCGACATCCGATCGGGGGGCGCGCAAGAGCCTGGCGAACTTGCGGTATTCGCTCATGTCGAAGGCCACCACCAGCAGCACCGCCGCAAGGCTTGCCAGCGGGATGGCCGAGGCCACGGGGGCGGCCGCGAGCACGAACACGACCAGCACCAGGGCATGTATGCATCCCGCCACCGGGGACGTCGCCCCGGACTTGATGCTGGTCACCGTGCGGGCCACTGCGCCGGTTGCCGGTATGCCCCCGAAGAGCACCGAGGCGATGTTGGCCGTGCCCTGGGCCAGCAGTTCCATGGAGGAGTCGTGCCTGTCGCCGGTCATGCCGTCGGACACCACGCAGCACAGCAGCGATTCGATGCCCGCCAGGAGGGCGATGGTCATGGCGTCGGGCATCAGGTTTCTCAGGGCCGCCCAGTCCAGGTTCGGCAGGGCCAGCGCAGGCAGCTCGCCCGGGATGCCCCCGAAGCGGGTTCCGATGGTCTCCACCGGCAACAGGAATGCGGCCGCCGTGACAGCGCCGACGGCCACACCGAACACCGGGGCGGGTATGATGGGGAAGAACCTGCGGGCCAGCAGGATGGCCCCGAGCGAGACGAAGCCAACGGTGGCGGTTGCCGGGTCGGTCAGATGAATGGACGAGGCCAGCACTGCCGCCTTCGGAACGAACTCGGCAGGGACGTGGGCCAGCTTGAGCCCCAGGAAGTCGGTGAGCTGGCTGAAGAAGATGAGCACGGCAATGCCGCTGGTAAACCCGGTGGTCACCGGATATGGGATGAACTTGATGAGCTTGCCGAGCCGGGCCACGCCCATAACCAGCAGCATGACGCCAGCCAGCAAGGTGGTCAGCACCAGCCCGTCATAGCCGTGACGGTCCACGACTCCGGCGATGATGACAACGAACGCTCCCGTGGGGCCGCCCACCGCGAAGCGGGACCCTCCCAGGAAGGAGATGAGAAAACCTGCCACGATGGCCGTGAACAGGCCCCTTTCGGGCGGGACGTGGGACGCTATGGCGAAGGCCATGGCCAGGGGCAGGGCCACCACGCCCACCGTGAGCCCCGCCAACGCGTCCTTAGATAAATCGCGCGCGGAAATCCCCCTGCGCAACACCTTGAACAACTTGGGCGCGGGCCAGGCCGCGCCCACCCGCTCCGCTTCGCCTACTCCTTCCACGACCGTTTCCCTCCTGCTCCAGAATTGAAAAATTTTTCTTTAAATATAGAGCACTTACTGTTCACGGAAAAAAGTTTTTCGTAAAACGGTCTGGAGGCTACGCCCTTTTTCAAGGGTTTCAAGAGGAAAAATCGGGCGTGACCCTGGAAGGATTACTGAAACGCTCGACCCCGAACGCCTCCGCCGCCGGGCGCGGGGCAAATATCAGCCAAGAATCCGCTAAGCGTCCACGCAACACCTGCCGCGTGCAGGCGGTTGCAGGCTCAAGCGACACGCACACGCCAGCCGCGGGGCAGGCTGGAGATACCCTGGCCAAATGCATCGCCCCCCTCCATCCCGCGGTTGGCCTTGCAATCATCGGGACAGGGGGGGCGTCGGCCGCCAGGAAACAAGCGTCATTCAACCACGCTTGGACTTCATCATCCATACGCCTGAGAGGCTCTCGGCGCCGAACATCCTTGAAAAGTCGCTAGCGCCATTCCACTCTCCCCTTCAGGATCTGGAGGTCCGCCCCTTGAAACGCCTGCATGCTCCATACGCAAGTCCGAGCACGATGAGAGCCGCCGAGCAGGGTTCAGGCGTGTGCGCCGCGGGTTGCGCCACCACGTCGTCCGGAACCAACAGAGGAAAATCGAACACGCCCTCGGGCGATCCTTTCACGTTGGCCAGAAAATAGACGTTCCAGTCGAGGCTGGGCGGCCCGCCGTCTTCCTCGTCGCCGGTGAGGCCGTTGGAATGCTTCCCCCCGCCGCCCTTCTTCCCTCCCTGTCCGCCTCCGCCCCCGCTGCCACCGGAGAACGAAGGCCCCGAGGCCAGTATCGATTCTATCGTCAGTTCATCGACGTCGCCGGCCAGCCGGAAATCGAACATGTAGGTCATGCCTGGGGGTATGCCGTTATCCGGGCTTCCCGAAGTGAAACGCATCCCGACGCTCGCCCCCGCGTCCCAGAATCCGTGGTTGTCGGGGGATGGTATATGGCCGTTTTGCATTCCGGCGCTCGGGAATCTCCACCCTGTGACGGGCGTCACCGTCCCTCCGCCGATGCTCGAAGCGCCGAGAAAGGATACTCCGGTCACGCTTGGGGGAAGATTGAACAGAAAGGCCGTCACTTTCGGGGTGACCTGAATGCCGTCCACGATGACCTGAGCGGACTTGTTGGCCAGCGACACCGTGAACAGGCCGTTACGCGCCTCGCTGTTGTACGTATATTGGAACTGCGCTTCTGCCCCAATCCGTCCTGGATACGAACCGTCCTCAAGAACAAGGTTTACTGCGCTAGTAGTTGTTGGCCCAATAATAACACACAATATGCACATGAATGAGAATGTGAAAGGAATTTTCATTAGGTATGTCTCCTTGGCCATCGATTTGACGTCAAGGAAAACTTGAAATAATCATGCCACCACAAATATAAGCAATCATCAACATGCCTTGAATATTCTCGCAGATTATAATTATCAAATCGGAATCATCAATCAACTACACATCCATGGCAATGAAGCTGCGGCCTGATAATGAGACCGACTTTAACAATCAATGACAAGATGTGTGTTTACTTAATTTACAGATGCAAGACTAACCGACAGGGAGAATTACCGACCGCGCTCAGTACAATCATTACACGATATTGGAAATAATGGAACTGCCCGTTGCGGCCCGGCCTGCCGCACCCGGGCCGCCATGCATGCGGCTTCCACGCCAATCGAAGAATCGGGGGCCCCTGCGCGCGGCAAAAGGAAGCCCCCGGCGTGCGAGCACGCGCGGGGGCGATCATCTTCGGGCGTTTTACGGCGCGGGGCCGGACAGGACGCCGAGCCGGCCCGATGCCGCCGATCAGGCCATGTCGGCCTGGGCCTTGAGGGCTTCGGTCTGGTAATGGTTGGTCAGGGCGTCCATCATGTCCTCGATGTCGCCGTCCATGATCTTGTCCAGGTTGTGCATGGTGACGTTGATGCGGTGATCGGTCATGCGGCCCTGGGGGAAGTTGTAGGTGCGGATGCGCTCGGAGCGGTCGCCGGAGCCAACCTGCTGGCGGCGGCTGGCCTCCACCTCCTGGCGCTGCTTCTCCTGCTCCTGCTGGAGGAGCCTGGAAAGAAGCACCTTCATGGCCTTGGCCTTGTTCTTGTGCTGGCTCTTCTCGTCCTGGCAGATGACCACGAGCCCCGAAGGGATGTGGGTGATGCGCACGGCGGAGTCCGTGGTGTTCACGCTCTGCCCGCCGGGGCCGCCGGAGCGGTACACGTCGATGCGCAGGTCGTTGGGGTCGAGCTGCACGTCCACCTCGTCGGCCTCGGGCAGCACGGCCACCGTGGCGGCGGAGGTGTGGATGCGGCCCTGGGACTCGGTGGCCGGAACGCGCTGCACGCGGTGGGTGCCGGACTCGTACTTGAGGCGGCTGTAAACCTTCTCGCCCGCGATGCTGACGATGATTTCCTTGTAGCCGCCGGTGTCGGAGGGCGACTCGCTCATCACCTCCACCTTCCAGCGGTGGCGCTCGGCGTAGCGCATGTACATGCGGAAGAGGTCGGAGGCGAACAGCGCCGCCTCCTCGCCACCGGTTCCGGCGCGGATTTCCAGCAGGATGTTCTTCTCGTCCAGGGGGTCCTTGGGCAGCAGGAGGATCTTCAGCTCCTCCTCAAGGCCGGGCAAGGCTTCCTGGGCGGCGGCGATTTCGGCCTTGGCCAGCTCGCGCATGTCCGGGTCGGAGTCCTCCAGGAGGAGCTTGTTCTCCTCAAGGTCCTCCTTGAGCTTCTTGTATTTGCGGTAGACGGCCACCACCTCGCCGAGATCCGAGTGGGCCTTGGTGAGCTTGCGGTAGCGCTCCTGGTCGGAGAGGGCGTCCGGGGAGGAGAGTTCCTTCTCCAACTCCACGAAACGGCTTTCGATGCTTTCGAGCTTGGCGAACATTATGCGTTTCCGGTGATTTTTCCGTGGAGCGCGCTCTTGAGGGCGGCGATGGCCACCTCGATCTGCGCGTCGTCGGGTTCGTGCGTGGTGAGCATCTGCATGGCCATGCCGGGGCAGGACAGGGCCTTGCACAGGATGTTCTTGTGGAACTTCCCGGAGAACTTGATGATCTCGTAGGAGATGGCGCTTATGGGGATCATGAGCAGGAACTTCACCGCGATGATGTAGACCTGCTTGACCACTTCGTTTTCGGGAGTCCAAGCCTGAAGGAGCAGCGGCACGAGGAATGTGTAGAGCACTATGGACACGCCGAGCACGAAGAGCAGGAACGTGGTGCCGCAGCGCGGATGCAGGCGGGAGAAGTCCCTGACGGCCCCGGGGGAGAGCTCGATGTTGTTCTCGTGCGCCCAGATCACCTTGTGCTCGGCCCCGTGATACTGGAACACCCTGCGGATGTCCGGGATGCGCGAAATGGCCAGGATGTAGCCCACGAACATGAGAAGCTTGAACAGGCCGTCCCACATGTGAAACGACAGGGCCTCGGCATCGCCGGAGAGCCCGAGCCAGTTCATGCCTATGGAGAAGACGTGCGGGGCAACGACGAAAAGCAGCAGGGCGAAGCCGATGGCCGCGGCCATGGTCAGGACCATGGCCCATGTGGATATCTCCCCCTCCTCCTCGTCGAGCGAATGCTGGGCCGAGAAGTTGAGGGCCTTGATTCCGTTGACCAGGGTCTCCATGAGGATCGGAAAGCCGCGCAGGAAGGGCTTCTTGAGCCACTTCGCGCCGCTCAGGGAGAACCAGGGCCTCGTCTCGACGTAAATCTCGCCGCTGGGCTTCCTCACGGCGATGGCAAGACAGTCCTTGGAGCGCATCATCACGCCCTCCATGACGGCCTGCCCGCCCACGGTTTCGTTTGCGCCGAGCGCTGTGGTATGTGGCATAAGGGTAACAAAAAAGCGGCGCCTGGGCGCCGCCTGACGTAATGTGTTCCCGGAGTCCGACTCCGGCTGCCGGCGCAACGGCCTGAACATGCCCGCACCCGCCCCCATCGGGCGGACGTCCGTCAGCAACGGACGGCGCGCCGCCCTCCCGGACACCCGCGACCAGCGGCGGGCCGGGAGGGCGGGGACGCGCCAGGGCGGAAGCCCCGGCGGCAAAAGGCCCTAGGCCTTCTTGTCCTCGAACTTGGCGTACTTCTTGCGGAAGCGGTCGATGCGGCCCGCGGTGTCCACGAAGCGCTGCTTGCCGGTGAAGAAAGGATGGCAGTTGGAACAGATTTCCACGCTCACCGTCTCACCCTTGGTGGAAATGGCCTCGGACTGGTACCCGCAGTTGCAGACGAGCTTCGCCTTGAACGTCTTGGGATGGATATTGTCCTTCATGAAAAGCTCCTTGATCAAATCGAAGACGGGACCTATACAACCGTTGCCGCGCGGAGGCAAGCAAAAACAGCCCCTTTTCCGCGCCTCGTCTTGATGCTATCAGGTCGCCCGGGTCGCGGCCGGGCGAGCAGCCCGCGCGACACGCTCCCTGGAACGCCCGTCCACGGCCCCGCCCTGCCCGGGCGCGAAAGAACATTCGCGCACCCAAGCCAACCCCATCGAGGTTCCATATGTCCCTTACCGGCAAGAACGCAATCGTCGCAGCCTATCTCAAGTCCCACGGGGAGGCGCTCTCCTCCTACGAACATGTAAGCGTCGCCGCCATGCGCGAAGGCCTGGACGCGGGCCGCATGGCCCTTCTGGCCAACCCCTCGCACAAGAATGTGTCGCCAACGCTCATCGGTCAACCCGGCCGGGTGAAGGTGAACGCCAACATCGGCACCTCGCCCATGATCAACAACGTGGAGATGGAGCTCCAAAAGCTCAAGCTGGCCGAGAAGGCCGGCGCGCACACCGTCATGGACCTCTCAACCGCCGGGGACCTGGACGAGGTGCGCGTTCGCATCCTGGAGTCCTCCCCCCTGCCGCTGGGCACGGTGCCGCTCTACTCCGTGGCCCAGCCCTACGTGGCCCAGGGCAAAGACCCCAGCGACTTCTCCGCACAGGAGCTCTTCGAGGAGATCGAGAAGGAAGCCCAGCAGGGCGTGGACTTCATGACGCTCCACTGCGGCGTCACCGCGCGCGGCGCGGCCCTGGCCTCCGACGGCCGCCGCATCCTGGGCATCGTCTCTCGCGGCGGCTCGCTCCTGGCGCGATGGATGAAGCGCCGCAACGCCGAGAACCCGCTGCTGGAAGGCTACGGCAAGCTTCTTGAAATCTGCCTCAAGCACAACGTGACCATAAGCCTCGGCGACGGCCTGCGCCCCGGCGCGGGAGCCGACGCGGGCGACGCCGCCCAGTGGGAGGAGGTGTCGGTGCTGGGCGACCTGGCCAAGCGGGCCATCGAGGCGGGCGTGCAGATCATGATCGAGGGGCCGGGGCACGTCCCCCTGCATCTGGTGCAGAGCCAGATCCAGGGCATCAAGCGCCTGACCAACAACGCCCCCCTCTACGTGCTCGGCCCCCTGACCACCGACGCCGCCGCCGGATACGACCACATCGCCGGGGCCATCGGCGGAGCCCAGGCCGCCTACTTCGGCGCGGACTTTTTGTGCTACCTCACCCCGGCCGAACACGTCACCCTGCCCGGCCCCGAGGACGTCTGGGACGGCGTGAAGGCGAGCCTCATCGCCGCCCAGAGCGCCGAGTCCGCCCTGGGACGCCCCTGGGCCGTGGAGCGCGACCTGGCCATCTCCAGGGCCCGCGCCGCCCTGGACTGGGAGGCCATGGCGGACAACGCCCTGGACCCGCATACCCTGCGCAAGCGCCGCAAGGACTTCCACAAGGAAAAGGAGTGCGCCATGTGCGGGGCCTTCTGCGCCATCCGCATGCTGGAAGGCGTCGAGGAAGCCGATCTGCCCTGCGGCAAGCAATAGCTCCGCCCCAGACACTCTGCCCGGGACAGTCCGCCCGGAGAGGAACGAATCCTCTCCGGGCGGTTTTCTTTGCGCCTTGGCCGTGCTACGGGTGGCGAAAAACGGAGAATCGCCATGCACAAGCTCGTGCTCGTACGCCACGGCCAGAGCCAGTGGAACCTGGAGAACCGTTTCACCGGCTGGACCGACGTCCCCCTCTCCCCGCTGGGCGAGCGGGAGGCCCTGGCCGGGGCCAAGGCCCTCAAGGAGGCCGGTTGCTCCTTCGACCTCTGCTTCACCTCCTACCTCAAGCGGGCGGTGAAGACCCTGGACATCATCCTGGAGGAGATGGACCTCATGTGGCTGCCGGTGAGCAAGTCCTGGCGGCTCAACGAGAGGCACTACGGCGCGCTCCAGGGCCTGAACAAGGCCGAGACCGCCGCAAAGTACGGCGAGGAGCAGGTGTTCGTCTGGCGCAGAAGCTACGACGTGCGCCCACCGGCCCTGGAGGACGACGACCCGCGCCATCCCCGCTTCGACCCGCGCTACGCGGAGCTCACCCCCGAGGAGCTCCCGGCCGTGGAATGCCTCAAGGACACCGTGGCCCGCGTGCTGCCCCACTGGCACGGCACTCTGGCTCCGGCCGTCCGGAGCGGCTCCCGCGTTCTGGTCGCGGCGCACGGCAACTCGCTGCGAGCGCTGGTGAAATACCTCGACGGCATAAGCGACGAGGACATCGCCCAGCTCAACATCCCAACGGGCGTGCCCCTGGTGTACGAGCTGGACGGCAATCTGAAGCCCATCAGGCACTACTATCTGGGCGACCCGGACGAGATCGCCCGGCAGATACAGGCAGTGGCCAAACAGGGGAAGGCGAAATGACCGCAGATGAATGCAGTTGCTCCATAATTTGACCTAAAGCAATCTCATTAAGGAAAAGAGGGTGCCAATGCATCCTCTTTTTTTGTTCCTCAAGAAGGCTTCGCCGTGCTACAATCACCGTAAAACCCATCACACGGAGGACGTCATGAGCTACTCCGACACAATCATTGACATTTCATACACTACGATCATCACGGGGACGTTCGACGACGTGCGTGACGCAGGCATCCATGCGGTGATGCACAAGGCCGGATACGGCCTGAAAACGCCAGACCCAGGTTACCTCAATAATCGCGACAAGGCCATGGAGGCCGGGCTTCTATGGGGCGCGTACCACGTTGGCACCAAGACCGGCTCGGGCAAGGAACAGGCCGGCGACTTCCTGGCGACGGTCCGGGCCGGTTCGCCGAAGGCGAAGACCCTCCTGGCGCTTGACTTCGAGAGGAACGAAAAGAACTGGACCAACTCCATGACCCCGGAGCAAGCCGAGGATTTCGTCTCAAGCATACATGCTCAAACCGGCATCCATCCCGTGGTCTACGGGCGCGGAACCCTTGCCCGGTCAGTCGAGAAGAATCCCGGGTCGCTGCTGACGAAATGCCCTCTGTGGCTCGCCCACTACGACGAGTACGCTCCGACGCCTCCCTCCGGCTGGGACCGCTGCATGATATGGCAGTACACGGAAAAGGGCTCGGTGGGCAAAGCAATCGCCTATTGCGACCGCGACCGCTTCAACGGCACGGTTGAGGAGTTGCAACGGTTCTGGGACTCGCATTCCATCTGAAGCGTCTCTCCTGAACGGCAGGGCAAGCCTTCAAGCGAAAACGCCGCAGTGACTGATCGAGCGGCGCATCCGCGCGAACGCCTGGCGGCAGGACGGAGCGCGCCCGGACTGCCCCCGCATGGCATCTCAACAGCCAGGGCCAAAGGGACACGCGCGGCACACCACGGCGCGGATTATCCCTTCGGCGATGCAACGGCAAGGGCCGTCCCCTTTTGGCGGGACGGCCCCTCACTGGATCTGTTCTGAAGCGCGAAGACGCGCTATTCTTTCTTTTCCTTCCCCGCTTCATCCGTGAGCCCTTCGCGCAACACTGGAGCCCGCGCATTGCCCTCCGGGGATTTCTCCTGCCGTATCCGGGGTAGCTTCAACTCCGGCTTTCGCCACGCGCCGCCTACGCTGAAGGACTCCCAGCCCCAGCGCAGCCACCCTAGCAGCGCCAGCGCCATCCAAAGCGACCACGCCAGCATGAGCCCCCGGTACCACCACACCGAAAGCGAGAGCACCTCGGTCACGGGCATGACACTGCCAATCCGGTCGAAGTACCAGGCCAGATGATACGCCGAGGAGCCGTTTCCGGCGATGATGGTGTGGGGAGCGCCCAGAAGCCCCGTGCGGATGGCTTCGAACAGGCTGGCGAGACCCAGCAGGGTCAGAACCACAAGGCCCACCTGCACGGCGTTGAAGCCAAACCAGCCGTCCTTGAAGGCGTGCCGGCGGCGCGCTCCCAGGGCGAGGATCCAGGCCACCGCGAGAATCGCCGCCGTGGCGTCCACCTGGGTGAGGCCGAGGCCCAGCAGGAACCAGTGACGCCGCCTGAGCGGAGTCCAGGGCAAAAAGCCCAGCCCGAAGGCCGCCACGGCGCACACGCCCACCGCGCTCCAGAAGAGGATGGCCGGCCCCAGGGCGGTGGAGCCCCGCGCCCAGAGGATCCAGCGGTCGCGCGGCATGTCCACCGCCACCGTGACGTTGACGGCCGGATGGCCAAGGTCCACGGCGGGGGTTGCTGCCACGCCGAGGCTCTCGCGCGGCTGCCTCCATGCGACGGACACGTCCTGCCCCCCGGGGATGAGCGCGATACCCACTTCGCCCGGTTTGTCCGAGGACCAGGGCGCGGGCCTTCCGCCCATGCTCACCGCCGTGACCTCGGCATCGGGGGGCAGCCGCAGGATGTGCCTGCCGCCCAGGGCCGAGCGCATCCGCAGCATGAGGGTGGCCGCGTCCAGCCGTTTGCCCGGAGCGTACCCCAGCCGCGCGGAGTCGATGGTCAGGCTCTCGCCCGGAGCGGGAGCCGGGCGGGTGACGGCTATGGCCGCCTTCTCACCGGGCCAGGGCCGCCACAAGGGCGTCCAGAGTCCGGACGCGTCCAGGCTTGAGACCACCGGAATGCCGGAGAGCTTCACGTCCCAAACAGGCGACGCGGAAAGCCGCCACGTCTCCACCCAGGGAACGCCCTCGGGGGCGTAAAGCTCCAGCGAAGGCGCGATCTCCAGGCGCGAGCGCCATGAAGCCTGACGCTGTCCGGCGGCCAGGGCCACCACGGCCTTGCCGTCCTCCACGCGCACGTCCTGGCCGAGCACGCTCTCGCCCGGCAGCAGCGGCACCTTCACCACAACGGGTTCGCCGGACCGGGTCAGCCTGCGCACCGTGGTGGACGCGTCCCACGTGAGGCCCAGCCCGAGCACGCGCTCCACCTCCAGGAAGGGCTTGATGACCGCCGTCATGGCTTGTTTCCCGGCCTGAGGCGAGTCGTCCTTGCCGGTGAACGTGAGCCCTCCCTCCAAAGCCCCCTCGGGCCCGACGCCGAGGATGTTCCAGCCTGGGGCCTCCACCTTTGCCGAGCGCGCCGGGAAGGGGGCGGACACCCCGAACGACACGCCCGCAGGAGGCGGACCGGCCAGGATGACCGTGTGAGGCCCTTCTTCGAGCAGCACCCAGAGGCCGCCGTCAGCGGCAAAGAGGCTGGCCGGTTTGCCGTCCACGGTGACGGTTCTTGGCCGCCATCCGTCGCTCACCACGGGCAGCGGCAGGACAAGCCGCGCCGCCGCCCCGGCCGTGAGCGTCAGCTTGAGGGACTGTCCGTCCAGGACCACGGCCATCTCCGAAACTCCCGCGCAGATGGGGAAACAGCCGGCGGGTTTGACCAGCCTCTGACGGAATTCCTCGAGAATCTCCCTGGACGGCATATCGGAAGCCCAACCGGCCGCGGGGAAGAGCGCGGCAAGCAGCACGGCAGCGGCGGCGCCCGCCGCGCGCCTCGGGCGAGGCAGGCCGATGCCCGCCAGCAGCCCGATCGCCGCAAGCAGCAGCCCCACCCGTGCCAGGCACAGCGCCGAGGATACGGCCGGGCTCACCAGCACGAGGCTGAGCGTCTGCCCCTGCCCCACCGGGCCGTTCCATCCCAGGCGCACGGTGCGCCATTGCCACGCCGGCAGGCCGGGGCCGGTCTGGATCAGGCTGTTGGGGTCCTGCTCGAGGGAACTCTGGTAACTGGAAACCGCCGCGTCCCGGCTCTCCTGCTTGAGCGCCGCTCCGGCTTTCAACCTTGCGGCGGCAGGAGCGGGCGCTTCCTCGGGGCTCTCCACGCTTTTCTTCTGGACGAACGGCGCGACGGCACGGAAGTCCTCCAGCTGAGGGTGGATGGCGGCGCGCATCTGACCAGCCACGAACGGCAGCGAGATGAGCGCAAGCGCCCCAAGGCAAATCCCGTACAGAACGCGCGCCCCTTTCCCGGCCCTGCTCCACTGCCCCGGCCTGTTCTGGCTTTCGAACGCCCGGACCAGTCCCAGGGCGGCCAGAAGCGGAAGCCAGGCCTCCACGGGAGCGCCAGGTTCGTGCTGCGCGAGCGCAAGGAAGGCCAGCAGGACCGCTCCGGCCAGCGCCCCGCGCAGCTTGAACGCGCCAAGCACCATGAAGAGCGTCAGGAAGATGTTGAGCAGGTTCCACTGGCTGATCCACGAATGGCTCACCGAGTCCGGGCCGGACGCGTCGAAGAGCCGCCAGCCTGGAGGCAGGCGCAGCTCCGCCGAGAGCGAGGACGCGTCAGCCCTCCACCCGGTCGCGGGGATGGATGCGGACAGGTCCGGATAACGCGCCTCGGCGTCCAGCTTCACGGCCGCTTCCCGAAGTTCCACGCCACGCGCCCCGTCCTTGCCCAAGATGATCACGGGAAGGTCGCCGCCCGGAGTCCCCGCCCTGCCCAGTTCGCCTGGAGCGGTCATCGTGAGCGACCACGCGCGGCGCATGGTCCCCGTGATGCTGTCCCGGCTGGTGAGCCCCTTGCCGTCGAAATCGAGCCAGAAGGTCCGCTTGACGTGCAGGTCGTCTCCGCGCGGTCCCGCCTCGCCCCGCCGGATCTCCGAGAATTCGAGTTTCGCCCCGGCATCCGCCAGGAAAGCGGGATGCCCTTTCCAGGCATCGGGCAGGTCCGTTGTCTTGGCGTCGATGGGCGGCAAGCCCTTGGCCTGGAGATCGCGCAGCTCGGGCGCGGGGCGAAGGGCCCATATCTCGCGTCCGAAAGGCGCGGACGCCGGGCCGAACTCCTTCACGGGGCCGGGGAAGCGGCTGGTTATCTCAATATCGTAGCGCCCGGCCCCGGCCTGGGCCAGCACCTGGCCGTCCGGGCCGAAGCCCGCCGGCACGGGCGAGGAGACGCCCATGGGCTCGGTGCCGGGCGGCAGGAGGCCGTCCAGGGTGATGGTGCGGGATCTGCCTGACACCTCAAGGCGGGCCAGGGTGGTCACCGTCATGGGCACGCCGTCCGAGACGAGCCTGAAGACCTTCACCTGAAAGGTTTCCTCGACTGTCCCGGCCTGCTCCTGTTCGCCCAGGGCCAGTCTGCCGTCAGCGCCCAGCCGGGGCAGAGGCACGGGCTTCTGGTTCACGGAGAGATCAACGACGCCGGTCGCGGCCGCGACCGTGAGAAAGCGCGGCATCCGTTTCCAGACAAGCGCTCCGGCCACCTGATGCTCGCCCGGTTCGAGCCGCACCTCGGGCGTGCCGGATGCGTCCAGCACGGCGGCCGGTTGCCCGTCCACCGTCACCGCTGCTGGCCAGAGGCCGGGAGCGTGAGGCAGGGGCACGTTGCGGGCGGCGAAGACGCGCCAGGTCATGGTGAAGCCCGCTCCGAACTCTCCGGCCTGCACCGAAAGCCGCGAGGGGAAGGCGCACTCCCGAAGGGCCGGATCGCCTGCGCGCGGGGGGCATCCCGCCGCGTCCAGGCCGAAGAGGACCCACCCCTCCCAGCTTTGCAACGCGGGGGGAATCCATTGGGCGGGGTGTTCCCGCGCCTGGGGCCGGGCCTGAGGCCCCGCCCAGGCGGGATGAGCAAGAGTCAAGATCGCCAGGAACACCAGGGGGGGCAGTGCCGCAAGGCGCATGGAGTCTCCTTGATCGACTGCGGATGATGCTTATGCTATAGACCACTTGCCCGCGTTTGGAAACAACATGCCCGACACATCAGCCTTCCCCTCACTGCTTCTGGACTGGTTCGGACGCCACGCAAGGCCCCTGCCCTGGCGGGAAACCTACGACCCCTACCAGGTCTGGCTTTCCGAGGTCATGCTCCAGCAGACCCAGATGGACCGGGCCGTGGAGTACTTCATGCGTTTCCTGCGGCGCTACCCGGATGTCCGCGCGCTTGCCTCGGCGCAAGAGGATGACGTGCTCCGGCTCTGGGAAGGGCTCGGCTACTACGGCAGGGCGCGAAACCTCCTGAAGGCCGCCCGGGAGATCGCCGCGAAGCACGGCGGGCTGGTCCCCTCCTCCCCCGAGGCTTTGGCGTCGCTGCCAGGGGTGGGGCGCTACACGGCCGGAGCGGTGCTCTCCATCGCCTTCGGGCAGGACGTTCCGGCCGTGGACGCCAACGTGGAGCGCGTCCTGTCGCGCGTGTTCGACATGCCGGACTCCCCCCGCGACAAGGCCGGGAAGACACGCCTCCATGATCTGGCCGCGAGCCTCATCCCCCAAGGCCGGGCCAGGGACTTCAACCAGGCGTTGATGGAGTTCGGGGCGCTGGTATGCGCCCCGCGCGACCCGGCTTGCGCCGGGTGTCCCCTTTCAGGGGTCTGCCGCGCCCGCGCCGCCGGGACCGTGGAGCTGCGCCCGGCGCTGCCGGAGTCCAGGCCCGCGATTTCCATCGAGATGGCCACGGCAGTCATCGAGCACTCCGGGCTCTGCTTCGTGCAGAAGCGGCGGCCTGGCGGCGTCTGGGCCGGGCTCTGGGAGTTCCCGGGCGGACAGGTGGAGCCGGGCGAAGCTCCGGAGGAGGCCGCCCGCAGGGAGGTAAAGGAGGAGACGGGGTTCGATGTGGTCTCGCGGGGCAAGCTCGCGGTGATCAGGCACTCCTACACCCGCTACCGCGTGACCATGCACGCCTACCTGATGGGCTTCCCGGAGGGAACCGCCCCCGGCGAGCCGGTCCTCACGGCCGCCACGTCATGCCGCTGGCTGCCCTTCGGCGGCCTTGGCGCGCTGGCCTTCCCCACGGCCATGCGCAAGCTGATGGCGGCCATGGAACGGGACGCCGGGCTGGTTGCGCTTCTGGAAAACCTGAGGGGCCCTTAAGGGACATGGTCAACGAACGGCCTATTGTGCGTGAAGCGCATGCCCTTGCATTTCCTGGAGGCACACCCGGCGGGTTGACTGCCGCCGGAGACTTCGCGGCAGGCCGCCACCGGCCTCACCCCCCGGCCTGTCCCGGGGGCCTCCGCATGGGAAGCCAGACCGAGAATTTCGAGCCCTTTCCCGGCGAGGAGTCCAATGTGATGCGCCCCCCGTGGTTCTCGGAGACGATGAAATAGGCCACGGACAGCCCGAGGCCGGTGCCGGACCCGACCTCCTTGGTGGTGTAGAACGGCTCGAAGACCCTGCCGCTGACCTCCCCCGCCATGCCCGGCCCGTTGTCCTCGATCTCCACCAGAGCCATGCCCTCCGAGCGGCGCGTGCGCAGGGTTATGCGCGGGCGGTCCCCGTCCCGGACGCCATCCTTGAGGGCCTGTGCCGCGTTCTTTATGATGTTGAAGAAGACCTGCTCCATCTCGGTCCCCTGGCATTCGACCGGCCCGAGCCCTGGATCGTACTCCCTCACTATCTCAATTCTTTTGAAATCATATTGTTTTTTCAGGTCGTAATCGCCCCCGGCCAGCTCGACGGTCTTGTCGAGCAGCTCACCCAGGTCCCAGGGGGCGGATTCACCCCCTGATTTCCTGGCGAAGCCGAGCATGTTCTTCACTATGCGAGCCGCGCGGACTCCGGCCTCGTTGATTCCCCTGATGAAGGGCTCAAGTCCGCGCTCGCGCATGTAGGCCTGCACCAGTTTGAGGTCGAGCCCCAGCCTTCCGGCGGTCTCCAGGTTGGCGGGCAGGTCCGGCGCGAGCCTGCGCTCGATTACCTGCACGGCCTGAAGGATGGACGCCAGCGGATTGTTGATCTCGTGGGCCATGCCAGCAGCCAGACCGCCGACCGAGAGCATCTTCTCCGTCTGGACCATCATCTCCTGGATCCTGACCCGCTCGCTGATGTCCTCGATTGCGCAGACCACGCCGGCGACGGCGCCGGGCTTCGCGCCGAGGGGGGCGGCCGAAAGTGAGAGGATCAGCCGGGCGTCGCCCCGCCTGTAGACAACCGTCCTGCCGAGAACCGGCCTTAGTTCCCGCATGGCCTGCGCCATGGGGAGCCCGTCGAATGCCATGGGAGCGCCGTCACGATCTTCGAACGCCCCGGCCCACCTGCCGGAGTCCTCGCCGGGGGAACCGATGCCCAGTATGTCCATGGCGCGCCGGTTCATGTAGCCTGCCTTGCCGAAGCGGTCGAAGGTGGCGATGCCAAGGGGGGCCGTCTCCGCAAGAGTGCGGTAGCGGACCTCGGAGGCGCGCAGGCCGAGCACGGCTTTGCGGAGCACCCAGAGCACGGCGGCGACCAGGGCGAGCACCGCCAGGGATATCGCGGCGTTGAGGGCCGCCAGCCGGGCCGCGGGTAGCAGGATCTCGGCCTTGTCCGCCTCCACCACGAGCAGCCAGCCCGTGTCCGGAACGGTCACGGCCATGGCCAGCCGTTCGGTCTCGCCGCTCATGTGGTGGATCACTTCACCAGGCCCAAGCTCGCGCATGATCCCGGCTGTCCCGGCTGACGGAGAGAACATGCCCGGCCCCTTCCACGACGGGGCGGCCACCACGGCGTTATCCCGGCCGAGCACGTAGGCCCCGCCCGTCCTGCCCATGCGCCCCCCCTCGATGATGTCCAGGGCGAAACGCTTCAGGTCCGCAACCAGGACGAGCGCCCCGGATACGTTCTCGCCCGTCACCAGCAAGGGAGCGGATACGACGAGAACCGGTTCCCCCGTGTACTTGCCGGCTTCGAGCGTCTCGAACGCCACGTTTCCGTGGAGCGTCTCGCCGAAGTACCGCCTGTCGCGGATGTTGATCGTGCCCACCATGCCCGGATCGGACGCGGCCACGACCCCGCCGTCGTCCGCCGCGATGAACGCCCTGTCATAATTGTTGTATTGGCAGCGTTCCTCCAGTCTCCTGTTGGACGCCGTCCTGGCGGAACGCGCAAGGTATCCTTCGCCCAGCGAAAGCCGGAACACGTCCTCGCGGCTCCATAGCGTCGCGTCCACGCGCAGTCTCCTGATCTTCGCGCCCATCTCCTTCTCGATGAAGAACAGGGTCTGCGACATCTGCCCCAAGGCGAGCTCCTCGGCCGTGCTTCTGGTGTGGTAGTAGGAAAAGGACGTGATGAGCACCACCCCGAGCATCACCAGGAACAGGACCGGCATCAGGTAGCGCTCGGCCAGCGGCCCGGGCGCGGCTTCCCTCCTGCCCGCGGGCGGGGTTGAGGCGGCGTCCGGGTTCATCAATGCCTCGCGAGCGGCCCGTCGCGCGTGACGACCACCCCTGACGCCTCGATGAGTTCGTAGGGGATGTCCACGCCCAGACGTTCGGCCGTGTTCAGGTTCACCATGATGACGCCCCTGTCGTTCAACCGCATGGGCAACTGCCCCGCCGGCACGCCTCCGGGCAGCGCCTGGCGCGCCATGGAGCCGGCGAGGAAGCCCTGCTCATGGGCCGATTCCAGCACCCCGCAGAGAATGCCGTGCTCGATGGACACGTCCGAGAACCCGAGCGTAGGCTTGTCCGTGGCGGAAAAGGTCCAGGCGATGACCTTCTCCGGACTGGCCACTCCGGCGTCTGCGTCGCGGATCGACTGATAGAGGCCGAGGGCGAAGGCGTCCGTCCTGCCCCGGTAGTGTTCGACCAGCCGCTTCCAGTCGTCGAAAGTGGAGACGATCTCGATTCCGGCGACCTCCAGCTCGAACGGCCCACCCTTTTCCAGGTCCTCCTTGAGATCGTCCGCCACGTAGCGGCCGGATTCGGAAGCCTCCACCATGAACACCGCGCTCTTGGCGTGGGGGAACAGCCTCTTCAAAAGCCCGAAGCCTTCACGGTAGTGCCATCGCTCACGCACGCCGGACACGTTCGAAGCGGGGAAGCCGTACAGGGAGGGCGGGGCGTTCACCCCGCAGAAGATCACCTGCGGACGGGCCTTGCCCTTGAGATACGGGACGGTGAGATAGGCCTGCGCCGGGTCATCGGCGGCTATGACCACATCGGGATCGAAGGACTCGATGCGCGCAAGCGCGCCTCTGGCGGCCAGCTCCAGGTTGTGTTTGCCGGGACGCCGCTTGGCGTCCATGTAGAAGAATTCGTATGCGGCCACGGAACCGGACAGGGCTTCAAGGATTCCCTGGTTAATGTTCCGGACCCAGACGTACTCGGGATTGTAGCTGTGGACGACGAAGACCCTGGCTGGCCTGGGCGGCTCCCCCTCTTGCGCGCGGCAGGGGACGGCGGCCGCCAGCAGCGGACACACCATCAGGACCAAAGCCAGGACCGCGCCCATGCAGCATCCCCCTTCGGTTGGACGGCCACCGGGCAGCCCGGCGGACAGCATCATCCTACATCAAGATTTCCCCGCAGCGTGTCAAGGCTGTCAACGCCCAACCGGGACATGGTTCCGGGAAGGTCGCGGACCAGCCGGAAACTGAAGTCTGGCCTCAGGAAGTTGGCCGTGCCCACCTGAACCGCGCTCGCGCCCGCCAGGATGAACTCCAGCACGTCCTCGGCGCTGGCGATGCCGCCCATGCCCACCACCGGAACCTGCACCGCCCGGCTAACCTGCCAGACGCAGCGAAGAGCCACGGGCTTGATGGCCGGGCCGGAAAGACCGCCGACCACGTTGGCCAGCCTGGGCCTGCGGGTGCGCACGTCCACGGCCATGCCGGTCAGGGTGTTGATGAGGGAGATGATGTCCGCCCCGGCCGACTCCACGGCCCTGGCGATTGCCACGATGTCCGACACGTTGGGCGAGAGCTTCACCATCACCGGCTTGTCTCCCGCGCGCCTCTTCACGGCCTCCGTCACCCTGGCGGCCTGGGCCGGGTCCTGGCCGAAGAGCACGCCGCCCTCCTTGACGTTTGGGCAGGATATGTTCACCTCCAGGGCGGCCACGCCCTCGGCCCCGGCCAGCACCGAGGCCAGCTCGGCGAACTCGTCCGGGTCGCAGGCGTAGAGGTTGGCCAGGATCGGGGTCTCCTTCCAGGGCAGCGCCGGGAGGTAGGACTTGAGGAACCGCTCCACGCCGCAGTTCTGAAGGCCGATTGCGTTGAGCATCCCGGAGGGCGTCTCCGCCACGCGGGGCATGGGATTTCCCTCGCGGGGCTTCAGGGAAAGGCCCTTGACCACTATGCCGCCAAGCTCGCGAAGGTCGCCGTAGGGGGCGAACTCCAGCCCGTATCCGAACGTGCCCGATGCGGTCATGACCGGGTTCTTGAGCGCGAGGCCAGCCAGTTCGACGCGAAGATCCATCTCAGGCTCCTGATGCCGCTGCATTGAAACAGGGGTATGTCGTCACCATGCAAAGACGCGCTGCTCCCGCGCGCGGACGGGATATCGCATTCCCGCGCCCGGAGGCGCGGCGCTAGATATCGATCTGGTCCGCCCAGAAGACGGGACCTTTCGTGCAGGTCTGCACGTTGTGGCCGTCCTTGTCCCTGCAGACGCACCCGAGGCACGCGCCCACGCCGCAGGCCATGCGGTTCTCCAGCGAGATCTGGCAGCGCACGCCAAGCCGCGCGGCCGCGGACTTCACGGCCCTGAGAAACGGCGTGGGGCCGCAGGCCAGGGCCAGCCCTCCCGCGTGCCCGGCCATGCGCTCCTCCATGAGGGCCACGAAGCGGGGGATGTCCTCGGGGGACTTGTCCTGGAAGGACTCTGCCTTCACCATCCGGGAGAGGTCCTCGAAGGGGTAGCAGGAAAGCGGCGGGCGGTGGCCGAAGAGAAGCGACACCCGGTCCGGGGAGGGATGCGCCGCGGCGTATTCCACGAAAGGAGCGATGCCGATGCCCCCGGCCAGCAGCAGCGTATTGACCCCCTGCTCCACGGCGAAGCCGTTGCCAAGCGGCCCCCAGATGGTCACCGCGTCCCCCTGGACAAGCTCCGCCAGCCTGGAAGTGCCCCTGCCCACCACCTGATAATGGAAGCAAAGCCTGCCGGGGAGGGCCCGGCAGATGGAGAGCGGCCTGCCCCACATGGGGTCGAAGCCCCAGGAGGGCGGACGCAGCATGGCGAACTGGCCGGGGCGCGCATCGCCGAAGCCGGGGTTCTCCAATTCAAGGAGCCATAGTCCGTTGGCGATTCCCTCTGGGCCATGGGGCGTGTTGCGGATTACCTTGACGTCGTGACAGCGGTTTGCGGACATGTTTCGCCTCCGCCGCGAAACTAGCCGCATGGCCGGAATTAGTAAATCTTTTCAACCGGCGCGGAGCCCCGCCTTGTCATCTGCGTGCTTTGCGGATATGGTTCCGGGACTATTCGCAATAGACGGCCAAGCGAGCTTGACGCCACGCCTATTGACACACCCTGCCTCCCGCCGCATCTAGATTGGACCGGCCAAAACGGTTCGCGACGTACGGGAGCACCAAGTGGAGCGCACAGCGGCGATGAAGACTCAGGAAGTGGGGGACAAGGTCAAAGCCTTCCACAAAGGGCAGGTCATCTACAAGGAGGGCCAGTCCAGCAACGAGGCGTACATCATCAAGCAGGGCATGGTGGGGCTTTACAGGCTCGCGGGCAACAAGCGCGTGAGCCTCGGCATCCTGCGCCCCGGGCAGATATTCGGCGAGATGGGCGTCATCACAGAGGAGCGGCGCACCGCCACCGCCGAGGCCCTGGAGTACACCGAAGCCATCGTGCTGGACCAGTCGCTCCTGCACACGCTGCTGCTCAAGAGCCCGCGTCCGGTGCAGATCATCACGTCCTACCTGGTCGAGCGGGTGAGAGCGCTCAACTCGCGCGTGGCCGAGCGCCCGGCCGCCAACACCTTCGCCTCGGCGTGCAACGTCATCCTGCTGGCCTGGAGGGCGGCGGCCAAGAACGGCCCCAAGAGCGAGGCCACCCAGATTTCCACCGTCGAGCTCTCCAAGACCATCAAGGAGATCCTGCTCATCACCCAGGCCGAGATCGACGACATCCTCGACCGCCTGGCCAAGGTGCACATCGTGGACATCGTGGACGTCAAGGGCACCTACTACCGCAAGGACCCGCTGCTCGGCACCATGAAGAAGTCCAGCGACTACGTGAAGGAGCGCCTGCTCTCCATCCCGGACACGGACCGCTTCGCCAGCGTGGCCAAGAACCTCGCGCGCGACTACCAGGACGCCAACCCCACCGACCTGGAGTTCATCGACCTGGACGACTTCGCCAGGCTCGTGAACTCGCAGCCCGACATGATCATGAAGAAGATCGCCTACGGGGAAATCCCCGGGAACGTCTTCTACTTCCACAAGAACTCGGCCCAGGCCTTCGCGGAGGACAAGGGCCCCGAATACTTCCAGCGCGCCAAGCGCCCCCGCCTCAAGATCGAGGACCTCCAGTGCGTGGACGACATCGTTGCCGTGGACAACCCCACCCTGGAGGAAGCCCTCTCCAAGCTCGGATTCTACAAGGTCTCCGTGCTGGCCTCCATGGCCGGGGAGGACGCCCGCAAGAAAATCTTCCTCAACCTCTCCAAGAAGATCGCCTCCGTCGTCAAAGAGGAGATCGGGCGCATGGAGGAGCTTGACCCTGACGAGGCCTCGGACGTGGAGGAAGAGCTCCTCTGCCTCGTCAAAAGCATGAAGGGGCTCAAAGGGTGAACATCGCCACGGTAATCGGCTTCGTCTCGGGCATCATCATCCTGGGAGCCGCCACCTATTTCGCCACGGACTCGGCGCGCGTCTTCATCAACCTGCCGGGCCTGGCCATCGTGCTCGGAGGCACGCTGGCGTCCACGTTCATCTGCTTTCCGCTCAAGGAAGTGGCCCGCGTCCTCAACATCTTCCTCACCGCGCTCAAGCGGGAGGAGCTGCCCATAGGCAACTACATCGAGTCCATCGTGCACATCGCCCGGGAGGCATCCTCCAGGGGCAAGGTGCACCTGGAGCGGGCGCTCCCCGGCATCGAGAACGAATTCCTCCAGAACGCGCTCCAGATGGTGGTGGACGGATACTCCCGCGAGGAGATCAAGGAAATCCTCGAAACCCGCATCGAGCAGACCTACCAGCAGGAAATCTCCTCGGCGGGCATCTACCGCACCATGGCCAAGCTCTCTCCGGCCTACGGCCTCATCGGCACGCTGATCGGCTTCATCGGCCTCATGCAGGCCATGGGCGGCGGCAGCCTGAACCAGCTCGGACAGCACATGGCCGTGGCCCTCACGACCACGCTTTACGGCATCCTGCTCTCCAACCTGCTGTTCCTGCCCATCGCCGTGAAGGTGGAGAAGCGCATCGAGGAGCGGGTGCTCCTCATGTGCGTCATCCGGGACGGCGTGCTCTTCATCAAGGACAAGACGCCCGCGGCCATCGTCTTCGAGAAGCTCAAGGCCTACCTGCCACCCAGGCGCTGGGCCTCCATCAACATCAAACCGTGACCCTTGCCGGGGCCCCGGCCGGCGCCCCGGAGCGACCCCAAGGCCGCCATGCTCAATCTGTCCAAACTGCGGGGAAGACTCAAGGACGAAGACGAGGGAACCTGGTTCATCTCGCTTGCGGACCTGCTCACCCTTCTTCTGTGCTTCTTCGTCCTGATGCTCTCCGTGTCGCACCTGGACCAGGAGCGCTACCGCAAGGTCGCCTCGGCCGTGGAGGAGGCGCTCAAGGTCGAGAAGGCCAAACGCGCCGGGACGCAGCAGCCCACAAAGCCGCTGGGTTCATCCCTCGCGCCCGAGCCGTCCGGCGGCGGGCAGCTCTATCCCGTGATACAGCCCGCTCTGCCGCCGCAGGTGTACCAGTCCGTCCCGTCCGGTCCTTCCGGCCCCGGCGAGGGCCAGGGCGCCGGGACCGGCGGCGGCATGCCCGGTGGCAAGGGCGACAAGCCCAAGTCCATCGACGAGCTTGGCTCGGAACTCGGGATGCGCTTCGCCAAGGACCCCACAGGAGTGCAGGTGGAGAAACGCGAGGGCGGCTACGCCGTGACGCTCAAGGGGGCCGTGCTCTTCGACAGGGCGAGCGCGGACCTGAGCCCGAGCTCCATCCCCTACCTCGACTCCATCGCCGCCTCGCTGCGGAACACCCCCTACGCCCTCACGGTTGAAGGCCACACGGACAACCTGCCCATCCAGTCCTTCGTCTACCCGTCCAACTGGGAACTCTCGGCAGCCCGCGCCGCCCGCGTGGCCCGCTACCTCATTGACCGAGGGGTGTCCCCGGCCCGCGTCAGGATCGCCGGTTTCGCCGAAACCAGGCCCATGGCCCCCAACGAGACCGCGCACGGGCAACCCCTGCCCGAAAACCAGGCCCGCAACAGACGCGTGGTCGTGATGATACACCCTTGAACTGCTCATCCGACACGCTAGACAGCGGCAACGAGCCCTCTACAGCAAAGCTCAAGGGGATATTCTCATCCCCCGCGCTTCCCGGCAGCGAGCCCGACCCGGCCGTCCCCAAGCACTACTGGTTCTGCCGGGAGATGGCCGACGGCCTCATCGGCATCCAGCTTCTGGACGAACACCACCTGCCAACGCCCAAGCAGCACGTCATGCCCAAGGACGTCTTCCTGGAAGGGTTCACCCTGGAACCGGACCTGGGATACAGACTGCTCACCCAGCGCGTGCTCATGGGCGAGTACTTCCGCAACCAGGGCATGAACCTGGAGGCGAAGATCGAGTACCAGAAGGTGCTGCGCATCGACGAGGAAAACATCCGGGCCAACTTCGGCCTCGGACTGGCCTACCTGGCCCTCAACCAGCTTGAGAAGGGCCGCTACGCCTTCGAGAAGCTGGTGGGCCTGGACGAGAGCTTCCTGCCCGAGCACAAGCACCTCTTCAACGAGTTCGGCATAGCCATGCGCAAGAAGGGGCTCTTCGACGAGGCCCTGGCCTTCTACCAGCGCGCCCGCGCCCTCTGCTCCGACGACGAGCATCTGCTTCTCAACATTTCACGCGCGTGGTATGAAAAGGGCGACACCGAGATGGCCTACGCCGGTCTCAAGGATTGCATCGCCATCAAGCCCGACTTCCGGGAGGCCCTGGCCTTTCTGGCCTACCTGCGCAAGCACCGCATCTTCCCCAAGGACAAGGACCTTCGCGCCCACTTCGAGCGTGAAGCCCTCAAGAGAAGCGAACTGGGCTCGCTCATGGATTGACGCTCCGCTCCGGGGCTTCGATCTCCAAAGCGGGTCACGCCTCGCCGTCGCGGAACGCGTGGATCATATCCCAGGTCAGGCTGAACCTGGACTCCCCCTCCGGTATCTCCGCCCTGGGAAACCACCCCGCCTCGGACAGTTCGCCTGTATCCAGGGTTATCGTCCCGTCACCCTCCAGGTCGGCGAAGAACCCCATCAACAACGACTGGGAAAAGGCCCAAGGCTGGCTCTTGAAATACCGCACGTTCGTCACCCTGAGCCCGACCTCCTCCATCACCTCCCTCGCGATGGCTCCCTCGAGAGTCTCTCCCGGCTCCACGTATCCGGCAATCAGCGCGTACCCTGTGTACTCCCGGCCGGAATACCTCGTGAGCAGCAGCTTCTCCCCGTCAACGACGCCCACCATGATCACCGGCGAAACCCTGGGATACTTCACCAAATCGCAAACGGGACAATGTAGCGCCCGCTCGGTTTTATCCGGCAGCATGGGACTGGAGCATTTTCCGCAATAGCGGTTGTCGCCGTACCAGGAGGCGATGTGGAACGCGGTGGCGGCCGCGAAAGCCAGATGGGGCGGCTTAAGGCCACGGACAACGCTTATCTTGTCGTAAACGAACCGGCCCCAGGCATCCACCGGCTCCAGGGAATGATAAAAATCCGTGCCTCCCGCCGAGAAGAGATAGACCAGTCCGCCCGCATGGTTCTGAAGCGCCTCCCGCGCTTCCCCGTAGGCCGGGAGCGCGAGTTCGCCTTGGCAGGCTTCCAGGAGTACGCGACCGTCCTTCAGGACAAGGACATGGTCCTCGTCCCTCGGCCCGTCGCGCCCGGACTCGTATGTAAGCTTATGGGGATCGATATCCTGAAACATGGCTCGCTCTTGAGGAATGTTGTCCGTGCAACGGGACCGCCGCCGGTTTGACCATGGCGGACGGGTCCCGGCCTGCCTTGGGCTGTTTTGCCAGCTCTTCAACGGCAGCTTCCCGTGCGCTCCGCAGAGTGGTCCCGCCGGGCCAAGGCGTCAAGTGGTCGCGAGATGCCAAGGGTGGAGTCGCCCGCGCGATCGGTCTGCCAGCGGCGCCGCATCCATCTCCACTCGAGCCGAAGGTGTTGCGCCCGCCCGCCGGGCGTGTATTATATGGGGCAAATTCCTGCGCAAGGGCCGCTCCGCGCCCGGGGAGACAGACCATGCGAAACGTCCTCTACATCAAGGCCTCGCCTCGCGGGCCGCGCTCGCACTCCATCGCCGTGGCCGACGCTTTCCTGGAAGCCTGGATCGAGCGCAACCCCGACGGCATCATCGCCACCCGCAACCTCTTCGACGGCGACCTGCCTCCTTTCGACGGCCCCACTCTCCAGGCCAAGTACAACGTGCTCCACGGACTCACCCACGACCCCGCCCAGCGCCACGCATGGGAGCAGGTGAAGCGTTGGGTGGACGAGCTCAAGGCCTGCGCCATGCTGGTGATGGCCGTGCCCATGTGGAACTTCAGCATCCCCTACCCGCTCAAGCACTGGATCGACCTGATCGTGCAGCCGGGGCTTTCGTTCAGGACGGGCGAGGACGGGAAGGTCGCGGGGCTCGTGCCGGACAAGCCGGTGTTCATAGCCTACTCCAGCGGCGGGCAATACCCGCCGGGAACGGACGCGGCGGCGCTGGACCACCAGAAGCCCTACCTTGAAATGATGCTCGCCTACATCGGGCTTGAGAGCGTGCGCTCGGTGAGGGTGGAGGCCACCCTGGCCGGGGAGGACACGGTGACGAGCCGCCGGGCCAAGGCGCTCGGGCAGGCCAGGGAGATGGCCATGGAGATGTGATGGAAACCCGGCGGGCCAGCCCCTGCCCCGTCGCGGGCCACCGTCGAACCGGACGGCCGGCGCCGCCCGCCCTAAGCCGCCTTACGGCGGCGCGGACGCAGGCCGGTCCCAGGATTCGAAGAGGACCACCTCGCGGTCAGATGTCCTGCATGGTGTCCAGCGTGCCGCGCGAGGGCGGACCTCCCGGCACCCCGGCGCTCTTGGGGGGCTTGAACTCGCGCCCGAACAGCTTCAGGTGGAGCTTGAGCCCCTCGGTGAAGTTCGGGTTGATCCACAAGGCCTTCAGGAGCGAGTCCTGCGACCCCTTGTTGTCGCCCATGAAGAACATGGCCTTGGCCATGTTGAAGTGGATGTTCTCGTCGTCCGGGGTGAGCTCCAGGGCCTGGCGGTAGGCGTGGAGCGCTCCGGGCAGGTCCCCGGCCTTGCGCAGCTTCACGCCCAGCGTGTTGAAGGGATTGGGGCTTGAGGCGTCGTACTTGAGCACCTCGATGAAGAGCTCCTTGGTTTCCTCCAGCCTGTTGAAATGGGCGAAGGTCTCGGCGGCCTTCTGGAGGTAGTTCTTGTACCCGTCCAGGTCGCCCTTGCCCTTGTAGGCCTCGGCGAGGCCCTTGTAGGCCTCGGCGAAAAGCTCGTTTATCTTCACGGCCTTCTTGAAGGCCAGTATGGCCTGGCCGTACTTGAACTTCACCAGGTACTTGCAGCCCATGTCGTAGTACTTCTGGGCCTGGTTGTCCTCGCTGACCAGCTCCTCGAAGGCCTCTATGGCCTCCTCGTAGTTTCCGGCGGCCAGCAGGCGCTTGCCCTCGTTCAACTGGGCGGTCTCGATCTCCACCAGCTTGTCCACCTTGAGGGCGCGCAGCATGTGGCGCTGGAAGGTCTCGATGGAATAGGGGCGCAGCACGTAGCCGTCCACCCCGGCGGCGATGGCCTCCAGGACGCGGTCCTTCTGGCCTTCGTTGGTCACCATGACCACCGGCGTGTCCTTGAGGTTCATGTTGAGCCGCAAAAGCTTCAGGAACTTGACGCCGTCCATGTCGGCCAATTGCGAGTCTAGCACCACGAGGTCCACTTCCCGCGCGCCAAGGAAGTCGATGGCGTCCGAGCCGGACGTGAATTGCTGTATCAGGGCGGCCTTGAGCTGCTTGAGGCACTGCCGGTCCCGGCGGATGTGCTCCTCCAGACCCGAGACGATGGCCGCCACGTCGAGTCTGACTGTGGTGGATGCTGGTTCAGGCACGCAATGGCTCCGCGTTCGCAAGAGGTGAAAAAGTAAGCCTACCTATTCAAGACGTCATAAATCCTGTCTTGAAGGGCCGTCAACTCCGGCGTTCGCGGCAACAACCCGAAAAGCTCGGCGGCGTGGCCCCTTTCGAGGAAGGCGCGCCGGGACGGCCTGAAGCTCAGGTCGAACACCCAGCTAAGCAGCAACAGCTTGAAATCGTTCTGATAGCGCATGAGGCCGTAGTCGCCTATGGAGCCCCGGCGTATCTGCTCCACGATCTCGCGGGTATATCTGTCCGGTTCGTCCGCCACATGCAGCACGACCACTTCCGAGCGCTTCCCGCCGGGCCGCAGGTATTCTAGCATGATGCGGATGATGTCCAGCTTGTCGCTGTCGCGCACCACGCGCGCCACCGTGTCCAGCTCCGGCGATATGCCATTGGGAAGGGAACGGCGGTTGTGCATGACCACCACGCCTAGCACCAGGCCGCGCATCCCCGGCTCCACCCCGGCCAGGGCGTTGCTGGCGCGAAGGGAGCGCACGCCCAGGTGGGCGTGGTTCGCGGACACGGCGTCCTTGAACGTCTTGTAGGCGCGGTACTGCGGGAACCGCCCTGCGTCGTGGTAGAGGGCGGCCAGGTGCGCGGCCAGTTCCAGATCGCGGGGCAGGCCCAGTTCCGGGGTGATTGCCCGGGCCTCGGCCAGCACTTTCAGGGAGTGCTCTTTCTTGAGGGCGATATGCCCGTCGTCCTCGGCGTCCCCGGTCAGATACGACCGGACGTGGCTTTCAAACCATTCGACATGTTGATTGAGCACGTTGATCCTCTCGGGCCGCCCGGCACAACTGCACCAAAGCGGGTGCTTTTTCAAGAACTAACCCTTGTCTTGCTCCGGCAATGCCTGTAATTGATTGAACAAGGTTATCCGCTCCCGGAGGTTATTGATGAAAGCCCTTGTCGTTGAAGACGATTTCGCAAGCAGAAAACTCCTGCAAAAGATCTTATCGCCTTACGGCGAGATCGACATAGCCGTGAACGGCCTGGAAGCCATAGAGGCCTTTACCAGGGCTCTGGATGAAGGCGTGCCCTACGACCTCGTCTGCATGGACATCATGATGCCGGAAATGGACGGCCAGGCCGCGCTCAAGCGCATCCGGGCCATCGAGCGGGAGAGAAGCATCCCCCCCGTCAACGAGGCCAAGGTGATCATGACCACGGCCCTGGACGACCCCAAGAACGTGGTCGAGGCCTACTACAAGGGCGGCGCCACCTCCTACGTGCCCAAGCCCATCGACAAGCAGATGCTCCTGCACCTGCTCAAGAACCTGGGGCTCATCGCCTGATGCGAGCCCTCCGCGCCGCCCTGCTCTGCTTATGCCTGGCCGCGGGCTCCTCGGACGCCTACGCCGCCGAGGCCGCCCGGGCCGCCATGGGCGCGCTGGACATCATCTTCATCGGCCTGGCAGTGTATGTGGTCTGGCGGATCATCAGCAACATCTCCAGGCAGCGCCGGGAGCGAGACGACAACACCTACGACGTCACCCCGGAGAGCCCGGACGATGACGGCGGGCGCGACGCCCGCAGCCGCCGCGCCCAGGCCGCCTGGGAATACCTCACCGGAGAGAAGGGGCCGGAGTTGCACGCCGGGGGGGAGCACGAGAAGGACATCCCCGGCACGTTCAACGAGCGCGAGTTCCTGAAAGGGGCCAAGCTGATCTACGGCAGGATCAAGAAATCCTGGGCCGCCAGGGATCTGGCCGACCTCAGGCAGTTCGCCGCGCAGGACATGATGTCGCTCTTCGAAAGATGGGCCGGGGAACGCCCGGAACGCGAGGAGATGACCGTGCTGCTGGTGGAGGCCAAGGTGCTGGACCTAAGGCGCGACGGCAAGCGCACGGAAGTGCAGGTGGCCTACGACGCAACCCTGAACGACGATCCCAAGGTCAAGGAGCTGAAGAAGGTCCACGAAGTGTGGACGTTCAGCAGGGACGAGACAGTGGCGGACGCCAACTGGCTCTTGGAGAGCATGGAGAGGACGCAGTAAGCGTCAACAATAGTTATCATCCTGCACCATGCACCTGCAATTCCTCCTAGACAACACAAGAACAACTCAAACTCTTGACGAGCGATGCACAAACCACCTTGCCGCCGAACTGATTCACTCCACCCTTTTTCACAAAACAATCATCTACCTCGACGCATACCTTGTAAACAACCCCTTCTTCATCCAGGCATCAAGGCATCACAGTGTTATTCAGGATATTTTTCATCTTGACGATACACACATTGCACTAATCGACAAGAACAAATCTCTCCTCGACAACCTGGAATATCTTGTTTCGAACAACATATTTCATCCATCATTTAAAAACGCGGAACTTCTTGGCAAAACAGAGAACATCATCAGGCAAATATGCGGCAACACAAACTTAATACGCTATAACATTAACAACTACAGAGAAGAATTTACAAAATCAATCACCGGCACATTTTCATCAGACCTCGCAGCAACAGAAACGGGACTGCCAAAAGAGTTACTCGCAGAGGCAATCACCCACATCATCAACGAGAAGAGCGACACCCAGCATGACAAGACATTAGGTCAATCCGATTTTGAGCATGCAAATCGCCAATACGCTCCGTTTGAATCATACTTATTGAAAAAGATACCTACACTTGACATTAAAAAAATAAGAACTCCAGTATTCAAACTCGAACGATATTGCTACAGAAACGCCAGGGCCAAAGCACTTGACAGCTCCATCATCATGCACCCTGAGCACAGAGCCATTGATGTATATGACAAGCCACATAAAACTGTACTCGACGGGACAAGAACATCAATTGAAAGCAGGTGGTTCCATGTAAACAATTTGACGAATATCGACATTGAAACAATTGTAAAGATAAGAGAAAGCGAGGAGTTCTCAAAATACAACTATTACACGACAAATAAAGACGCCCTATCAATACCTGAACACATCGAAAGGCTAAGAATAAACACCAAGAATTACATCGAATACATTGATAGAATAATTAAAGAAAGCCTTCCAGCAGAGCGGCGAATCGACATCCAGGGACACAACATACTGATTGACTTCCTGATCAGGACATCCCGCATAGCACAAAACATCGCTGAAATTGACTTATTCAGTGAATCCGATCTTACAAAGTCTGCAGCGGAGCTTTCTGTGCAGATTGCAGACACGGCCAGCCTGCTTCCTTCAGGCATTCCGATCGGGGAGACAGTCACTGAATTTGCCGCCCAACTTTACAGGCTTCCCATACTCTCTCCATTTTTATCTGCGAAGTCAGAGATGACGGCATCCAACATACAGCATGAATTGGACAAACGTCATGGCGAATCAATCACCGCATTCACATCCCCACTCGTCAACACAACCTATTAGCCTGGCATACACGGCCACTTGCACATCCCTACTCACAAGGCCATCGAGCTTTCATAATAGAAGAAGGGGGCCTCGCGGCCCCCTTTATCATTCCAAATATACCCGAAGCGCCCTACAGCTTCACGCCGTACTCCGCCTCGTCTTTCCTGAGCATCTCCAATAACCGCCTCCCGACCGGGCCGGGCCTGCCGTCTCCGATGGGCTTGCCGTTGTACTCGATGACCGGGGTGACCAGGTTGGTGGTCCCCATCACGAGCATCTCCTTCGCGGCGTATATGTCGTCCTCGGTGATGTTCTTGTAGCAGTGCGGAATCTCGCCCTTGGCCAGTTCCAGCACGCGCAGCAGGGTCGTGCCCGAAAGGGCGTTGTCCAGCTTGGGCACGGTGACGCACCCACCCTCGTCCACCAGGGCGATGTTCTCGGTCGCGCCCTCGGCCATGAACCCCCGCGAATCGAAGCACACGGGGAAATCCTTTCCCTTGGCGGCGGCCTCCTTCTTCATGAGCACGTTGGTCAGGTAGTCGATGCTCTTGATGGTGGCCAGGTAGCTCTGCTTGGCCGGGATGGACGTGCGGAAGGCGGTGACGCCCTTCTCGTAGACGCTGTCCGGCTTGGGCGTGAAGTCGTAGGCGGCGACGTAGAGGCTCGGGACCGGGCACTCGGACGGGAATATGCCGAACCCGCCGGGGCCGCGCCCCAGCAGTATCCGGTAAAGCCCCTTGTCCGTGCCGCAGGCGCGCCCCACTTCCAGCACGATCTCGCGCACCTCGGCCCACGGGCACGGCGGCGCCAGGTCGATGGCCGCTCCGGAGCGCTCCATGCGTGCCAGGTGCTCGTCCAGCAGGTAGACTCGCCCGTCCACCCATTTCACGGTCTCGAACACGCCGTCGCCCCGGTGCACCAGATGGTCGTCCCAGGGCATGAGCATGAGCGCCGGGTCCTTGCAGATGGCGCCCACGCGGTGCTCGTAAAAGGCCAGCACCGCGCCCGAACCCGGGCGCGGGGCGGCCAGCATGCGTTCCAGATAGCTTTTTGAATCGAGTATTTGCACTCTCTCACCTTGATATTCGGCGCAGCGGCTATCCGCCCGCCGTCCGGCAGGAGTCCCGGACGGCGAGGCGGGAGATATCCGCGCTACACCTTGAGCTTGCCCTTCTTCAGGAGCATCTCCGCGATCTGCACGGCGTTGAGCGCCGCGCCCTTGCGGATGTTGTCGGCCACGATCCACATGTTCAGGCCCGAATCCACGGTGTCGTCCTCGCGGATGCGGCCCACGAAGACCTCGTCCTCGCCCGCGGCCATGATGGGCATGGGGTACATTTTTTCATTGGGGTTGTCGTAGACCTGCACGCCCGGGGCCTTGCTCAGGATGGCGCGGGCCTCCTTGGCCGAGCAGGGCTTCTCGAACTCCACGTTCACCGACTCCGAGTGGCCGTAGAACACCGGCACGCGCACGGTGGTGGCCGTCACCTTGATGGAGTCGTCGCCCATGATCTTGGCCGTCTCCTTGATCATCTTGATCTCCTCGTAAGTATAGTCGCCGAGCGAGAAGACGTCGATCTGGGGCAGGCAGTTGAAGGCGATCTGGTGCGGGTAGACCTTCACCTCGGGGTCGATGCCGTTGAACATCTGGCGCACCTGGGTTTCCAGCTCCGTGATGGCCTTCTGGCCCGTGCCGGAGACGGCCTGGTAGGTGGAGACCACCACGCGCTTGATGGTCCAGGCGTCGTGCAGGGGCTTGAGCGCCACCACCATCTGGATGGTGGAGCAGTTGGGGTTGGCGATGATGCCGTTGTGCCAGTCCAGGTCGTCCGGGTTCACCTCGGGCACCACCAGCGGGCACTTGGGGTCCATGCGCCAGGCGGAGGAGTTGTCCACCACCACGCAGCCGCTTTTGACGGCGTGCGGGGCGAAGTGCTTGGAGGTGGAGCCGCCCGCGGAGAACAGGGCGAGGTTGACGCCCTCGAAGCTGTCCTCCTTCATCTCGCGCACGGTGAGCTCGCCGTCCTTGAAGGGGACGGTGGTCCCGGCGGAGCGCGCCGAGGCGAGGGCGATGACCTCGCCGGCTGGGAAGTTGCGCTGTTCGAGGGTCTTGAGCATTTCACGGCCGACCGCGCCGGTGGCCCCGGCGACTGCGACGACGAGCTTGGACATGGCAGGCTCCTTGGTATGCGAGATTATGGCCTCCGGCGGCCAGAGAGGGCGCTGCCCTCTCTGGACTCTCCCGCCAGGGGGATGATCCCCCTGGACCCTCGGTTGCTTCGCGCCGTCTGTCCGGCGGGTCACGCAAACGGTGAACGGCGTGAAGCGGCAAGGGTGTCCAGGGGGCGAAGCCCTCTGGCCGCCGGAGGCTATTACTCCAAAAAGTTAACGCGCGCCCGACCTAGTCGAGCTTGAGTCCCTTCACGATATCCAGGCAGGCCTGGGCCTTGTTGAGCGTGTACAGGTGCACGCCCGGCGCGCCCCTCGCGATGAGGTCCCGGCACTGCTCGCGGGCGTATTCCACGCCCAGTTCCCGCACGGCGTCAGCCCCGCCCTGGTCGTTGGCGGCTTCCAGGCGGGCAAGGTACTCCGCCGGGATGGTGGCTCCGCAAAGGGAGAGAATCCGCTTGATGGAGGCCAGGTTCAGGATCGGCAGAACCCCGGGCACGATGGGGAACCCGATGCCGCTCGCCCTGCATTTCTCCACGAAGCTGAAATAATGGTCGTTGTCGAAGAAGAGCTGGGTGATGGCGAAATTGCCGCCCTTCTCCATCTTGAGCTTCAGATAGCCGATGTCCTGCTCCAGGCTTTCGGCCTGGGGATGCCTCTCGGGGTACCCGGCCACGCCGATGCACATGTCCGGGTAGGCGTCGCGGATGAACCCGGCAAGGTCCGAGGCGTGCTGGAAGGCCGCGTTCTCGGGCTTGAAGTCCTTCTGCCCCTGGGGCGGGTCGCCGCGAAGCGCCAGCACGTTGTCCACTCCGGCTTCCCCGAGCGCGTCCAGGAAGGAGCGCAGGGAATCCTCGGAAGCGCCCACGCAGGTCAGGTGGGCCATGGGGTTCTGCCCCAGGTCGCGCGAGAAGCGCGACACCAGTTCCAGGGTGTTGGCCTGGGTCGAACCGCCAGCGCCGTAGGTCACGGACACGAAAAGGGGATCGAGTATGGAGAGCTTGCCTGCCTCGTAGAAGAAGGCGGGCCAGGCGTCCTTTTCCTTCGGGGGAAAAAACTCCAGGGATATGAACTTCTTGCCCTGGCTGAGGAGAGTGTCGATGCGCAAGGAGGGCTCCGTTGCGGAAATGGAGGTGAATGATCAGCCGCCGCTTGAGGCGAGCAGGTCCCAGACGATGTCCCTGTCTGCCTCCAGAAACGGCAGGGCCGCGGCTTCGGCCGGGGTGAGCCAGCGAAGCCCCTGGCCTTCCAGAGGACGGGGGACACCTTTGAAATCACGGATATGGAAAAAATACAAGCGGACAGTGAGGGAGGGGTATTCGTGAATTTTTTCCCGCCAGAACTCGACTTTCCCGGCCTGGATGTCCAGTTCCTCTGCAAGCTCGCGCACAAGGGCGGCCGCCGGCTCCTCCCCCGGCTCCACCTTTCCGCCGGGGAATTCCCAGAGTCCGGCGTGGGCCTTGCCTTCCGGCCTCCGTACGCCCAGGTAGCGGCCGTCCCGCCAGAGGATGCCCGCCACCACGTCGATCACAGCGACTCACGCCTCGCGTCGAGCACGGCGATCCTGTCCTCCAGATCGGCCAACTCCAGCACCACGCCGTCCCCCTTCTCCTTGAGGGAGTGGTACTCCTTGGAGAGTTCCGAGAACTTCGCGGCGTCGGCGTAGGTGTCCGGGTCGGCCATCACCTGCTCCACCTCGTGCTGGCGGGTGAGCGTTTCCTCAAGCTCCGCTTCAAGTTTTGCGTACTTGTCCTTGAGAGGCTTGAGCTCGCGGGAGATGGCGTTGCGCTCCTCGGCCTGGCGGCGCTTCTCGGCCTGGCGGCTCTCGCGGGTCTCCGCCTTCACTTTCGGTTCGGCGGACAGCTCGCAGGCGGCCTTGGCCTGTTCCTTCAGGTGGCGTTCGTAGGCCTCGTAGCCGCCCAGGAACTCGGACAGGCCGTCCGGCCCAACGGTCCAGACCACCTCTGCCGCCTGGGAGAGCAGGTAGCGGTCGTGGGCCACGAAGAGGATGGTCCCCTCGTAGTCGGTGAGGGCGTCCACCAGGGCCTCGCGGGTCTCCAGGTCCAGGTGGTTGGTGGGCTCGTCCAGCACCAGGAAGTTGGCCCGGGCCAGGAAGAGGCTCGCGAGCACCAGGCGCGACTTCTCGCCGCCGGAGAGATCTCGCACGAAGCGCTCGAAGTAGCTCTCGCCCAGCAGGAACAGACCAAGCACCGAGCAGAGCTCCTCGGTGGAGGCCCTGGGGTCCGCCAGACGCCGGATCTCGCTCATCACGGTCCCGCCCGGGCGCAGTATCTCGGTCTGGTGCTGGCTGAAATAGCCCATGCGCACCGACGAGCCCATCTTCACCGAACCGCCGGTGGGCTTGAAATCCCCGGTGATCACCTTGAGGAGCGTGGTTTTGCCCGCGCCGTTGGGTCCGGCCAGGGCCACCTTCTGCCCCCGGTAAAGGTTGAAGGTGAGCTTGGGCCAGAGAGACTTGCCGCCGGGGAAGGCGAACTCCAGATCGGCGGCGGAGAGGATGTTCTTGTCGGCCCGGGCGGGCTCCGGGAGCTTGAAGTCCAGCACCTTGCGCTTGCGCTCGATGCCCGCGGCCACGGAGCTGAGCTCCTTCTGGAGCTTGTCCACGGCCTTGAGCTTGCTCTGGGCCTGCCGGGCCTTGGTGGCTTTGGCCCCGAAGCGGCTGACGAAGGCCATCTGGCGGCCGATGGCGCCGGAGAGCTGGGCGGCCTTGGCCTCGATCTGCTGCTGGTTCTGGGTGCGCCAGACGAGGAAGTCGCTGAAGCTGCCGTTGCGCACGGCGGGCTTGTCGCCGCCCAGAAACAGCACCTGCGTGCCCACGCGGTCCAGGAAGATGCGGTCGTGCGCCACGAAGACCAGCACGCCGGGGAAGCACAGGAGGTATTCCTCCAGCCACTCCACGGCCTCGATGTCCAGGTGGTTGGTGGGCTCGTCCAGGAGCAGCACGTCCGCCCCGGCCACCAGCACGCGCGCGAGCTTGGCCCGCTCGCGCCAGCCGCCGGAGAGGAGCTTCACCGGGTTAGGCCAGGCGTCGTCCGGAAAGCCGAGGCCAGAGAGAATGGCCTTGGCCCGGTGCTCGGGGTTGTAGCCCAGGGAGTGCTCCAGCTCGGCCTGACGCACGCAGAGCTTCGCCAGCGCGTTCTCGTCGTGCTCCAGGTTGGCGTGCTCCCACTCGCGCCAGAACTCCTTCCAGGAGGGGAGCGCGCTCATGACCCAGGCGAGAAGGGGCTCCTCCAGGTCCGAGGCGGCCAGCTCCTGGGCCACGTAGCCAAGGCGCGCCCCGGGCGGAAGGATGACCCGGCCCGAATCGGGCTCGGCCTCGCCCGCCAGCAGGCGCAGGAAAGTGGACTTGCCGCAGCCGTTGGGTCCCACCACGGCAAGGCGCGTTCCGGCCACTGCCTCGAGGCTGAAGCCGTTAAGAAGGTCGCGCCCGCCCAGGGACTTGGAGAGATTCTGGATGGTGATCTTGGACATAACTGAAAACGCGCGGACTATGCTCCCGGTCAGTGAGCTTGTCAATTTCAGCCTTTAGTTGACAATGAAAATCATTTTCAATATTCCATGCCCAACATCACTAAAGGAGGCGCGCATGACCGCGACCGCACGCCGCAAACTCTGGGAACATGAAGATTATCAATGCCCAATACTTGGCACATGCCTGTCCATGGCCGAACTGAGGAAGCTGGCGCGCAAGCTGGGCGTGGTGGTCCGCTCCCAGGCCACCGACTACGAACTGCACGCTTTCTTCGTGCGCGAATGCCGCCAGGAGGGCCCGGTCGCAGCATATGTCAACAAATACCTGGACAAGAAATTCCGCAAGGATATCCGCATGTTAGCCAAGAGCACCGAGGAGACCGCCCTGGAAGCCATGTGGAAGCACTGCGTCAAGTCCGGCGACATACCCGGCCCCTTCTGGGCGCTCATGAGCCACCCCGCCGCCGGAAACGAACTGCTCAACCGCGCATTCGGGGAAATCCACATGCTCTCCCACCTCATGGGCGCGGCCAACCGGGCGGACATCAAGCGTCTGGGCAGGATGGAACGCCGCCTGGACGAACTCGGGCAGGCCCTGTCGCGCGTGCAGCAGGCGAGAAGGTCGCAGAAGATGGAGTGGGCCGTGCGCGTGAAGGATCTGGAAGACAAGCTGGAGGCAGAACGCCAGGAGCGGCTGAAGCTGGACCGGCGTCTCCGCGAAGCCGCCCTGCCCCGTCCTGATCTGTCCGGAGCCGATGCCGAAACCCTCATGCGCAAGCTCGACGCCGCCCGGGAGGAGACACGCCGCCAGGCGTCCGCCATCGAGGAGCTGTACAGGGAGAACGCCGCCCTGCGCGAACGCCTGGATGAAACCGCGTCCGACCTGGAGCGCGCCGAAGCCGAGCTGGTGCGCCTGATGCCCTGCGCCGACGGCGGAGGCTGCGGTCCGCGCGGGCAGTCATGCCTGGGAGAAACTGGGCAATGCCAAGGCCTGTCCTGCCCTCTCTCGGGAAAGAACGTTCTGTACGTGGGCGGACGCTGCAATCTCGTGCGGCACTACCGGGAAGTGGTTGAACGCCAGGGCGGCACATTCCATCACCACGACGGCGGCGTGGAGAATTCCCCGTCGGAGCTCTACGGCAAGCTCGCGGCGGCGGACGTGGTGCTCTGCCCCGTGGACTGCGTGAGCCACGAGGCCTGCATGGCCGTGAAGAAAGCCTGCAAGAACTGCATGAAGCCCTTCATGATGCTCAGAAGCTCGGGCCTGTCCGCGCTGGCCAGGTCGCTCGACCAGATCGCGGCCCGGGCCAACTGATGCTGCCTTGACATCGGCGTAACCGGCGGCAAGGTCACGTTCCGTCAAGGATGGGGCCGCTTCATGGTTTGTCCGCCGGACCGTGACGTGCTATCGTCAGCCCCGAGGCGGGCTTGGCAGCTTCTGAACAGGCCGGGGCCGGCGTTGCGGCCATGAAACGATGGGCCACCTTTTTGACAAACAGAAAACGTGGTTCCAGCCTGCCCGGCCCCAAGTCCGCATGGACGCATTCCTCGGACGCCACGCTGGGACATAAGGGAGACGAATGATGCATCACGGCCGATTGAAACGCCGCGTCCTGTCGCTGGCGCTCGTATTTGTTTTCCTGGCGACGTTCGCGGCGGCGGTCAAAGGGAATTATCTCGCCCAGGGCCAGCTCGACCTGGTCCGCATCCTCGCCCCCGCGCCCGCCCCGGACTCAGCCACCACCAAAGCGGACCTGGCCGAACTGCTCGTCCTCCAGAAGGACCGCACTCCGGCCCAGGAGGAAGCCGCCCAGGCCGACGTGAAGCGCTCGCCCTTCCGGTTCGCTGACGTGCTCGGCCCGAAGTTCGACAAGGACTCGCTGCCGCTCACCGAAGCACTTTTCGAGCGCGTCGCCAAGGACGCGAGCCTCGCCGTGGGACAGGTCAAGAACCACTGGAACCGGCCCAGGCCGTTCGCTCTCTCGGATGAGATCAAGCCGAGCCTGCACAAGCCGGCGAGCCCCTCCTACCCCAGCGGACACAGCACATACGGTCATATCGCGGCCATCATCCTGGCTGCCATGGTCCCGGAAAAAGCCGAGGAGCTGTTCCAGCGTGGAGACGTTTTCGCGCGCCAGCGGCTCATCGGCGGGGTCCACTACCCGAGCGACGTGGAGGCCGGCAGGATTGCAGCGGCGGTGATCGCGTCGGCGCTGTTCCAGAACAAGGCGTTCATTGGGGACTTCGAAGAGGCGCGGAAGGAAGTCAGGACTGTGTTGGGGCTCAATTAAGGGGCAAGAGAAGACGCCTCCGGCGGCCTGGGGGAGAAGCCTCCCCCTGGACCCGGCATTAGGTTCGCGGGTTTCGAGCGATATCAATAAAATGAGCGGGGAGCGTGCAAAGCCACGCTCCCCGCCCTGTTTGATTATTGATTGAAGACTTCGCGTCAGGCCTACAGCCTCTCGGCCACCAGATCGCCCATCTTCACGCAGCCCACCAGGGTCTTGCCGGGCTCCATGATGTCGCCGGTGCGGAATCCTTCCTTGAGGATCATGGACACGGCGTTCTCGATGGCGTCGGCCTCGGCGGCCATGGAGAACTGGTAGCGCAGCATCATGGCCACGGAGAGGATGGTGGCCAGGGGGTTGGCCTTGTCCTGCCCGGCGATGTCCGGGGCGGAGCCGTGGATGGGCTCGTACAGGCCGGGGCCGGAGGAGCCGAGAGACGCCGAGGGCAGCATGCCGATGGAGCCGGTGATGACGGCGGCCTCGTCCGAGAGGATGTCGCCGAAGAGGTTCTCGGTGACGATGGTGTCGAACTGGCCGGGGTTGCGCACCAGCTGCATGGCGGCGTTGTCCACGTACATGTGGGTCAGCTCCACGTCCGGGTAGTCCTTGGCCACTTCAAGCACAACCTCGCGCCACAGCTGGGAGACGTCCAGCACGTTGGCCTTGTCCACGGAGCACAGCTTCTTGCCGCGCTTGCGTGCGGTCTCGAAGCCCACCTTGGCGATGCGGCGGATCTCGGACTCGGAGTAGATCATGTTGTTGAAGGCCACGCGTTCGCCGTCGCGCACTTCCTGGCCCTTGGGGGTTCCGAAGTATGCGCCGCCGGTGAGCTCGCGGATGACCATCACGTCCAGCCCGCCGCCGATGATGTCCGGACGCAGGCAGCAGGCCGCCTTGAGCTCGTCGAAGAGCTTGGCGGGGCGCAGGTTGGCGAAGAGCCCCATCTCCTTGCGGATGCCGAGCAGACCGCGCTCAGGGCGGATGGACTTCTCGATGTTGTCCCACTTGGGGCCGCCCACCGCGCCGAGCAGGACCGCGTCGGAGGCCTTGCAGGCGTCGATGGTCTTCTGCGGCAGCGGGGTGTTCTGGGCGTCGATGGCCGCGCCGCCGATCAGCTCGTAGCTCACGTTGAAGGTGTGGCCGAACTTCTCGCCGATCTTCTTGAGGGTCTTCTCGGCCTGGGCCATGATCTCGGGCCCGATGCCGTCGCCGGGCAGGATGACGATGTTCTTGATCATCTTTGGAGTTTCTCCGTCTGTTGCGAAAAAGGCCGCCCCTCGCGGGGCGGCCCATGTCCTTGTTTACGCCTGGAGGCGGTCCTTCACGTAGTTGACCAGCCCGCCCTTGTCCAGGATGCCCTGCATGAAGGGCGGTACGGGCGCGGTCTTGATGGTCTCGCCGGTGGTGATGTTCTTGATGACGCCGTTTAAGGCGTCCACCTCGATCTCGTCGCCGTCGTTTATCTTGGCCGCGTCGTCGCCTACTTCGAGCAGGATGAGCCCCATGTTGAAGCCGTTGCGGTAGAAGATGCGCGCGAAGCTGTGGGCCACCACCACGGGGATCCCCGCACCGAGGATGGCCAGCGGGGCGTGCTCGCGGGAGCTGCCGCAGCCGAAGTTCTCGCCCGCCACCATGATGTCGCCCTGCCTGACCCGCTTGACCCAGCCGGCCTCAAGGCCCTCCATGCAGTTGGCGCCGAGCTCCTTGGTGTCGGTTGTCACCAGGAAGCGGGCGGGGATGATGGCGTCGGTGTCGATGTGAGCGCCGACCTTGTGAGCTTTTCCTTTGTACATGGCGGACACCTCTTACAGCTTGCCGGGATGGCGGATTTCGCCGGCGATCGCCGAAGCGGCGGCCACGGCCGGGTTGGACAGATAGACCTCGGATTCCAGGGAGCCCATGCGGCCCTTGAAGTTGCGGTTGGTGGTGGCGATGGAGCGCTCCCCGGCGGCAAGGATGCCCATGTGGCCGCCCAGGCAGGGGCCGCAGGTGGGAGGGCCGACCACGCAGCCGGAGTCCATGAAGATCTCCAGCAGGCCTTCCTTGAGCGCCTGCTTCCAGATGGCCGGGGTGGCCGGAAGCACGATGCAGCGCACATGGCTGGCCACCTTGCGGCCCTTGAGCACGGCGGCGGCTTCGCGCATGTCCTCGATGCGGCCGTTGGTGCAGGAGCCGATGATGGACTGGTCGATGCGCACGCCCTTCACGTCTTCCACCGGCTTCACGTTGTCTGGCAGGTGCGGGCAGGCCACGCGCGGGGTGAGCTTCGCGCAGTCGATGACCACCTCGCGCTCGTAGTGCGCTCCCTCGTCGGGGAAGATTTCCTTGTCGCCGGTCCGTCCGGCGGCCTTGGCGTAGGCCAGGGTCTTGGCGTCGGCCGGGAACAGGCCAACCTTGCCGCCGGCCTCGATGGCCATGTTGGACATTGACAGGCGCTGTTCAATGGAAAGCTGCTCCACCACGGGGCCGGTGAACTCCAGGGCCTTGTACAGCGCGCCGGACACGCCGATCATGCCGATCAGCTCCAGGATGAGGTCCTTGCCCACGACCCACTCGGGCAGCTTGCCCTCAAGGATGACGCGGATGGTGGAGGGCACCTTGAACCAGGTCTCGCCCAGCACCATGGCCCCGGCGATGTCGGTGGAGCCCATGCCCGTGGCGAAAGCGCCCAGGCCGCCGTAGGTGCAGGTGTGGGAGTCCGCTCCCACGACCACGTCGCCGGGTCCCACCAGGCCGATCTCGGGCAGCAGGGCGTGCTCGACGCCGCAGTTACCGCCCTCGTAGTAGTGGGTGATGTTCATGGAGTGGGCGAATTCCCGGACCACCTTAACCTGCTCGGCGGAGTCGATGTCCTTGTTGGGGGTGAAGTGGTCGCAGACGAGGGCGATCTTGTCCTTGTCGAACACCTTGGCCGCGCCCATCTTCTTGAAGCTCTTGATGGCGAGCGGAGCGGTGATGTCGTTGGCCAGCACGAGGTCCACCTTGCACTGGACGATCTGGCCGTCCTGGGTGATGGCCTCGGTAGAGCGGCCCTGCAGGATTTTCTGGGCTAAAGTCTGGCGCATTCCCTTTCTTCCTCCTTTTGGCCAACCGGTTGAGGGCGGCGACGTAGGCCTTGGCGCTTTCGGCGATGACGCCGGCGTCCGAGCCCCTACCCGCGGACGTAAGTCCGCCCTCGTCCAGACGCATGGTCACCCCGGCGTTTGCATCAGTGCCGCCGGTGACCGCGTTGACCGCGTACTGCGTGAGCACTGGGCTACGGCCCGTGAGTTGGCAATCGATTGTTATGAACACGGCGGCGGCGGAACCGTCGCCAATACCGGAGCAGTCTTTTCCAAGCCTTGCGTTTCGAGGACCGGCGCGGCGTTCGTCCGCCGGAATGAAACTCGGGCTGCGTCAAAACCCGGAACGGCTAAGTAGCCCAAGTCTGTTCCGGTTGACAATTGCCAAAAAGGCGAAAAAGAGGTGTAAATTTATTGCGAGAGCTCTTCGGAAGGCTCTCGTAGCGCGGACCGGCGGGGCAGGATGAGGTACGTGTAGACGATACCCGACACGATGTACCCGGCGAAGATCACGAAACCCAGAAGCTTCGGCTGGGAAGCAACCAGCACGAAGAGCAGGATGGCCGTGACCATCATGGAGAACGGATGGGCCTTGATGAGCCCGTACTCCTTGAACGAGGCGTAACGCACCCGGCTGACCATGAGGAAGGACAGCACGTAGACCAGGCCCAGGCAGACCTTGGGCATCATCCCCTGCCAGCCGGCGGGGATGTACTGGGCGAAGAGGTAGAAGGTGGCAACGGTGCAGGCCTGGGCCGGGATGGGCAGCCCCAGGAAGAATTTCTTATTGGAGGTCTTGGTGATGACGTTGAAGCGGGCGAGCCGCAGCGCGCCGCAGGCCACCAGCAGGAAGGAGGCCATGAGCCCGAGATGCCCGAAATGGGAAAGCTCCCACTGGTAGACCATGATGGCCGGGGCGACGCCGAAGGCCACGAGGTCGGCCAGGGAGTCGAGCTGCACGCCGAAGTCGGAGCTGGTGTTGGTCAGGCGGGCGACCTTGCCGTCGAGCCCGTCGAAGACGCAGCTCACCAGGATGGCGATGGCCGTCTGCTCGAATTGTCCGGAAATGGCCCAAAGTATGCCCAGGAAGCCAGAGAAGAGGCTGGCCGTGGTGAGCAGGTTGGGGAGGATGTACACACCCCTCGCGGGAGGCTTGCGATCAGGTTTTTCCATGTTCGTGTCCGGATGCCGTGGGCGTTCCGGTGAAAGGCATGCTAGCGGTTTTCGGACGGACGTCAAGGGCAATCGTCGCATCCGCGCCGCGCCGGGACTGCCCTACCCCTTGCGGGCGATGACGGTCTGCCCGGCGGCGGTGCGCTGGCCCACGGACACGGCCGGGGAGTATCCCTCGGGCAGGTACACGTCCACGCGCGAGCCGAACTTGATCATGCCGTAGCGCTGGCCTCGTTCGAGATGATCGCCCATCTGGGCCCAGGGGATGATGCGCCTGGCGATGAGGCCCGCGATCTGGACCATGGTCCAGGTTTCGCCCTCGGCCCCGGTGATCTGCAGGGCCAGGCGCTCGTTGTGCTCGCTGGCCTTGTCGAAGCTGGCGTTGATGAACCTGCCTTCCCAGTAGCGCATGGCGCTCACGCGCCCGGCCACGCAGGCCCGGTTCACGTGCACGTTGAACACGTTCATGAAGATGCACACCACGGTGCGCTCCTCGCCCGAGACCGGGTCGGCGCCGGTTCCCACCTTGATGACCCGCCCGTCCGCAGGGGCCACGGCCAAGCCTGGTTCCGAGGGAACGAACCGCTCGGGATCGCGGAAGAAGTTGAGCAGGAGCGCCAGGACGGCGAGGCCCAGCACCGCCGGGACGGCCCAGCCCAGGAGAGAGAAGACCAGCGTGGCCGAGGCGGCCAGGATGATGGAGGGCCAGCCTTCTGGCGTGAGCGATATGGAGGGCTTGCGCATATGGTGTCGGTCCTTGTTGTTTGAATGGCTTTACTGGGGCTGGCCGCGCCGGTCAGCCTGGGATCATCCGGCCAGGACGCCGGGGCAGTAAGGCTCCAGTTCCCGCTCAAAGCTCTCCCGGTCTTCGTAGAGGATGGCATTCATTCCGAGAGCCCTGGCCCTCTCCACGTTGCCGGGGTTGTCGTCGATGAAGAGCGCCCGCTCCGGGGCCACGCCCAGGTCCCCGAGCGCCTTGAGGAAATACGCGGGTTCCTTCTTGCTCATGCCGTGGTCGTAGCTGTTGTAGACCTTGTGGAAATGCCTGAAAAAATCCTGGCGGGCGTCCAGCCGGGCCAGCCAGTCGGTCTGGTCGGACAGGATGGCGGTGATCAGGCCCCGCTCGCGCATGCGTTCGACCATGTCGCGCATGAAGGGGCGAACGGCGAAGAGGCGGAAGATGTCCTCGCGCCAGCGGTTCTCGTCCCCCTCAAGGCCGGTGCGCTCCTTGAAGAGCCTCCAGAAGGCCGCCTCGTCCGCCCTGCCGGTGACGTAGCCGCTGTCCCAGACGGCGTTCAGGCCCGCCTGCCATATCTCGTGCTCGTCGCGGCGCAAGTCCCGCGCGATGGCCTTGAGGCCCTCGGCGAAGCCTTCGTCGGCGAAGACGCCGCCGAAGTCGAAAAGAACCGCATCCAGGCGGGTGTCGTTCATAGTCTGTTCCACATCGACAGGAAATGAAGTAAGGAGAGGGTCAGTATCGCCTTCCCGGCTTCATTGCAAGGAGACGCCATGCCCTTTCTCGCGCTTCCCCAGGACAGGCTCCGGCAGTTCAAGGAACTGCTGGGGCTGGACTCCGGCCATACGATGTCCCTGGCAAGATGGTCCCCGGTTTTCCTGCCGCGCGCGAGGGAACTGGCCAACCGCGTGGAGGATTTCGTCCGTTCCAGGCCGCAGCTTCGAATCATCCTGGAGAACCAGCCCACCGGAAAACTCAATGGCAACTGGCGGTCCTGGCACACGCTCATCTTCACCGCCGGGGTGGGCGAGGAGTTCATGAACCACGTCTGGAGGAGCGGCCAGGCCCACGTCCTCCACAACGTGGACCACAGGCACGTCAGCCTGGCCTACAACCTGGCCAGGAACTTCCTGCACGAGATCGCGGTCACGGGCCTGGAGCAGGCCGAGCAGGCGGCGGCCATCATGGCCGTGGACAAGGCCGTGGACTTCTCGCTGCTCGTGGAGACGGACGCCTACGTCACCTTCGCCACCCAGTGCGAACTGGAGGTCATCCAGGGCATTTCGCACCAGGTGCGCAACCCCGTGTCCATCATCGGCGGCAGCGCCCGCAGGCTCATGAAGCTGCATCCGGAAGATGACGCCACCCGCGAGGCCGCGGAGACCATACTCTCGGAGGCGGTCCGCCTGGAACGCATGGCCAAGAACGTGAACGCCTACATGGACATCACCCAGCACCACGCCTCCTTCGACCGGACCGAGCTCGCGCCCGTCATCGAGCGCGCCCTGGAGAAGGTCATGTCCGCGAGCCCGGTCCCGGCCTCGGCGTTCAGGACGTTCCTCTCGCCGGAAGCGAGCGTGCTGGCGGGCGATCCCATGGAGCTTTGCATCCTGTTCTCCTGCCTGCTGGAGAACGCCTTCCAGTACGCCGACCCCAACTCGCCCAACATAAGCCTCACGTCCGTCCCCAGCCCCACCAAGGAAGGCTACGCGATCATCACCATCATCAACAACGGCGTGACCTTCAACCCCGACGAGCTTGGCGAGGCCTTCAGCCCCTTCCACTCCTCACAGCCCACGGCCACCGGCTTCGGCCTGCCCATGGCGCGGGTGATAGCCAGCAAGTATTTCGGGAACATCGCGCTCTCCCCGCTTGAGGGAGCGGGGACGCGCTGCGTGGTCACGCTGCCGCTCTACGCGAGCCGGTGACGCAAGCGGAAGGGCCGCCCCGTGGACGGCCCGCAATCCTGCCCGGCGGACGTCAGCCGGTCCCACCCCAGGCATTGCCCGGTTCACCGGTGAGCCCTCGGTCCAGTCCGGCGTTCGGGCGTCAACCGGACTCAACCCGGTCCTAGCGGCATGGGAAGCCCCCCGGGCGGTTTTCTGCCTGCCTCACCCAGGTCTTGGCCCGCTCCACGCGGGAACACCTTGTCCAGGCGCTCGGCGGTCAACCGGACTCCGCCCAGGCCTTGGCCCGCTCCACGGCCCGCCGCCAGCCATGGATCAGGGCCTCCCTCCTGGCCTGGGGCATGGACGGCTCGAAGCGGCGGTCAAGCCGCCACAGCGACTCGATCTCCTCTTCACCGCACCAGAATCCCGTCGCCAGACCCGCGAGATAGGCCGCGCCGAGTGCCGTGGTCTCCGTGACCCTGGGCCTCTCCACGGGCGCGCCGAGCACGTCGGCCTGGAACTGCATGAGCAGATTGTTCCGGGACGCGCCGCCGTCGGCCCGCAGGGCGGACAGGGCGATGCCCGTATCCTTTTGCATGCAGTCCATGACGTCCAGGGTCTGCAGGGCGATGGATTCCAGGGCGGCGCGGGCGATGTGGGCCTTGGTCGAGCCGCGGGTGAGGCCGAGGATCGCGCCCCGGGCGTACTGGTCCCAGTGCGGCGCTCCGAGCCCGGCGAAGGCCGGGACCAGGAAGACGCCCCCGTTGTCCTCCACGGAGTTGGCCAGCCCCTCCACCTCGAAGGATTCCCTTATGACGCCAAGTCCGTCGCGCAGCCACTGCACCACCGCCCCGGCCATGAACACGCTGCCTTCCAGAGCGTAGGCGCGCCCCTTTGGAAGGGACCACGCCATGGTGGTGAGCAGGTTGTTGCTGGAGAGCTTGGCTCTGCCGCCGGTGTTGAGCAGCATGAAGCAGCCCGTGCCGTAGGTGTTCTTGGCCATGCCCTCCTTCAGGCAGGCGTTGCCGAACGTGGCGGCCTGCTGATCCCCGGCGATCCCGGCGATGGGCACGGCCGTTCCCAGGAACTCGGGGTGGATGCCGCCAACCACCTCGGAGGACATGGCCACCCTGGGCAGCATGGAGGCCGGGACGCCCAGGATGGAGAGCAGCTCGCCGTCCCACTTGCCTGTCCTGATGTTGAAGAGAAGCGTGCGGCTGGCGTTGGACTCGTCGGTGACGTGAACCTCGCCCTTGGTCAGGTTCCAGACGAGCCATGTGTCGATGGTGCCGAAGAGAAGATCGCCCTTGGCGGCCTTCTCCCTGGCTCCGGGCACGTTGTCCAGAATCCAGCGGACCTTCGTGCCGGAGAAGTAGGCGTCGAGGACAAGGCCGGTCTTCTCGCGGACCAGCCCCTCCAGCCCCCTGGCCTTGAGCTCGTCGCAGATCCCGGCCGTGCGCCTGTCCTGCCAGACGATGGCGTTGTGCACGGGCTGGCCGGTCCTCCTGTCCCAGACCACGGTGGTCTCGCGTTGGTTTGTGATGCCCGCGGCGGCGATTTCGCTGGCGTTGACCCCGGCCTGCTTAAGGCACTCGCGCATCACCCAGGACTGGGTGTCGAATATCTCGTTGGGGTCGTGCTCCACCCAGCCCGGCTGGGGATAGACCTGGGTGAACTCCTTGGCTGCGATCTGCTTGACCTCTCCCTGGCGGGTGAAGAGGATCGCCCTGGAGCTGGTTGTTCCCTGATCCAGTGAAAGGACATACTTGCTCATGCATGGCTCCCGCCGGATGGCCGGCGTCTCAGGAGTTGTTTCCTGCACCGACCATAGGGAATTGTCCCTGGCCCGCGCAACGCCTTCGTGACGGGCGACGTCCCTCGCCGGAGCGAAACACCCGCGCGGGAAAGACATGGCGGCCTGCAGTCTCGACAACGGGGGGGCGTTGGCGTATTTGAATGGGATGAATCAAAAGCCACCCGAAGGCCCGGCTCGCGCGCGGCCCATCCGGATCGGGGTCAGCGCATGCCTGCTGGGCCAGCCCGTGCGCTACGACGGCGGCCACAAGCACGACCGCTGGATCACGGGCGAACTGGGAAGGTATGTTGAGTTCGTGCCGGTCTGCCCGGAGGTGGAGGCCGGTTTCGGCGTGCCCCGCGAAGCCATGCGGCTGGTGGGGGACCCGGATTCGCCGAGGCTTGTCACCATCGCGACCGGCCAGGACAAGACCTCCGCCATGCAGGAATGGGCGAAGCGGCGCGTGGAGGAGCTGGCAGGCGAGAACATGTGCGGCTTCATCTTCAAGAGCCGGTCCCCCTCCTCCGGCATGGCCCGGGTGAAGGTCTACCCGGACAAGGGCGGCATGCCCGCCCACGCGGGCGTGGGGCTTTTCGCCCGCGCCTTCATGGAGCGCTTCCCGCTGCTGCCCGTGGAGGAGGAAGGACGCCTGAACGACGCGAGGCTCCGCGAGAACTTCATCGAGCGCATATTCGCCCTCCGGGACTGGCGCGACGTCCTGGAGGCGTGCGCCGCTCCAGGTGGACTGAACGCCGCCCCCCTGGTCGCCTTCCAGACCCGCCGCAAGCTCCAGCTCATGGCCCACGCCCCGGACCTGGCCCGCGAGATGGGCAGGCTGGTGGCCGGGGCCAAGCGAGCGGACCCGGGCGCGCTCCTGGACGGGTACGAGAAGCTCTTGCTCACGGCCATGTCCAGGATCGCCACCGTGGCCAAGAACGTCAACGTGCTCCAGCACATGGCCGGATATTTCAAGAAGATTCTCGACCGGGACGACCGCGCGGAGATCGAGGAAGTCATCGCGAACTACAAGGCAGGGCTCACCCCGCTCATCGTTCCCGTTACGCTCTTCAACCACCACGTCCGCAAGCACGGCGTGGCATATCTGGCGGAGCAGACATACCTCCACCCCCACCCGCTTGAGCTCAAGCTGCGCAACTACTACTAGGCGCTCACCATGATCACTGTCGTCGGATGCGGCATCTCGGGGCTTGCCTGCGCGCTCACCCTTGTCCGCGCGGGACACAAGGTGCAAATTGTCGCCGAAAGCCTGCCGCCGCGCACCACGTCGGACAGGGCCGGGGCCCTGTGCTTTCCTTTCAGGGCCGGGCCGCGCGAGCGTTGCCTGGACTGGGCCCAGGCCTCCCTAGAGGTCTACGCGGCCCAGGCGGCGGACCCGGACGAGCCGGTGACCGAAGTGGACTGCCTGGTGCTCTCGGCATCCCGCGAAAGGGGGCTCCCCTGGCAGATGGCCCGCATGGGGCCGGACCGCATGCGCGAAGCCTCTCCGGATGAACTGCCGCGCGGGTACGCCTCCGGGCATGTGGTCCGCGTGCCGCTCATGCAGACGGGACCGTATCTTCAGCGCCTCATGGGCCACTTCCGGGACCTCGGCGGCGCAATCACGCGCGCCAGGCTGGACCGCCTGGAGGACGCGCCTGGAGACGCCGTGTTCAACTGCTCGGGGCTCGGCGCGAGGACATTGGCGGGGGACACGCTTATGGCCCCGGTGAGCGGCCACATCGTCAAGGTGCGCCCAGCCGGGCCGGTGCGCTGCTTCATGGACGAGGAAGGCCCGGGAGGGGTCGCCTACGCCTTCCCGAGGCCGGACGTGTGCGTGCTTGGCGGAACGGCCGTGACCGGAGACGAGAGCCTCGACGTGCTGCCGGAGGTGGCCGGTTCCATCCTTCGAAGGACCCAGGCCATCGAACCCGCCCTGGCCGGGGCGGAGGTGGTCGAGCGTTATGTCTGCCTGCGCCCCTGGAGGCCGGAGGTGCGCCTGGAGGCCGGACTCCTGGCCGACGGGCGCGCCGTGGTCCACGACTACGGCCACGGCGGGTCTGGCTGGACCCTGGCCTGGGGATGCGCCCTGGAGGCGGCCTCCCTGCTGTGAAGCGCGACTCTCAGCCGAACATGAGCCATTCCGGCCTGAAGATGAGAAGACCTCCGGCCACAAGCAGGATCACCGCGCCGAGCACCCGCGAAGCCCGGGAGTAGCGTCCGCTCAAGCCCGTCAGCCGCAGCGTGGCCATGGCCGCCACGAACACGGCCACGTCGTCCAGCATGAAGACAGCCACGTACAGTCCAAGCAGCGCGTGGTGCTTCCAGGCGGGCAGGCCGCTCAGGGCCAGGACCTGGGTGTAGACCGCCGGGAGCCCCGCCGAGCAGACCAGCTCCACAAAGTTCACGGTCACCGCGAGAAGCGCCATGCCCGCCGCCGCCAGCCACAACCTGGGCTCCCGGGCGGCTTTCCTGAGGCGGTCCATGGTCCTGGCGCGGCCCCGGGCGCCCGCCGCCGGGCAGGCTTCCGGCGGCGCGGCGAGCGCCTCCCGCAGCGAATAGGTTCCGCCCGCCAGCGCAAGCAGGCCGATCGCCGTCCGCAGCCACCGGACGTGCCCGGCTGCCAGCAGGACGTTCATCCAGGCTGCCAGCACGGCGTAGTACATCACCCCGGACGACAGCAGGAACACCCCGCCCAGTATCCACATGCGCGCACGGTCATCCATGCCGAGCAGCACGCCCACGAGCAGCAGCAGGACCCACATGGCGCACGGGTTGAAGCCGTCCACGGCGGCGAACGCCACGGTCAGCAGGGGAAGGGAAAGCTCGCCCGCCCTGATTTCCCCGAAGAAGGGGAGGGTCAGGACGGAAGGAGCGCCCGGCGCGCCGGGGCCGGGAGGAATGACGGCGGACGGCGCTTCTCGGGCGGCCAGTTTGGCGACCACGTCCGTGCAGCCGGACGAGCGGGCTCGTCCGGCCAGGGCCTCGATTTGCGCTCCCGTGGCCTCCTCGCCGAGCCATCCCGTCACGGCCCTGTCGCACACCACGGTGAGCGGGACTCCGGCGGCGTTTGCGCCGAGCACCCTGGCGGCCTCCTGGAACAGCTCCATGTTGGCGGCGTCGTAGACCACCTCGTAGCTTCTGATTTCGATCCAGGGTTCGCGGGCCTGGAGCGAGGCGAGGAACGCCTTCTCCCTGACGCAATGGGGGCATCCCTCCGCCCAGAAGAAGTGGACGGCGACGCTTCGCGCATGGACCGCCCCCGGCCAGAAGGCCAGGAGCGCGGCAAGCAGCGCGGGAAAGAGACTCGAACGTCCCAGGGCGGATCGCGCCATGGCAACCCCCGCCCCGCCGCGGAGCCGCACGCGGAGGGCATCTATAGTCCCTATGCACCTCCAGCTTTCGCGGCGCAATAGGTCTCCCTCAAAGGGGAGGCCGCGTCCCTGCGCGCGCCCTTCTCCGTCATCGGCTCCGGCAGCTCCGAAATGAGCGCCCCCCTCCCGGCATTGCCGGAAGGGGGGGCGAACAGTCTGGGGCCTCCCCTGGGGGAGGCCGTTTTCAAGGCTCGATTTTCAGCAGATAGGTTTTTGCCGGCTCGAGGTATTTCCTCGCGGCCTGGGCCAGTTGCTCCGGCGTGAGGCCGCGCACGCGCTTCACGAGGTCGCGCTCGAAGTTGAGCGGATACCCCATGGCCATGTCCTGGGACGCCTCCTGGCTGCGGCTCCCGAGGCTCTGGCGTTCCTGGTGGTACTCTCCCTCGATGGAGTTCTTGGCCCGCTCCATGCTGGCGGCGTCCAGCCCCCCGGCGGCCAGTCCGGCGGCGACGCGCCTGAAGCCGTCCATGGCCTGGGCCTCCTTGTCCGGGGTGGTGCCGATGTAGAAGGCCAGGAAGCCGGTGTTGGGCGATTGCCACAGGAAAGCCGTCACGGAATAGCCCAGGCCGTGCTTGTCGCGCAGATCCTGGAACAGAAGCCCCCCCTGCCCGGCAAGCGCGGCCCTTAGCACCTCCAGGGCCGGTGTGTCGGGGCTCTTCTTGCCTTCCACGGGGAATATCCAGAACAGGTGAGTCTGATTGCGCCCCGGCAGGGTGAGGGTCATCTCCTTTTTGGATGACCACGCCGGGTCAGGGAAAGCCGGAGCCTGCCCTTCCGGGGACACGGCCAGCCTGGAGGCCAGCTTGAGCATCTCCCCGCGGTCGAACACGCCGCACACGGCCATCACCCAGGGCATGGACCGCTGTCTGTCCCAGAAGGCCCTGGCCATTTCGGGAGTGAACGCCTCCACCTCGGCTGGCTGCCCGGCGCGGAAATAACCGTAATGGCCCTCGGGGTAGAGGAACGGGAAGAGGTGGCGGAAGGCAAGGCTGGTGGGCCTGTCTCCGGTCTCGGCTATCTGGGCCAGTTGCATCTTCCTGGCCCTGTCCACTTCGGCCGGGTCGAAAGACGGTTCGAGCACCACCTCCGCCATGAGGGCGGTGACGTCCGCCGCGAAGCGCGCCGGGTACCGGGCGCTGACGGTGAAGGTGTCCCGGCCCGTGGACGCGGACAGCGAGGAGGCCCTGTCGGCCAGGAAATCCTGGACCTCCACGGCGCCGCGCCTTGCGGTGGAGCGCGTCAGGGCCTTGGCCGCCAGTTCGCCCAGCCCCTGCTGGTCCGGCGGGAGCAGCGCGTCGCCGCCCCGGTAGGTCAGCGAGACGGAGGCGTAAGGCATGGTGGGGTCCGGCATGAGGACGAGCACGCGCCCTCCTCCCAGGTCCACCACCTCGGTCTCCAGGGCCTTGCCGCCCGCCTCGGCCTTCCCCGGCTCCTTCCCGTCCGAGGGCCAGGCGCTCTTCATGGCCGCCAGCATGGCGTCCGCCCGGGCGTCCGCGCCGGCCTTGTCCTGCCCCGGCAGGAGAACGGCCAGGCTGGCGTTGGCGGGATCGATGTAATCCTTGACCAGCCCTTTAAGCTGGGCGGAGTCCACGCTCCTGGCCTCGTAGACCGAGTTGGACTCGCCCTCGGGTCCGAATCCGAAGAACTGGTAGTATGCCAGCTTGCTGGCCAGCCCGCGCAGGGTCTCCTTTGCGCGGTAGAGGGAGTCCTCGATGTTGAGCTTGGCGCGGTCCAGCTCCTCGCCTGTGAAGCTCCCCGCGTCCAGCTCCGCCAGCTCCCTGACCAGGGCGGCCCAGAAATCTTCGAGCTTCTCCGGGGCCAGGGTGGCCTCCACGCTCAGCATGCCGCCGCGCTCCAGGGTGATGGCGGAGACGTCCACGTCGTCGGCCAGCTGCTGCTCGTAGACGAACTTGCGGTAAAGCCTGGAGGTCTTGCCGCCTCCGAGCAGGTCGGAGAGCACCGTGAGGGGGATGTCCTTGGCCGAGTGCATGCCCGGGATGGTGAAGTTAAGGCGAAGATAGGCCTTGTTCCAGTCGCCGCCCGCCGCCTCGGCGGAGGGGCCGCCGGTCCTGGCGGGGAGTTCCCCGGTGTCCGGGGGCAGGACGGTCCGGTCGTTGGCGAGGTGGCCGAAAACCGCCTCGGCCTCCCTGAACACCTCGCGGGCGTCCACGTCGCCCACCACCACAAGGAGCATGGACTGGGGCTGGTAGAGGCGGTTCACGTAGGCGCGCAGGTCGCCGGGCGTGACGGAGTTCACGCTCTCGCGGGTTCCTATGATGGGGTGCTCGTAGGGCAGGCCGCGCCAAACCTGGCGCTGGCTCATCTGGAACAGGCGCTGGCCGGGGTCGTCCTGTCCCCGCTCAAGCTCGGAGACGACGACCTTCTTTTCCTGTTCGAGCTCCGCGGCGTCGAACTTCGCGCCGAAGATCATGTCCTGGAACACGTCGAGCCCCAGCTTCCAGCGTGCGCTGGGGAGGTCGGCCATGTACTGGGTGTAGTCGAAGCTGGTGGCTGCGTTGGCGTCGCCGCCCGCGCCCTCGATGTCCGCGGCCACGCCGCCCTTGGGCCGCTTGGCCGTGGTGTTGAAGACCATGTGCTCCAGCAGATGGCTGATGCCTTCCTGCCCCTTGGCCTCGTAGGCCGATCCCGCACGGACGTAGAGCCGCTCAGCGACCAGCGGAAAGCGTTTGTCCTCCACCACCAGCACGGTGAGGCCGTTCCTCAGCTTGGCCAGGAGCTTGCCGTCCACGACCGGGACTTCCGCGCCGGGAACGGGCGCGGCGGGCTCCCTGGCCTGGCCGGGCATGCTGGGAACGGGCTCTGCGGGGTGCAGGGCTTCGGCCGGGACGGGCGCTCCGGGCGCTTTGGCCTGTTCTGCCTGATCCGGAGCAGGAGCGGCGGGCTTCGGGCCTTCGGGCGGGGCGGGACTTTCGCCGCCCTTCGCATGCGCGGCCTCCGGCGGGGCGGACGCGGCGGGGGCCCCGGCATTCACGGCCGCCTGTTTCTGCTGAACCGGAGCCCTGGAAAGGTGATCGTCGTAGAGATACCCGGCGACGAGAGCCGCCGCCACGAGAATGTATCCGAAAAGCCTGCGGGTCATTGAGCACTGTCCTTTGAAAACGTTTGACGCACGCGCGCGCCATTCTTCAACGGTCCCGGCCGGTGAAGCGGGGGCATGTCCGGCTGAGATAACGCACGCCCGGACTTTGGGCCAGTGGGGTTTTCATGAAAAATCGTACACTTTTCCTGGAGATGCGCGGGGATGCGGTGCGAAGGGGCCTGCCGCGCGGCGTCCTGACCAGG
>JBMORI010000039.1:72477-120359 GCA_049322415.1 Thermodesulfobacteriota bacterium | reverse complement strand
GCCGCCTTTTGCCCAGATGCCCCCCACAGGGAATGCGGGGCGGGGTGTCGCCCAACGCATGCCCCCGCCTGGGTGCGGCGGCACGCCCAACCGCTCGCAAGACGGCGGGCAGAGGGCATCCGGCCCTTGCGCAACCCACATGAAAGTGCGTCCATCTTTCCTAAGAGGGGTTTTCCGGGTGTTGCATTTCGACCGGGACGTTGTAGGGAAACCCTTGTGACACGCTTTCACCTCTCCACCGGCAAGAGGGCCTTGCGCATACTGGCCGCGCTGACCGCGACACTCGCCCTGACGCTCTCCGCGCCCGCAAGCCTCAAGGCCGGACAGGCCCTTCTGGACCAGCTCTTCACCGCCCAGGAGTGGCAGGCCAAGGGCAACATGGAAGCCGCGCGGCGCGCGGTCGAAGCCGCCCTGAAGGCGTCACCCGGAGACGTCTTCGCCCGCATCCGGCTGGCCCAGCTCGACGCCGTCTCCGGCGACACCAAGGCCGCCCTGGCCACGCTCGGCCAGGCGCTGCAGGACGACCCCGGCAACCTCCTCGCTCTGCTCTGGCAAGGGCACCTTCTGCTGGCGGACGGCCAGTCCGCGAACGCCTCGGCCAGCTACGCCGCCATCCTGAAAGCCGATCCGGCAAGCGCCTGGGCTCACCTGGGAACGGCCGCCTGCCTGCTGGCCCAGGGCCGGGACAAGGATGCCGCGGGACCGCTCGCCAAGGCCCAGGCCAACGCGGGCGGCGACGCCCTGCTGCGCAGGGTCCTTGGCGAGACCTTCCTGGCGCTGGGCCTGCCGGTCAACGCCCGCCTGGAGCTGGAACGCTCCCTGGAGTCCAGCCCGCGTGACGTGCGGGCTCTCACTCTCGCCGGTCAGGCCTACCTGGCGCTGGGCCTAGAGAGTCTCGCCATGAACGCCTGGCGTCAGGCCCTGGCCCTGGAACCCGGGGCGGACGGGGCACGCTTCGCCCTGCTGACGGAACTGGGCAGGCAGGCGTCCATGGCCGCCGGGCAGGGACACAAGGACGAGGCCAGGCGCATTTGGCGCACCATGCTCACCTACGACCCACTCGAGGCGGCGGCCCTGAACGGGCTCAGGTCGATGGCGCCCGCATCCGGCGCGTTACCCGTGAATCCGCGCGCAAAGGCCCCCTGACGAGGCGTCCGACGATCAAGCCGTCTCCCCGGCGCCCGGACTCCACTCGCGGCCCGGAACGGCTTCCCCCCTGAACCCCTGGCCATCTCCCCCGCCCCCTGGCGGGCCTGACCGAAGCGGGGCTCCCCCGCGCCCTGGCGAACCGGCGCTACGGATGGTGATGCGTCACGGAACCAATGGACGCCCAGCCCAGATCGCCCGGTTGTTCTCCAGCCATAACCTTGGAATCGGTGATCGAGTCTCCAGGGACGCTGCCCAGCCATGCCCAGCTCCGGCCGGAAGAGCAAAAAGCCGGCCCGGGGAACCCCGGACCGGCTTGCTCGAGTTCATGCCTGCCCCTAGGGGCGGGCGGCTACTCCTTGGCGGCCTTGGCCTTCTTCTCCTTGGGCTCCTTGGGCTTGCCCTTGTAGAAGAGCACGTCCTTCTCACCGGCGGAGGGCATGGTCTGCGGGGTCATGAACATGCACTGGGTGGGGCAGGCCTCCACACAGTTGCCGCAGTACACGCAGGCGAAGGTGTCGCAGGTCCAGGTGCGGCCCTTGATGTCCACGTCGATGCACTGGCTGGGGCACTTCTTGGCGCAGGTGCCGCAGAAGATGCACTCGTCCACGTTGATGTCCAGGGTTCCCCTGAAGCGCTCGAAGGGCTCGCGCTTCGTGAAGGGATAGAGCCTGGTGGAGGATTTCCCCATCAGGTTCTGAAGGACGTTCTTGGTCATTTCGAACATGTGGCGGCTCCTCTTAACGCTCCGTGCAGGAGATGCAGGGGTCGATGGACAGCACGATGACGGGCACGTCCGCCAGCTCGCATCCGGGCAGGACGGCGAGCAGGGGCGGGATGTTGGCGAAGGTTGGAGTGCGGATGCGCACGCGCTCCAGGTTCTTCGAACCGTTGCCCTTGATGTAGTAGAAGAGCTCGCCCCGGGGCTGCTCCACGCGACGCCAGACCTCGCCCTCGGGCTTGCCCTTGACCTTCACGTTGATCTCGCCCTCGGGCATCTTGGCCAGGGCCTGGCGGACAAGGTCGCAGGCCTGGTAGACTTCGCGGAAGCGCACCTTGCAGCGGGCGTAGGAGTCGCCGTCGTGCTCCACCACGGGCTCGAAATCGAGTTGGCCGTAGGCGGCGTAGCCGGTCATGCGGACGTCCTGGGCCCAGCCGGAGCCGCGCAGCATGGGGCCGACGGCGCCCAGCATGTGGGCCTGCTCCTTGGAGAGCACGCCCTTGCCGCAGCAGCGGGACTTGACGGTGTAGTCGTCCAGGATGGTCTTCTCCAGGGCGCGGACTTCCTGCTCGGTCTTGTCGATCTCGGAGAGGATCCAGGCCTTCTGGTCGGGGGTGATGTCCTTGCGGACGCCGCCCACGATGTTGGTGGAGATGACCACGCGGTTGCCCGCGGTGGCTTCCATGAGGTCCATGGCGCGCTCGCGGATGCGCCAGAACTGCATGAACAGGGACTCGAAGCCGAAGCCGTCGGCGAAGAGGCCCAGCCACAGCAGGTGGGAGTGGATGCGGTGGATCTCGCCCCACATCACGCGCAGGAAGTGGGCCCTCTGGGGCACTTCCAGCTTCATCAGCTCTTCCACGGCCTCGCAGTAGTTGAGGGAGTGGATGCAGGAGCAGATGCCGCAGACGCGCTCAACGATGTTGACCATCTGGTTGTAGTCGCGGATGTCGGTCAGCTTCTCCAGGCCGCGGTGGACGTAACCGAGGTTGGGGAGGGCCTCGACGACCTTTTCCTCTTCCACCACCAGCTTGAGGTGGATGGGCTCGGGCAGCACCGGGTGCTGGGGGCCGAAAGGCAGTATGGTGCGCATTGTCTAGGCCTCCTCTTTGCCTTTTTCTTTCTTGGCAAAGGTGAAGGTGCAGTAAGGGCTCTTCACCACCTCGGGCTCCAGGTACAGGGTGCAGCCGAAGTCGATGAGGATGTTCTGGAAGTTGACGCCGAACTGGTCCTTGATCTCGTTTTCGTACAACAGGGCCGGGAAGTAGACGCCGGATACGGAGGGAACCGGGGCTTCCTTGGGCACGTTCAGGCGGATGTGCGAAAGCGAGAGGTCCTTGTCGAAGTGATAAAGCACGTCGAAGGTGCTGTCCTGCTTGATCTCCACCGCGGTGACGCCCACGAGGCGCAGGCCCTCGTCGTAGCGCTTCTGGCACTCGGCGATCAAGGTGTCCACCGTGACGGCCTGTTCATTGGCAAGCATGTGGGATACCTCGCTCTATGGTTAACCGGCGGCTTCCAGCGCGGCCTTGACCTTGCCCAGGGCAAGGACCACGCCGTCGATGATGGCCTCGGGTTTCGGGGGGCAGCCGCGCACGTAGACATCGACGGGAATGACCTTGTCCACGCCGCCCACCACGTTGTAGGCCTCGCGGAACACGCCGCCGGTCAGGCCGCAGGCGCCCATGGCGATGACCGCCTTGGGGGAGGGCATCTGGTCGTAGATGTTTTTCAGCACGTGCTTGTTGCGGTGGTTCACGGTGCCCGTGACCAGCAGCACGTCGGCGTGCTTGGGGTCGCCGATGTTGATGATGCCGAAGCGCTCCACGTCGTAGAGCGGCGTCAGGCAGGCAAGCACCTCGATGTCGCACCCGTTGCAGGAACCGCAGTCGAAGTGGACGATCCAGGGGGACTTGAGCCTTCCCTTGTTGATCCAGTCTTTGAGCATGCTCATGGTGTGTTCTCCCGTGAGGAATGCTTAGGCGTACAGCCAGAGCAGGTTCAGGACCGAAAGGGCCAGGCCCCACGCCCAGACGCTGCGCAGCATCCACTTGTAGGTCATGCGGGCGGTGACGTTGTCGATGACCAGCTCGGCGAAGTAGGTCACGGCCAGCAGGATGGCGCAGCCCCAGAAGCTGGTGGCCCAGAACAGGCCGACCAGACCCAGGACGAACACCACGTCGTACCAGTGGGCGATCTCGATCATCGCCAGCTGCGGGCCCGAGTACTCGGTGAGCACGCCGCGCACGATTTCCTGGTGCGCGTGGTGGCAGGCCGAGATGTCGAAGGGCGACTTGCGCAGCTTGATGGTCAGCGCGTAGCCCAGCACGATGAACATGAGCGGCAGCTGGTACAGAAGCGGCTTGCCGTACTCGAACACCGAGGACACCTTGAAGCTGCCCGTGACCATGGCGATGGACACGAACACCAGGATGATCAGGGGCTCGTAGGTGAGCATTGTCACCAGCTCGCGCTGGGCGCCCACCTGGGCGTACGGGGACTGGGTGGACAGGGCGCCCATCACGAAGAACACCGCGCCGATGGTCAGCACGAAGAAGATGAGCAGCAGGTCGGAGCCCATGAAGAACAGGAAGACCGTCAGCATGGAGCTGGCCAGGTAGACCCAAACGGTGAGGATCTGCCAGGGGTTGATGAGCATGGGCGACTTGCCCAGCAGTTTGAACACGTCGTAGAAGGGCTGCAGGATCGGGGGACCCACGCGGGACTGGAGCCAGGCGGTGATCTTGCGGTCCAGGCCGGCGATGAGGCCGCCCACGACCGGGGCCAGAATCACGGCGATGGTGGCGAGCAGGAGCTTACCCATTAGATAACCCCTCCCAGCAGCAGTCCGAGCATGACGGCGAGCAAGACCCCGGCCACCATGTTGATGGGGCTGGTCAGGCGGTCCTCGCCGAAGATCCAGGACAGGTAGAAGTTGCCGGCCTGGTAGCCCACGTTGGCGCGGCCGGTGGACACGAAGGCCTTGTCGTCATCCTTGGCCTGGGCGCCGCAGAGGTAGGGGCCCACGCAGTCGGCCGGGTTCACCTTGCGGGAGGCCTTGATGGCCAGGTACAGGCCCGCGCCCAGCACGATGAACAGCGGGTAGATGTAGAACACGCCCTGGCTGTTCACGAAGTTCAGGGCTTCCAGCTTGTAGCCGGCCGCCTTGTGGGAGGCCAGCACCGCGGGCTCGATCAGGCCGCTGTAGAGCATGGGCACGAACAGCGACAAGAGGATCGCGCCGTAGGCGAGCATGACCAGGGGAGCGCGCACCGTGGAGGCCTGCGGCTCGGGGGTGACGCCCTTGGGGAACGGGGTGGAGAGCAGGATGCCCGCCCACCTGGCCCAGAACATCACGGTGAGGCCGGAGCCCAGCGCGAGCATGATGGTCACGGGCATGTACTTCAGGGCGGCGGCGCTCTCGATGGCCATCCACTTGCCGAGCAGCACGCCGAAGGGAGGCAGCAGCATGGTGCACACGCCGATCAAGGCCACGATGGTGGTCTTGGGCATGGTCATGTACAGGCCGCGCATGTCTTCCAGGTCGCGGGAGTGGATCTTCTGCTCGATGGTGCCCACGCACAGGAACATGAGGGCCTTGGACACCGCGTGGAACACGATGATGATGATCGCCGCGGTGATGGCCGCCGGGGTGTTGATGCCGGCGCAGGCGATGATCAGGCCGAGGTTGGCGATGGTGGAGTAGGCCAGCACCTTCTTGCCGTTGGACTGCCCGACCGCCAGGGCCGAGGTGGTCAGGAAGGTGAAGGCGCCGAACAGGGCCAGCATGCCCGACAGCATGGTCCCGGAATAGGCCGGGGAGAGGCGCAGCACCAGGTAGACGCCGGCCTTGACCATGGTGGAGGAGTGCAGCAGCGCGGAGACCGGGGTGGGGGCGACCATGGCGCCGCAGAGCCAGCTCTGGAACGGGACCTGGGCGGACTTGGTGATGCCCGCGTAGCACAGCATGAACAGCGGGATCAGAGCCGCCGCGCCGGCGGCGGAGAAGCCGGGGCGCAGCAGTTCGGACAGATAAAGGGGAGTGCCGGACTTCTGCATGAATATGAGGGCGAACACGAAGGCCACGCCGCCGGTCATGTTCATCCACAGGGCGCGGGTGGCGTTCTTCACGGAGGTCTCGTCGCCGTCATGCGCGATGAGCATGAAGGAACAGAACGTGGTGACTTCCCAGAAGAAATAGAGCCAGAGGAGGTTGTTGGCCAGCACCAGGCCGTTCATGGCGCCCAGGAAGGCGACCAGGAAGAAGAAGAAGCGGGGCTGCTTCGTCTTGGGCAGGTGCAGATGCTCCTCGTGGGCCGGCATGTAGCCCAGTGCGTAGACACAGATAAGGGAACCGACGATGGAAATGACCAGCACCATGATGAGCGACAGCTTGTCGGCGAACATGGCGGGGGCGGCGGCAGCGGCGCCTCCGTGGCCGGGCATGAAGAATTCAAGATAGATGAGCCCGATGATCTGAGCGGCGGTCAGGCTTGCGACCAGCGTGCTCTTGAGCTTCGTCAGGGCCATGATGAGAATGACAAACAAGAGGGCGAAATCGAGCAGCATGATGAAGCCGTCCAGGCCGATTCCCAGAAGGCTTTTGGGTGCGAACTCGAAAGAGCCCTGCCCGACCAGGGCCAGGGAGGCCGCGGCCAGGACCACCGCGGTTCCGACCACGATCAGGCTTCTGGAGCCCTTGTCCCTGAGCAGCAACAGGGCGATTGCCGCCAGGAACGGGAGCACCACGGTCGCAAAAACCAAGATGTCCATATTCACCTCACGTTAGGTTGTGTCGAGTCAATGACCTCGCCTCGGTAGCGTTAGTATTCGCGTCTAGAGAAACCTCCTCGGTACAAGTTGAAGAGTCTCCGACCCCCCGGCCGGCAGGTAACGGTAAAAACCTGGACTAAGAGCTTAGAGCGAACTCTTAAGGAATTGAAATTCCTTGGTCAAGGGACACCGAAAGTCCTGATGGAGCGGGACTTATCCCGCGGGGAGCCGGTCCGCCGGACATGGCCCCGCATAAGCGGCGGCAATGACCCGGTGAACGGTGGTTTTTTGCCGGTGAACGGCGGCTCCACATGGAGCGGCGGCAGCATTATCCAAAAAGAAAAACCTTGGCAACCGGGCGGTATGAATCACTCCGGCTTTGCTAGATGGGAAAAATTGGCTAAACCCCTGCCATCGACGCGGGCGCGCGCCCGCCTGGAGGACGAATGCGTCTCAAACCGCTTCTTATCGCGATCATCATAACCGCATTGGCCGGCGGCAAGGCCTGCGCGGAGGATATCACTTTCATAGGAAAAACATTCAGCCCCAACCACATGGAAGTCCTGAGCCCCCACGCCACTCCCGAGGAGATGAAACTCTTCGAGGCCATGGCGAAGGAGGTGCGGGAAAAGAGGGGCGAGGATGCCGAGCCGCCAGCCAAGCCCTTCACGGGCCGCATGAAGGTGATGAAGATCATGGCCGACATCGGCCACAAGGTGGACCTCGACCAGCGCCTGCTTGAATACGCCTTTCCGCCGGAGGACCTGCAGAGCGAACGCCGCAAGCTCTCCCAGGCCGGCCTCATGTCGCTGGAGGCCAACGTGGAGAGGCTCCGTACCGACCTGGCCGCCAAGCGCCGCGCGCTGGAGGAGGTCAGGATCAAGGCGGACAAGGGCCTCGCCTCCCGGCAGGAACTGGACGACCTTGCCCGTGACGTGGAGTTGTCCTCGCAGCGGCTGCGCTCGGTGGAGGAGAACCTCAGGCTCGAACGGGAGCTGGCCAAGGGGGACCTGGAACTGGCCAAGGCCAAGTTCGGCAGCAAAACCACCGCCAGCAACCTTCCGGGCGTGTCCTGGATCAACTCCCCGGTGGCCGGCTACGTCCTGTGGGCCAATCCGGAAGTGAAGGCGGGCACGGTACTCGCCAAGAAGACCCGCCTTTTCGTCGTGGGGTCGCTTGACCCCATCCTGGTGCGGGCGCTTGTCCACGAAATCCACGTTGCCAAGCTCAGGGTGGGCGACAAGGCTTCCATCGTCTTCGACACCATCCCGGGAAAGACCTTCGAGGCGGCCATCTCGCGCATCCCCATGACCGCCAACCAGACGGACGTGCAACTGCCCTCGCACTTCGAGGTGGAGCTTTCGCTGCCCAACCCGGGTCTTGCCCTCAAGGAGGGCATGCGCGGCCAGGTGGCGGTCAGGATTCCGGACGGACCCAGGTAGCCTTGCGTCCGGGCGGGACCGGGCAGGCCGGACCGAACCGGGCAAACAGTCAGGAGGCGTGATGGACGAGGACGATTACCGGGCGACATTCAGGGTGGAGGTCAACGAGAGCATCGTGCTCGAATTGGCCCTCTGGTTCCGCAAGATGACGGAGCTCGGGCGCGTTCACCTCAGAGACCTCGGCGACCCGAAGATGCTTCAGGGCAAGCCGCCCTTTCCCCGGATCGAGGACGTCTCCTCCACCGGGATATGCCTCTCCTTCAAGGCCACGCAGCCCTTGCCCGCTGAGAAATTCAAGGGCACGGCGCTTCTCATCTACTTCAAGCTCGTGGACCCCACCGATGTCATGGGTGAGCCCTTGAGCTTCATGGCCGGATTCGAGGCCAAGCACTCGCAGTTCCACGGAGGGCGCGTCTATCTGGGGCTCAAACTGCGCTGGGACGGGGTGCCCGACCAGAACGACAAGGCGCTCTTCTTCGCCGACGCCGCCAAGTACGGCATCGCGGACCTGACCAAGTGGTGCGACGACATGAACCGCAAGGCCTGCGGCATCGAGCATCTCAATACCCAGGGCCTGCGGCTTGAGCGGCTCCTCAGGGAGCTTGAGGCGATAAAGGCGAAAGCGGTCCCGGAAAGCAAGGGGGCTTAGCTCCGGGCGCGGGAACCCAGGCCGAAAAAACGGCCGGCGAAAACCGCCGGCCGTGACGCGCAATCCGTGACAGTCGCAACCAATGCGCCCCGTCAGCTGCTCTTCATGCCCTCCTCCAGCTCCTCCATGGAGGGCTGGACGTTGGAGGGGATGGCCCTCCTGGCGTATTCCACGGCCAGGATCGGGGCCAGCCCGATGGAATACCCCATCAGCGCGCTCTTCACCACCTTGAGGCGGGCGGCCTTGGCCGCCGCCTGATGCTCCAGGTTGGTGGCCATGGGGCCCACGAAGCCGTAGCACATGAGCACGCCCAGGAACGTTCCAACCAGCGCGGCCGCGATGTGGTTGCCCAGCACCTCGGGGGGCTGGTTGATATCGCCCATGGTGATGACGATGCCGAGCACCGCGGCCACGATGCCCAGGCCGGGCAGGGCGTCGGCTATCTTGCTCACCGCCCCTCCGGCCATGGCGTCGTGGTGTTTGCGGGTGCCGATGTCGGTGTCCATGATGGCTTCGTAGTGGTGCTGCTCGATGTTGCCCGCGATGACGATCTTCAGGTTGTCGCAGATGAAGTTGAGCACGGTCTTGTTCTTGGAGACGTTGCCGAACTTGCGGAAGATGTCGGAGTCCGCCGGGCGGTTGACGTGGGCGTCCAGCGCCACCGCGCCGCCGCGCCTGGCCAGCTGGAAGAGCTCGTACATGAGCGAGAGCAGCTCCATGTAGAATGTCTTGGTGTCCTCCTTGGCGGTGAACACCTGGGGGGCGTGCTTGAAGACGTCCTTCACCAGGCTCATGGGAGAGGCGATGAAGAACGAACCGAGCGCGGCTCCGCCGATGGTCAGAAACTCATACGGCTGGAAAAGCACTCCCAACTTGCCGTGGGAGAGCACGTACCCTCCCATGACCGATCCTATGACCACGACGAAACCGATTATGGCGTTCATAAGTCCCGCCCCTCCAGGCGAGTCCGCGCCAGGCGCGAGCGTCTTGGTGATTGGCCCGCGCCGTCAAGACGGCCCGGATCTGCCGCCATCACCGGGGCGGCATGACGGCGCGTGAATCAGGAAATTCCCCGAATAAGCGTGGAAGTCAAGCTCCGGCCCTTGGCGGCGGAGCAGCCGCCCGGAATCGCTGGCGGGAGCAAAGTCAATTCATGGAGATTTTCAAAGTTTCGTTGAGAAAATCATCGTTTGATCGAGGTTTACTCTCATAACCGTCTCTGGTGCTAAAAATTTTTTCACTTTTCTTGTTGGCTTTTTCGGATATCTTCCCTATCAAGCTGACCGTCGCTAGCACTCACCCATGGCGAGTGCTAACAGGCCGACGAAAAGAAAAATTCCATCCGGAGGATAATCCGCAATGAAACTCAAGCCCCTGAACGACCGCGTCCTGGTCAAGCGCCTCGAGGAAGAGACCGTCACCGCCGGCGGCATCATCATCCCCGATTCCGCCAAGGAAAAGCCCATGAAGGGCGAAGTGATCGCCGTGGGCCCCGGCAAGGCCGGCGATGACGGCAAGCGCGCCGCCCTGTCCGTGGCCGCCGGCAACAAGGTGCTCTTCAACAAGTACGCCGGAACCGAGATCAAGATCGACGGCGTGGAGCACCTGATGATGCGCGAGGACGACATCCTTGCCGTCATCGAAGGCTAATCAACCCGATCACGATTTTTCTCATCAATAAGGAGAGACACACATGTCCGCCAAAGAGATCCTTTACGATGCCCAGGCTCGCGAGAAGCTGAAGAAGGGCGTCGACAAGCTCGCCAATGCCGTGAAAGTCACCCTGGGCCCCAAGGGCCGCAACGTGGTCATCGAGAAGAGCTTCGGCTCCCCGGTCATCACCAAGGACGGCGTCACCGTCGCCAAGGAAATCGAGCTTTCCGACAAGTTCGAGAACATGGGCGCGCAGATGGTGAAGGAAGTCGCCTCCAAGACCTCCGACGTGGCCGGCGACGGCACCACCACCGCCACCATCCTGGCCCAGGCCGTCTTCCAGGAAGGCGTGAAGCTGGTGGCCGCCGGCCGCAACCCCATGGCCATCAAGCGCGGCATCGACAAGGCCGTTGAGGCCATGGTCGAGGAGCTCGGCGTCCTGGCCAAGCCCACCCGCGACCAGAAGGAGATCGCCCAGGTCGGCACCATCTCCGCCAACTCCGACGCCACCATCGGCAACATCATCGCCGAGGCCATGAACAAGGTCGGCAAGGAAGGCGTCATCACCGTGGAGGAGGCCAAGGGCCTGGAGACCACCCTGGACGTCGTCGAGGGCATGCAGTTCGACCGCGGCTACCTCTCCCCCTACTTCGTCACCGATCCCGAGAAGATGGTCGTCGAGCTGGACGACCCCTTCATCCTGATCAACGAGAAGAAGGTCTCCACCATGAAGGACCTTCTGCCCGTGCTGGAGCAGGTCGCCAAGATGGCCAAGCCCCTGCTGATCGTCGCCGAGGACGTCGAGGGCGAGGCCCTGGCCACCCTGGTGGTCAACAAGCTGCGCGGCACCCTGCAGGTCTGCGCCGTGAAGGCCCCCGGCTTCGGCGACCGCCGCAAGGCCATGCTGCAGGACATCGCCATCCTCACCGGTGGCCAGTCCGTGTCCGAAGACCTGGGCATCAAGCTTGAGAGCATCGGCCTGCAGGACCTGGGCCGCGCCAAACGCGTGGTCATCGACAAGGAAAACACCACCATCATCGACGGCGCCGGCAAGGCCGAGGACATCAAGGCCCGCGTGAAGCAGATCCGCGCCCAGATCGATGAGACCACCTCCTCCTACGACAAGGAGAAGCTCCAGGAGCGCCTGGCCAAGATCGTGGGCGGCGTGGCCGTCATCAACGTCGGCGCGGCCACCGAGACCGAGATGAAGGAGAAGAAGGCCCGCGTCGAGGACGCCCTGAACGCCACCCGCGCTGCCGTCGAAGAGGGCATCGTCCCCGGCGGCGGCGTCGCCCTGGTGCGCTGCCTGAAGGCTCTCGAGAAGGTGAAGGCCGTCGATGACGACGAGACCGCCGGCATCGAGATCGTCAAGCGCGCCTGCGAGGCTCCCCTGCGCCAGATCTCCGGCAACGCCGGATTCGAGGGCTCCATCGTGGTGGCCAAGGTGGCCGAGGGCAAGGACGGCTTCGGCTTCAACGCCGCCACCGGCGAGTACGAGGACCTGATCAAGGCCGGCGTCATCGACCCCAAGAAGGTGACCCGCATCGCCCTGCAGAACGCCGCTTCGGTCTCCGGCCTGCTGCTCACCACCGAGTGCGCCATCGCCGAGAAGCCCGAGCCCAAGAAGGACATGCCCCCGATGCCCGGCGGCATGGGCGGCATGGGCGGCATGTACTAGGCCGAAAGCCTGGCGCGAGCCGAACAGCCTGAACGGCAAGGCCCCGGAGTCAACGCTCCGGGGCCTTTTTCATTCACCCGTGCCTTACCCCGCTTCCACGCCCCGCCTGCGCTTGGTCAGGGCGGGACCTGACGCCCCGCAATCGTCAACCGCCCTTCACCGTATCTCCACGCGGACGGGCTAACCGGGCTTGATTCAAACCACACGCCGGAGCCAAAGCCATGCCTCGCACTTTCTTCGTGGGCAATCTGCCCTATCAGACCGATGAGTCCATGATCCGCGAACTCTTTTCCCCGTACGGGAGCGTCCTCTCCGTGCATCTCGTGGGGGACCGGGAGAGCGGCGTGTTCCGCGGATTCGGCTTCCTGAAGATCGAGACCGCCGACCCGGGACGCATCATCGACACACTGGACAAGATGCCCCTGGGCCAGCAGTTCCTCATCGTGCAGGAGCTGAACCCCCGCGATGTGACCCAGCCTGTCTGACACGGCGCCCCCCGTAGCGCCGCCGCGGACCCGAGCGCAAGAAAGCCCGGAAGCGCGTGAACGCCTCCGGGCTTCTCAAGCCGCCCGATTCCCGGCCCTTCAAAGCGTCCGGGGTCAGCCTGGCTGACCAGGATACCGGTGCGTCCGCAACTGCTCCTCGTAGAAGGCTTCCACCCCGATCTCCTTCATCCGGTCATTGAGCGCCATCCAGCGCTTGCGCAGTGGGATGCCGGCGAACTGACCCTCGCAGGGGTACTGGGCGCACTGGAAGCAGAAGTCCACTCCCTTCTCGCGCGAGCAGGTTTTCGCCAGGCAATCCAGCGGACAGGTTACGTTGTCGCTGCGGCAGCCGCCGCAGGCGGCGGCGGACAAACCGGCCAGGACCGCCTCGAACTGCCCGTACCCCGCGAATTCCGGCCTCTCCCGGGCTTTCAGCGCCGCCACTCTGCCGTAATTTCCCAAAAGGCCGAGCAGCCTTGACGACAGGGCGCTTATCCCGCCTCCGCGCAAATCCGCGCAGCGTCCGCAGTCCAGGCCGCAAGGCGCGAGATGCTCAAGTATATCCTCGTATCGCATTACCGCTCCTCTTTCGACGGCAAGACAGGCCCGGCCCGCCTATTTTAGCATGCTCGACACGAAGCTCACGCCGCGTTGCTGTCTGGCGCAATCCGGGCACAGCTCCTGGTCCATGCGGGCGCTTCCGGCCAGATGCTCTCCCATGCGTTTTTTCAGGTGCTCCAGGTACTGACCGGCGGGCAGGGGCTTGCCGCACTCCAGGCAGCTGGGGGTCTCTATCTCGCTGATGGAGTGCCCGGTGAAGGAGATGGCGGTTTCGCCCTTCTCCAGCACGATGCTCATGGCCCCCGTTGGGCAGATGCGCGCGCAGGCTCCGCACCCCACGCATTTCTCCGTGGGTCGGTCGAAGTCCTCGAAGACGAGGCGTCCTTCGACCTCCTTGAAGCGCAGCGCGTCGCCGCCCGCCTCGGAGCACACCAGCTGGCACAGGCCGCAGCCGATGCACACGTCGCAGCGCAGGCAGCGCCGGGCCTCGGTTTCGGCCATGGCCTGATCGAGCCCGATCTCCACCTGGTCGAAGTTGAGGCTTCGTGCCGAGACGGGGATCATGGGGATGGCCGGCCTGGAATTCTCCGACCAGCCGCAGCCGTGGGGCGAGCAGAGAAGCTCGCGCTCGTAGCGGGGCCTGGGCTCCACTTCGGACGCGTCGAAGGGCCTCCCGGACAGGAAGGCGTCGATGGCGGCCGCGGCGCGCTTGCCGTCGCGTATGGCCTCCACCACGGTGGCCGGGCCCATGGCGGCGTCGCCGCCGGCGTAGACGCCCTTGCGGGCCGTGGAGAGGTCGTCCTTCTCCACCTGGATTGTCTTCCACTTGGTGAGGCACACCTCGCCGAGCGTCCCGTCGTCGCCCTGGGCGAAGGATTCGTCGCAGAACTGGCCGATGGCGGAGATGATCATGTCGCAGGGGATGACCCGCTCCGTCCCGGCCTTGGGCTCGGGGCGGCGGCGGCCGGAGGCGTCGGGCTCGCCCAGGGCCATGGTGACCACCTCCATGCCCGCGAGCTTTCCGTCCTGGCCCACCAGCTGGGTGGGCGCGGCCAGGAAAGTGAACTGCACGCCCTCGTGCTCCGCCTCCTCGACCTCCTCCACGGCGGCGGGCATCTCGGCGCGGGAGCGGCGGTAGACCACGCGGACCTCCTCCGCCCCCAGGCGCACGGCCGTTCGGGCACAGTCCATGGCGGTGTTGCCTCCGCCCACGACCACGACCCTGCGCCCGATGGCGGGCTTGCGCCCAAGCCCCAGCTCCACCAGGAACTCCGTGCCGGGGACCACTCCCACCAGCATGCGCTCCCCCTCCAGGCCGAGCGCCCGGCTGCTCCAGGCGCCAAGCCCCAGGAACACGGCGTCGAAGCCGTCGCCGGACAGCTGGTCCAGGGTGAAGTCGCGCCCAAGGGCCTTGCCCGTGACCACCTCGGCGCCGAGCCCGGTGACGGTGGCCATCTCCGCGTCCAGGATGGCCTTGGGCAGGCGGTACTCGGGGATGCCGTAGCGCAGCATGCCGCCCAGTTTGGGCATGGCCTCCAGAATGGTGACTGAGTGGCCGCGCCGCAACAGGAAGGAGGCGCAGGCCAGTCCGGACGGGCCGCCGCCCACAACGGCAACCTTCCTGCCCGTGGGCGCGGCTTTCGAGGAGAGGGGCGGGTAGGTCCCGCCGGAATCCATCACGGCCTTGGCGGACACGGCCTTCATGGCCCTGATGTGGATGGGCTTGTCCACCTTGCCGCGCAGGCAGACCTTCTCGCACGGGGCCGGGCACACCAGCCCGCAGGCATAGGGCAGCGGGTTGTCCTTGACCATGACGGACACGGCCTCGGCGTGCGCCCCCCTGCCGGTGAGGGAGAGGAAGTTCGGGATGTCGATGCCGGACGGGCAGCGCTCCTGGCATGGGGCCACGCGCCGGGCGCGGCAGACTCCGGTGGAGCAGGTCCCGGCGGCGTGCTCACGCCACTGGGCGGAGAACGTCTCCAGGGAGGTGCGCAGGGTGCACGCGGCCCTGAGCCCGGCCTCTTCGAGCTGGACGGCGGCCTGGGCCAGCTGGGCCAGATGGTCGTCATGCCCCCGCCCCAGAGCCAGCTCGGCGGCCAGCCTCGCTGTCCGGGCCAGCAGGGCCCTGTGGGGATGGCCCTCGCGCACGGCGGCCTGCCGCCAATGCTGGTAGAGAGCCTGGCGGGTCAAGTCCACGGGGCACTCCTTGCCGGTCAGGGCGCGGACACGGCTGAAACCCGGATCGAGCCCCCGGGCGGCGAGCAGTTCGGGGTCCAGGGGGAGCGGCGCGCCAGCGGCGGCGAAACCGGCCAGACCCTCGTCGAAGGCCAGGACGCCCTCTTCGGAGAGGCTCGCGCGCAGGTCCTGGCCCAGGGCCGCTTCAACCGGCGCGCGGTCGTGGCAGACGAGCCTGGTCCCGGCGCGGCCCGTGGCCAGCGCGGCGGGCAGGAGCATCCAGGCCTGGAGTCCCAGGTCCAGGTCCAGCGGGTCGAGCGCCGGAGGGGAGAAGTCGGGGGAGGAAGGCAGGGAGGTCCATTCGAGCGCCAAAGATACGCCTGCGGCGTACCGCCTGGCATCTTCGATGCATCTGTCCAGCAGCCGGGCCAGGTCCTCCCTGCCGGGGGAGACGAGCAACCGCGCCCTGGAACGTCCCAGGGCCGCCGCCGCCAGCAGCAGCGCCTCCGCCAGCCCGTACGGATTGGAACGGATGAGGCGCCCGGCGATGTGGTCGCCCGCGCAGGCTTCCCGGGCGTCCACCGTCAGGACGCCCTTTCCGGGGCGTTGCGCGGCCACGGCCAGCCAGACCGGCCATCCCGGGGCTCTGGCGTCGCGCAGCCCGCTGTCTCTCAGTCTTGCGGCCAATAGGGCCGGATTTGCCGCTCCGGGCAATCCCACCGTGGAAAAACCGCCAAAACCGGCATACCCGACGACCCCCATGCCTTCCACGGCTTCTCCCAGAGAAGTCAAAGGCCTGCTGCCGGACACCGCCTCGTTCCATGAAGACGCCATGAGCCCTCCATCCATAGCAAATTCAAATCAAGATATCGGAATTTTCTCGCGATATCAAATGAAGAACAAGGAGGTCCCTGCCCGTGGAGCCGCGGAATGCCGTCCGGGGAAGTCTTCAGGGGATGAGGGGCCGGTTACCCGTAGGGTATGACCCGGTTCCTGCCAGCCTGCTTGGCTGCGTAAAGGGCCTCGTCGGCGGCGTTGACCAGGCGTTGCTCCCGGGAGTCCTTCCAGGCGGGATCGAGACAGGCCACGCCCAGGCTCACCGTCAGCTTGATGCCCGAGTCCAGGATTTCGCCGTCCACGTCCCTGATGACGAAATTGTAGGCCTCGATGCGGTGGCGGATGTGGTCTGCCAGCGCCAACGCCTGCTTGAGCCCCAGGTCCGGCACGATGACGGCGAACTCCTCTCCTCCATAGCGCGCCGTGAACAGCTTGCCCCTGCGTTGCTCAACCTGATGCTGACACTCCCGTATGACCGAGGCCACGGCCGCGAGGGCCTGATCCCCGATGAGATGGCCGTGCTGGTCGTTGAAGTTCTTGAAGTGGTCGATGTCGGCCATGAACATGCACAGCGGTTCCTGCTCGGAGACGGCGCGGGACACGGCCCGCGAGAGCATCCCCTCGAAGGCCCGGCGGTTGTGCAGGCCGGTCAGGGCGTCGGTGTAGCTCAGGCGCTCGAGCTTCTCGGCGTCCTCCTCCATGTAGCGGACCACGTCCGCGAAGCCCTGCCGGATTTCAGCCAGCACGTCCTCCAGGTTCCCGCCCCCCTGGACGGTCTGGACGGTGTTGGCCCCGAGCGCCTGGATGTCGCCCTTGCGCTTGAGAAGAACCCCCCTCGAATCCGAGATCGCCTTAGACAGGTCGTCCAGCGCGGATTTGAGCTTTGTCCGCCACTGGCTGGAGAGGATCTCCTCGGTCTTGGCCGAGAGCTCGATGAATCTCTGCTCCGTGAGGTTCCGCTCCTTGAGCACCGAGACCACGAGGTCCTGCATCTGGCGCTTCTGCTCGGGCGTGTATATGTCGTACTCGCTTATGGAGCGCATGAACAGGATGAGAGCCCGCCACTTGGAGTTGCGCGGCACTCCCAGCCTGTCCATGGTTTCGCAGATGCCGTCGAAACAATGGTGGCCGGAGCCCTGAGCGGACTTGGAATACTTCATGAAAACACAAGTATCCAATCCCACCGTGATTGCCAAGCATTTTACGCCTTACCGCCATCCGAGCCGGACCCTGGCAGGCCCATCCATGGCCGTGACAGCCACCATGCCCGTCCCGGGGAACGACACTGATTTCCCGGCATCCGCCCGCAGGTCACGGCCGTCCGAAGGGCAGGTGACCCAGACCGTACCCTCGAGGCAGTCCACCCTGGCCATGCGGGAGCCCTCCAGAACGATGGTCTGCCCCTGGGCCAGCTGCGCAGCCACGCGGCCCCAGGGGGTGAAGCGCGCGGCGAGCCTTTCCGCCAGCCTCTCGAAGAGCGCCCCGATCCCGGCCAGTCCGGCCACGTCGTCCGTCAATCCCCGGTTCTCCGAGGGCCACGCCCTGGGTGTCATCTCAGGAGCCATGCCAACCTCCTTGGTCTGTTTGATGCCGTGCTTGTTCGTTTCGGGAGCGCGGTTCCGGCCGCCCGCGTTCTCCCGCACATTGGCGGGAGTGGCGGCATCCTCCGGTCGGATGCCGATGTCGCGCGCGGCCCTGGAGCCGATGGCGCGGCCCAGAAGCTCCATGTCACGCCTGAGTTCCATTGAGCGCAACACCCGGTCCTCTGCCGGGACAGCGCCCACCCCGGGAGCGGTCCGCTCCGGTTGCCTGCGAAAGGCCTGGAGCAGCCCCGGCTGGCCATCTCTCTTTGCGAGCCTTGCCAGTGAAAGGCCCAATCTCTTCCAGGGGGTGCACCCCTCGCATGATGGACACACGTCCCTTTGCCCTGCCATGTCCATGCTCGCTCCTCTCGTGTTCACGCTTTGCATCAGCCACAAAAACTGTTACCGGTACAGAGACAGATCACCGCAAACACAACCAATACAGATTCATGAACACGGAATCCTACCGCTACGAGACGGTGCGCCAGAACCTGCTGGACATGATCGCCTCCGGCGCTCTCAAGCCCGGGGACAAGGCCCCCTCGCTCAGGAGCCTGGCGTCGCGCATGCGCGTGAGCCTCTCCACTGCGTCCCTGGCCTACGGCCAGCTTGAGAGCGAGGGCGTGCTGGAAGCGCGCCCCAAGTCCGGCTTCTACGTGCGCGGCGAGGGGCGCCGCCTGCCGCAGCCCGGAACGAAGCCCGGCCCGGCCGATTCCCCCGAAACCCTGGACAGGGCCAGGATCATCCGGGCCGTCCTGGAGAACATGTCCCGCAGGGACATGCTGCCGCTTGGGGTCGCCCGCACGGACGAGAGCCTTCTCCCCATAGCCCGGCTGAACCGCATCCTGGCCCAGGTGCTTCGCGACGAGGGCGAGCGGATGGGCTACTACGGACCGGTGGAGGGCTGCGAGCCCCTGCGCAGGCAGATCGTTCTGCGCTCCCTGGAGGCCGGGACGGAGTGCTCCGTGCGCGACACCCTGGTCACGAGCGGAGCCATGGAGGCCCTGCACATCGCTCTTCGCTGCGTGACCCGCCCGGGCGACACCGTGGTCATCGCCTCCCCCACCTACTACTGTTTTCTGCAACTGCTCGAAAATCTGGGACTCCGCGTCATCGAGATCCCCTCCCGGCCGCTGGAGGGAGTGCGCCCGTCCGACCTGGCCCAGGTGACGGACCGATTCCGGGTGGCGGCCTGCGTGCTCACGCCCAACTTCAACAACCCCGATGGCGCGCTCACCCCGGACGAGGCCAAGGCGGAGATCGTGGACATCCTGGCCAGGCGCGGCATCCCGCTCATAGAGGACGACGTCTACGGAGACCTGGGATATGACGGCGAGCGGCCCGCCAACTGCAAGGCCTTCGACCGCAAGGGGCTGGTGCTCGCCTGCTCGTCCTTCTCCAAGACCATCGCGCCGGGCTACCGGATCGGCTGGCTCCAGCCGGGCCGTTTCCTGGACAAGGCAATGGAGCTCAAGGCCACGACCAGCGTGGCAACGGCCACCCCCACCCAGCTCGCCATGGCCGAGTACCTGGGCGCGGGCCACTACCACCGCCACCTCAAGCGGCTTCGTCCGGCCGTGAAGGCCATGGCCGCCAACATGCACGAGCTGGTGGGCCGCCATTTCCCGCCCGGCACCCGCGCCACCCGGCCCGCCGGAGGCACCGTGATGTGGGTGCAGCTCCCCGGCGGCGCGGACGGCGTGGACTTCATGCGCCGGGCTCTCGCCAAGGGCATAAGCGTCGCGCCGGGGGTCATCTTCTCCTCCCAGGGCTGCTTCCGCTCCTACGCGCGCATCAGCTGCTGCGTCCCGCCGGGTCCGGCGCTCACGGAAGCGGTCAGGACCCTCGGGGAAATCGCTCTGGAACTTGTTGCCGGATCGCATGAAGAACGGATAAGCGAGCCGTGGGATTCGGGTCCAATCGCAATGTCCGAAGGCTCACTTAAGGATTCGTGAAGACCATGGAACTGTACCACCTTCGCACGTTCGTGGCCGTGGCCGAGGAGGGCAACCTCTCGCGCGCCTCCGAACGCCTGCACCTGTCTCAGCCTGCCGTCAGCGCGCACGTGAAGTCCCTGGAGGAGGAACTCGGCGTGGGCCTCTTCACCCGCACCCCCAAGGGAATGGAGCTCACCGACAGCGGCCGCAGGCTCACCGTCACGGCCCGCGACGCCTTGAGGCGCGCACAGGAGCTTCTGGAGCAGGCCAAGGCCCTGCGCGGCGGCGTGACCGGGGACATCGTGCTCACCCGCAACACCGATTCGGAATTCCTGCGCCTGCCGCAACTGCTGGCCGAACTGGGCCGGGAGCATCCCGACGCGCTGGTGCACATCGACTGCCGCGACTCCTACGACGTGGCCCGCTGGCTCAAGGAAGGCCGCGCCCACGCCGGGTTCGCCTACGGCTGCTTCGACGCCGACCCGCAGATCACTGCCCTGCCCCTGGCCATGGCCACGGTGCGCGTGGTCGGTCCCGCTGCCTGGAAGGACAGGCTCGCGGACGCCACCGTGAAGGACCTGGCCGGGATGCCCTGGGTGTGGTTCAACGAGCGCTGCCCCTTCGTGGACATGGCCCAGAGCCTGCTTGCCGAAGTGGGCCGGGAGGTGAAGACCGCCGCCGTCATCAACGACGAGGCCACCATCCGCTCCCTGGTGGCTTCGGGGCGGGGACTTTCACTCCTGCGCGACGACATGATCCCCCGCGGCCCCATGGGCGGCGAGCTGGCCGTCTGGCCGGGCGGGGCGCTCGGCATCCCGGTCAACCTCGCGGCCCTTGCCCGCCGCGCGGCGGAACCCGAGGTGAAGGCAGTCATGGAGGCGGCCAGCCGCGTCTGGGGCCTGGGCGAGGCCACGGCGGCCGCATGATCTCCTTCCCCCACGGCGGAGACGTGCGCGGCCTGGCCGCGTCGCTTGGCTGCGACCCTTCGGAGATCCTGGACTTCTCTGCCAGCATCAACCCGCTGGGGCCGCCGGAGTGGCTGCGCCCGGTCATCTCCTCGGCGGTCTCCTCGCTGGTTGACTACCCCGACCCCCACTGCCGGGAGCTGATCCGGGCCGCGTCAGAGCGCCTGGGCGTGCCAGGGGAGACCATCGTGGCCGGGAACGGCACGAGCGAGCTGCTCTTCGCCCTTGCCCGCGCGGCAGGGCTTCCCCGCGCCGTGATCCCCGTCCCCTCCTACTGCGACTACCAGACCGCCTGCGACCGGGCGGGCATGGCTGTCTCGCTCCTGCCCCTGCGCGAGGAGGACGGCTTCGCCCTCGATACGGACGCCATCTCCGCCTCCCTCCTTTCCGGGGACGCTCCGGCCGCCGTCTTTATCGCCAGGCCCAACAACCCCACGGGCCTCGACGTCGCGGCCGGCACGGTGCGCGCGCTCGCCGCCATGCATCCAGACTGCCTTTTCGTGGTTGACGAGGCCTTCGGCTCCTTCGTGGACGGGTTCGAGTCCCTGGCCGGCCCCGGCAGGCCCGCGAACGTGGCGGTGATGCTCTCGCTCACCAAGATGTTCGCCATTCCCGGCCTCAGGCTGGGCCTGGCCGTGGCCGGGGAGGCCCTGGCCGCCCGGACGAGGCAGTCCCTCGCGCCGTGGTCAGTCAACTCCCTGGCCCAGGCCGTGGGGGTGCGGGCCGTTGCCGACGCGGGCTTCGAGGCCCGCGCGCGCGACGCCGTCCGGGAGCTGCGCCGGGACCTGGCCGCCAGCCTCGCCGCCCTGCCGGGCGTTACAGTCCATCCGGGCGCGGCCAACTACCTCTTCTGCCGCCTGGACGGCCACCCGGCGGCCTCCATGGACGCTCCCGCCCTGCGCGCCAAGCTCCTGGAGAGCCGCGTCGCCATCCGGGACTGCTCCAACTTCGCCGGTCTCGACGGCCGCTTCTTCCGGGTGGCCGTGCGCTCCCGCCCGGACAACGAGAGGCTCGCCGGGGCCATGGCCAAAGTCCTGGCCCCCGACACCGCGCGCCCGCGCCGCGAGCGCCCCACTCCCGCGCTGATGGTCCAGGGGACCACCTCCAACGCGGGCAAGTCGGTCATCGCCGCCGCCCTGTGCCGCATCCTCAGGCAGGACGGCGTGCGCGTGGCCCCGTTCAAGGCCCAGAACATGTCGCTCAACTCCCACGTCACGGCCCTGGGCGAGGAGATGGGCCGCGCCCAGGTTCTCCAGGCCAGGGCCTGCGGCCTGGCCCCCGACGCCCGCATGAACCCGGTGCTTCTGAAGCCCTGCTCGGACACGGGCTCCCAGGTGATCGTGATGGGCAAGCCAGTGGGCAACATGCGCGTGCGGGAGTACGTGGCCTACAAGCCAAAGGCCTTCGAGGCGGCCAAAGAGGCCTACGCCTCCCTGGCCGGGGAGTTCGACGCGGTGATCCTGGAGGGAGCGGGCAGCCCCGCCGAGGTGAACCTCAAGCATCACGACATGGTGAACATGGCCATGGCCGCGCATGCCCGCTCCAGGGTGCTGCTGGCCGGGGACATCGACCGGGGCGGCGTGTTCGCCGCGCTCGCCGGGACCATGGAGCTTTTGAGCGAATCCGAGCGCGCCCTGGTGGGCGGTTACGTGCTCAACCGCTTCCGGGGAGACCCGTCGCTTCTGGACCCGGCCCACCGGTTCATGCTCGAAACGACGGGCAGGCCCGTGCTCGGAGTGATCCCGGAAATCGCGGACCTGGGCCTTCCGGAGGAGGACTCCGTGAGCTTCAAGGCGGGCGCGTGCCTGACTGCTCCGGCCGGACGCGACCTGGACATCGCCGTTATCGACCTGCCCCACATCTCCAACTTCACCGACCTGGACGCCCTGGCCCGCGAACCCGATGCCGGGCTGCGGGTGGTGCGCCGCCCCCAGGAACTGGGACGCCCCGACGCCGTGATCCTCCCGGGAAGCAAGAACACCCTGGCCGACCTGGACGCACTGCGCGCCTCGGGGCTGGCCGGCGCTTTGCCTGGCCTCGATGGGTGCGAGATCGTGGGCATCTGCGCCGGGCTCCAGATGATGGGGCAGCGCCTGCTGGACCCGCTGGGCCTGGAATCGGGCCTGGGCGAGTCGGCGGGCCTGGGGCTCCTGCCCCTGGAGACGGAACTCATGGCGGACAAGACGCTGCTTCTCTCCCGCGCGCGCCACCAGCCCTCGGGGCTTCAACTTGCAGGCTACGAGATACACCACGGCGTCACCCGCCCCCTGGGGGAGGGCGCGCCCGTCCTGGCCCGGCGGCCGGACGGGGAACCCGTGGCCTGGGGCGTTCCGGGCAGGGCCTGGGGCACCTACCTGCACGGCGTTTTCGACGAGGACCGCTTCCGCCGCTGGTGGCTCAACGCCCTGCGCGCCCGCAAGGGCCTGCCGCCCCTGCCTGAAAGCCGCGCCCCCGGGCTGGACGCCGCCCTGGACAGGCTCGCGGACACCGTGCGCGCCAGCCTGGACATGGACGCCGTGTACGCCCTCATCGGCTTGTGAACGCACGGCTTCCACTTGAAGGCGGGCCGGGAAGGGACTAATGGAAAGGATGGACCGGGACCCCATGCCCGGCCGCCAACGACATGAAAGCACCCACCCCCAGGCAGAACCGCGTCATCCGCGTCTCCACGCGCCTCGCGCTTGCGGCTTGCGCGCTGGCGGCGGCGCTCATCTACCTGCTGCCCGTGGCCGCCACCTCGCTCATCGGCCAGGAGGAGCTCAGGGCCCACGCCCAGGCCGCCCTGGCCTCGGCGCTTCAGAGGCAGGTGGAGATACGGGGCGGGGTCCGGCTGTCCATGCTCCCCTGGTTCGGCCTGCGCGCCGGGGACGTGGTGGTGGCCAACACCCCTGGGTTCGGCGACGCCCCCCTCATGGCCATGGACTCGGCGGCCATCGGGCTGAACCTGGCCGCGCTCTTGGACAAGCGCGTCGTTGTGGATTCCATCGCCCTGGGCGCGGCCAGCCTCAAACTCGCGCGGGACGCGGCCGGGCGCGACAACTGGAGCCCGGCCCGGACGCCGGACCAGTCCCGGCAGGTTCCCGGCGGCTGGCGGGTGGAGACGCTGCCCACGGGGCTGAACCTCACGGGCGCTAGCCTCTCCTACTCCGACGCCGCCACGGGCCTTTCGCTCGACGTGAGCGAACTCGACCTGAAGACCTCGCCCTCTCGTCCATTCCAATTCTCCCTCTCCTGCAAGGTGAAGGCGGCCCCCTGGGGCGTCTCCGGCGAGATCCACGCCCAGGGCCTGGGCAGCTACGGCGCGGGCGGCGTCCACGTCTACGTGCATCAATCCCGGGCGGCCGGGTATCTGGACCTGCCGCCCTCCCCGGGGATGGCGGGCGGGCGGGTCATGTTTTCGGGCAAGGTGACCGTCCACGGCGAGGGGGGGGCGTTCGAGGTGGCCGAGATGGCGCTGGAGGGCCTGGGAGCCCGCGTGACAGGGCAGGTCAACGCCGCCGGGCTCTACGAGCCCACGCCCTACGTCCACCTGGACCTTGCCGCCAAGGCCTCCCGCGAAGGGGCCTGGACGAATCTCCTGGGCCTGTCCCCTCCCTCGGGAGAGGAAAGCGCTTCCGCAGGCCCGGAGCTGCGCCGTCCTTCCCAAAGCGGCGCGGTGGAGGCCGAGCTGGTCTTCGGCTCCACCCCCGCCGGATGGATAGTCCGCAAGGCCCTCCTGCGCGACGGCGGCGCGGTTCTCTCCGGCACGGCACGGCACGCGGAGGGCGAGTTGGAGTTCGACATCAGCGCGGACGGCCTGGACCTGGGGCGCTGGTTTTCCGCCAGGCGCCCGGCGCTCCCCGCCGCGTCCGCCCCGCCCCGGACGGTCAAGGGGCGGATCACGGGGCGCGATCTCTCCATGGGCCTTGTCCACATCGCCCGGTTGGAGCTCAACGCGCATGGCCGGGACGGCCAGGTGCGGATATATCCCTTCACGGCCAAGACCACCCAGGCCCTTATCACCACGGACTTAAGAATCGCACCCTCCGGGGACGCGCCGTCCTTTTCGGGCTCCTCGCGCATCCAGGCGCTCCCGCCGGACGCCCTTTCCAAGGGGCCGCCCGTGACCATGGCCGGTCTGTCCGTCTCGGGGCGGTTCCTCCAGGGCGGCCTTTCCGGGTCCATGAAGCTCGACGTGGCCAGCCCCGGCAAAGGATGGACGCCTCCCTGGCTTACGGAGAAGGCCCTCAAGGCGTGGTCCATACTGGGCGGAGGCAGCATCTCCTGCTCCGTGGACATTCCGGGCGGCGGGGCGGGGGCCTGGAAGCTCTCCGCCATCGACGCGAGGACGCAGCACAGCCATCTGACGGGCAGCGCCCAGGGCTCCGGGGGCAGGACCTTCCTGGACATCCAGGCCGACCACCTGGACCTGGACCGCATGAGCCTTCTGTCATCGGTCTGGGGGGGGAGCCTCGGCGGATACGCCCCGTGGCCCGTCGAAGCCAGGGTGGCGGCCAGGCGGCTCACCACGGGCGGGGTTCCCGTGGACGACCTGCTCATGGCCTTCACGGCCTCGCCCGATTCGCTCAGGTTCTCCACCATATCGGGGGCGGTGTTCGGGGGGCGCTTCAACGGAGGCATTGAACTGGAAGACAAGGCGGGGCGGCGCTCCCTGGCCGCCGCGCTCACGGTTGGCGGCATGCAGGCCGCCCAGCTGAGCGCGTTGCGGCCCGGCCTGCCCAGGCTCTCGGGCCCTCTGGAGGGGCGGATCAGCCTCGAGGCCCGGGCATCCGGCGGCGAGCCCCTCTGGCAAGCCCTGAACGGGCAGGCGGAAATCGCCCTGGGCCGGGGCTCCTTCGCCTTCGCGTCCGGACAGGGGGCGTCCACTCCCTGGCCAGTCGCCAAGGCCTCGGCCCTGTTCAAGGCGTCCGTGAGGAGGCAGGCCGCTCCGCGCGACGGGCACGGGGATGAAGCGGCCCTGGCCGACATCGCCGGGACGGTCAGGGTGGAGTCGCCGGGCGTGGTCCGCTCCACCAGGCTGGAAGTGAAAGGGCAGGCCGGGCTCTCGGCTTCAGGCGAGCCGCTCTGGTACCGCCAGCCCAGGGTGGACGGCGAGCACGAGATAGAGGCCCCGTTCGTCCCCAAGGGCAGGACCGCCAAGGCTTCCTGGAACGGCCGTTTCGAGGCCGACTTCGACAAGGGGACCTTTTCCGCGGCCGGGCTCGAGCTGAGCCTGGCCGGGGTGCCGGGCAGGGGCTCGCTGTCCGGACGGCCCGGCAAGGACGGCATGGAGCTATCGGGAGTGCTGGACATCCCCGAGTTCGACCCGCGTCAGGCGGCCCAGCGCCTGGGGTTCTCCATCCCCGCCGGCGCCGATCCCAACATGTGGAAAAGGGCCAGGTTCCAGGCTTCTCTCGGCGGCGGCCCCAGGGAAATCCGCCTGGAGAAGATCCAGGCGTCCCTGGACGAGTCCGTCATCACCGGCCAGGCCAGGATCAGCGGCCAGGCCAACAGGCTCGACCTCACCGTCTCAACCCTTGACCTGGACAGGCTCGCCCCCGCGCCCCAGTATCCCGACCCGGCCAGACGGCCCGAGGAGGCCGTGCCCCTGGACGAACTCAGGGAACTCTCCTTGGACGCCAGGGTCCGTTTCGGCTGGCTCAGGAAGGACAGGCTGATTTTCCAGAACGCCTTGACCGAGTTCACCGCCCAGGGCGGCCGCTTCCAGCTGCGTCAGAGCGCCCCGGACTTCTACGGCGGGGCTTACGCCATGCTCGTCCGGGGCGACGCGCGCGGCCCGGAGCTCAAGGGCGCGATGGAGCTGACCCTCTCCGGATTCCGGCCGGGGCCGCTTCTCAGGGACCTGGCCGGGTCCGATTCCATCTCGCAAGGCCGGGGGGACTTCTGGGTGAAGGTGGAGAGCCGGGGCAACACGGACCGCAGGCTCAGGAAGATGGCGGCCGGCACGGCTGGCTTCGAGGTGCGCGGCGGGGTTCTGGGCATCAAGGACGCTCCGCCAAGGCAGCCCCCCCCTCCAGCGGGCCTCACCGGGGAACGGGACGCGCCCCCACCTCCCGCCGCGCCCGCGGAGGGGCTGGCTTTTTCCAGGCTGGGCGCGAGCTTCACCGTTCGCGAAGGCCTGGCCGTCACCCGCGACTTCTCCCTGACCGGAAAGCAGCTCTCCGCCAAGGGTGACGGATGGGTCAGCCTGGACGACGAGCGCATCGACCTGAGCCTCGTCGCCGCGGTGCCGGACGTGGGCGACGTGCCCGTGCGCATAAGCGGCCCGCTCTACGACCCGAGGCTGGACGTAGACAAGTCGAAAGTCATCGGGGACACCCTGCTGAACATATTCAAGGGGGTCTTCAGCATCCCCGGCAGCGTCATCATGCAGTTGCGAAGGGTCTTCTAGAGCCGGCCTCACGGACGGCGATAAGCCGCTCGCCCGGGGTTGGGGGGATGACGGGCGGGAACGGCGGCGCGTATCCCCTGAAGCGCCGCCCGGGATACCCGCAAGGGCCCCTACAGCTTGAGCTGGGCCAGCAGGTCGTCCACCTCGGACTGCGACACCTTGGTCTTGGCGTCCTTCTTGAGCTCCTCCAGAGGTTGCGCCGGGGCGCGCTCCTTGGCCTTCACCAAAAGGCCCGTGGAGACATAGAGCTCCGCCACCATGTCGCGCACCTTGCCCAGCATGTCGATGACGCGTTTGATGCGCTGGCCGGTCAGGTCCTGGAAGGAGAGGCAGGTCATGATCTCCACCATGTCCTCCGAGAGCTTCTTGCAGATGGCCGTGGCCTTGGCCTGGGACTCCCGGTCGCACACGCCCTGGCTCACCATGGCGATCAGCTCGTCCGGCGCGGACATGTTGCGCTCCACAAGCTCGATTATCTCAAATGTGGCCTTTTCCGTGGCCTGGATGACCTGGTCGAGGCGCTGCGAGGCCTCGTCCATGAGCTGCCCGGCGTGGGCCACGCTCTCCGAGGGAGCCTGCGCCGCTCCGCCCGGCCCCTGGAACGTGGAAATCTCGCGGTAGATGTCCCCCAGACGTCCCATGATCTCCTCGTTGAGGCGCTTGAAGAAGTCCTCCTCGGCGGCCTGCTTTCCCGACAAGAGGGCCGCCTCCTCCCTGAGCGCATCACGGACGGTCTCCCGGATGTAGGGCTTGAACGACTCCGAAAGCTTCGCCGCCAGGGCGTCAAGGTCGGCCTGGTCCATGTGAGCCTCACTCGAAATAGCTTGATTCGTTGAAGAAGGCGTATCCGTTTTTACCCGATTTCTTGGCCACGTACATGGCCTCGTCCGCTTTCTTGAGCAGTTCGTCCGGTTCCATGCCATCGGTGGGGGCCACCGATATGCCCAGGCTCGCGCTCACGCCAACAAAGCCCTCCCGCCAGGGGATGGGCCTGGTGATGGCCTTGATGACCCGGTTGCCGGTAATGCCGGCGTGCAGGCCCTTTTTCAGCTCGCCCAGCACCATGACGAACTCGTCGCCGCCGATGCGGGCGGCGGTGTCGTCCCCCCGGAGCACCTCCAGCAGGCGCGAAGCCGTGACCTTGAGCACCTCGTCTCCGCACTCGTGCCCGTAGGTGTCGTTGATGGGCTTGAAACCGTCCAGGTCGATGAAGACAACCGCCGCGAAATCGCCATGACGCCTCGCCCTGGCCAGGGTCTGGCTCAGCCTGTCCAGGAGCAGCACGCGGTTGGGCAGGCCGGTGAGTGCGTCGTGCAGGGCCATGTGCTCCGCGCCCTCGGACGGGACACTGGCCGCCGTGGGCCTGAAAACCAGTGCTATCTCCCCCGTCCGTTCGAGGAGCATGCTCCTGGCCTCCACGGGCAGGGACTCGCCGCCCTTGCACTTGGCCTTGATCCGCCTGAGCAGGACCCGGCCGGTCGCGGCGTTGCGGCAGATGTCCTGGAACGCCGCTTGTCCTATCATTTCCTGGAGCGTCATGGAGAGGGCCGCCTCCCTCGCCGCGCCCTGCATGTCCAGGAACGCCTCGTTGACGCGGGTCAGTTTCCCGTTGGAATCCGCCAGGCAGGCCGGATCGAAGCTCAGTTCGAGAAGATCGCTGACGGGCATGGCACGGCTCCGTTCATTGTAATCCCTGGCTTCATGATGGCCGATTTTCAACACCCCCGCAATGGCGGATTTGTCACGATGCCAGTGACATGCGCTCCAGCGCCGTCCCGGGGGTTAGTCTTTGCGCAAGCTTCACGGGGCCAGGCGGCCCGTCACGCGGCGGTCCCGCGCGGGCATGGGACCATCCTCCCGCCGGAGCGGAGCACATCCTGGCTCGTGCCGCCCAGAGAGGTTCTCCGTCCGCCGGCTCAGGTCCACGCCCGGGCACAGGCAGCGGCCTTGGCTTTGGCGTCCTCAAGCAGGAGCGAGGCCATTTCACGGCGCAGTGATTCGCGCTCCTCGTACGGGTGCTTGGCGGCGAGTTTGCGCAGGTTGCCCTCGCTGTTGCCGGTGGCGCAAGCGTCCTGGTGGAGCAGCGCCCCGGAGAGGCGGGCATGGCGAACCGTCAGATGGCCCTGGCACACGGGAGGCTTTCCCATGGAGGCGAGACGCAGGTCGTGGTCCAGGTCGTCGTATTGGGTCGGAGAGAAGCGGATGTCGAAATCACCGCACTCCATGAGCGACGCGGTCCTGAACAAGTGGAAGCAGCCCGTCACGGACAGGCATGCCCTGACGCGGTCCCACTGGCCGAAGTCCAGGTCCCCGGCGCACGGGGCGGAGAAGGCGGGGACCGGCCCCGCGCCGGGAAGCAGGTTGATCTCGGCGTGCTGCACCCTGCCGGGGTGGGCCAGGTCCACCACCTTGGCCCCCCAGACGCCCGCGCCGGGACAGGCCCGCACGGCCTGGGCGAATCGGCCCCTCCAATCCGGCGGGACGAGGGCGTCGTCGTCCAGGTAGGCCACGAAGTCCGACCCGGCGGCGCGCGGATGGCGCATGAGCCAGTTGCGCGCCGCCGGAGCCCCAACGTTCACCGGCAGGGAAATGACATCCAGGGCCTCGCCCGCGCGGTCCTTCCAGCCGGCGAGCAGCTCCGGCACGCCGCCAGCGCCGCCGTTGTCCAGCGCCAGCACGGCCGCGTTTCCCAGGTCCGAGGCGAAAAGGGCATGGAGGGTGGCGTCCAGCTCCCGGGCCTTGCCATACGTGTAGAGGCACACGGCCACCTTCCCGGACAGAGGGGGGCCTGGGCGGTCCAGCCCGGCCAGGGAGTCGTGCAGGCGGCAGAGGGTGTCCACATTCCAGGGGGCGGCGCGCAGTGCTTTTCGCCACTGGACGGCGGCCTCGGCGTCCCGCCCCAGGCGGAAAAGGCTCTGGCCCAGGCGGAACCTCGCCGGACGCAGCACGGCGGCCTGGGCGTAGCGGGCGCGGGCTTCCTCGAAGCCGCCGTTCTGGAAGGCGATGTCCCCCAGGCATTTCTCCCGCGCGGCCTCCAGCCCGTCCGGCCACGGGGCGCGGGCGGCCTCCAGGGCCATGTCCCACTCCCCCAGCAGGTAGGCCAGGTCCAGCAGGTGCTGCCGCCAGAAGAGGTTGCGCGGCTCGCGCCGGAAGCCCCCGGCGAGGAAGCCGGGCAACTCGCCGTGGCGGCGCGACGCGGCCAGGGCCGCCATCTGGTCGGAGCCTTCCGGAACCGCCCAGTTCTCCGCGCAGGCCCGCGCGGCCCGGCGCACGCCCGGGCTGAGGAACGCTGCCCTGGCGTCCAGCGCCACGAGCGTGCGCGCCAGGCCCCCGTCCAGGGGGGACCCCTCCCAGGCCGCTGACAAGAGGTCCAGGCCCAGGCGCGCCGTCCTGGGCGAGCTCATGGCCAGCGAGGCCAGCGACGACAGATGCTGCTTCCCCGACCCGCCCAGAAGAAGGCCGTCACGCAAGTCGTCCGGAAGCGCTTCCCAGTCGAAATCAACGGCCATGGACCGCCCTCCCCCAGACCCTGAGATACGCCTTGACCCCGGCGCGAAGGGACCATCGCCCGAGCGCCTCCGCCCTGGCCCCGCCGGACAGCGAGCGGCGCAAGGCCGCGTCCTCCACCAAGCGGGAGACCGCCTCCTCCCATTGTCCGGGCCGGACCTTGAGTCCCGTCCCGCCATGGCGCACGCACTCGTAGGCAGGGCAGTCCGAAAAGACCCCGGCCGCCCCAGCCGCCGAGTATTCCAGCCACTTCACCGCGCTCTTGCAACGGTTGAACGGCGTGTCCTCCAGGGGGGCCACCCCGATGTCCGGGGCCAGGTTCACGAGGGCGCGGGCATAGGCGGCGTAGTCCTCGGCGAAGGGAATGGACAGGGCGTCCAGCCCCTCCGGGGACGACCCCATGAAGACAAGCTCCACGTCCCGTCCGTAACGCTGCTTGACCCGCGCCAGGGCCTCCGTGACGCCGGCCAGGTCCGCCGCATGCGATGGCGTGCCCGCGTGAACGATGCGCACTGGCCCTTGAGGGCGCGGCTGGCCTTGAACGTCCCACAGACGCTCGTCGATGAGGTTGGGAAGCACCTCGATTTCCGTGTTGAACGCGGAGAAGGCGCGCCCGAGCCTTGGAGTGCTCACCGTCACCATGGACGCGCGCGACAGGAGTTCGCGGGCGTAAGGGGCAACGGGGGCGAGCCGGGCCGCCATGGGGTGACCCTCCGGCACGGCCAGGAAGTTGTCGTCCAGGTCGTAGATCACCGGCCTGCCCGAGCCCAGGGCCTTCTCCACCAGGGGCCAGGTTGCCTCCATGGGGAAGTAGCGCTGGAAGATCACCGCGTCCGCGCCGTCCATGGCCGAGGCGTCGATGGCGTAGTTTTGGCCGTCGCTTCGCGTCCCCCAGCGCAGGTCCACGCTCCCGGCCAGCCTGGACGCGGGCCCGATGAGGCGCAGTTGGGCGCAGGCGTAGGAAGGCAGGTCCAGCGAGTAGGCGGCCAGGGAGATCATGCCATTCACGTCCGAAGGGTTTCCGGGTTCATGGGCCGGGACGGCCGTTGCGCCCTCCAAGCTGTAGTGCATGTGGCAAGGGCCGGGCAAGCATGATAGAAACGCTCCAAAGGAGCAGCGTCATGGAGCAATTCAGGTTCGAACTGACGGACGGGGAGAAGGCGTACCTCAAGGCGCTGGTTCGCGGGTGCATCGGCCAGGCGTTCGACCCGCCAGGCGAATGGGATATCCCCGAGCCGCCCACGGACAAGCTGCGCCAGCCGTTCGGGGCATTCGTCACCCTGACCTTGGGGGGGGAGCTTCGCGGGTGCATCGGCAGCCTGCAGGGGGACAAGCCGCTCTACCTGACCATCGCGGACATGGCGCACGCCGCCGCCTTCAAGGACCCGCGCTTCCCGCCTGTCAGCGGCGAGGAGTGCCCGCGCCTGGAGGTGGAGGTATCCATCCTCGGCCCCATCACCCCCTGCCCGGACCCGGAGAATGTGGAGATCGGGCGGCACGGGCTCATCGTGCGCCAGGGCTACCGGCAGGGGCTCCTGCTGCCGCAGGTGGCCGTGGACTGGAAATGGGACCGGGAAACGTTCCTCTCCCAGACGTGCCGCAAGGCTTGCCTGCCCCCGGACGCCTGGAAACTGCCGGAGACGGAGATATTCTGGTTCGAGGCCGAGGTGTTCTAGAGGCGCGAGTTTGAAAAACAAGAATATGCTTTTCAAAATTTGAATCTATTCATTTAGCGCGTGCCATGTGCAAGCGTGTGGATGGATTATGCGGACGTCACACTGGACGGACAGAAGACAGCCGCCCGGGATTTCGGGAACGAGACTTTACGCCGCCCAGGTGGCGGCCTTGCCGCGAAGCGGCGAGCACCAGGAGAGGGCCAGCTCGTAGGCCTGGTTGATGGACTTCATCATCTCCTCGTCGCCGCCCAGGTCGGGGTGATGGCGGCGGGCCTGCTTGCGGTAGGCGGTTTTGACGTCGTCGGCGGTGCAGGGATAGGTGAGGCAGAGCAGGGCGCAGGCCTGGGTGAGGGTCATCCTGCCGTTGCCCAGCGGCGATTTGTGATTTCGCTTGCTGTAATCCTGGTAGCTCGACCCCTGGCCGGGGCCGGTGGTCCTGTGGCGCTGTTCCTGACGTTCCTGGCCCGCGCGCTTCTGGTCGCTCCAGGCCTTTCCGGATGCGCCGCGAGCATCCTGCTGGCTCCGGGAGCTTCCGGCCCCCGCGTTGTTGCCGGCCCTGGAGTGCTCCGTCCGGGAACTCCCGCCGGATGAAGCTCCCGCCGGGCCCGCCGAGGATGCCTGGCCGGTTTCCTGCCTTGTCCGCCAGCTCCAGGAGAAGCCGTTGCCCGCCTGGCGCTCGTGATTTGCGCGTGAGGACGCGCCGGTGTACGTCCGTTCCCCCGAGCCAGCGCCAGCGCCAGCGCCCGAGGCCGTGCCCGCTCCGGAGGACGAAGCCTGGCCGGAGGCGCGGAAGCCGCCGAATGAGGCCGGGCCGGTCTTCTCCCTGGAGGACTTGAACGAGGCGGACCCTGAGGAAGAGGAGGAGCTTGATGCCTGGAAGCGGCTGGAACCCTGGGAAGCGGAGGAGTGGTGGCGGAAACCGGCGGCCCCTGAAGGGTTCTGGGCACCGGCGGCGGGACCATTCTGCCGATGCCCGTACTGGCGGTGGCTTCCCTGGGCGTGCGCGTCGTTCCTGCGCCAGGCGCGTCCGGCGCTCTGGTAATGGTCGCCGGCGGTTTTCAGGTTGTCGAGGACTTTCCTCAGGTGCGTGAGGATGTCGCGCAGCATGTCCCGCGTGTCGGAGAGCCGTTTCTCCAGCGCGCCCCAGTCCGCGTCGGTGAAACCGGTTGCCCGGTTCCTGTGTGGGGATGCCTGTTGGCGGCTATGCATGGTCAATCCGCCTCGCTTGGCCGGAACCTTTTGGAGCCTTGCGGCCGTCCTCGACATGAAGCAGGGCCGGACTCCGCTGCCGGTCGCGGCCCATGTCACTTCCAGGCGGGGTACATCACGGGAGTGAAAATGGCAAGCCGTGGAGAGGAATGCCGCTTTCCAAACCATCCCGGGCAGTTGCGACACATCCGCCCGATACAAATATTTCTTGAAAACAACGCCCCCAAAACGCTACAAATTCCTTTCCGGGGCGGTCGCGGCGCAGTCTTTTTTCGTGCCGGAATTCACTATTTCCCCGGACACGATACAGATTTCAAGGATCCCCAATGAATCCATCCGATGCCGAACTCGCCAAGCCTTTCGTGCAAGCCACCCGGCACGTGCTCACCACCATGGCCATGCTCGACCCCACGCCGGGAAAGCCTTACGCGAAGAAGAACAACACCGCCGCCGGAGACGTTTCCGCAGTGGTGGGCCTCACCGGCGACCGGCACGGCAGCATTTCCATCTCCTTCACGAAGAAATGCGCCGTCGGCATCGTGAAGAACATGCTCGGGGACGACATCCAGGACATCATGCAGGACGCCAAGGACGCCGTGGGCGAGATCACCAACATGATCTCGGGGCAGGCCAGAGCCGGGCTCGCCCAGATGGGCCTCACCATGCAGGCCTCCACACCCACCATCATCTTCGGCGACAACCACACCATCTCCCACGTCACTTCCGGCCCCGTGGTGGCCATTCCCTTCACCACGGAGCACGGCGAGTTCACCGTGGAGTTCTGCTTCCAGTAACCCCACGGAGCGCGATGCACTCGTCCTGGGCAGTCACCACGCTTGGCACGGCCGCTTTCGCCATCGCCGTCGCCCACACCTTCCTGGCCGGGAAGTTCCTTGAGATGTCCAAGAAGGAGGGGCCTCACCAGGGGCTGTGGCACCTGCTGGGCGAAGTCGAGGTTGTCTTCGGCTTCTGGGCGGCGATCTTCCTGCTCTTTCTTGCCTTGTTGAACGGGCCGTCCGCCGCGATCAGCTACATCGAGTCCATCGAGTTCACCGAACCGGCCTTCGTGTTCGCCATCATGATCGTGGCCTCGACCAAACCCACCGTTGCCCTGGCGTCCAAGATCATCGTAGGCGCGGCATCCCGCCTGCCCATGCCAAGCGGAATGGCCGTGTGCTTCACCGCCCTGACGCTCGGGCCGCTCATGGGGTCCTTCATCACCGAACCGGCGGCCATGACCGTCACCGCGCTCATCATCTATCTCGTCTTCTTCCAGCAACCCCTGCCCGAGGCGTTCAAGTACGCCATGCTGGGGACGCTGTTCGTCAACATCTCCATCGGCGGGGTCATGACCCACTTCGCCGCGCCCCCTGTCATCATGAGCGCGCCCAAGTGGGGCTGGGGCCTGTGGCACATGTTCTCCAACTTCGGCTGGAAGGCCGCCATCGCCGTGATCGTCAACGCGCTCATACTCACCCTGGCCTTCGCAAGGACCCTGCGCGGGATGGAGGCGAGCCTGCCCGAATCCATGCGCGAGGACATCCCCCCCTGGGTGAGCCTCACCCACCTGGCCGTGCTGGCGCTCATGGTCTTCCTGCTGCACCATCCGGCGGCCTTCATGGCCGTGTTCATCGTGTTCCTGGGGTTCACCACCGCCTACCACCAGCATCAGTCCGGCCTCATGGTCCGGGCCGGGCTGCTGGTGGGCGTCTTCCTGGCGGGGCTCGTCATTTTAGGTCCGCCGCAACGCTGGTGGGTTCAGGCCCTGCTGGTCAGGATGGACGCGCTCACCCTCTATTTCGGGGCCATGAGCCTTACCGCCGTCACTGACAACGCCGCCCTCACCTACCTCGGCACCCTGGTGGAGGACCTCTCCGACCAGAACAAGTTCGCCCTGCTGGCCGGCGCGGTCACGGGCGGCGGCCTCACCGTGATCGCCAACGCGCCGAACCCGGCCGGGTACTCCATCCTCAAGCACGGGTTCAAGAACCAGACAATCAGCCCGCTTTGGCTCCTCATGGCCGCCCTTGTCCCCACGGCGGTGGCTGCCGCCGCGTTCCTCATTTTCTCGGCATAGTTTCTGCTTTACCAGTTTCGGCCTGCTGACTTACTCTTTTTCCATCACCGGAGTCACCCATGCGCCGACCGCTCATTTTTTTCGCCCTCTTCCTGGCCCTGGCGGCCCCGCTCCTGGCCCAGACCGGCGCCACGCCCGTCACCGCCAGGTGGGAGCTAGCCTCGCTCCCCGGCGGCTCAAGCGTGGCCGTGCTCTGGCTCCTCCCGGAACAGGGTTTCAAGGCCTACGGCAACGACCCCGGCGAGACCGGCATGCCCACCCGGGCCGAGGTACGGCTCCTGCCGGAGGGGAAAAGCATGCCGGTGCTCTACCCTCCGGGCAAGCCTGCCCCCGACCTCTATGAGCCCGGCAAGACCGCCAAGGTCTACGACGGCCCCACCCCGCTCTTCGTCGTGCTGCCTGAAGACGCGCAGCCCGGCTTCGGACTTGAGGCCCGCGTGAGCCTCCTGGCCTGCACCGAGACCAGCTGCTGGCCCGTGCTCCTGGAGACGAGCTTCTCCTCGCGGGAGGCCGCCTCGCCGGCCCAGGCGGACGTCCAGCCCTGGTGGGGCCTTTTCCGCGAACTGGCCGCCGCCGCGCCCGAAAGCCCCGCCGCCCAGGCCGTTTCTAAGGCCGCGGTCCAGCCGGAACGCTGGGAGTTCACGCCGCGCCCGTACCACCCGGTCCTGGAGGTGGACGGCCTGCTCAAGGCGCTGCCCCTGGCCATACTGGCGGGCATCATCCTGAACCTCATGCCCTGCGTGCTGCCAGTGGCCTGCCTCAAGCTGTCGGGGCTGCTGGCCGTGTGCAGGGAGGGGGAGCGCTGCGACCGCCACGCCCTCATCCGGGAGCACAACGTGTTCTTCGCCCTGGGCGTGCTGGCCTATTTCTGCCTGCTGGCCGCCGTGCTGGGACTCGCCGGAATGGCCTGGGGACAACTCTTCCAGCAGCCGGGGCTCATTCTGGGGGCCAGCGCCGTCCTTTTCGCCCTTGGCCTTTCGCTCTTCGGGGTTTTTCATCTGCCGGTGATCGACCTCAAACTGACCCCCAGGCCGGACCACCACCCCAGGTCCCAGGCCTTCGCCACGGGATTTCTGGCCACGCTGCTGGCCACGCCGTGCTCCGGCCCATTCCTCGGCGGAGTGCTGGCCTGGACGCTCATGCAGCCCGTTCCCGTGGTTGCCGCCGTGTTCGCGGGGATCGGCCTGGGAATGGCTTCGCCCTACCTGGTCCTGGCCGCGCGGCCGGAGCTGACGCGCTTCGTGCCCCGGCCCGGCCCCTGGATGACCCACCTGGAGAAGATCGCGGGCTTTTTCATCATGGGCACCTGTCTGTATTTCCTCTCCATCCTGCCCCAGGCCATGCTCGTCCCGGCCCTCCTGGCGCTTTTGGTCACGGCCCTGGCCTGCCACGCATGGGGCAGCTGGACCAATCTCTCCCAGGGCGGCTTCACCCGCTGGTCCATAAGGCTCGCGGCCGCCGCCCTGGCCGTGGGCGCGTGCCTCTGGGCGCTTTCGCCCGCGTCTCCGGATTCCGGGGCATGGCAGGACTTCGACAAGGAGTCGTTCAACAGGCTGCTGGGAAAGGAGAACCTGCTCGTGGACTTCACCGCCGACTGGTGCCCCACCTGCAAGGCCCTGGAGAAGACGGTGCTCAGGCCCTCCGCCGTGGCGGACCTGAAGAAGCGCCACGGCCTCACGGCCATCAAGGTGGACATGACCCGGGAGGACCCGGACGCCCTGGCGCTGCTGCGTTCGCTCGGTTCGGCGTCCATCCCGCTCGCGGCGGTATTTCCAAAGGGCGAGGCCGCAAAAAAGCCGGTTGTCCTGCGCGACCTGTTCACCTCGGGGCAGCTGGAAGGCGCGCTCAAGGAGGCGCTCAGGGATGCGAAATAAATTCCTCGGGACCGGGCAACCCGGGTTCAATCCTGTCCGCAAGCTGGCGGTCATCGCCTCGGGGCTGCGCTACGCCGTGTTCTACGACCTCTCCGTGGCCTACAAGGTGGTGCTTTCGCTGGTCGTGCTCGTGCTGTCCTTCGCCTGGCGGGCATGGGTGGACGTGCTGATGGTGCTGGTGGCCACGGCTCTCATGCTGGCCGCCGAGATATTCAACAGCTCCATCGAGGCGGTGTGCGACTACCTCCAGACCGCCGAGGACCAGAAGATAAAGGCCATCAAGGACATGGCCGCCGCGGCCACGGGCGTGTGCATCTTCGCCTGGGTGCTGGTGATCGCCTTCGAGACCCTGCAGATATTCGGGATGAACCTCACCTGACGAAAAAGGGGCGGCCCGAAAGCCGCCCCGTCCTTCATTCTCCGATTCCTTACGGCGCGAATCAGACGCCACGGCCGGACAGCAGCCAGAAGTCGGCCAGGGTCAGAAGCATCATGGACTCCAGCACCGGGTTGATGCGCGGGATGGCGCTGATGTCGTGGCGGCCGCCCACGGTGATGGTGGTCTCCTCGCCGGTGACGGTGATGGTCTGCTGGGGCTTGCCCACCGAGGCGATGGGCTTCACGGCGCAGCGCGCCACGATGTCCTGTCCGGTGCTGATGCCGCCGAGCACGCCGCCCGCCCTGTTGGAGGCGAAGCCGTCCTTGGTGAGGGGGTCGTTGTTCTTGGAGCCGTAGTTGCGCGCGGCCTGGAGCCCCTCGCCGATCTCCACGGCCTTCACCGCGCCCACGCCCATCAGCGCGTAAGCCAGACGGGCGTCCAGCTTGTCGAACACGGGCTCGCCCAGGCCCGCCGGGGCTCCGGCGGCGGTGACGCACACGACGCCGCCCAGGGAGTCGCCCTCCTCCTTGACCTGGCGCACGCGGTCCTCCCAGATTTCCACCGCGTAGTCGTCCGGCGCGTAGAAGGGCCGGTTGCGGGCGTTTTTTATGTCCATGCAATGGGCCGGGATGTCGCCCAGCTCCTTGGTGTAGGAATAGACCTCGATGCCGTGGCGCGAAAGCAGCTGCCGGGCTATCTCGCCTCCGGCCACGCGCGCCGCCGTTTCGCGCCCGGAGGCGCGGCCGCCGCCGCGATAGTCGCGGACGCCGTACTTGGCGTGGTAGGTGAAGTCGGCGTGGCCCGGGCGGAACACGTCCTTGATGTCGGAATAGTCGTGGGAGCGCTGGTCGGTGTTCTCGATGACGAACCCGATGGGCATGCCCGTGGTGACGCCCTCGAACACGCCCGACAGGATGCGGACCTGGTCGCGCTCCTTGCGGGGGGTGGAGGCGATGCCTCCCTGTCCGGGACGGCGCTTGTTGAGGCCCTCCTGGATCATTTCCTCGGTGAGGGGGAGACCCGCGGGGCAGCCGTCCAGGACGCCGCCGAGAGCCGGGCCGTGGGATTCGCCGTAGGTGGTCAGCCTGAAGAGGCGTCCGAATGTGTTTCCGCTCATGGGCGGGGAACCTAGCCCGGAACGGGGGGCGGGGCAAGGGGGAAGGCGCGGGCAAACCCAGACAAAGGCGCATGAAAACGGCCCGGGAACTCGCGCTTCCGGGCCGTCTCCTTTCACACCATTGGGCTTTCGCCCGGTTATTTCTTCTTCTCGCCGCCCTTCTCCGGCGCGTCCTCGCGGGCGCAGGCCAGCGGCCACACCTCGTCGATCTGCTCGATGAACTTCACTTTGATCTTCCCTAGCAAATCCGAAGGGATGTCGGCCAGGTCCTTCTCGTTGCGGGCCGGGATCAGCACCCGCTTCATGCCCGCGCTCACCGCCGCCAGGATCTTCTCCTTGATGCCGCCCACCGGCAGCACGCGTCCGCGCAGGCTTATCTCGCCGGTCATGGCGATGTCGTTGCAGATGGGCGTGTTGGTGAGCGCCGAGATGAGCGCCGTCACCAGCGTCACGCCCGCCGACGGGCCGTCCTTGGGGGTGGCGCCCGCCGGGATGTGGATGTGTATGTCGCGCTTCTCCAGAAACGCCGGGTCGATGCCCAGCTTGTCCGACTTGGCCCTGGCGTAGGAGAGCGCGGCCTGGGCGGACTCCTTCATCACCTCGCCCAGCTTGCCGGTCATGATGAGCTGCCCCTTGCCGGGCATGGTGGTCACCTCGATGTGCAGTATCTCGCCGCCGACGGGGGTCCAGGCCAGCCCCACGGCCACGCCGGGAGGCAGCTCGCGCTCCTTTTCCTCCTCGATGTAGCGCGGGATGCCGAGCAGCTTGGGCAAGAGCTTGGCGGTCACCTTGAAGGGCCCCTTCTCGCCCTCGGCCTTCTTGCGCGCCAGCTTGCGGCAGATGGTGCCCACCTCGCGCTCCAGATTTCTCAGGCCCGCCTCGCGGGTGTACTCGCGGATGACCTTGGCCAGCACCTGGTCGGTCATGTCCATGTCGTTCTTCTTGAGGCCGTTCTCCTTGACCTGCCTGGGCAGCAGGTACTTGCGGGCGATCTTGACCTTCTCCTGCTCGGTGTAGCCGGGGATGCGGATCACCTCCATGCGGTCCAGGAGCGGACCGGGGATGGTGTCGAGCATGTTGGCCGTGCAGATGAACATCACCTTGGAGAGGTCGTAGGGCACGCCCAGGTAGTGGTCCTGGAAGGAGAAGTTCTGCTCGGGGTCGAGCACCTCCAGCAGGGCCGAGGTGGGGTCGCCCCGGTAGTCGGAGCCGACCTTGTCGATCTCGTCCATCATGATGACCGGGTTTCTGGTCCCGGCGGTCTTGATGGACTGGATGATGCGCCCGGGCATGGCCCCGATGTAGGTGCGGCGGTGCCCCCTGATCTCGGCCTCGTCGCGCATGCCGCCAAGCGACATGCGCACGAACTTGCGGCCGAGCGAGCGCGCGATGGACCGGCCCAGACTGGTCTTGCCCACGCCCGGAGGCCCGACGAAGCACAGGATAGGCCCCTTCATTTTTGGATTCAGCTTGCGCACGGAGAGGTATTCGAGAATGCGCTCCTTTACCTTCTCCAGGCCGTAGTGGTCCTCCTGGAGGATTTCGTGGGCCTTGATGATGTCCAGGCGGTCCTTGGACATCTTCTTCCAGGGCAGCTCTGTGAGCCAGTCCAGATAGGTGCGGATGACCGTGGCCTCTGAGGAATCGGGGTGCATGGAACTCAGGCGCTTGAGCTGCTTGTCCGCCTCGGACTTCACTTCCTTGGGCAGCCCGGCCTTCTCGATGGCCTTCCTGAGTTCCTCAAGCTCGTCGGACTCCTCCTGGCCCTCTCCAAGCTCCTTGCGGATGGCCTTCATCTGCTCGCGCAGGAAGAAGTCCTTCTGGGCCTTGTCCATGCCTTCCTTGGCCATGGACTGGATCTTGTGCTGCATGGAGGCCACCTCGACCTCCTTGGTGAGCTGGGAATTGACCAGCTCCAGGCGCTCGATGGGCTCCAGGGTTTCGAGAATCTTCTGGGCCTCCTCCACCTTCATGCGCAGGTTGGAGGCGATGAGGTCGGCCAGGCGGCCGGGCTCGTTGACGGAGTTGAGCACGCTCATGATGTCCGTGGCGGAGATGCCGCGAAGGGAGAGGATCTTCTCGCTCTGCTCGCGGGCGGCGCGCATGAGGGCTTCCTCGCTCACGCCCACTTCCTTGGCCTCGGCCTCCTCCAGCACCTCGGCCAGGCACTCCAGGTGGGGCTCGGTCTTGGTGAAGCGGCGCACGCGGGCGCGGGTCAGGCCCTGCACCAGCACCTTGAGGCGTCCGTCGGGCATCTTGAGCATGCGCATGATCATGCCCACGGTGCCGGTGACGTAGAGGTCGTCGGGGCCGGGCTCGTCCACCTTCTCGTCCTTCTGCGTGAGGATGAGGATGTAGCGGTTGGAGTTGAGGGCGGCGTCCACGGCGGCCACGGACTTCTCCCTGCCCACGAAGAGCGGCAAGATCATGTAGTTGAAGACCACGATATCCCTGACCGGCAGCACCGGCAGTATGGCCGGGATGTCCAGTTTGGCCTGGTCGGGCCCCTGGGAGCCGGGCTCCTCGGAGACGGGTTCCTCGTGATGTTCGTCGGCGGCGGCGCTCAGCGCGGGGTCTTGTTCTATGTTCATGGATCGCTCCTTGATTTCGCGTGCGTTAGCGTATGATCTGGAAATCCCCGTACGGGGTTTGGTGGTCTGTCCAGGCGGTATCGACGGAGTCCACCCTGGCCAGCATCGGCCCCTGGGCCAGCCTGGACCGGAGCTGCTCCAGGGCGTGGTCCGGCCCCTGGGCCAGCACCTCCACCCTGCCGTCCGGCAGATTGCGCGCGAAGCCGGTCACGCCCAGGCCGCGCGCCTGCTCCTGCACGAATCCCCTGAAGAACACTCCCTGTACCCGGCCGCTGACAAAGCAATGCAGGCTTCTGGTCATGCGCTCTCCTTCCTGGCCGCCTCGGAGGTCCGCCGGTGGCATGGACAGCGGCCAATTCCAAGGGTCCAAAAGACCAGCCCCTCTGCCGCCGGAGGCGTCCCCTCCGGGATTGCCTTCCACTCTACATCAACCGGGCCTTCTTGAAACTGAAAAAATCCTTTCCGGCCACAATGACATGGTCCAGCACCTTCACCCCCACTCCCTGGGCGGCCAGCTTCACATGGCGGGTGATCTCCTGGTCCATGCGCGAGGGCTTGGGGTCGCCGCCCGGATGGTTGTGCACCAGGATAACGCCCGCGGCCTGCCTTTTAAGAGCCAAGGCGAGGATCTCGCGGGGGTATACGGGGGTCTGGTCCACGGTGCCCTGGCTTATCCTCTCCCAGCCGAGCACCTTGTTGGCCCCGTCCAACAGGAGCACCCAGAACTCCTCGGAGGGCAGATGCCCCAGGCGTTCCCGCGCCAATCCGGCCACCACGGCGGCGTCGTCCACGAGGACCCGCTCCTGCACGTCCTGCTCGCCCAGGCGGGCCAGGAACTCCCGCCAGAGGGTCCAGAACGCCTCCAGACCTTCGCCGAAGCCTTCCATGGAGGCCAGCTCGGACAGCCGCGCCTGATAGACTCCCCGCAGGGAGCCGAACCTGGCGAGCAGCGCCTTGGCCAACGGCTTGGCGTCCTTGCGGGGATTGGCGTAGCCAAGGAGCAGTTCAAGGATCTCGTAGTCCGCCAGCGCCCTGGAATCCTTCCTGAGGCGGTCCTTCAGGCGGCTTCGGTGCCCGATGTAGTGCGGACGGTCCTCTTTTTTAAGCATGATCGCGCCTCCGCGCAAGACCTGAAAGCGACATTGAGGAGAAATAGCGGTAAAAGCTCCCCGCCTGACATCATTACGGGGAGCAAGGGGGCTTTTCCAAGGTGAAACAGGTCAAACGCGCCCCCTGACCCCGGCGAACAACGCGTGGATGTCCGCCACGAGGATCTCCAGGGCCTGGTCCGGCGATTTCCGGCCTGACTTCACCGAGGCCTCGGCCTCCATGGCAAGGTCCCAAAGCCTGGCAAGGCCCGCCGCGCCGAGCCGCCCGGCCATGGGCGTCTTGAGCTTGCGCACGTAGGGGTGCGCCTTGCATTCCGGGTCCTCGTGCAGGAGCTGCCACATGACCCTGGCCTCCCGCGACAGGATGGCCAGGAACTGGAACAAAAACCCGTCGTCGCTTGAGAGCTGGTGGCCGAAGACGGTCCGCCAGACCCCGGCCGGGTCGCGGCCGTCCTCCAGCGCCTTCAGGAAACCGAAGATGTCGAGTTCGGTCCCGGCGTTGACAAGGCCAAGGGCCTCCGGGCCTATGACGCCCTCCGAGGAGGCCAGCTCCAGCTTCTCCAGCTCTCTGGCCGCGGCGGTCATGTCCCTGGGCAGGATGCGGGCAAGCTCCTGGAGCACGCCCTTGCCGAAGCCCAGGCGGCGCGCGTTGGCCCAGTCCCTGAGCGTGGGGACCATGGTCTCCTCCGTGAGGCCCGGCGACATCCACACCCAGCCCTTGGACTGCCCCACCTTCCAGTACGGCCTGTCCGCCAGCCCCTTGGGCAGGGACGGTCCTTTCTTGGCGTCGTGCGGCCCCTCCAGGCAGACCACCGGCCACACGTGCTGGTTGAACCCGGCCAGGGGCCGGGCGAGCTTCTCCCAGAAGTCCGCCGCCAGGCCCTCCGCCCGGCGCAGAACCACCGCCTTGGGCTCGGCGAAGAGGCTCACCGTGGACAGAGCCTGCCAGTACGCGGCGTCGAACTCGTCGGCGTCGCCCCAGAAGACCTGCCGGGCGAATCCGCCCCCCGCCGAAGTCATGAGGCGCTCCAGATGGCGTCTGAGCATTTCCGGGTCGGGGCAGACGAGAAAGGAGAATCCGGGGCGGTCGTTCATTTATCCTTGAAGGGCCTTCGGCCGAGCTTGAAAAGGTTTCCGTGTCTCGCGGCCAGCCTGAGCCAGCCGCACTCGGCCATGAGCAGGTAGAGCCACCCGGGCACGATTGGTTTCGCGGCCAGCGCCCTTGCCTCGTCCGGGATGTCCCGGCCCATTGCCAGAGCCTTGCCCGCCATGTCCAGGGCAAGGCGCAGGCAGGCCGTCAGCCTGCCGCGCGCGTCAAGCGTGCCGCCCACGGCCCCGCCGCCCCCGATGCCCAGGCCGCCGGACCAATGCAGACCCGCGTCGCGGGCGAACAGACGGCAGACGTCCAGGCAGACATCGTTATGCATGGCCTCGGGAAAACCGCAGTTGAACACCGCCGCGAAGCGCCTTTCCCCTCGCGGCGGACGCTTGTCCGGCTCCCCGGCCAGAAACTCGAAGGCCCGCATCACGGGAGCCGGGGGCGAATCCACGTAAACCGGCGCGGACAGGATGGTGAGATCGGCACCGGTGAATTCCCCGATGAGCCTGGCCCTGCCTCCCTGAGCTTCCAGCAGGCCCGTCAGGCCGAGCGTCCCGGCCTCCCACCCCCGCGAGGCCAGCCCTTCCAGCAGCGCCTTTCCCAGCAGCATGGACGTGCCCCGCTCCCTGGGGCTGCCGAGCAGAAGAAGTGCCTTCCTCTTCATGACAGAAGCCTCCCCACCGCTCCCCGGCAGACGTCGCGCTGGACAGCCCAGAGCCTGTCGCCCGTGAGCGACAGCGCCTGCCAGGCCGGGGCACGCAGGTTCCAGGCGTTTCGCTCCACCAGCCTCGAGAACACGGCCGCGCCGTCCGGGTCGGGCAGGGGCGACCAGCAGACGCCCAGAAACCTCGGATAGCGCGCATACCGCGCCCGGTGCCGGGTGGGTTCGGCTGCCTCGAAATGCGGCGACACCAGGCAGATCATCCTGTCCAGCGCCTTCTTCACCGTGTGGGACCACGCCCCGGACGCCAACGGCGAATACGCCACCGCCAGATCAGACCTGATGTACGCCCGTGCGATATGCTCGGACGCGTCCCCGAACGGGCAACGGCCAGGCGTGGACGTCCAGCAGGCGAAGCACCCCCTGCACGGCGCGACCGGCAGGTCCGCGAGCCCAAGCGCCTCCACCTCGCATCCGGCGTCGGAGAGCGCCCGTCTCAGCGCGTCGCCCCCCTGGCGGCAGGCGTCGCTTCCAGCCGGGGTTCCATCGAAAAGCACCGCTCGCATCCGCCGATTGTTCCCATACAGCCCCGCTTCGTCAATGGCTTATACGCTGGCGTTCCGCCCGCCGGAATTGTTCCTGTTCCTAGCCGTCCGGTTCCCATTCTCCCCCGATGGGTGTAGCTTCCCGCCACTCTCATCCAAGGAGCAGCCATGGCCGGGCACGCGTCTCTCTGGACCATCTTCAAAGGCTTCTTCACCGCCGGAGCCACCGCCTACGGCGGCCCCGCCATGATGCCCGCCCTTCGGCGCGAGGTGGTGGACAAGCGCGGCTTCGTCAGCCGCGAGGAGTTCGCCCTCGGCCTCGGACTATGCCAGATCATCCCCGGCGGCACGCTCATGCAGCTCTCCGCCTACATCGGCCTCAAGCTGCGCGGCCTTCCCGGCGCGCTGGCCGGTTACCTCGGCTTCTCCGCCCCGGCCTTTTTGCTCATCACCCTGCTCTCCAGCTTCTACGCCGGCACGCGCGGCGCGCCACTGGCCCAGGCCGTCTACTCCGGCCTCAAGGTGGTGGTGCTTGCCATCTGCCTCATGTCCTGCCTGGACTTCGTCAAGCGCTTCGCCCCCACCCGCCGCCACCAGGCCTTCACCGCCGGGGCCGCCGCCCTGTTCCTGGCCGGTGCCGGGATCGTGCCCATCGTGGGCGGCGCGGCCCTCATCGGCATGTTCTTCCTGGACCCCGGCCCCGCGCCCCCGCCCGGCGACGCGCCGTCCGGCAACGGAGCGCTCAGGCTCGCGCTCTGGATGGCGGGCGTCATGCTCGCCGGGATGCTCTTCCTCTTCTTCACCGACCGCCTGCTCTTCGACCTGGCCGTGTCCATGATCAAGGTGGACATGCTCGCCTTCGGCGGCTTCGGCATCTTCCCAGTCATGTACGCGGAGGTTGTGGAATACCGCCGCTGGATCGACGAATCCACCTTCATCGAAGGCATGGCCGTGGCCCAGGTGACGCCCGGACCCAGCATGCTGGCCTCGGCCTTCATGGGCTACATGGTTCGCGGCGTGGCCGGGGCCGTCGTGGCCTCCGTGTCCATCTTCGCCGCGTCCTTCATCGTGGTGCTGGCCGCCAGCCACTGGCGCGACAGGATCGTGGGCTCCCGGAGAGCCAGACAGGCCCTGGCCGGGGTGCTGGCCACGCTCGGCGGCATGATCGTGGCCGTGAGCTGGACGCTGGCCAAGGCCGTGCCCTGGGGGTGGCAGTCCGCGCTGGTGCTGCTGCTCACCCTTGGAGCCCTGGCCGCCAAGGTGCAGGTGTACTGGGTGGTCCCGGCGGCAGCCGTGTTGTCGATGGTGTTGTATTAGAAGATGAGAGAAGAGGCCTCCGGCGGCCAGAGAGGACCCTTGATGACGGAACTGGGCTTCGTCCAGGCCCACCAGGGCTCCGCCCTTGACCCGCGGTTGCTTCGCGGGTTTCGTGCGGCCCGTTTGAAAAGGGCGGGGAGCATCCAAAGCCGTGCCCATCACGCGGGGCCGCGGTTCCCGCAAAGGCGGGTCATCCGCCAGAACGCCCGGAGCGCCTTCGGAATCAGCCGCCTTGACTCCAACATCCCGGCTTGATAGCCAGACACATCACTTCATCTCTTATCAAGAGGTTTGTTTGAGAATCCTCACCATGGACATTGTCCTGCTGGTTGCCGGCGAACGCCGCGACCAGTAACCGCACTCGATACGTGACCCTCCCTCCCAAAGGGAGGCCCGTCCCGTCGCGGTGCGGACTGCTCCGCCGCTTCCCCCGCCAGCCCTGACCCCAGGGCCGGTCCTATTTGTTTTGCCCGGCAACCCTCATCTGGCGTTCCAAAACCCGCCGTAGGCATCATGCCGCGCGCCGGGGCTGGCACAGCCATGCCCGCCGCGCATCAACACGCCAATAATAACATGGACGCGCGAAGCGTCCATGATGAGTACCGCCATGCAACTTAAGCAACTCGGTTTCGACCAGTGGTTCGAGGCTCACGCCTCCGGAATGTCTCGCGATGGCTTCGCCTTTGCCCGCGTCAGCGCCGTGAACAAGGGGACATACCTCGTCAACGGCGGATCGGGCGATATCCCTGGGGAACTGGCGGGCAGGCTCGCCTACATGACTGACGACCCCTGCGCCTTTCCCTGCGTTGGCGACTGGGTCCTGGTGTCCACATACGACGGTGGAAGGGCGGCCATCATACACGACGTTCTTCCCAGGAAGACGTCCCTGCGCCGCAAAGCGCCCGGCAGCACCGTGGGCGTGCAGATGATCGCCGCCAACATCGACACCGCTTTCATCGTCCAGTCATGCCATTTCGACTTCAACCCGAACAGGCTGGAGCGTTATCTGGCCATGGTCTCGGACGGCGGGGCGAGGCCGGTCGTCGTCCTCACCAAGACAGACCTTGCCGGTCCCGAAGAACTCCATCGCAAGATGGAGATGGTGCGGGCCGTGGCCAGGGTCGCCGTGATACCGGTGAGCAACGTGGACGGAACGGGATTCGGGGCGCTCCGCGACATTCTTTCCCCTGGCGGGACTTACTGCCTGCTCGGTTCGTCCGGGGTGGGGAAAACGACCATCCTTAACCGACTTCTGAGACGCCAGGCTTTTCTGACAAGCGGCGTCAGCGCCACGGGGGAAGGCACGCACACGACGACGCGAAGACAGCTCATCGTTCTGGACAACGGCGCCATGATAATCGACACGCCGGGAATGCGCGAGCTTGGGCTTGCCGGCGCGAGCACGGCGCTCGACGCGGGATTCGGGGAGTTGAGCGCGCTTGCGGCCAACTGCCGCTACTCGGACTGCACGCATCGGCATGAGCCGGGATGCGCCGTGCGGGCAGCGGTGGAGAGTGGGGCCGTGCCCTCCCGGAGCTACGAGAACTATCTGAAATTGCGCAAGGAGTCCGAGCACTATGAGATGTCGAGCCTGGACAAACGCCGCAAGGACAAGGCGTTCGGACGGCTCGTCAAATCAGTCAAGAAAAGCCTGAGGAAATAAGGAGCACTGAGAACACGAACAAGGGGGAAGATGCCGGGGATGCCTCCGGCGGCCAGAGAGGG
>JBMORI010000039.1:0-72467 GCA_049322415.1 Thermodesulfobacteriota bacterium | reverse complement strand
TCTCCCGCCAGGGGGAGTGCCTCACCTTTGCGGGTGCAGGGCAGCGCCCCGCCCGGTCCGGGCGGAGCCCGGCTCTTTCCTCCCTACCCCAGGTACGCCTTCTTCACCCGCTCGTCGCCCGCCAGCTCCCTGGCGTCGCCCTCGGCCACGATGACGCCGGCCTCAAGCACGTAGGCGCGGTGGGCGGTCTTCATGGCCAGGTTGGCGTTCTGCTCCACCAGCAGGATGGTGGTCCCCCCTGCGTTCAGGTCGCGGATGATCTGGAAGATCTCCTGCACGATGATGGGCGCGAGCCCCAGGCTCGGCTCGTCCATGAGAAGAAGCTTCGGACGGCACATGAGGGCGCGGGCGATGGCCAGCATCTGCTGCTCGCCGCCCGAGAGGGTCCCGGCCAGCTGGCTTTCGCGTTCCTTGAGCCTGGGAAAGAGGGAGTAGGCGCGCTCCAGGTCCTGCCGGATGCCGGACTTGTCCGAGCGGACGTAGGCCCCAAGCTCCAGGTTGTCGCGCACGGTCTGGCGGGCCAGCACCTGGCGGCCTTCGGGGCAGTGCGCCAGGCCAAGGCGCACCACCTTGTCCGGCGTGAGCCCGGCCAGGTCGCGTCCCTCGAACGAGAGCGACCCCGTGCGGGGCGGGATGAGCCGCGACACTGCGCGCAGGATGGTGGTCTTGCCCGCGCCGTTGGCCCCGATGAGCGTGACGATCTCGCCCTGGTTCACGGTGATGGAGGCGTCGCGCACCGCCACCACCGGGCCGTAGGCCAGGGTGACGTTTTTCAGCTCAAGCATGCGGCCTCCTCTCCAGGCTGCTCCTGCCCCAGGTAGGCCTCGACCACCGCCGGGTCGCACTGCACCTCGTCCGGCGTGCCCTTGGCGATGAGCTCCCCGAAGTTGAGCACGGCCACGGACCGGCACAGGCCCATGACCATGGGCACGTTGTGCTCGATGAACACCACGGTGAGCTCGAAGCGGTCGCGTATCTCGCGGATGAAGCGGGCAAGGTCCTGCTTCTCGGCCGGGTTCATGCCCGCGGCGGGTTCGTCCAGCAGCAGGAGCTTGGGTGAGAGCGCCAGCGCCCGGGCGATCTCCAGGCGGCGTCTCGCGCCGTAGGGCAGGCTCGCGGCCGGGGTGCCGATGCGGTCCGTAAGGCCGACGAGTTCCACCAGCCGCCTCGCGCGCTCCAGGGCCTCGCGCTCGTTCTCGCGGGCGGCGCCAAGGCCCAGGATGTTGGCCCAGATTCCTGCATCCTTTTTGGCGTGCAGGGGGACGCGCACGTTGTCCAGCACGCTCATGCCCCCGAAGAGGCGGATGTTCTGGAAGGTGCGGGCCATGCCCATCCGGGCGATGACGGCCGGGTCGCGGCCGGTGATGTCCTCGCCCCGGAAGGTGACGGTCCCGGCGGAAGGCTTGGTAAGCCCGGTGAGCATGTTGAAGAGGGTAGTCTTGCCCGCGCCGTTGGGGCCGATCAGGCCGAATATCTCGCCCTCGGCAACCTCGAACTCCACGCCCATGACGGCCATGAGGCCGCCGAAGCTCTTGGAGAGGTTCTTGACGGAAAGGACGGCGCTCATTTCCCGCTCCGGGAGAAGAGGCCCACGATGCCGCGCGGCAAGTACACGCACGCCAGCACCAGCACCACGCCGTTGAGTATCATTCGGGAATCCTTGAGTGGCCGCAGAAGCTCCGGCAGGCTCACCAGCAGCGCCGCGCCCAGAAGCGCTCCCCATTTGGAGCGCGCCCCGCCAATGAGCACGTAGGCCAGACAGGCCACGCCCGCGTCGAAGGTGCCCTGGCGGCCGTTCCAGGTGTTGAGGAATGGCGCGCTCATGGCCCCCACCACGCCTGCCAGGGCGCAGCCGATGACGAAGGCCTGAACCTTGCGCCAGGTGACGTTCACGCCCATGGCCCTCGCGGCAAGCTCGTCCTCCCGGATGGAGAAGAACAGCCGTCCCGTGCCCGAGCGTTCGAGCTTCCAAAGGAACAGCAGCGTCAAAGCCAGCAGCGGGCCGAAGAACCAGAAATAGGCCAGCCTGCTCTCGAAGGGCTGCGGAATGCCGAAGATGCCCACTGCCCCGCCCGCGATGGGCAGGTTGAGGACCACCACGCCGAACACCTGCACGAAGGCGATGGTGGCCAGGGCCAGATAGATGCCCCGCAGCCGAAGCGCCGGGAAGCCAAGCCCCAGCCCCAGCGCCACGGAGATCACCAGAGCCGTCAGCCATTCCAGCGGGTAGATGAAAAAGCCCAGGGACTCGCGCAGCCCCGCCAGAGCCGGGTGGGTGCCCATGATGGCGGCCACGTAGCCGCCCAGCGCGTAGAAGCCGATGCTCGCCAGCGACAACTGGCCGGCCATGAGCGGGAAATAGAGCGAAAGGCCGAGCAGGGCCTGCTGGATCACCGTGACGAAGAGGAAACCGTAGCGCGCGACGAAATCTTCCATGACGCTACACCTTCTGCTCCACGTTCTTGCCGAGAAGCCCCTGCGGCCTGACCAGCAGGATCACGAAAAGCAGCACGTAGGCCACGGCTTCCTTGTAGGAGGACATGTCCGGCGGCAGGAAGGCCTCGGCCAGCCCGATCACCAGGCCTCCCGCCACCGCGCCGGGAATGGAGCCGAGCCCGCCCAGCACGATGACCGCCAGGGCCTTGAGGCCGTAGGCCACGCCGAAATAGGGCCCGGCCAGGCCGAAGCTCACCCCGATGAGCGTGCCGGACATGCCGCCCAGGATGCCGGAGATGAAGAACGTGCCCAGGATGAAGGTGTCCACCCCGATGCCCAGGAGGCTCGCGGTGTCCGGGTTCTCGGCCGTGGCGCGCAGCGCCTTGCCCTGCTTGGTGAACTGGATGAACCAGACCAGAAGCCCAAGCATGACCATGCTCACGGCGAAGAGGATGACCTGCACCGTGCGCACCGCCACCATCTTGCCCCCCACATTGAAGATCATGGCGGGGGGGAGCGAGCCGAACACGTCGGACGGGAATGAATATATCTCCGCGCCGAACAGGTACTGGATCAGGTTCACCAGTATGAGGGCCACGCCCAGGCTGGAGACAAGGGCCAGCAACGCGTCCGCGCCGCGCTTGCGAAGAGGCCTGAACGCCAGGCGCTCCACCGCCATGCCCGCAAGGCCCGAGAGGGCCGCGCCCACCAGCAGGGCGGGGATGAAGGGCAGCTTGAAGGGCAGGCTCATCCCGGCCAGCAGGCCGTTTAAGCCGAACTGCCCCACCGCCAGCACGTAAGTCAGGTACGCTCCCAGGGTGAACACCGCGCCATGGGCGAAGTTGATGATCCCCAGGATGGAGAACACCAGGGTGTAGCCCAGGGCGAACACGGCGTACACGCTGCCGATGGAGAGCCCGTTCAGGAGATTTTGCAGAAACCAGGCTAGGGACATGATTTAGGCCAACAAAAAACGGTAACAGGTAAATGCCAGCGCCGGGCCAATCTTTCTCCCCCGGCGGCCGGAGAGGGCGCTGCCCTCTCCGGGCTCTCCCGCCAAAGGAACTTCGTTCCTTTGGAATCCCTTATAGCTTCGCATCGATCACCGGCAAATTGGAGCCACCCCGTCGGACGGAGCAAACGACCTGTCCCCACTCCGCCCGCCGGCGTGAAGCCGTCAAAAGTTATTGAAGGAGAGTCCAGAGAGGAAACAAGTTCCCAAAAGGTCCCTCTTTGGCCGCCTGAGGCATCCCCTTCCCGAAAAAGGGGGAGGTGCCGGCCTCCCCCCCATCATGCGCTTACTTTGTCAGGACGAAAGCCCCGGTCTTGCCGTCGGGGTTCATCTTGATGCTGGAGACGTAGAAGTCCTTCTGGATCACTTCGCCTTCGGGATCGAGGCTGATCTCGCCCAGCGGGGTCATGTAGGAGCCGGTGCGCAGGGCCTTGTTGAGGTCGGCGCGGACGGCGTCCAGCTCCATGGCGGTGATCTTCTTGCCGGAGGCCTTCTCGACCTTGGCCAGGGCCTCCACGACGACCTGCACGGCGGTGAAGGCCTGGGCGGAGAACTGTGCGGGGGACTTCTTGTAGGCTTCCTCGAACTTCTTGGCGAACTCCACGTTGATGGGCGCGTCGGACTGCGGGCTGTAGGCCTGGGCCACCAGGATGCCCTCGCACAGGGGGCCGCACACCGGGAACATGTTGGGGGAGTTGAGCCCGTTGCCGCCCACGACCAGGCCCTTGTAGCCCAGCTGGCGCAGCTGCTTGACCAGGTTGCCGGAGTCGGCGGCCAGGCCGGAGATGACGACAAGGTCGGCGCCCGAGCCGAGCACCGCGGTGACCTGGGTGGTGAAGTCAGTGTCGGTGGTCTGGAACTTCTGCACGGACACGGTCTCCAGGCCAAGGGCCTTGACGGCCTCCTGGAAGACGCCGGTCTCGGAGGTTGAGAAGGCGTCGTTCTGGGCGTACAGGACCGCGACCTTCTTGATGTTGGGGTTCATGGCCAGGGCTTTCTTCAGCGAGTTGGGGGCGACCACGGTCATGGGGGCGGAGATGCGTCCCACGAACTCGCCGATCTGCGCGATGCCCTTGGCGGTGTTGGAGGGTCCGATCACGGGCACCTTGGCGCGGTCGGCGATGGGGTCGGCGGCGAAGGCCTGCTGGGACAGCGTGGGCCCGATGATGGCCGTCACCTTGGCGGTGATCAGGCTCTGGAATGCGTTGACAGCTCCGGCCTCGTCGCCGGCGGTGTCCTGGAAGACCAGCTTGATGGGCGTGCCGTTCACGCCGCCCTTGGCGTTGAAATAGGCCTCGGCGATCTTGGCGCCATTGACCTGCTCCTCGCCGAAGAGGGCCACGTTGCTGGTGGTGGCCACGGCGATGCCGATGGGAATGGGGCTGGCCACGGGCTCGGCCATGACGGGCACGGCAAGGCTCATAAGCAGGGCCACGAGCATCAGGACTCTGGTCATGCTGTCCTCCAGGACGGTTGATTGTGTCGGAAACGAGGCAAAATCCTCTCTAATTGCCGTTCTTGTCAAGCTATATCACCAGGATCATGTGCAGATCGCACACATTGGTCATGGTGGGGCCGGTCTTGTAGAGCCCGTCCAGGGCCTCGAAGAAGTGGTAGGAGTCGTTCCCGGAAAGCGCCCTGGACATGGACAGACCCATGGAGCGCGCCTTTTGCAGCAATTCCGGCGTGGCGAAGGCCCCGGCGGCGTCGGTGGGGCCGTCGGAGCCGTCCGTGGACGCGGACAGGTACCATATGCCGCGCCCCGCCTCCGCGTCCTTGTCCATCTCGGCCAGGAAGGCCAGGGCCATCTCCTGGTTGCGCCCCCCCTTGCCCGGCCCTGCCAGGGTGACCACGGTCTCGCCGCCGAGCAGCACGCAGGCGGGTTTCTTCACCAGCATGTCAGACTTGCGCACGTCGCGCGCGATGCCCGCCTGGAATTTGGCCGCCTCGCGCGCCTCGCCGGTGAGCAGGCAGGTGAGCGGGGAGACGTTGTAGCCAAGCGAGCGCGCCTTGTCGGCGGCGGCCATCATGGCGGCGTGGTTGGTGCCTATGAGGATGTTGTCCGAGAGCGCGATGGCCGGGTCGCCCGGCTTCACCGTCTCGTCGATGACGCCCTGCTCTCCCAGGCTGAGCACCTTGAGCACGTTCGGCGGCAGCTTTTCCGCGATTGCGTACCTGCGCACGATGGCCATGGCGTCGGCGAAGGTGCCCTCGTCGGCCACGGTGATGCCCGAGGCGATTGTCTGCAGGCAGTCGCCCACTACGTCGGAGAGGATGAAGTTGAGGCTTCTGGCCGGGGCCATGAGCCTAAGGAAGCGCCCGCCCTTGAGGTCGGAGAGGTGCTTGCGCAGGCAGTTGATCTCCTTGATGTCCGCGCCGCAGGCCAGGAGCGCCCTGGTGGTCTCCTGCTTGTCGGCGAGCGTCAGTTCGATGCGCTCGCCATCGGCGTCGCAGGTCATGGGCGCGGGCAGGAGGGCCGACCCTCCGCCGGAGATGCAGGTGATGACCAGCGTCTTTTCGTCCGCGCTCCTTGCCAGGGCGGCCAGTTCGCGGGCGGCGTCCACGCCGTTCTGGTCCGGCACGGGATGTCCCGACTCGCGTTGCCTGACGCGCTTGAGGTCGTCGGTATGATCGTATTTGACCACGACGAGGCCGTCCGTGATCCTGTCGCCCAGTATCTCCTCGAAGGCGCGGGCCATCCGCGCCGAGGCCTTGCCGCCGCCGAGTACGATGACGCGCTCGAAGGGGGCGAGGTCCACCCGGCGGGTGGCGTCCTCCATGTCCACCACGAGGATGTCCCCCTCAAGGCGGACGCGGCTTTTGATCATCTTGTAGGGGTCGATGCGGTCGAGAGCGGCGGTGAAGATGTCTTTCAGGTCCTGAACGGGATCAAGGCTGGGCATGGAGGCTCCTTGGGACTTGAGCGAGGGTTGGCGCTTCGCCCGGCATTGCGCTGCCGGGGCCTCGCGACATTATCCGCGCCGGTCAACGCGTGCAAGACCCTGACCGCAACTCCACCTCCCGGCAACCCTGCCTGAAACCCGCGCGGCAATTGAGGGGCCAGGGGGATAACCCCGCTGGCCGCCGGAGGCAGCTTCTCTCTCATGCCAATTGAAAAGGCCGCGCGGCGGATGCCGCGCGGCCCTTGCTACTCGTTTCTTCCAACCAGCCTAATGGTGGTTGTCGTCCTTGGGTTCCTTGCCCGTGAGGAACTTCCACCAGCCGACGGCGCAGATAAGCGCCACGGCCATCAGGATGTAGGCAGCCGCTTTGGCGAAGACCATCTGGTCGTGATAGACGTAGAACTGCATCTCCATCCTCCTCTTAGTGGTGGTCCTTGTAGGCCGGGTGGTCGGAGAAGATGGCCATGTACTTCGAGATGAAGCGGAAGCACAGGATGATCAGGGTGACCACGAACACGGAGACGATGATCTCCTGAACGGAGGGGAAATACCTCTGCTCGGGAGCCAGGTTGATGTTGAAGGCGAACCAGGACACGTTGAAGCGGTTGAACACGATGCCGAGCACCGCGATGGTGGCCGCGGCCTTGATGGTCCCGGTGTTCTTGGAGCGGTAGCCCACGGCGTACAGGAAGGCGGGCAGGGCCACGAAGCCCAGCATCTCGGCCCACCACATGAGGGCGAACTTGCCGTCGAACAGGTAGGCCCACTTGTGTTCCCCGGCAATGGGGACCCACTTCATGAAGAAGTAGCCGAAGAGCACGATGGAGCAGGCCTTGGCGAACATGAACAGAACGCCGTCGTGGTCCCTGTTGTACTCGGCGCTCATGCGGCTGTGCATGTAGTGGTGGGAGATGGTGCCCTCGAAGATCACCATGGACATGCCCGCCACCATCGAGGAGATGAAGAACTGCAGCGGCAGGTGCGAGGTGTACCACAGCGGGTGCATCTTGGTGGGCGCGATCAGGTACAGCATGCCCAGCGACGACTGGTGCATGGTGGAGAGCACGATGCCCATGATGGTCAGGGCGATGGTGGCCTTGTGGATGATGTGGCTGATCTTCTGCCAGCCCACCCAGTCGGTGAAGTTGGGCAGCCACTCGATGGCCAGCACCGTGACGTAGAGCATGACGCACAGGCCCACTTCGAAGAGGACCGAGCTTGTGCCCTGCGAGACGAACACGGGGTAGGGCAGCTTCCAGGGCTGGCCCACGTCGTAGAGCAGCGCGTAGACGACGAAGGCATAGCCGAGGAACGCCGTGAGGATGGCGGGCTTCACGGCGGTGCGGAAGCCCTTGATGTTGAAGATCAGCGCGGCGCAGGTGGTGGTGTATCCGCCGGCGGCCAGGGCGACGCCGCAGAGCAGGTCGAAGCTGATCCAGATGCCCCAGGGGTTGTTGTTGTCAAGGTTGGTGGTCTTGGCCAGGCCGCCGATGAAGAAGCGGTTGATGGTCACGATCACGCCCACGACGAAGATGGCCGAGAGGATCGGGTGTTCCTTGGCGAACTGCAGATAGGTGCCCGGGTTCATCAGACTCCTGATGACGCCCCACGCTCCCGAGGGAGGCAGGATGACGGGCTCAGCGTGGTGATTGTGCTGGCTCATTGTTTGCCTCCTTATTTCCCGGCCTTGGCCCGCTCAGCGGCGACGGCCTCGGCGACGGCTTTCCTGGTTTCTTCCTCAGCCTTCTTGTCCTTCCACTTGGTGATCTGCCAGATGCCGCCGAGCAGGACGGGCCAGAGGCAGGCCACCAGGGGAACCAGGCCCAGCGCGCCGGAGGTCAGCTCCGGAGCGGGGGTCTTGCCCAGGTTCTCGGGCAGGCCGATCTGGGCGAAGGGCACGTTGGAGATGTACATCCAGTTGGTGCCGCCCATCTCCTTCTCGCCGTAGACGTGGGGGAGGTACTTGCCGGGGATGGCGGTGACGCGGCTCCAGGCTTCCTTCACCAGGTCCTCGCGCTTGCCCCAGACCAGGGCCTCCATGGGGCAGGCGCCCACGCAGGCGGGAACCTGGGTCTTCCCGGCTTTGATGTGCGGGTGGCACATGTGGCACTTCTGCACGTAGGGGATGAGCTTGTCATACTCGTACGTGGGCACGTTCCAGGGGCAGGCGACCATGCAGTAGCGGCAGCCGACGCACACGCTGCCGTTGTAGGTGACCGCTCCCGAGGGCTCCTTGGTGAAGGCCTTCACGAAGCAGGCGGAGGCGCAGGCGGGCTCCTTGCAGTGCATGCACTGGAACTTCTTGTATACGGGGGACTTCCCGCCCAGTGCCGCCGGCTGGTACTTGTTGACCAGGGTGTACATGGTGGCGTCGGTGCGGGCCTTGTCGTTCATGCCCTTGAGGTCCTCGAAGGTCTTGGGGTCCTTCTTGGGCAGCTCGGTCCAGGGCTTGGTCTTGTTTTCGGAGTTGATCGTGTTGCAGGCGGACTCGCACTGGCGGCAGCCGATGCAGCGGCTGGCGTCGAAGAGCACGCCGTAGGAGTTGGGATAACCGTCAAAGGAGTGCCCGCCGGCCGCGTTGGCCTGTCCTGCCGCGGCCGTGGCCGCGACCGCGCCGGCGAGTCCCAGGAAGTGTCTGCGCTTCATAGGTACCTCGTTATTTCTTGGGCGCGTGGCAGCCCGTGCAATCGGTGGCCGCGACGGGTTCGACGTTCATGGCCTTGTGACACTGGATGCACTGGAGATGGTAGGCGGCCATCAGACCGGGGCGCTTGGGCTCGTCCGCGGAGTACGGCTTGCCGTGGCAGGTGGCGCACTTGGGAGGAGCCATGTCCGCCGGGGTCTGGTGGTGGCAGCCCTGGCAGAAGACGCCGGACTGAGAGTGGAACGCCTTGCCCAGGTCGCCCTTGGCGGCGTCCTTCAGGTAGTCCACGTGAGCGGAGTGGTTGAAGGACACGGGCATGTACTTCTTGGAGAGCACGCCGATCTCGACGGTGTCGGGCTGCGCCGGGGCGGGCGCCGGGGCCTTGGCGGCCTTCGGGTCCTTGTGGCAGTTGGCGCAGGAGGCCGGGTTGGGTCCGGGCTTGATGTTCTGGTGGCAGCCGGCGCACTGGGGCTTCTTGGCGGCCTCGTTGTGGCAGCCCACGCAGCTGACCTTGGACTGGCTCTTGTGCATGGCCTCGGAAAGCTGGATGTTCCCGCCTTCAGGGGAGCCCTGGCTGGTGTGGCACGTGGAGCAAGGATCCTGGGAGCCGGTATGGTGGCAGGTATCGCAGTTCGGGACCGCCGCCTCGTGCTTTTGATGGTTGAAGGACGCCTTGGACAGCGGTCCCTGTCCGGGCTTTCCGCCGATGGCGGTACCGCTCACGATCATTTGCGGCGACTGCGCCTTGGCCTGTCCGCCCACGTCGATCCCGAATCCGGCCATCATGGCCGACGCCAGGGAAAGCGTGAGGGTCAGGAGAAAGACCCTGCCCCACCGTGACCTGGAAACACGTTTCACCATACGCATCCGTCCTTGCCTCTAGGGTTGAATGCCTTAAGAACCCACGACGCCGGAAACCCCACCCTTCCTGCAACGCGGCGCTGCCTAAACAGCTGGCCAGAAACGATTTTGGACAGCCACTAGAACACATGCAAGAGCTTCGTCAAGATGTTCGTGAAAGAAGGGACATGCTGGCTTGGCTGGCCTGGCGGGTCCCGCCGGGAGGGATTCCAGAGCCAGCCTTGCTCTGCGGTCCTCATACCCCTTTTGGGCGGAGTGAATTTCAATTTTCATACGCATTATATACTACCGCAATAGTATGATATTGCGGCATATCTCATCCAGCAGACGCCTTCCAGCACGTATCATCGGAGTCAGCCCGCTTCGCCGGGAGCGGGCCTCGCGCCCCTGGACGATCCCGGCCAGGCTGCCCGCCCGCTCCCGCCTTGCGTTCACGAGATCAGTCCGTGCCGGCTTCAAACCGCCTCTCCCCGGCTCCCGGACTTTGTTCCTCAGAGGAACAAACAAAAAAGTGCCCCGGCTTCCGGGGCCAGAGGCCCCCGGAAACCGGGGCGGCGGGGATGGGGACTTCCCGGCCTGATATTGGGCTACTTCACTTCATGGCACCCGGCGCAGGAACGCGGCCCGTACTTCATTTCCTTGGTGGGCTTCTCGTGACAGCCCCAGCAGAGCTGGTGGAAGGCCTTTTCCAGCTTGATCGTGCTCTGGGGCTTTGCGCCGGCGTGGCAGGCCGCGCAGGAGGTCTCGTCGCCGGGCTCCCAGGTGTTCTTCTTGTCCTTGCCGTACTTGTGGTGGCACTTCTGGCAGTCCTCCACCCCGTAGCCCTTGGCGGAGACGGGCATGGTGTGCTTGCCGTGGCTGAACTTCACCGGGCCGCGCTGCAGGCCGCCGGCGAAGGCCTTGTCGTTCTTGAGGACCATGTTGTCGTCCTGGGCGTTGACCGTCAGGGCGAACGCGCAGAGCGTGAGGGCCGCGAACAGGGCGGCGAGAGTGTGGGTGCGGCGCATTACTCGTCCTCCTCGTATCCTTCGGGCTGCATGTGGGGCGGAAGTTCCATCAGCTCGCAGATGAGCTCCTTGAAGCTCATGACCTTGATGCCCAGATCGTATTCCTTGTTGAGGTCGTTGATCTGGTCGGTGCAGTTGTGGCAGGGCACCAGCACGAACTTGCAACCGGTCTTCTGGATCTGCTCAGCCTTGACCTTGCCCGCGATCATGCGGGTCTTCTTGTAGTCCGCGCCCATGGGGATGAACCCGCCGCCGCCGCAGCAGCAGTGGCTCCATTCGCGGTGGGGCTCCATGGGGACGAAGTTCTCGCAGAGCATCTCCATGAGCTCGTCGCCGAACTCGCCCAGGTCGCCCGAGCGGGAGAGGTTGCAGGGGTGCTGGTAGGTGATGGGCTCCTTGAACTTGTGCTTCAGCTTGATCCTGCCTTCCTTAAGGTAGCCGTGGAAGAGCGCGACCGCGTGGGTCACTTCCACCGGCGCCTTGCCTCCGGGCTGCTTGGTCCAGTAGGGGCCCTCGTACTTGGCGGCGCGGTAGGCGTGGCCGCACTCGGTGATGCAGATCTTCTTGGCGCGCAGCTTCTGGGCGGCGTCGTAGAGAGTCTGCGTGACCTGTCCGGCCACCTTGAGGTTGCCCGAGAACATGGAGAGGTTGGTGGCTTCCCAGCCGTGGGAAGGCATGGTCCAGTTCTCGCCGGCCACGTGCATGACCATGGCCGCTTCCTGGATGTCCTGCGGGTAGTACTTGGGCTCGCGGGAGTTGACCACGAACATGATGTCCGTGTCCTCCTTGTCGATGGGAATCTCCAGGTCCTTGACGCGGTCCTGGCCTTCCTCGGCCATCCACTCGCAGGTTTCGACGAACTCCTCGTCGGGGATGGACATCTGGTTGCCGAACTCGACGTAGCTCTGGTCGATGGTCATGAGCCTGTCGGGGCAGACGTCCTGGGTGCGCATGCACTGGCGCGCGATGTTGATCATGAGGGCGATCTCGATGCCGAAGGGGCAGTACTGGGAGCAGCGGCGGCACATGGTGCAGCGTCCCCAGGCGACTTCCTTCATCTCCTCGAGCTGTTCGCGGGTGACGTTGCCCTTGTTCTTCATGAGCGTGCCCAGGGTCACGCGGGCCTTGTACTGGGGCATGAACTCGGGCTTGTTCTCGTTGGCCAGGTAGAAGAAGCAGGACTCGGAGCAAAGGCCGCAGGAGACGCAGGTCTTGAGCCACGCGCGCAGGCGCGCGGTGTCGTTGCGCTCGATGACCGCCATGATCTCTTCGGCGTTGACGGGCTTCTGATCGGACATGGTGTGTGCCTCCTACCAGGTCTTGGTGCCGCGGCGGGCGAACTCGCTGCCGATGAAGGCGCGGGTCATGAAGAACAGGAACACGTGGGCCAGCTTGGTGAAGGGGATGCTTATGAGCATCAGGCAGCCGGTGAGCACGTGCAGCATGAGCATGGTGTCGGGGTCGAGCAGCAGCTTGTGGTAGCTCATGAACCCGGTCAGGAAGGGCAGCACGGTTATGACCCAGACCACGATGTCCTTGGGCTCGGTGACGATGCGCACCTGGGGAAGGACGAAGCGGCGGGCGAGCAGGAACAGCGCGGCGGCCAGGAAGGCCATGGTCATCTTGTCGGCCAGGCCGTCGGGGATGCTGGGCCAGGCGACGCCGAAGTTGAAGTCCAGGGTGGAGGCGTGGCCCAGCGCGAAGACCGGCACGATGATGAGGCAGATGTGGAAGATGGTCGTGCCCAGGGCCATGCCCGGATGCTCGCGCCAGCTGCGGGAGCCGAAGGGAATGAGCCAGGCCCAGACGGACGCGGCGGCGGCGCCGGGGTTGTAGTGGTCGTAGAAGACCTTATCCGTGCGCTTCGACATTTTGTACAGACTCACGATCTGCCACAAGCTGCCGAAGACGAACACGGCGAAGGCAATCCATACCAATGGACCGTTCACGAATGCGTACATGGCGTCTCCTTTAAAAGTGATGGGCCTACGTCACCTGCCGGGCGCCATGCGCAACCGGCCGCCAACAGCGTTCCGCCCGATCCCGGGCGGCTCATGCACGTCTTCGGCGAATGTCGGGAGGGTGTCTGGAAGAACTCCGGCAAAGCAAACGGTCCGCACGCAAGGGGCCGCCAACGGCGCAAGCCCTCGCCGCTCGTCGCGATGCGGCGCATCCGGCCCCGCCATGAACGCGGGATGGACGTTGCCGCTTCGCGCACGGACAGAAGTTCCCCACCCCATCCATCGTCCGCGTCAGCAAATGATACTGTCGCAACCTATCAGCTCTCGCCGATCACCCGGGTTCAGACTGGTAACTGGCCCGCGCCGGCCTCTGGCAGTAAACCGGCATCAGCGCCATAGTCTTTTGAACTCGGGTATATGCGCCCTACTACCACGTGAACTATCTGTCAAGCGACTGCTTCCCTACTCTTGCGGAAGGGAAATCTGCACGGCGCAACATAAAATCATACCGCAACAGTATGCTATTCTGCTTGCCTGGATGGTGGGCACGCCGGATTGTGAGGAAAAGAACAACCAAGGAAAGACAAAGTGTACTGGAAAAGTCCGGATGGAACAGGCAGCAAGGAAGCCTTCCGTAAAGGCAATCCTTACCAGATGGGAAACGGACCCCGCGAAGCCAGGACCGTCCATGAGGACGAAACCGCGGGGCGCCCGGCCCCCAGAGGAACGGGCTGCCCCGCATGAATCAGGATGAAGCGGAGGATACGGTCAGGAATGCTTGCCGGATTCGCAGGCGATCAGGCCCTCGTCGCCGGAGGCGCTTTTCAGAAGCTCCTCGAGCGTCATGGAGTCCAGACGCTCAAGCAGCGCCCGGCTGACCTCCTGCCAGAGCTTGCTTGTGACGCAGGTCTTGAGCCTCGGGCAGCTGGTGCGTTCGGTCCAGCAGGTGACGAGATTCAGGTCGCCCTCCAGGGCGCGCACGATCTCGCCCATGGAGATGTCCGCCGGCGGCTTGGCCAGCAGGTGCCCGCCCTTGGAGCCGCGCATGCTCCGGATGAGCCCCGCCTTCTTCAGGATACGGGAGAGCTTTTCGAGATACTTGACCGAAATCCCCTGGCGCTGGGCTATCTCGCTGACCCTCACCGGGCCGTTGCCGCCGTTCTGGGCCAGGTCCAGGAGCATCCGGGTGCCGTACCTGCTTCGCGTGGTCAACTTCATGAGTATTCGTCCTTGTTCGTTCACCGGAGCGTCCGTGACGCCTCACGGTCAAGTCTTATCGAACCCTTAGCCCGTGCCGGGCATTCTGACAAGCGGCTAAAAAGCCTACCGCCACAGTACCGGGCAGCGCACGATCTTCCGGGCCTTGTTGGCGTAGAGCAGGTAGCCGTTGTCCCGGCCGAAGAGGTAGAGGTCGCGGGTGATGGCCACGTCCGCCTTGCAGTAGCGGATGATGTCGTCCAGCCGCCCCTGCTTCCACCACTCAAGGGCCGTGAGGCCGTCGGCGGTCTTGGCCGCATTGAGGGTCGCGGAGGCCAGGGTGTCCAGCGAAACGCGCACCCCGATGCGCGCCTTGACGTGTTCGAGCATGTCAAGCGTGGGGAGCCTGCCGAAGTCGAAGTCCGTGTAGCCCCTGAGCACCTCGTAGTCGAAGCGGTTCACGTTGAACCCCACCACCAGGTCTGCCTTCGTGAGCGCCTCCACCAGCTCCCCCGCCCTGTCCTCGGTGAACACGATAAAGTCGTCCAGTGCCGAGTCGTAGACCACCCCGGCCGAGATGCGCATCTTGCGGGCGTTGTGCCAGCCGCCCACCTCCTGGGCCGAGAGCTGGGTCTCCAGGTCGAACACGGCGAAGCGAGATGGAGCCTCGAGCGGCAGGGGCGGGGCTTCGCCTCCGGCCTTGTCCGGCACGGGGGCCGACACCGTCTCCACGGCGAAGGGTTCCGCGCTCTCGGGCTCGCCCCGGATCACGGCCTCCACCACGAACCGGGCCGCGACCTTGTCGATGGGCCGGTTGCCCGAGCCGCACTTGGGCGAATGCACGCAGGAGGGGCAGCCGTTCTCGCACTGGCAGCCGGTGATGGCCGCGAGCGTGCGCTCAAGAAGCTCCGAGGCCCTGCCGAAGGCCTGGCGGGTAAGGCCCACGCCGCCAGGCACGCCGTCGTAGATGAACACGGCCGCCCGGCCAAGCTGGGGGTGCAGCGGCGTGGAGATGCCGCCCAGGTCGTTACGGTCGGTCATGACAAGAAGCGGCAGGATGCCGATGGCCGCGTGCTCGAAGGCGTGGATGCCCCCCATGAAGTGGAACAGCCTGCGCTCGGCCTCGTCCTGCACGGCCCGGGGAATCTCGTACCACAGCCCCTCGGTCTCGAAGGTGAGGGGCGGCAGGTCCAGCGGGACGATGTTGAGGAGCTGGCCTCCCCGAGTCTTACGCCGCTCGTAGCCCGTGATTGTCTCCGTCACCTTGAGGCGGCCAAGTCCCACCCTGGCCCCGAAGGCGGCCCCCTGCTCCTTCACCTCCAGGATCTCCGTGGCTTTGTGGCCCCGGGTGCGGGTGTAGTAGTCCACCTTGCGGGGCTCCACCAACGCCCGGCGTTCGGAGATGGACAGGGACTCCACCACGTAGCTCACGCCCCGGTGCAGGTAGACCGCGCCCGGATGCGTCTCGCGAAAGGCGCGGTGCTCGTCCATGAAGCCCACGCTCGCCCCGTCCGCGGCCTCTATGTGGTAGCGCCCGCCGGAGCCTCGCAGGTCCACGTCGCGGTGCGGAGCCTTGCGGGCGGCGTGTATGCGCTCGCCCTTGGCGTCGAGCAGCAGCCTGCCCTTGCCCATGAGCCTCTCCACCCCTTTCCGCGCGGCGTCCGAGGCCAGGTAGGCCTCGCCCGGGCGCAGGGCGTACTCGGCGGCTGCGCACTCCAGGTGCCGGGCCATGATGGCCGGGTTGTCCGGGTTGACCACGGCGTCCTCGGGGGGACGGTCGAAGAAGTCGTCGGGGTGGCGCATGAAGTACTGATCCAGGGCGTCCTCCCCCGCCACCAGGATCACGGCGGACTCGCGCTGGCTGCGCCCCACCCTGCCCCCGCGCTGCCAGGTGGACATCACCGTGCCCGGGTAGCCCGCCAGGATGCACAGGTCCAGGCCGCCGATGTCGATACCCAGTTCCAGGGCCGAGGTGGAGATGACCGCCAGAAGTTCCCCGGAGGCCATCCTGGCCTCGATGTCCCGGCGCTCCTCGGGCAAAAAACCCGAGCGGTAGGCGCTGATGCGCGGCGCCATGGGCCCGGCTCTCTCCGAGGCCCACAGGGCCACCAGCTCGGTCATCTTGCGGGACTGGCAGTACACGATGGTGCGAAGCCCCCTGGCCAGGGCTGCCTTGAGCAGCAGGATGGCCGTGTGGGCCGCGCCCTCCAGGGGGTTCACGAACAGGAAGTGGCGCTTGCCCTGCGGCGCGCCGGACTCGGAGACCACCTCCACGGGCAGGCCGGTGAGGGCGCGGGCCAGCTCGCCGGGATTGCCTATGGTTGCCGAGCAGAAAAGGTGCGCGGGCCGTGCGCCGAAGCGCTCGCACACCCGGTTAAGCCGCCTGAAAACGTGAGCCATGTGCGAGCCCATCACCCCCCTGTAGGTGTGCACCTCGTCCACCACCACGTGGGTGAGACCGGCCAGGAAGGTGGCCCAGGTCTCCTGGTGCGGCAGGATGGAGAGGTGGAGCATCTCCGGGTTGGTGATGAGGATGTTCGGCGGGTTCTTGCGGAGCTTGCCGCGCGCGTACTGGGTGGTGTCGCCGTCGTAGACGGCGGCCGTGGGACGTGCCGACTCTGGAAGCCCGGCAGTGAGCTCATTGAAGGCCCGGAGTTGGTCCTGGGCCAGGGCCTTGAGCGGGAAGAGGAACAGCGCCCGGCTGGCCGGGTCGGCCAGAACCTGCTCCAGCACCGGCAGGGTGTAGGTGAGGGTCTTGCCCGAGGCGGTGGGCGTGGCCGCCACCACGTGCCGCCCGGCGCGGGCCAGGGAGTGGCACAGGGCCTGGTGGGAATAGAGGCGCTCGATGCCGCGCGCGGCCAGGAGCTCCGTCACTGCGCGCGACAGGGGACGGACCGGTTCGCCGTAGGCGGCATCCCGGGCAGGGATCACCCGGTGGCAGCAGATGCGGTCCTTCAGGCGGTCGGCCGCCTTGAGGGCCGCCACGTACTCGGCGACGTCCCCCCGGAGGGAGGAATCAGTGCCCGGCAATGTTGTACTTCTTGAGCTTGTACTGGAGCAGGCTCTTGGAGATGCCGAGCATCTCGGCGGCCTTCACCTGCACGAACCCGGTCCTGGCCAGGGCGCGCCGCACCAGGGCCGCCTCGATCTTCTCCAGGGTCTCGCCGAGGTTGATCTGGACGGGCAGGAGGTCAACGGCGGACTTGTACTGGGTCTCCTCGTCGCGCACCTCGGCGGGCAGGTCCTCCACGCCGATGAGCTCGGACGAGGCCAGCACAACGCAGCGCTCCACCACGTTCTGCAACTGGCGCACGTTGCCCGGCCACTCGTAGCCCGTGAGGGCGTCGATGGCCTCCGGGGTGAAGCCCTGGATGTTCTTGCCGTTCTCCTCCGCGTACTTGCGCAGGAAATGCCCGGCCAGAAGCGGGACGTCCTCGCGCCGCTCGCGCAGGGCGGGCATGGACAGGCTGACCACGTTCAGCCGGTAGAAGAGGTCTTCCCGGAAGGTTCCTGCGGCCACGGCCGCCTGGAGGTCCTTGTTCGTGGCGGCCACCACGCGGATGTCCACCTCCACGGGCTCGGTTCCGCCCACTCGCTCGAATGTGCGCTCCTGGAGCACGCGCAGAAGCTTCACCTGGAGATCGGAGGACAGCTCGCCGATCTCGTCCAGGAAGAGGGTCCCTCCGTGGGCCGACTCGAAACGGCCCCGGCGCTTGGCCACGGCCCCGGTGAAGGAGCCCTTCTCGTGGCCGAAGAGTTCGCTCTCGAGCACGCCGGGGTTGAGGGCCATGCAGTTCACGGACACGAAGGGCTGGTCCTTGCGCGGCGAGGCGTAGTGGATGGCCTTGGCCACCAGCTCCTTGCCCGTGCCGGACTCGCCGGTGATGAGCACCGTGGAGCGGGACGGCGCGGCCCTGTCCACCAGCTCCAGCACCTGGCCCATTGCCTTGGAACGCCCGATGACCTGGTGGACGGCGTAGCGTTCCTCCAGGCTCTGGCGCAGGTATATGTTCTCGCGCTGGGTTTTGGCGAACTGGGCGGCCTTGGCCACGGTGAGCATGAGCTCGTCGTTGGAGAAGGGCTTGGTGACGTAGTCGAACGCGCCCACGCGCATGGCGTCCACCGCGCCTTCGATGGAGCCGAAGGCGGTCATGATGATGACCGGAACGTGGGGGTAGTTCTTCTTGACGTGTTCGAGCACTTCCTGGCCGGTCACCTTGGGCATCTTCATGTCCGTGATGACCAGGTCCACCTCTGATTCGTCCAGGTACGCGAGGCCCATCTCCGGGTCGTCCAGCGCGGTGACGCCGTATCCGGCGTCCGTGAGCAGGGCTTCCAGGATGAGCAGGTAGTTGCGCTCGTCATCGAGTATGAGGATGTTCGTTGCCATGGCCGGGGGAATCTAGGACGTGGGGAAGAGGATGTCCACCCTCGCGCCGCCGCCGGGGTTGTCGCCAAGCGCGAGCGCGGCGCCGTGGCCGCGAAGGATGTTGGCGGTTATGGCCAGTCCCAGCCCCGTGCCGTTCTGCTTGGTGGTGAAGAACGGGTCGGTGAGCTTGTCGCGGATGTCCGCCGGGATGCCCGGCCCGGTGTCCAGCACGGTCAGGACGGGTCCCTCTTTTTCCAGCGACGCCCGCACCACGATCTGCCCGCGCATGCCCTCGTCCTCGTCTCGCGGCTGCCCGGCCATGGCCTCCATGGCGTTGGCCAGGATGTTGTAGATGGCCCGGTAAAGCAGGTCCTTGTCGCCCCGCACCGTGAGCCCGGGCTGGTAGTCCCGCACCACCTCCACGTCCAGCTCCCGGCACTTCTGCTCCAGGAAGGCCAGCACCTGGTCCAGCACCACGCCCAGATCCACGGGTTCGAGCCTGAGGGGCTTGGGCCTGGCGTAGTCCAGGAACTCGCCCACGGTCTTGGAGAGGCGCACGGCCTCCTCGTTGATGGCCGTGAGGATCTTGGCGGTCAGGGGGTCCTTGTCCTTCATGCGGGACACCAGGAGTTCCGAGCTTGAGCGGATGATGCCCAGGGGGTTTCGTATCTCGTGGGCGATGCCCGCCACCATGCGGCCCATGCTGGCCAGCTTCTCGTTCTGGACGATCTCGCGCTCGAACTCCTCTTTCTCCTTCATGCGCTGGGCGCTTATCCTGTCGGCGCGGTGGATGAGCGTGCGCAGTATGAAGAAGATCACCAGAGCGTTGGCCAGGTTGGCGAAGATGATGATTCGCTGGAAGGTGATGAGCTTCTGGTAGTCCGGGGTGATGTCCATGGTGAATTCAAGGCCGCCGATGACACCCTCCACCTCCACCAGGCGGCCCGCCGGCTGGCCGGGCAGCGCCGAGGAAGGCTCCAGGGCCGAGGACGGGACCCTGGACGCGCCTGACGGCTTCCGGGCGGAGGAGGGCTCAGCCGGGGCGTCCGGTCCGGCGGACGGCGCGGCTTCACTGGCTGGCCCCGCGGCCCCGCTCTCGAAAGGGGCCATGCGGCCGGGAAGCTCTTCGCGCCGGGGCGGCTCCTGGGGGACGCCGCCGGAGGGCGCCGCCTCTCCCCGGACTTCCGCGCCGCCGGGTTGTCCGGCGTCCTTGCTTGACGCCGGGGCGTCCGTCCTGGGCGAGGCGCCGTTGCCCTGCGGCAGGCCCTCGCCGTCCAGCATGGCCACCGGGATCACTCCCTTGATGCGAAGCGGGGCGTACACGCGCATGGTCACGGAATTGGGCTCTATCCCGGCGGAGAAGAAGGCCCCAAGAGAGCTGGCCTGGTAGATGAACTCGTAGGAGAACTTCTCCTCGTTCACGGCCTGAAGGATGGACTCCCCGCCGAGCCCTTCCTTGCCGAGCAGGGCCTTGTCCTGTGCGTACACCACGAGCCCGGACGGGTCGTAGAGGCGTATGTCGCGGGCGGGGGAGCCCTCGAGCGCGAAGTGGACCACCTCGTCCAGGCGCTTGTACTGGTCGGGCTTGCCCAGGTCGGGCCTTCCGAATGCCCAGAAATTGGGGATATAGAAGCGCTTGTTGATGTCGTTGCCCAGGGTGGTGGCCAGAAGCTGGGCGAAGTCGCGCTGTTTTTCGAGCAGGGCCTGCCGGGCCTGGTTGGCCAGGAAGATGGAGAGGAACAGGCTGGAGAGCAGGATGAGCACCAGCGTGCCCCAGGAGACGAACTTGAGAAGCCCGAAGGAGGTGTCGGAGCGTTTCGCCCCCTCGCTTGCAACGCTCATCCGGCGTTCCCCGCTCCCGCTTCCTTGCGCCGCGCGCGGCAAGGGCGACGGCCCGCCGCGCATGCGCGCGGCGGGCCGGAGATCGGTCCGCTGCCGGCTGGTTCCTGGCGCTTGAGGGCGCTTTGCAACGTCCTAGAACTCCGTGATGGGGTGCTCGGCGGCCATGAAGGCGGCAAGATCCGCCTTCTCCTTGGCCAGGCCGTCCGCCCCGAGCCTGGCCTTGGCCAGGCGCTTGCCCAGTTCCACGGCGGGCTGGTCCAGCGGGTCGATGGACATGAGCCAGCCGGTGAGCAGCGTGGTCAGCTCCAGAAGCCCCATGAGCCGCCCGCACTCGTGCTCGCCGCACTTGCCAAGGCGCATCTCCACCAGGGGGACGCCGCGCTGGGTCATGGCCATGCGCGAGCCCAGGGCCTCGGCGGGCAGCAACTCTCCCATCGTCTTGCCGCGCAGGAAACCGAACTCGGACGGGATGTCGTCCGGGAAGGCCAGGCCGGGGTGTTCCTCGGCGCTGGTGATGAACAGGCAGCCCTTGTTGCGCGGGCCGTCCAGGAACATCTGCTGCAGGGAGTGCTGGTCGGTGACGCCGACCGCCGGGATGGGCATGGAGCCCTTGCCCTGCTTGCCCAGGCTCTCCGCCCAGAGCTGGGCGAACCATGCGCCCATGGTGGCCAGCTTGGGGACGTAGCAGAAGAAGATCAGCTGGTCGAAGCCGGAGTCCATGATGGACCAGTTCCAGGTCGCCAGCTGCCAGGCCGGATGGGCGGCCAGGATCCTGGGCGAGAGGATGGTGTCGAAGAGAGGCCTGGTCACGGCCAGGGAGCCCTCCACCAGCGCCTCGTAGCCGATGCCCAGGAACGCCGCCGGGACAAGACCGACGGCCGACAGCACGGAATAGCGCCCGCCCATGTAGGTGGGCACGGGCAGGGTGGTGAAGCCGTGCTTCTGGGACTCCTTGTGGAAGAAGCCCTCGCCGCCCGTGACCATGATCAGGTTGTCCTTCCAGCGCTGGCCCAGGCTGTCCCTCAGCCACTGGCAGGCCAGGAAGTACTGGCTTGTGGTCTCGATGGTTCCGCCGGACTTGCTCACGGCCAGGACCACGGTCTCCTCCGGGGGGAGCTTGGTGAAGTAGGCTTCCAGGGTGGGCACGTCCACGTTGTCGGCGATCCAGAGCCAGGGGCCGTCGTGGCCGGGCTGGTCCTGCTGGGGGAAGAATGCCTTCTGGAGCGCGCGGGGGCCGAGCGCCGATCCGCCGATGCCGAGAAGCAGCATGTGCTTGAATTTCTTGAGACGAGGAGCAAGCACCGCCAGGTCCCGCTTGAGGGACGGCCAGTGGGGCATGTTGATGAAAGGCAGACGGCCCCCCTCGGTTCCGGAGAGGTCCACGGCGAGCTTTTCCACGAAAGCCCCGAGCCGGGCCTGCCCGGCGCTGGGGGAGACGCCCTTGGGATAGGCGCTGGTCCAGTCGAGAAGGTTTTGGGACATTGCGGCGGCTCCTTTTTGGTCTCGCATAACGCGTAAGGGAGCGCGCAAGCTTGCGCGCTCCCCCTGCAACTACACCAACATCACAAACAGTTCCATGAAAACATGTTCACGTTTCCATGGGATAGCCGCCTAGCCCTTGATCACCTTGCCCACGGCCTCCAGGGCCTTCACCAGGGTCTCGTCGTCCACGGCGTAGGAGAAGCGGATGCAGCGGTCGTCGCCGAAGGCCGAGCCCGGCACCAGCGCCACCAGGGCCTCCTCCAGGATGCGGGTGCAAAGCGTGGCCGAATCCGGGGTCCTGGCGTCGTAGATGGCGGACACGTCCGGGAACAGGTAGAACGCGCCGCCCGGGTTGGGGCACTTCACGCCGGGCCAGGAGGAGACGATCTTCATGGCCAGGTCGCGGCGGCGCTGGAAGTTCCCGCGCATCATCTCCACGTACTCGAAGCTTCCCGTGAGGGCGGCCACCGCGCCCTTCTGGGCGAAGGAGCACACGTTGGAGGTTGACTGGCCCTGAATCTTGGACTGGGCCTTCACCAGGTCCGGATGGGCCACGGCGTAGCCGATGCGCCAGCCGGTCATGGCGAAGCTCTTGGCCAGGCCGTTGACCACGGCCACGCTCTCGGGGTTCTTCTCCCACCAGCCGATGCAGGAGGCGGGCTCGGAGGGCGGATAGACCAGCTGGTCGTATATCTCGTCGGAGATGACGAACACTTTCCGGGAGACGGCCCACTCCATGATGGCGTCCAGCTGGGCCTTGGTGTAGCAGCAGCCGGTGGGGTTGGAGGGCGAGTTGAGCACCAGGATCTTGCATCCTGGGGTGCGGGCCTTCTCCAGGGCCTCCACGCTGACCAGGAAGTCGTCCTCGGGCTCGGTGGGCACGGGCACGGGGTTGCCGCCCGCCAGGAGCACCATGTCCGGGTAGCTCACCCAGTAGGGCGCGGGGATGAGCACCTCCTCGCCGGGGTTGAGCAGGGCCATGAACAGGTTGTAGAGCACCTGCTTGCCGCCGTTGGACACGATGACCGATTCGCGCGGCGGGTTGACCCCGTAGAAGCGGTTGAAATACCCGCCCACGGCGTCGCGCAGCTCGGGAATGCCGGGCACGGCGGTGTAGCGGGTGAAATTGGCGTCCAGGGCGGCCTTGGCCGCGTCCTTGACGTGGTCCGGGGTGGGGAAGTCGGGCTCGCCCACGGCCAGGCTGATCACGGCCTTGCCCTGGGCCTTGAGCTCCTGGGCCTTGGCGTTCATGGCCAGGGTGGCCGACGGCTGGATGCGGGACAGTCTCAGGGAAGTGCGCATGCGGCTCTCGCTGTGTTGACGTGGTGGCGGACGAAACGAGGCAAGATGTAGTGCAAAACACGAAAACAGTAAATTCTTCCGTGCCGCTGCTCCCCTTTTCGGGAGCGGTCCGGACGGCCGTGCTCAAGGGCCGCAGGCAGCGCTTCCTCATGGACGTTGAGGACGCGGGCGGCCCCTTCACGGCCCACACCAACAACACCGGGACCATGCTGGGGCTAACGCGGCCCGGATGCGGCGCGCTTCTTTCAGTGAGCGGCGCGCCGGGCCGCAAGCACCCATGCACCGTGGAGGCGCTTCGCCTCCGGGACTTCTGGGTGGGCGTGAACACCGCCACCCCCACCCGGCTCCTGCGCGCCGCGTGGGAGACCGGAGCCATGCCGGAGCTCTCCGGCTACGATTCCTTCAGGACCGAGCCGCGCTTCGAGGGCGGCAGACTGGACGCGCTTCTTTCCGGTCCCGCCGGTGAACTCTACGTGGAGACCAAGAACGTCACCATGGTGGAGGACTGCGCGGCGCAGTTCCCGGACGCGCCGTCTGAACGCGCCCGCAAGCATCTGCGCGAACTCATGCGGCTTGCGCGGTCCGGCGCTCGGGCGGCGCTCTTCTTCGCGGTGCAGCGCCCGGACGGGCGGTGCTTCATGCCCGCCTGGGCGGTCGACCCCGAGTACGCCGCTCTCTTTTACGAGGCCGTGGACGCCGGGGTGGAGGCCTGGCCGTACGTGGTGGACGTGGCCGGGGACGGGTACCGCCTGGGAGCGCGGCTGCCGCTGGTGAAGGCCTGAAGACCCGGGCTCCGCCCGGACCCTGCAGGGCGCTGCCCTGCACCCGCAAGGGGGGAGGCCCCCCTTGACCCGCCAGTTGCTTCGCGGGTGGCACGCGGGACCGCCGGGCTCGGGCGCGGGAGGGTGAGCCGCCGGGAACGCGCCCAATGCCGCGTTTATCCCGGCGGACCGCCATCGCCGCAAGCGGCGATAGGTTAAGAATCTTTTAAACCAGATCGGGGAGCGTGGCTTTGCACGCTCCCCGATCATCGCATTCGTATCGCCCGTAACCCGCGAAGCAACTGGGGGGCCAGGGGGATCAACCCCCTGGCGGGTGAGTCCAGAGAGGGCAACGCCCTCTCTGGACGCCGGAGGCATCCTAATTCCTGATTCCCAGCCGCCTCTTCTCGTCCGCGGTCAATATCTTGCCCAGCGCGTCGAGCCTTCCCTTCGCGGCCTGACGCGCTTCCTCGGGCAGTGCCGGGCTCGAGGCGGCCTTGTCCAGCCAGAACCAGGCCCAGAGGTTGTCCCTGGGCAGTCCCAGCCCGTCCATGAACATCACGCCGAGTTGGAACTGCGACTGCGGCTCGCCGGTTTGCGCGGCTTCGAGGAAAAACTTCGCGGCCAGGGTGGCGTCGCGCTGCGTGCCCTGCCCGGTGAGATGGCGATAGCCCCGGGCGAAGAGGCCGCCTGGGGTTTCGGCATGGGCGGGCGCGAACAGGAACACGGCGGCGCAAACGGCGGGGATGATCACTTTCATGGCGCGTGCTCGCTAGTGGGGGGCCAGCAGCCCGTCCAGGTCCGGCAGGGGCGCGGGCGACAGGTAGACCTGCACCGGCGGCCCGGAGTTGACGGGCTTGAACGGTGTTTCCGGCAGCGCGGCCGGGAGCTTCGCGGGCGGATCGGTCCATGCGTCGATGCAGAGCGGGGTTGCGGGTCCGGCCCAGAGGCGGGCCTTGTCGCTGGTCAGGTCGAAGCGCAGGTAGACCAGCGTGGACGGGGCATTCAGCTCGATGCGGGTTATACAGCGGTATTTCCCCTCCCACAGCTCGGAGTTCCTGACGCTCATGGCGTCCACGGGCCGGTAGGAGCTGCCGTCCGTGGAGTAGGACAGGCGCACGCCGTTCTCCTGTCCCGGCTCGCCGTAGGCTTCGGGGGTCCACGCCACCCGCACGGTCCGCACGGGCGCGGGCGAGCGCAGGGCGTAGACCAGGAAACAGCCGTTCTCGCCCCGGCAGGTGACGCTGGGAGAACCCTCCGGGAGCTCGGTGTTGAAGGACAGGAAAGCGCCGGTCGATCCGGACGAGAAATCCAGTCCGGCCCTGATGCGTCCCTGACCGCCGGGCGCGATTTCCAGAGCCGAGCCCGGCGGGGCGTTTAGGGGGAGCGGGAGGGCGAAGCCGCCCAGAGCGAGCGTCTGGCCCGAAAACGGCCCGGTGACGCGAATGCCCTGGAGGGACCTGCCCGCGTAGAGCACCGCCGGGCCGGGCAGGTCGATCCGGGGCCGGAGCAGGGCCGGGTCGTAGAGGACGAGGTCCGGCAGGGAGGCCACGGGTTCGATGCCGGGATGCTCGGCCAGGAAGGCTGACAGGCGCGGATCGTCCGGGGCGAAGCCGAAGAGCGCGCCGTCCCCGGTCCGGACCACTCCGGGCGCCCAGGGGACGAGCTTCGCCCTGCCCCTCAGGCGCTCCGCCGCCGGGACGGGGATCGCCGGACGTTCGGGAAAGTCCAGATCGAAGGAGACCACCTCGATGCCGCCGTGGATGGTTCCGGGGTCCATGTGGATGCCGGCCGTGAGTTCCGGGCCGGTGGCCGGGACCGCCAAGGTCAGGTCCAGCTCCTGTCCGGCCTTGAAATCGGCGTGCGTCACGGCGGCGGCTGCCTTGAGGGATTCGGGCGACGCCCCGGCCAGGACGGCCAGCGAAGCGTCCGGAGGCGGCGTGGCCCGGCTTTTGTCCAGCCGCAGGCGGCATCGCAGCGTCACCTGGGCGGGGAAGCCGCCCTCGGGGGCGGTGAACCGCCACAGCACGCGGCCCGGGCGCTCGGGGTCGTAGAGGGTGAGGGATTTCCTGAACAGGTCGGGGCCGATGTTGTCCCAGAAGGCGGCCTCGCGGTAGAGGCTGAGGTTCGAGAAATCCGCCTTGTAGGGGCCCGGGGCCGGGAGGGGGCTCACGTTCAGGAGCCCTATCCGGAAGGCCCGCAGATCGCCGTGGGCTTCGGCCTCGCCCGGCAGGTCCGGGGTGAACTCGGGGCCGCTTAGCAGCATGACGCGGCGGTAGCCCAGATCGCCGCTTTGGGAGAGATCGCCGAAAAGCCCCGGCAGGTACCAGCGGGCGAAGACCTTCAGGTGCCGGTTGCGGGGAAAGGCCAGGGTGTCCGCGTTGGCCGCGTTCACGGCCACTTCCAGCAGGTCGTCCCGCACCGAATGGCTGTCGCGGCGGTAGTAGTCCGGCATCCGCGTCAGGCCCGGCCAGGAGAGGCCCACCGCCGCGACGAGTCCAAGAAGAGCGGCTGCCCGGCCCGGCAGGGCCAGCGACACCCCCCTGACCAGTCCGTCCAGCCCGGCCCCGGCCAGCAGGGCCAGACCCGGCACGAAGTTGACGAGGTAGCGGGGATTGACCGCGATGCCCGTGCGCAGGACCAGCGCCGCCGCGACGGGCAGGGCCAGCCAGATGTAGAGCAGCGCGGCCTTCGCGGGATGGCGGTGCATGCCCACGGCGGCCCCGAAGGCGGCGCAGGCCAGGTAGAGCCCGCTGCCGGAAGTGAACTCCATGAACGCCCGGCCCAGGAAGGCGGGGGTCAGGCCCATGTCGCCGCCGGGGGAATAGATGAGCTCCATATGGAAGAGGTGCCCGGGCAGCCACGGCAGGTAGGCCAGGGCCGCGAAGGCCACGCTCGCGAATGCGGGGAGGGTCCGCCCCGGAGGCATGCGCCCCGATAGCGCGAGCGCGGCAAGGTAGCCGCCCAGGGCGGCAAGGCTGGCCCCGCCCAGGTAGGAGGCGTAGAGCGTGGCCGCCGAGGCCAGGGCGCAGGCGGCCCAGTCACGGAACCTGTTCAGGTCCAGCGCGCGCAGCAGAAGCCAGAGGGAGCAGGCGGCCAGGAGCAGGTAAAGCGCATAGGGCCTGGCCTCGCGGCTGTAGTGCATGTGGTAGAGCGAGAAGCCGAGCAGGGCCGAGGCGTAGAGCCCGGAACGCCCCCCGAAGAGGCGCGTCCCAAGCGGATACATGACAAGGACCGTGAGCGCGCCGAAGACGGCGCTCGGCAGCTTCACCCATGTCTCCGACGCTCCCCCCAGGGCCAGCACGCCGTGCAGGATGAAGTGCAGAAGCGGCGGGGAGGAGTCCAGCGAGGAGTCCGACGGCCCCTGGTACGACAGGCTGGTCCAGAGCGCGCCCGGATGCAACTTGGCCCGGCCAAGGGTGACGAACTCGTCCCACCACAAAGGCGTGGATTCGAGCCACGCCAGCCTCGACGCGGCGGCGAAGGCCACCACGGCCAGGAGCAGGACGATCCGGGCACGGGAATTGCTCATGAAAGGTTGATAGCTCATTTGCTTAAAAAAAACACCTGGACAGGCCAGGGGTGAATCAGTAAGGAACCTTTTTTTCGAGCGTACATCGCCAGGAGGAAACACCCATGGCTCACAAGAAGATCGAGCGCAAGAAGGAACTGGACCGCCGCCGCAAACGCCGCCAGGAGCGCCTGAAAGAGCGCATCCGCGAAGCCAAGGCCGCGAAGAAGTCCTAGTCCTTTGGTCATCCGCCGCCCCCCGAAAAGAGGGGCGGAGACGAATTCATTTCAATCCCCGGCCTTGGAAGACGCGGTCTTCCAGGACTGTAAATTTGTCGGTGTATTTGACAACCTCGCGGCCTGGACCTATCTCCAGAGCTGTCACTTTCGCGTTGTCAAGGAGGAAGCCATGCCCATCTACGAATACCGCTGCCAGGAATGCCAGCAGACTTTCGAGGAGTGGCAGAAGGATTTTGCCGAGCGCCCGGCCCCATGCCCGGTTTGCGGAGGCAAGGCCGAGAGGCTGATCTCCAGCACGTCTTTTGTCCTGAAGGGCGGCGGCTGGTATTCCGATCTGTACTCCAAACCCTCCGGAGCCAAGTCCGACTGCGCCACGGCGGCCCCGGCCCCCAAGGCGGAAGCGGCCCCGAGCGCCCCAGCGGCGGCATCGGGGGGCTCGGCCAACTAAGCGATACCCCGGCAAGGCAGCTTCGGCTGCCTTGCTTGTTTTAACGGCCCGGCAGCCGGGCATCGCAACTTTCGCACCCCACTCACATGATAGAACGCTACACCCGTCCGGAAATGGGATCGCTCTGGAGCCTGGAGAACAGGTTCCGCGTCTGGCTGGAAGTGGAACTGGCCGTCTGCGAGGCCTGGCACGCCCTGGGGCGCATCCCGGCCGCCGACATGGAGACCATCCGCGCCAAGGCGGACATCGACGTGGACCGCATCCTCGAAATCGAGGAGCGCACCCGCCACGACGTCATCGCCTTCCTCACCAACGTGGAGGAGATCGTCGGCCCGTCCGCCCGTTTCATCCACCTGGGCTGCACCAGCTCCGACATCGTGGACACCGCCAACGGCGTGCTCCTCATGCGGGCCGGGCGCAAGATCCTCGAAGGCCTGGACGGGCTCCTGGACGTGCTCAAGTCCATGGCCATGGAGCACAAGGGCAGGCTGTGCATGGGGCGCACCCACGGCATCCACGCCGAGCCCACCAGCTTCGGGCTCAAGCTGTGCGTCTTTTTCGCCGAGTTCCGCCGCCACCGCGAGCGCGTGGCCAGGGCGGTGGACAATGTGGCCGTGGGCAAGATCTCAGGCGCGGTGGGCACCTACGCCTACCTCTCCCCCGAACTGGAGGAGAAGACCTGCGCCATCCTGGGGCTCACCCCCGACCCCGTCTCCACCCAGATCGTGCAGCGCGACAGGCACGCGGAGTTCTTCACCGCGCTGGGCCTTCTGGGCGGGGGCATCGAGCGCATCTGCGTCGAGCTTCGCCACCTGCAGCGCACGGAGGTGCTGGAGGTGGAGGAAGGCTTCGGCAAGGGGCAGAAGGGCTCCTCCGCCATGCCCCACAAGAAGAACCCCATCTCCGCCGAGAACCTGGCCGGCCTCGCCCGGCTCCTTCGCGCCAACGCCCTGGCGTCCATGGAGAACATGGCCCTGTGGCACGAGCGCGACATCTCCCACTCCTCGGTGGAGCGCGTGATCATGCCCGACTCCACCATCCTGGCCGACTACATGCTGCACCGCCTGTCCAACCTGCTCTCCGGGCTTCGCGTCATCCCCGAGAACATGGAGCGCAACCTCTGGGGCTCATACGGACTGTTCTTCTCCCAGGCGGTGCTCCTGGCGCTCATCGACGACGCCGGAATGGACCGCCAGAAGGCGTACGAGGCCGTGCAGGCCGTTGCCATGCGCTGTTGGACGGAAAAAAAGCTCTTCCCCGGCGAGGTCCGCCGTGATACGGCCATCGCCAGTGCGTTGGGACAAGAGAAGCTGGATGAGCTTTTCAATCCGGCCAACTTCCTCAAGCAGGAAGAGGTCATCTACAAAAGGGTGTTCGGGGCGTGAAACAGCGGCTCGCTGAAATCATACTGGAAAAGTCCTACCGGGAGGGCGACTTCGTCCTCACCTCCGGCCGCAAGAGCGACTACTATTTCGACTGCAAGCCCACGGCGCTGCATCCCGAGGGCTCCTACCTCATAGGCAGCATCTTCTGCGGGATGCTCTCCGGCATCGACGTGCAGGGCGTGGGCGGCATGACCCTTGGGGCGGACCCCCTGGTCAGCGCCGTCACCGTCATGTCCTACATCGGCAAGCGCCCGTTGCCGGGCTTCATCGTGCGCAAGCAATCCAAAGGGCACGGCACCAACCAGTTCCTTGAGGGCCTGGGCAACTTCAGGCCCGGCGACAAGGTGGCCATGCTCGAAGACGTGGTCACCACCGGCGGCACTCTGATCAAGGCCTGCGAGCGCGTGCGGGATGCAGGCCTCGTCATCGTGGCCGTCCTCGCCGTGCTGGACCGCCAGGAGGGCGGACGGGAGAACCTGGCCGCCGCCGGTTACGAGCTTCAGTCCATATTCACCCGGGCGGACCTGGTCGCCGCCAAGGGGAGCTGAACTTTCAAGACCACCGTCGACTCACGGAGGAGCCAGACCGTGGACGCGCCACTCGCAAAACAGTCCCTGCTCGCATTCGCCATCGCCGCCGCCGTTTTGCTGTCCTGCTTCGGCCCCGCTCACGCGGGCGACGTGGGCTGGGCCGCCAGCCTCAGGGCCGACCCGTACGGCCCGCAGCGCTTTCTGGCGGTGGACAAGTCCTCGCAGACTTTCTGGTTCTTCGAGCAGAAGAGCCCGCTCCAGCCCATCAAGCAGCTGCCCTGCACCACGGGACAGGAGCCGGGCACGAAGTGGCGCGAGGGCGACCTCAAAACCCCCGAAGGCGTCTATTTCATCAAGAATCGCATCAACGGGGGCCTGGACTTCGACCTCTACGGCGACCTGGCCTTCACCCTCAACTACCCCAACCCCATCGACGTCATTAACGGGCGCAAGGGCTCGGGCATCTGGATCCACGGCCGGGGCAGGCCCATCACGCCCATGGAGAGCCGGGGTTGCGTGGCCCTCAACAACCCCGACATCAAGGAACTCGATCCCCAGTTCACCAAGCGCGTCCTGCCGGTGGTGATCGCCAACGAGGTGCACTGGTCCAAGGACGCCCCCCAGGCCTCCAAGGAGGGCCAGGAGGTGGTGGCGGCGACCCTGGAGTGGGCCAAGGCCTGGTCGCGCAAGTCCGAGGACTTCTTCGCCTTCCACGACGCCCAGAAGTTCGCCATCTCAAGCGCCGAACCCTTCGAGAACTTCCGCGGCCACAAGCGCCAGCTGTTCTCCAGGCTGCCCTGGATCCACGTCCTGCTGGAGGACGTCCGGGCCGTGCAGGGCCCGGACTACTGGGTAACGTACTTCGGCCAGCTCTACCGCTCGCCCACTCTCACCAGCGAAGGCGTCAAGCGCCTCTACTGGCAGAAGAACGCCGAGGGGCGCTTCGTCATAGTGGGCATGGAGTTCGAGGAATCCAACCTCGGGCTCGAAGCGAAATACCTCGACCGCGTCAGGCCGGATGTGACCAAGACCATCGAGGCATGGAGGCAGGCCTGGGAGAAGGGCAAGCTGGCCGACTACATCCAGTTCTACGGCGACAACGCGGTCCAGGGCGACCGCAGGGGCAGAAGCTCCATCGAGGAGCAGAAGAAGCAGCTCTGGGCCGGCAAGAAGGGCCCGAAGAAGGTCGCGGTGCGCGACATGAAGTTCTCCCTGACCCAGGATGGCGTTCTCGTGGAATTCGTGCAGGAGTACGCCAGCAAGGACGGCCTCTCCGACAAGGGCCGGAAGAAGCTCGTCCTCGGCCCGACCGGCAACGGCTGGAGCATCCTGGACGAAGACTGGAGCAGGATGTAAATGGCGGGCAACCAGGGAAAGCTGAACGTCATCTGGTTCCAGGACGAGCAGCCGGCCAAGCGCCTGCGGCTGCGCCCCGGGTGGATACGAGCGGTTTCCTATTTCCTGGTGCTCGCCGTTCTCGGCGCGGCAGGCGGGGTTTTCGCCGCCTGGCAGTTCTGGAAGCGCGGCCAGGACGCCCACGCCGAAAGGCGCGAGGTGGAGAAGCGCCTCTCCGAAGCCCTCATCAAGCTCGAAAGGCTCCAGAACATCGAGAAGCTCCTCCAGACCTCGGACCCCACCGAGCTCACCCAACTCCTGGCCGGGCTGGGTCTGGACCTGCAACCCGCCAAGCAGCCCCAGACCAAACCCAAGGAATCCAAGGAAAAAGACTCCAAGGACAAGAACGCCTCTTCAGACCGCGACAAACCCGCCGCCATCGACCTTTCCGAGATCATGGCCAAGGTGGATCAGGGCCAGGCCGCGGTAGAGAATTTCCGAGCCAAGTTCGACGCCAAGGGCATGCATTACTCTTTCGACCTCTCGAACCTGCAACCCCAGGCCTTGTCCGGCAACGGCCAGCTTTTCGCAATCACCAAGGATGGCGCCATGACCCCCGTCCAGACCGGCAAGGACGACCTGGGGTTCACCATCCAGCGGTTCAAGCAGGTGCAGGCGCAGGCTCCACTCCCCAAAGGGCTCGACCCGGGCAACCTCTTCGGTTTGAGACTGGTGCTCAACAATGCTTCCGGCAAGACCATCTTCAGCGAAACATATCCGCTTGAAAAGGCTCAGCAGTAGCATCCTGCCCTGCCTTCTCGCCCTGCTCCTCGCCGTCCCAGCGTCCGCCGAGGTCCATACCTTTTTCCCCGGCACGCAGTACGCCATCGACGTCCATTTCCTAAAGGGGGAGAAGCCCGGCCCCACCATCATGGTGCAGGGCGGCATCCAGGGGGACGAGACCGGCGGATTCCTCACCGCCCAGGCGCTGACGCGGGCCAAGGTGACGCGCGGCACGGTGATAATCGTCCCCCGGGCCAACCCGCCTTCCATCCATGAGCGCAGGCGCGCAATCAACGTGGACCTCAACCGCCGCTTCGACAAGGACTACAACGAATTCTACGAGGACAGGCTTGCCCGGCTCATCCGGTTCCTGGTGTCCCAGAGCCAGGCGCTCATCCACCTGCACGAGGGCTCCGGCTTCTACGACCCCGTGCGCAAGAGCGACCTGCGCGGCCCTCACCGGTACGGGCAGTCCGTCATCATCGACGCCAGCACCCACAAGGGAGCGGCCACGCTGGAGCGCACCGCGCGGCAGACGCTGGCCAAGATCAACGAAAGCGTCACGCCCAAGGACCACCATTTCCAGCTCTTCAACATGGACACCTTCAACGACCGCTCCAAATACCTGGAGCAGCGCAAGTCCCTCACGTTCTACGCCCTCTCCAGCGTGGGCATCCCCGCGCTGGCCATCGAGGTGAGCAAGAACATCCCCGACCTGTCCTGGAAGGTGGCCAACCAGCTTGGGGCCACGGTGCTCTTCCTGCGCCAGTTCGGCGTGGAGCTGGAAGCGCCGCGCCTGACGGCCGGCGACATGAAGGCCTATCCCGGACGCAGCCTCAAGGTGACCGTCAACGGCCGCGAGCTTCCCGCTGGCAAGCCACGCATCCGGCTCAATCCGGGGACGCCCCTGGACGTGCGTTGCGAGGTGCGCGACAGCAAGAACACGCTGTCCCCGGTCCCGGCGGTGTTCGCCTCGGACAGGCCCGGCTTCAACCTCGCCAAGGCTCCGCGCCTGCCCCTCTCGCCCTTCACCGCCCTGGACGTGCGCGCCGACGGCGTCGTCCTTGCCACCGCCACCCTGGAATGGACCGGCGCCTGGCCCGCCAGCGAGCCCGCCGGGCCGCCCCGCTTCGTGTGCTGGCTCGGAGGGGAGCTCAAGGTCGTTCCGGCAGGCGGCGAGATACAGGCCGTGCAGGGCGACAGGCTCGTGCTGGAAGGCGTCTGGGGCAGCAGGAAGGACGAGGTGCTCAACCTCAAGGGCTACGTGAGCCGCGTGGGCAAAAACGACGGGCAGGACGCGGGCCAGGAAATCATCCTGGACCCAAAAAGCTTCATTCCAAAATTCGTCACCACTCTGGAAAACGGGGACTTCCTTTACGAAGTGGTCCGCGAGACCCCCAGGGAGCAGGAAAGCCGTTTCACCATCCGGGTCCGGCCGAGGGAGGTGCGCTCAATCGTCCTGACCGCCGGGGACGGCCGCGACCTGACGCTGGCCTGGAGCCCCGGGGAGCATCTCCATATCGCCCCGGGGCGCTACGTGCTCAAGGACGTGACCGGCAACGGCCCGGCGGACATGGTGCAGTTCTTCGCGGGCAACGCGCCGGTCAGTCCGGGCCAGGCTTTCAGCGTTGCGGCCAAGGACGAGATCGTCCTGCGCCAGGCCACCACCTTCTCCGAACTGGGGGCCATGCCCGTGACCGGGCGGATCGCCCTGTCCATGGCCAGCGTCCCTTCATCGGGTTCGCTGGACGGCGGCGGAGGGTTCTGACGCCGCATCCTCAGCAGCGCCCGCGCCGCCATCCCGGCGAAGCCGCTCCGGCCTCCGGGACTGGTTCTCGCCGTCATGGCCGGGACAGAGTCCCGGCATCGTAAAGCATGAAAACGCCTGTTCACTGACAAGAGCAACTCTTTCAGCGCATTACGGGCGCGCAGGTTTCCGCTTTCCCCGAGGAGGCCTCGCTAGTACATGGCCCGGGATCTGGCCCAGCTTTCCAGATTATTGGCGTCAAGGGCTCCGGAGATGGAGTCGACCGCCTTGCCGTTCTTGAAGAGCATCAGTGTGGGCACGCTCCTGATGCCCATCTGGCCCGCAAGCACCTGCTCGGTCTCCGTGTTGACCTTGGCGGCGCGGATGTCGGGCTCCAGGCGGCGGGCCACCTCCTCGTAGGCGTTGTGCATGGAGCGGCAGGGACCGCACCACGGCGCCCAGAAATCGACGAGCAGGGGCACGTCGTTGTCCAGGACGTGTTTGGCGAAGTCAGCTTCGGTCAGGTCCACCGGCTTGCCGGGGAAGAGGACGCCCCGGCATTTGCCGCAGACGGCCTCCAGCTCGCGCCCGTGAATGACGCGGTTCTTGGCGTGGCAGTGCGGACAGGTGACTTTTCTGGTGTCGGACATGGAAAGCTCCCAGGTTGAACGTGCCGTCAAAAAGCCATAGTATTTCTTTTTTTGAAATTGTCGACGGGAGCCCCCATGTTTTTCGTCAATCTCACCCTGCGCGCGGTGAAAAACAATCCCCAGGTTCTTGAGGACTTCCTCAAGCGCGGCGTCAATCCCGAGCTTGGCCTAGACCCCGTCCTCATGGACATGGCGGACATGGGCTGGCACCGGGACATGGCCGCGAGGCTCAGGGACGAGGGCCTCACCCCGTCGCTGCACCTGCCCTTCTTCGACCTCCAGCCCGGCTCGGCGGACAGCCTGGTCCGCGCCGCCTGCCGCGACCGGCTCTGCCTGGCCATGGAGGTGGCCCGCGTCTACGAGCCCGCCCACTTGATAGGCCACGTGAAGTACGACCACCTGCTCTACATGCGCGGTTACGCCCAGTGGCGCGAAAGGGCCGTGGACACCTGGAACGCCATGCTGGCAGTCTGGCCGGAGCACCCTCCCCTTTATCTCGAGAACACGTTCGAGCCCGACCCGGCCACCGTGGCTGGCGTGGCCGGGAGGCTCCGGGAGGAGCACGGGGACCGGGTGGGCCTGTGCCTGGACATCGGGCACTGGTACAGCTTCTCCGAGGGCGTGAAGCACGGCAACCTGGAGCAGTGGCTGGACAGCTTCGCCCCGCTGCTCAGGCACCTGCACCTGCACGACAACGACGGCAGCACGGACCAGCACCTTGGCCCTGGCCAGGGCGAGATCCCCTGGGAGGCCTTCTTCGCGGGGCTAAGCAAGCGCGGGCTGACCCCGTCGGTGACGTTCGAACCGCACACCGAGGACGCATTCCACGCGGCCATGGCCTTCGTGAGGGATCGCCCCGAGTGGTTCGAGCCGCTTCGGGTGTCGCCGCCGGTTGGGGGACGGCGGCGCTGATCGGTATTTTTTAGGCCGGGTCCGAATGGACCCGGCCTTTTCATACCAAGTGGGCCGCGCTCAATCAGGGCGGGTCATTTGGTTATGAGATACCTGGAATGCCTGACCTCGTCGGGCCGGTCTCCCGAGCGGACGCAACCGACGAGTCTTGCCCCGCAGTCCCGCAACAACAGGGCGACGTCCTTTTCAGGGATGGCGTGCATCTCCATGTTCGGGCGCGCGGGCGCTTCGGCCTTGTCCGCCGCCGCGTTCCCCCTTTCGGCCTCCGGGCCGGGCACCACAACGCACTCGATGGTGGCGGGCATGCTGCCTCGCGCCGAGAAGAGCACGCCGTTGAAGTCCACCAGGTCGACCACGCAGACGTAATGGCCCAGCGCCCGGGGGGCATGCACCGCATAGTCCACCAGCGCCGTTTCGCCCGGCTCCACGCGCTGGCCGATGGTCTGATGCCCGTGGACCATGAAGGTGGCGCCGGTGTTCATGTCCACCCAGTGGTGGCAGACCCTGACGGGCGTCCTTGGGCTGCCGTCCTGGTCCCACGTTCCCTGGCCAGTGTTGGTCACGGCGACCCTGACCACCGCCGGTTCCGAAGTCCGCAGCACCATGTCCTCGCGGTCCACGCCTATCGCGGCGGCCATGCCCTCCGGGTAGACCAGCGAGGGCAGCCGCGAGGGGAGCTGGAAGCTGAGCGCCCCGCCCGGACGGAGCACGCGCACCATCTCGCGGATGTAGCTGACCGCCAGGGATGGATGCATGTGCTGGAGCACGTACTCCGTATAGATGAGGTCGAATGTCGCGTCCTTGAACAGGGGAAGCCCGCCGGCCATGTTCACCGCATATTCGCAGCGGTTGCCGTGGCGGTTGTAGGCGCGGGCCTTCTCGATCATGGAGGGGGCGATGTCCACCCCCACGGCCTTTGTGAAATGGCTGGCCAGGGCCTGCGTCAGCCTTCCGACGCCGCAGCCGAAATCGAGGCACGTCCCGCGCCTGCCCGGCAGCCGGTTCGCGGCGCACCAGCGCATGAGCCCGTCCACGCTCTCCCTGCCCAGCGCGAAAAAGTCGTCCAGGTCCCAGCGGTTGTGCTGCTTTCGCGGGTCCACGCAGATGGCCCAGAGCGGGTCTTCCTGGCCGTAGGTGTTCCAGCTGCGCTGGAGCCCCCTGAGATATTCGATGCTGGTCATGCCATGCCCCTCGCCGCGAGGCTATTGGATGTACTTTGGTATGTTGAGCATAAGCTCGCGCGTGAACACGATCATCTTGTCCATGAGCCACGGGAAGGCCACGATGATTGCCACGAACATGGCGATGATCTTGGGCACGAAGGTGAGAGTCATCTCCTGTATCTGCGTGGCGGCCTGGAGCACGGAGAGCACCACACCCACCACCAGGCTCACCGCCAGCATGGGCAGCGAGAGCAGCAGGGTGATCTCGATGGCGGAGCGGGCGAATCCGACGACTGTATCGGGGGTCATGGCCTTGCCTCCCTAGACGAAGCTGTTGACGAGTGACGCCGTCATGAGGCTCCAGCCGTCCACCATCACGAACAGCAGAAGCTTGAAGGGCATGGACACCATGGCTGGGGGCAGCATCATCATGCCCATGGCCAGAAGGACGCTCGACACCACCATGTCCAGCACCAGGAAGGGGATGTAGACCAGAAAGCCGATGGTGAAGCCGGTCTTGAGCTCGCTTATCATGAAGGCGGCGGCCAGCATGATGGTGGGCACCTCGTCCTTGTTCTTGGGCTGGTCCATCTTGGTGATGGTGTAGAACACGGAGAGGTCCTTCTCGCGGGTGTGCTTGAACAGGAACGTCCGCAGGGGTGCTTCGGCCTTCTTGAGGGCGTCGTTGAATCCGATGCGCTCTTCCAGGTAGGGGTTGAGGGCCTCCTCGTACATCTGCTTGCCCGTGGGGAACATGATGACCACGGTCATGAAGATGGCCAGGCTGGCCAGGATCTGGTTGGGGGGCATCTGGCCCGTGCCCATGGCCTGCCTGAGGAACGAGAACACCACGATGATGCGGGTGAAGGAGGTGCAGCAGAGGATGATGGACGGCGCAAGCGACAGCACCGTCAGCATGAACAGGATCTCCAGGAGCAGGCTCACCTGCTGGGGCGCCTGCTGCCCGGCCGCCAGATTGAGCGTGAAGGTCGGCTCGGCCGCCAGGGCCAGCTCAGGGAGAGCCAGGGCCGCCAGGATCGTCAGAGCGGCGGGCGGCGTCTTCGAGAGCAGTCTTGAAATCCTTGGTTTCATCGGATGCGTCCACCTCTGTCAGGAGATTGATGCTCTGGTCGGTTACCCCGAGCACCAACAGCCTATTCAAGAAGCGGACCACCATAATGTTCTTGCGGGGCCCGAGCGTGAGGTGGCCCTCCACGCGCAGCCCGAGCGGCTTGGATGAAGGCCCGAGGCCGAACTTGGGACCGAAGCGCCGGAGCATCCAGAACGCCAGCAAAATGACGGCCAGTATCAGCAGCAGGGCCACCGCCATCTGGATGGCGGCCCCTCCCATGCCAACCTGCGGCGGTGGCGGCACGATGGTTCCGGTGACGTCAGCCAAGTTGCTTCACCCGTTCGATGGGGCTTATGATGTCGGTGAGGCGCACGCCGAACTTCTCGTTGATGACCACGGCCTCGCCGCGCGCCACCAGCTTGCCGTTGACGTAGATCTCGAGCGGCTCGCCGGCCAGCTTGTTGAGCTCGATGACCGAGCCCTGGCCCAGCTGCAGGAGCTCGTTGATGAGGAGCTTCGTGCGCCCGAGCTCGGCGGAGACGTCCAGGGGGATGTCCAGGATGAAGTCCAGGTCCCTGCGTCCGGTCTCGGCGCGGGGGGCCTTGGCCTCCTGCGTCAAATCCTTGAACGATGCCTCCCTGCTCTTGGCGGAGAGCTGGGCCTGCTCGCGCTCCTTCTTGACGGCGGTCTCCTCCTCGCCGGCCAGGGCCGCGGCCCACTGCTCGGCCAGGGCGTCGTCGCCGCCGCCGGACACCGCTCCCAGGGCCTGCTCGAAGGGGTCCACCCCTCCGCCGCCCTTGTCCTCTTCCAGGGCTGCCGCCCATTCGGCGGCCAATTGATCTTGATCGACATCGTCGGGGGCCATCGAAGCCACCTCCCCTTAGAAATGGGTTTCCTCTTCCCGGAGCACCTGGAAGGCTTTGTTGGATTTCACGTTGCCCGGGACGCCCCAGAACTTCCTCACGCCCTGCACCTCGGCCTTGAGCAGGTCCTCCACGTCCGTGTCCAGCAGGATGATGTCACCCTCCTTGAGGGAGAGCAGCTGTCTGCCCGAGAGCTGGGTCTTGCCGAACTCCACCACCACCTCCACGGGCGTCTCCATGAGGCGCTCCTTGAAGCGGCTTATCCAGGCGTGGTCCACTTCCAGGCGCTCGGACTGGAAGGACGCGTACAGCTTGGAGCGGATGGGCTCGATGGTGGCGTAGGGCAGGCAGGCGATCAGGGAGCCTATGGCGTTCTCCAGCTCCACCTCGAACGTGACAACCACCACCACGTCCGAGGGCGGCACGATGGCCGCGAACTGCGGGTTTATCTCGGAGCGGATGAGCTCCACGTGCACCTCGTGCACGGGCCGCCAGGCGTCCTCCAGGTTGGCCAGGGCCAAGCGCACCACCTTGGCGATGATGGCCTGCTCGATGGGGGTGAAGTCGCGTCCCTCCACCTTGGGCTGGCTTCCCGCGCCGCCGAAGAAGTTCTCCACCAGGGCGAACACGAGGCGCGAGTCCACCACCAGGATGGCGTTGCCGCGAAGCGGGTCGAGCTTGAAGATGTTGATGGACGTGGGCACCGGCAGGCTCCGCATGAAGTCGCCGAACTTGGACATGTCGATGGAGATGGGGTTCACGTCCACGCGCTTGCGCATGGCGTTGGCCATGGCGTTGGTGGCCAGGCGCGCGAAGCGGTCGTTGATGATCTCGAGGACCGGCATGCGGCCGCGTATGATGCGGTCCTGGTTGGAGAGGTCGAAGGGCACTATGCCCGAATCGTCCTCCAGGATTTCGGACTCGGCCTCTATCTCGCCGCCGGTCAGGCCCCTGAGTAGGGTATCGACCTCGTCCTGGCTCAGGATCTTGCTCATGGCTCGTTCCTACTGGATGACCCTGTCCGTTATGAAGACCTGCTTCACCGCGCCAGGGCCCATGATCTGGTTGACCCGCGCCTGCAGTTCGGTGCGGAAGGCCAGCATGCCGTCCACGTTGGAGAGGTCCTCGCTGGTCTTGGACCACAAGAGCGTCAGGATGGCGTCCTTGACGCGGGCCTGGTATTTCTCGCCGAACTCGGCGGCCACGTCGCCGTCCTTGAAGTCGAACTCCACGGAGAGGCGCACGTAACGCTTGCCGCCCGCATCGGCCAGGTTGGTGACGATGTTGTTGATGGACGTGACGGGCTTGTTCTTGTCGTCCTTCTTCTTATCATCCTTTTTCTCTTCTTTCTTTTCTTCCTTCTTCTCGTCCTTTTTGGCGTCCTTCTTCTCCTCGGGCTTTTTCTCGCCTTCGGCCGGGGCCTGCTCGGCCGTCTCGGGGGGCGGGGCCTTGAAGAACTTCATCCAGGCGTAATAGCCGCCCCCGCCCAGCGCTCCGAGGATCACCAGAAGAATGATGATGAGCAGAAGCTTGCTTTTCTTTTTCTTGGGCGCGCCTTCCCCGGCGTCTTCCTCGATCTTGGCCATCTGCTGCTCCTTGCGTGATTATAAGGCTTCCCTGGCCCCGAACAAATCCGTGCCCACGCGCACCAGGGTGGCCCCCTCCTCCACGGCCTGCTCCAGGTCGTGGGACATGCCCATGGACAGCTCCGGCATGGGCAGGCCGAGACGGGCGGACAGCCGCCCGCGAAGCTCGCGCGCCCGGGCGAAGAGCCCCCGGTTGGCCTCGGGGTCCTCGTCCCAGGGGGGCATCAGCATGATCCCCCTCAGTTCGAGGCCGGACAGTTCCGCCGCGGCCTCGGCCAGAGGCATGGCCGCATCCAGGGAGCAACCGGCCTTCTGGCTCTCGCAGGCAAGGTTGACCTGCACAAGCACCGGCTGGACAATCCCCAGGAAGTCCGATTTTTTATGCAACATACGGGCCAACTCAAGCGAATCAACGGAGTGGATCAGCTCGAAGCGCCCGGCCACGTATTTGGCCTTGTTCTTCTGGAGGCGTCCTATGAAGTGCCAGCGCAGCTTGAGGCGCGCCAGTTCGTCCTGTTTCGGGACGGCCTCCTGCGCGTAGGATTCGCCGAAGATCGCCTGCCCGGCGGCGGCCATGGCGGCCACGGCCTGGGCAGGATGGGTCTTGGAGACGGCCACCAGCGTGACCGAGGCGGGGTCCCGCCCGGCCTTGAGGCAGGCGTTCGCGATGCGCTCGCGCACGCGCTGGAGGTTGGAGGCGGCTTGTTCCCGGGTCAGCATGGGGAGTGGGTAACACAATCGGCGCGGATGGAAAATGGGGGGGCGAGAGCACCGGGAGCTGGTGGCGCGAAAAGCCTCCGCCGGGGCCCCGAAAGCACGGACAGGCGCCAGCGGTGGTGGGCAACCCTGCAAGGGATTGCGCGCCCCCCTAAAGTCCGCCTCTTAAATTCCGATAAGAGCTGTGACGAAAGCACAACATCCTCAGGCTTCATCCAGGGAGGGGTGGACCATGAACATACAAAACGCCGAATTGCCGAAGGAAGCGGTGGCGCAGGCAGTGGATGCCGAGCGCGCCGTCCGAGCCGTCGCCCAACGGGACGAACAGGTGCGGCCCGCGCGGGAGCAGGAGAAGGCCGGAGATGGGGAATACGGCGACGAGGGCGGCCAACTCGGCCGAAAGGACGCCGAGCAGATTCTCAGAAAGGCCCAGGAGTACTTCAACAAGAAGGGAGTGGACCTCAACTTCCGGCTGCTCGACGACTCCAAGAAGCTCCAGGTGGAGGTGGTGGACGCCCAGAGCCACAAGGTCATCCGCAAGATACCGGAGGACGAGATCGTCACCCTCTCGGACAACCTGAAGAAGATGGCCAAGGGGGTCCTGGACAAGTCAGTCTGAGCGGAGGGCCGAAGCATGACCGATTTTTCATGCCCGGACCGCTTGATGCGGGGCCGGGCTTTCTTTATCGCTGACGCATGAAAGCGCTCATCCGCATCCTTTGCGTGGGGCTATGCCTCGCGCTGTCCATGCCCGCCGTCCAGGCCAACGCCCAGGACGCCAAGAAGAACCCGGAGCAAACCAAGACCAAATCCAAGAAGGACTCCAAGGCCAAAAGCGGCTCTTCCGCCAAAAAGAAGACATCCGGCAAGGACAAGAAACCCTCCGCGGAAAAGAATACCTCCTCAAAGAAGAAAAGCGCGCCCAAGCTTTCGGACGGCGGCTTCAGGGGCCTGGCCTGGGGCTCCCCCCTCTCGGCCCTGATCGAACCGGATCTCCGCGAGGAATCCGGCGGCCTCCAGTACTACACCGTTGCGGGCGACGACCCTGAAGTGCTCGGAGTCCGCATGCGCGAGGTCGTCTACGTCTACTGCAAGGGCAAGCTGGCCGGAGCGCTCACCCGCTACGACGGCGCGGTCAACCACATGGCCCTGCTGGGCAAGCTGGCCGACGCCCACGGCACGCCCCTCTCATCGCAGCCCAACCTGCAGGGCGACCGCTCCTGGCGCTTCGACGGCGCGGGCGACACCACCGTCATGATGGAATACTCGGAGAAGGCCTCCACGGGCGCGCTGGCCTGGATGGCCAGGGACCGGGTGGGCATCTGCCAGCCGGAGGAGCAGGATAAGAAGGATTAAGGCATAGGGGTACGCGGAGAAAGAAGCCGTCGGCGGCCAAAGGGACAATGTCCACTTGGCCCTCTTCGGCTTCGCGGACGAGTGGACATGAACGCGGCTCCGCGCGGCAGCGACGCGGTCGCATGCATCGCGGCCTTGGAAGCGGCAAACCGCTGTTCCAAAGAGAAAAAATGACCGTCGCCTACCGGACGCCCGCCGGTTGTTTGAGGTCCAGGTGCATCTCGGCCACTTCGTCGTCGGTGTTGCGCCACACCTCGAAGCCGACCTTCTCGGCAAGGCCCTGCATGCCCTTGTTGTCCAGGAGTGCCTGCCCGCTGATGGCCCCGGTGCCGCGGTCGCGGCAGTAGCGGATGATCTTCTCCATGAGCATGCGCCCCAGGCCCAGGCCCTTCTGGTCGGAGCGCACGATGATGGCGAACTCCGCCACGGAGTTGTCGGGTTTGGTGGAGGCCCGCACCACGCCCAGGGTCTCGTTCACGCCGTCCTCGCCGGGCGCGGTGGCGATGAATGCCATCTCGCGCTCGTAGTCTATCTGGGTGAGCCGGGTCATCTCCATGTGGGAGAGCTCGCGCACCACGCCGAAGAAGCGGTAGCGCAGGTCCTCCGGGGAGAGGCGCTTGAAGAACTCGTAGTGGGCCGGTTCGTCTTCGGGCCGGATGGGACGGATGAGCACGCGCCTGCCGTTTTTGAGCACGGCGCACTCCTCCAGCTCCTTGGGGTAGGGCCGGATGGCCAGCCTGTCCTGTCCGGCGGTCATCACCTCCGCCACCCTGATGCGCGCCCCGAGCACGGCCACGCCCTGGCTGTCCGCGAAGAGGGGGTTGATGTCTATCTCCTGGATCTGCGGCACGTCGATGAGCAGCTGCGCCACCTGGATGATGGTCAGGCAGATTGCGTCTATGTCGGCGGCTGCCCTGCCCCCGAGACCGCGCAGGAACGCCGAGACGCGGGTGCGGTTGATGAGGTCGCGGGCCAGGCTCATGTTGAGCGGCGGCAGGGCGATGGCCTTGTCTCGCGAGAGCTTGGCGGCCATGCCGCCCTGGCCGAAGCGCAGGTAGGGGCCGAACACAGGGTCCACCTGGGCCTGGAGGAGCAGCTCCTGCGCGCCCCTGCGGCCCATCTTCTGAACGATGAATCCGCTGATGTGCGCCCCGAGCTCCAGCTTCCTGGCCCTGGCCTTGATGGCCTGGGCCGCCTGCCTGAGCTCCTCGGGGTCCTCGATGTCCAGGACAACGCCGCCCACGTCGAAGGGCTGGGGAATCTGCGGCGACACCACCTTGAGGGCCACGGGGTAGCCGAGCTCCCCGGCGGCCTCCAGGACCTCCTGGGTGGTGGTCACGAGGCGCGAGTGGATGACCGGCACGCCGTAGGCGGCCAGCACCACCTTGGCTTCGGGCTCGTTGAGCTCCGAGCGCCCCTCCTCCAGCACGGCCTCCACCACGCCCAGGGCCGCGTCCTGGTCCGGCGTGAAGCCCGCCGGGATGCTGGCGGGCATCTCCAGGAGCAGCTCCTGGGTGCGCCGGTGGTTGGCCATGTCCATGAAGGCCCGCACCGCCGTGTCCGGGGTGGCGTAGGTGGGAATGCCCGCCTGGCTGAACAGGGCGCGCGCCGGTTCGGCGACGCCGTGGCCAAGCCAGCAGGTGAACACGGGGCGCTGGCTCTTGGAGCAGGCCTTGACCACCTCCCTGGCCGCGTCCTCTCCCTGCACGGCCGCGAAGGGCACGTGCATGACCAGGACGGCGTGGGGTTCCTTGTCCTTGAGAAGGGCGGTCAAGGCCTCGCGGTAGTGGTCGGGCGTGGCGGTGAGGCCCATGTCCACGATGCCGTCGCGCAGCCAGTTCGGCCCGAGGAGCTCGCGCAGGGAGCGGGAGGTTTCCTCGGAGAAGCCCGAAAGCTGCCCGCCCCTCTCGATAAGGGTGTCGGCGCTCATGACGCCGATGGAGCCGCCGTTGGTGAGGATGGCCAGCCGGTTGCCGCGCAGCTGCTGGGAACGGGCCAGGGTCTGGGCGGCGTCGAACAGGGCGTCGATCTCGAACACGCGAAGCATGCCCGCGCGGCGGAAGGCCTCGTGGTAGACCTCGTCGAGCCCCTGTCCTGGCTTGGCCAGGGATTCGCCCCCGGGTCCGCGCCTGCGGCCTGGCTTGACCACCAGCACGGGCTTGTTGCGGGCGGCGGCGCGGGCGGCGCTCATGAACTTGCGGGCGTCGGAGACGCTCTCCAGGTAGAGCAGGATGGAGCGCGTGTTGGGGTCCTGGGAAAGGTAGTCGAAAAGGTCGTGGTATTTGAGGTCCAGCCTGTCGCCAAGCGAGACCACGTAGGAGAACCCGATGCCGTGCCCCCTGGCCCAGTCAAGGACGCCCGTGAACAGCGAGGCGGACTGGGACACGAAGGCGATGCGTCCCTTGGGCGGATCGGCGGCGACCAGGCTGGCGTTCAGGCCGATGGGGGGGATGATGAGCCCCAGGCCAGAGGGGCCGAGGATGCGGATGTCCTCGTCCTCGGCGGCGGCCAGCAGCTTCTCCTGCACCTCCCATTTGTCGGCGGGAGTCAGCCTGGCGTAGCCCGGGCAAAGGGCCACGGCGGCCTTGACTCCGCGCCGTCCCAGGCGGGCGATGTACTCCGGGGCCTCCTCGGGCGGGATGCACAGGATGGCCAGGTCAGGCGTCAGGGGGAGCGTGTCCACGCCCTTGTACGCCTGGACGCCGAGCACCTCGTCCTCGGTGGTGGAGAGCGGCATGACCGGCCCCAGGAACTTGCCCGCGAGCAGGTTCTCCATGACCACGCGGCCCACGTGTCCGGGTTCGTTGGTGGCCCCGATCACGGCCACGGAGTTCGGCTTGAACAGCCCGTCCAGGTTGGCGACGCTCATGAGTAAGCCGCTTGTTGATATCTCATGGTTGGGATATTGTTGATGACGTTGCTACAATAGTAGGCCGGACACGATACGGCAAGCCACATTTTTCAAGACCCCCAAGGAGTGTCATGAACGCCTTCGACCGCGACCGTTTCTGGGACGAACGCGCCAGGGAGCTCATCGCCTGGAGATCTCCATGGACCAAGGCCGCGCCGGAGTCGCTGGGCGACCCCGCCGGATGGTTTAAGGGCGCCAGCCTCGACGTGAGCGCCAACTGCCTGGACCGGCACGTGGCCGCCGGACGCGCCGACGTGCCCGCCCTCATCTGGCAGGGCGAGCCCGAGGACGAGGCCGTGGTCTACACCTACGGCAGGCTCAAGGCCGATGTCGGCCGCGCCTGCGTGGTGCTCGCGGGGTTGGGCGTCTCCAAGGGGGACGTGGTGGGCCTCTCGCTGCCCGCGCTGCCGGAGCTCGTGATCGCCATGCTGGCCCTGGCCAGGCTCGGCGCGGTGCACCTGGTCTTTCCGGCCGGGCTCTCTCCGGAGGTGGTCTCGGTGCGGCTGGCGGCCTGCAAGGCCGTGCTCTTCGTCACGGCCGACGGATTCTTCAAGTCCGGCCGCCCAGTGGCCGTGAGCCAGCCCCAGGCCGGGCCGCGCCGCCTCGTGGTGCGCCGCACTGGCCAGCCCCTGGCGGACACCCGTCCCGGCGACCTGTGGTGGCACGAGGTCATGGACTCCCACGCCAACCCGCCATGCCTCCCGGCGGCGGTGCACGGCGCGTCCGACCCTCTCTTCATCCTGTACACGTCCGGCTCGTCCGGGCATCCCAAGGGCGTCGTGCATTCGGCGGGCGGCTTCCTCACGGCCTGCGCCTATTCGGCCAGGCAGGCGTTCGGAGCCGGTCCGGGCATGACCATGTGGTGCCAGGCCGAACCCGGCTGGATCATGAGCCACGCCTACGCCGTCTACGCTCCGCTCTGCCTCGGGGCCACGACCCTCCTCTACGAGGGCTCGCCCGGATACCCCAAGCCCGACCGCATCTGGCGCATCGCCCAGAAGCATCAGGCGGCGACGCTCATCACCACCCCCGCGCTCACCGGCCAGCTCATGCGCGAAGGCGAGGCATGGCCCGCCGGGCGCGACCTCCCGGCGCTCAAGCTCATCGTGAGCGTGGGCGAGAAGCTCACCCCGGAAAACCGGCGCTGGCTTGCCCGCGCCGTGTGCAAGGGACGCGCGCCAGTGGTGGACGCGTGGGGCCAGACCGAGACCGGCGGCGTGCTCATGATTTCCGGCAGCGAGGGCGGACTCTCCCCCCTGCCGGGCGTGGACGCCGCCACGGGCCAGGACGGCAGGCTAAGGCTCACCAGCCCCTGGCCCGGCATGGCCGTCTCACTTGTGGAGGGATGCCTGGACCTGGGCGAGGTTTACGACACCGGCGACCTGGCGCGCGCGGAGCCTGACGGCAAGTTCGTCATCCAGGGCCGCTCCGAGCTGGCCGCCAGCGACCTGCCTCTCTCCGCCGTGGAGGCGGCCGTGGCCGCGCATCCCGACGTGGCCGAGGCCGCGGCGGTGGCTTCCGGCGACGGCGTGGTGGTCTACGCCACCCTGCGCGCCGAGGCCGCCGAGCCCTACGGCATGGAGGACGACCTGGCCCACGCCGTGCGCAAGGCCGTGGAAGGAAGCGAGTTTCCCCTCGCGGTACGCGTGGTGGCGGAGCTGCCCAAGACCCGCTCGGGCAAGATCGCCCGCCACGCCCTCAAGGGCGCCGCCGAGGGGCGCATGGGAGACGTCTCCGGCCTGGCGGACCCCTCCGTCATGGCCGGGCTTCTGGACGGGAAGGATTCCTTGTTCTGAGTTTTAATCCCGTTGTAACTTGACTTCGCGCCGCGAAGGCATAGATACCACGGCGTCCGCAACCAGCGGCGGGAGCGCGGCCTTGACGCTTCTATTCGTTCTCTCCTTTGCCATCGTGCTGTTTTTCCCGGGCGACGCCCTGGCCTGGGGGCCTGGAGTCCACACTGCCGCAGCCCGCTTCGTGCTGGCCAACCTGGACCTGGTGCACCCCGCCTCCGCCGCGATCATCGCCCAGTTCCCCAACAGCTACCTCTACGGCTGCCTCTCCGCCGACTTCTTCGTGGGCAAGGGCACCAGAATCCGCCCCGGACACAGCCACAACTGGGACGCCGCCGTCCGCCTTGCCGCCGCCGCCCACAACCCGCAGCTGGCCGCCCACGCCCTGGGATACATGTCGCATCTTGCCGCCGACGTGGTGGCCCACAACTGCTACGTGCCCGGCGTCATGGTCCGCACCGCCCTGCCCGCCGGGCTTGCCCACGCCTACGTGGAGGCCCAGGCCGATTCCCGCCTCACAGGCGGCCACGGCCTCAAGGGGCGCATCACCAGCAAGTCGCAGCGCATGCTGGACCGGGGGATCGTCTCCGCCCTGGACAAGAACCGCGCCGCCTACCTCCTGCGCAAGCGCATGTTCAAGGGGAGCGTGGCCCTGGCCGGCCTTCCCGGCTGGAACCGCTCACTCAGGTTCGCCCAGAAGGTGATGCCCCTGCCGGACGAGCGCGGCGGACTGGACAGGATGTTCGACCTCTCGCTGCGCGCCGTGCTGGACGTTCTGCGCCGCCCCGAGGACTCCGTGCTTCGCGGCTTCGACCCCATCGGCAGCCTGAACCTGTCGCGCGCCAGGCGTGGAACGGCCGCCGGGATCGACCCGCGCCTCTCGTCCCTGCCGGAGCTGCCCGTCCTCTCCCTGAAGGACGTGGCCTAGGCCCCTGCCCGCTCCGCGCCCGGCCCAGGGCACACGGCGGCTGACCGCTTGCCGTCTCCTCGAACGCATCAACCCTCATTCCGGGTTTCCGGGGCCAGCCACATCTTGGATGAGCGAAGCTTGAAGCCGAGCGAGTGGTAGAACTCCACCGCGCCTTCGTTTCCCGCCACCACCTCCAGCGTCACGCCCGAAGCGCCGTTGGCTCCGAGCCATGCGAGGCCGCGCCTCAAGAGCGCCCCGCCGGGGACGCGCGCGAGTGTCGCTTCCCTGAAAACATGAACATGTTTTTCAGGGATAAAAACAATAATTTCAGATTAATACTCTCAAATGAAATCTACACTCATTTTGAGGACGTCACACTAGCCCGACCTGAGCGCCTCCACGATATTCAGGCGCGAGGCCCGAAGCGCGGGCAGAAATCCGCCCGCCACGCCCATGAACAGCGCGAACCCCATGGACCACATGGCGATCTCGCCGGTCAGGGTGAACCTGAAGGCCAGCTCCGCGAAGGTCTGGAAGTTGGTGGTGGAGAAGGTGAGGAAGGAGAGCAGCGACGAGAAGGCCAGCCCCGCCGCGCCTCCGAGCCCGCCAAGAAGCAGCGCCTCGGCCAGGAACGCCGCCAGGATGGCCCGGCGCTTGAACCCGAGCGCCCTGAGCGTGCCGATCTCCCCCACGCGGTTGGCCACGGCGGAGTACATGGTGATCGTGGCCCCCAGCATGGCCCCGATGGAGAAGATGGCCGTGAGCGAGATGCCGAGCACCCGCAGAAACCGAGAAAGCGCCTTGGACTGGTCCTCGTAATACTTGCGCTCGCGCTTCACCTCGGCCTGGAGCCTGGGGTCGCCCTCGACGGCTGCCCGGTAGGAGTCGAAATCGGAAGGCGACCTGAGCCTGACGAGCACCGTGGAATAGGCCTGGCGCCGGAAAGCCTGCATGAGCTGCTCCGCGTCGCCCCATATCTCCGAGGCGAAGCCGGTGTTGCCCGCGTCGAACACGCCGACCACGTTCCACTGGCGCTGCCCAAAAGTGAGCGATTGCCCTAGCCCCACCCCCGTGAACTTGGAGACGACGCTCTGGCCCACCATGATCTCGGTGGACCCCGGCTCCGGCAGCCTCCCGGCCACGAGCCGTATCTGGGGCCTGAGTTCTAGCGACGCGTAGCCCGTGCCCCGAATGACCACGTTGGAGGCCGTGCCGGTCTTCTTGGGCAGCGAGATGAGCACCACCAGCTCCCTGGCCGCCATGAGCCTGCCCTGGCCGTCCGAGGCCACCTCGGGACGGATGGCGCACACGTCCGCGGAGGAGCGTTCCAGCACGGACTGGACCTCAGTCTCGGAGCTTTTGCGCAATACGATGGCGTTGTCCGGGCTGCCCGTGGCCACCAGGGTCTGCCGGAGCCCCTCGGCCAGCATGAGGGTGGCCGTGAACACGAACACCACCAGGGCCATGCCACCCGCCGTGAGGACGGTGGTGGCCCGGCGCGTGAGAAGATTGCGCCAGGAATAGCTCAGAGGGATGGCCACTGCCCGCCCCCCAGCGTTTCAAGCCGTTTCAAGACGGCCCTTGAAACGCGAGTTATCGGATTCCTGCCGGACACTTACCCGACCTTCCTGAGCGCCGTGGCGATGGTCACGCGGGCGGCGTACCAGGCCGGATAGATGCCGGAGAGGACGCCCACGGCCACGCCCGCGAACACGCCCAGGACCACCGTCTCGCGCGAGACCTGGAACACGGGCAGGAAGTCCTGCATGAAGCTGCCGAAAGCCTTGGCGCACGGGCCGATGAGCGCAAGGCCCAGGCCCGCCCCGGTGAGGCTTATCACCAGCGCCTCCCCGGCGATGAGCGAGGCCACGGTCCCGGCGCTGAATCCAAGCGTCTTGAGCACGGCGTACTCGCCCGTGCGCTCGCGCGCGGACATGGCCATGGTGTTTGCCGCCACGGCCAGGATGATGAGCACCACCACGAAGCTCACGATGCGTATGGCAAGCAGGATGGCCTCGGACATGGACACGAAGCTCATCTGGAAGGCCTTCTCCGTCTCGGTGAGGGTCTCGGCCAGGGAGTTGGCGAACTGCGAATCAATGGCCCTTGATATCTCCGCCGCCCGGTTCGCGTCCTTGATGCCCACCAGGTAGAAGCCCACCTGCCCGGCCCTGGAGGGGGAGTTCACCCGCAGGGTCTCGTCCAGGTAGGCCCAGTGGAAGAAGAACTGGGTCTCGTCGGTGTTGGAGCGCGCCCCCCGGTAGATGGCCCTAATGGTCATGGTCCAGTCGCCAGGGAAGATGGTGCCGCGCAGGGTGACGTCGTCGCCCACCTTCCAGCCGAAGCGCTTGGCCAGCTTGGCCCCCACGAGCGCGCCCTTGCGGTCGCGCAGGAACGCGGCCTTCTGGTCCGGGTCGTCGATGACGAATTCGGGGTAGAGCTCAAGCAGGGTGCGGGGCTCGTAGGCGAAGTTGGCGAAGAAGTTCTTCTCGTCGATGTAGATGCCGCCGAACCAGTTGCCGGGGCAGACCCCGGTGACGCCCGGCACGGCGCGCAGCTTCTCCTTGTAGGCCAGGGGCAGCGAAAAGGTGAGCGAGATGGCGTTTCGCGTGACCAGCCGGTTGGCCGAACTGGACTCCACGCCCGCGTACCAGGCGTCAATAACCGTGCGCAGAAGCCCGAAGGCCAGGATGGCCACCATCACGCCCAGGATGGTCAAAAGCGACCTGAGCTTGTGCCGGAAGGCGTTCCTAACTGCCAGCCTGATCAGCAACACGGGAAAGCTCTCCCTTGTCCAGGTGCCGCAGGATGTGTGCCTGCTGGGCGGCGCGCGGGTCGTGCGTGACCATGATGATGGTCTTGCCCAGCTCCCGGTTCAGCCTCTCCAGCAGGGCCAGGATCTCCTCCGCGCTCACGCGGTCAAGGTCGCCAGTGGGCTCGTCCGCGACAAGGATGTCCGGGTCGGTGACGATGGCCCTGGCTATGGCCACGCGCTGCTGCTGGCCGCCGGAGAGCTGGGCCGGGTAGTGGTCCATGCGTTCGGCCAGCCCCACGGCGGCAAGGGCGGACTCGGCGTGCTCGCGCCTCTCCCGGCCCGTGAGGCCGGTGAGCAGAAGCGGCAGCTCCACGTTCTCCACGGCTGTGAGCACGGGGATGAGGTTGTAGAACTGGAAGATGAACCCCACGCTGCGGCTGCGCCATTCGGCAAGCTCCGTCTCGGAGAGCAGCGCGATGTCCTGCCCGGCCACAACGATCTCGCCCGAGTCGGCGCGGTCGATGCCCGCCAGGCAGTTGAGCAGCGTGGACTTGCCCGAGCCGGAAGGCCCCATGAGCGCCAGGAACTCCCCCTCCGCGATGTCGAAGGATATGTCCGTGAGCACTGGTATCACCTGCCCGCCGCGCTCGTAGGTCTTGGTCAGGCCGCGTATGGCTATGAGGATGTCCCGGTCCACGGGTTCACTTCCCGGCGGCGCTTATCCTGTCGCCGCCCGTGAGCGAATCCGGCGGGGAGAGCACCACCTTGTCCCCGGCCTTCAGCCCCTCCACTATCTCCACCATGTCTCCAAGGCGCTCCCCGGTCTTCACGGGCACGAGCGCGGCCTTGCCGTCCTCCTCGCGGAACACGGCCCCGCCGCCCCCGCGCTCCACCACGGCATTGGCCGGGACGGCCAGCCTGGGGGCCTTCTCGCTTTCGGCGGGGGCGCGTTCCAGGAAGGCCACCTTGGAGCTCATCTGGGGCAGCACGCGGGGGTCGAGCCTGTCGAAACGCACCTTGACCATCACCGTGGCCTTGGTCTTGTCGGCCGTGGGAACGATCATGTGCACGTATCCCGGGAAGCGCTCCTCGCCGAAGGCGTCCAGCATGATCTCCACGGGCTGGCCCTGGCGCACCTTGGCCATGTTGGACTCGGACACGTCCGCCTCGATCTGCAGCGACCCAAGGTCCGCGATGGTGACCACCGAGGCCTTGGCCGTGCTGGAAGCGCCGATGGGCGTGACGATGTCGCCCACGTCGGCGCTCTTGGTGAGCACCACCGCGTCGAAGGGCGCACGGACCACCGTGTACTCCAGGTTGGCCCTGGCCAGCTCCAGGCCGGCCTCGCGGGAGCGCACGGCTCTCAGGGCGTTCTCGTGGGCGGCCTCGGCCTTGCGCAGACGGGCAATGGCCTGGTCGTACTCGGAGCGGGCCACCACCTTGCGCTTTTCCAGCTCAAGGAAGCGGCCGTGGTTGAGCCGGGCGTCCACCAGCTCGGCGTGGGTCTGGTCAACGCTGAACCGGGCGGCTGCGAGGTCGGCCTGGGCGCGCTTGAGTTCCGCCTGCGTGTCCTCGCTCTCCAGGCGGGCCAGCACGTCGCCCTTGCGCACGCGGCTGCCCTCCTCGACCCCCAGCCACACCAGCCGTCCGGTGATCTTGGAGGCCAGGGCGGCCCTGCGGTCCGCCACCACGTAGCCCGTGGCGTTGACCAGGGTGAGGGAGCGCGACGGGTGCACCATCACCGCCTGCGAGGTCTCCACCTCGTGCCTGCCGGGCATGAGGGCCCAGGCCGCCAGCAGGATGATTGCCGCGCCCGCGATCCAGATCCACCTGCCGAAGCGTCTCCGGGCGGCGGGAGCGGCCTGTCCGGAACGGCTTATGCGCAATTTTTCAAGGTCTTGGCTCATGACGCGGCGGACTATAGCCCAGGAGATGCTTCCGGTCATCAGCAAAATCGGTCAGGCGGCATGGACACGTGACGCCCCGGCGGCTATGTTGGGACACAGCCATGAGCACCGAAGCAGCACCTCCCGTCCAGGCCGTAAAGGGGGTCTTCGTCACGGAAACCGTCACCACGGTCGGTTTCGGCGCGACCAAGAAACGCATCAAGCAGTCCGTCTACGTCTACGCGGAGGAGACAGCGGAAGGCATGATCGCCTGCAGGCCGCTCAGCCAGGACTTCATCCCCCAGGAAGGAAGGCGCCTGGTCGGCAAGGACGTCCTTTTCAAGAAGTTCGTCCCCGCTCCGGACATCTACCTCACCAAGGTCCTGCCCGCCATGAGGGCCGTGGAGCGGATGGTGGACGACGCCGACCGCAGCCGCCTGGACGGAAAGCTTTTCACGGCCGAGTTCGAATACAAGAGCGCGCTGCGCATGGACGAAGGCCACATCAGGGCCTCCTTCGGGCTTGGCCTGACGTATCTGGAGCAGGGCGAGACAGCCAGCGCCGACATCGTGTTCCGCCGCCTCTCCAGGCTGGAGGGAGCGTTCGCCCCGGAGCACAAGCACCTCTTCAACGAGTTCGGCATCAAGCTGCGCAAGAGCGGCATGTACTCACAGGCCCTGGGGCACTACGCCAGGGCGCTCAGGCTCTCCGCCGCAGACGAGCACCTGCACTACAACCTGGCCAGGGCGCTCTACGAGAAAGGCAGGAAGCGCGCGGCCAAGCGCTTCCTGAACAAGGCCCTGACGCTCAGGCCGGACTTCCCCGAGGCACTCAAATTCAAGGAGTATCTCGGAGAGACATCCTTCGACATAATCCACGATTCGTCACTTGAACTGGACACCTTCGCCTTCCTGAACAGCGGAAAGGAGGACGGCCGGTGAGTTCCCATTGCCTGGGCCATTACCTGCTCGAACACGGCGTGGCGGACAGCGGGCAGATCGAGGAGGCCGCCGCCTTCCAGGCCAGCTCCAACCGCAGGCTGGGAGACCTGGCAGTGGAGGCTGGCCTTTTAAGCCCCGCCCAGGTGGAGGAGCTGCTTGTCCTCCAGCGCGAGACGGACATGAGCTTCGGCGAGCTGGCCGTTGCCAGAGGATGGGTCCCCAGACGGGAAATGCACACCCTCCTCTTCAGGCAGCGGGTGCGGCAGTTTCACCTGGGGGAAGCCCTGCTGACGCTCGGGCACATCACCCCGGAGCAGTTCTCCAACTGCCTGGAGGCCTACGCGGCGCTCAAGCGGGGCCGTGCCCAGGAACTGGAGGAGCTGTACCGGTCCACCGGCTTGCCGGATGCCGTATCCGGACTGGTTTCGGCCCTGGAGCGCGCCTTCCTGCGCTTCGCCCGATGTCCGCTGAAGGCGCAGGGGCTCATGCCCGGCGAGGAGTTGGAGTCCTATCCCCACTCCCGCGATGCGTCCGTGCCCCTGGGTGGTGGGCGCGAACTGGCCTACACGCTGCGCCTTGGGCCGGAGATGATCCGCGTGCTCGGGCAGGCAGCGGGCGACCGGACAGGCCAGTGCGAGGAGGCTGACGTGGCGGTCAGGAACCTCATGGACATGATCTGCCTCTACCCGCGCGCGTGCGCCAAGCAAGGACGCCTGACTCCGCCCCCCCGGGAATTCGCGGGCCGCGCGGTCCCGGTGGAAGGAAGAAGCGCCGCCGTCAACCTCAAGCTGGCCTGCCCGAAGGCCTCGGCGGGGCTTTTGATCCGCGCGGTCTCGGCGGCCCAGGCCAAGGAGGAACCATGAAACGCTTCTTCGCCGTCCTTTCAGCCGTCTTGCTGGCCCTTGCCCTGACAGGCTGCTCGGCGTTTCCCATCAAGCCCTCCGAGGTGTCCGGAGAGCCCACCGTCTACGCCAAGGTGGTCAACCCGCCCGACCCGCTCCTCATGGGCTACTGGCGGCGCATCCCCCCCAAGGAATTCAACCGGCCGCACATCTTCAACTACTGGCTGGTGAAGAAGGGGGACAGGTACGCCGTGTTCTACCACTGGGACGACAAGCGGGGCAAAGTGGTGCGCGGCTGGTTCCCCTTCGTCATCGACGGCAAGTCCATGACCTCCTCCGAGGACGCCAGCGTCTACTTCGTGCGGGACGGAGAGGTTTTCCACAACTACGGCGGAAGACCCATGAACTCCCCCATGATGAAAATCCGCGACTGAGCGCCGGACGGGCGTTCCCGGCTCCAGCTTGACATGAGCCCATATCCGGGTAATCTCGCCGGGTTTGCCTATTATTGCCAAAAATCGCAGGAGGAAACAGCCCGATGCCCATGATCGAGTTCAAGGATGTCCACAAGTGGTACGGAGATTTCCATGTGCTGCGGGGCATCGAGGAGTCCGTCGAGCAGGGCGAGGTGCTGGTCATATGCGGCCCATCAGGGTCTGGCAAGTCCACTCTCATCCGCTGCGTCAACCGCCTCGAGGAATACCAGCGGGGCGTGATCCTCTTCGACGGCAAGGACATCCACGACCGCTCCGTGGACGTCAATCAGCTGCGCTCGGAGATCGGCATCGTCTTCCAGCAGTTCAACCTGTATCCGCACCTCACGGTTCTGAAAAACGTCACACTGGCCCCCGTCAAGGTCCGCAAGACCGACAAGGCCGAGGCCGAACGCACCGCCCTGGACCTGCTCGAACGGGTGGGCATCCATGACCAGGCCCACAAGTATCCGGCCGAGCTCTCCGGCGGCCAGCAGCAGCGCGTGGCCATCGCGCGGGCCCTGGCCATGCGGCCCAAGGTCATGCTCTTCGACGAGCCCACCTCGGCCCTGGACCCGGAGATGATCAACGAGGTGCTCAACGTCATGAAGGATCTTGCCCGAGACGGCATGACCATGCTCTGCGTCACCCACGAGATGGGCTTCGCCCGCGAGGTGGCCGACCGGGTCATCTTCATGGACGGCGGCGAGATCATAGAAGCCGGTCCGCCGCAGGAGTTCTTCAAGAATCCCAGGCACGAGCGCACCCGCGCTTTCCTCAAGGAGATCCTCTAGCCCCGGCGGCGTCCGTAAGCCCCGCCCGCGGCGGCACGTGAAGAAACCAACGGCCCGGGAGCGCGCCGAAGCCCCGAGGCCGCGATTTTGGCAACCTGCAACTCGATGAGGAGGTTTCGATGAAGCGTCTCGCCACGGCACTTACGGCCATCCTGGTCCTGTCCCTGCTCGTTTCGCCCGCGTTCGCCGGGAAGCTCGAGGACATCAAGAAGAAAGGCGTCTTCGTCGCCGGCGTGAAGGACTCCCAGGTCCCCTTCGGCTACATTGACGAAAAGACCAACCAGATCGTCGGCTTCGAAATCGACATCATGAAGGCCCTGGCCGACAAGCTCGGCGTGAAGATGGAACTCAAGCCCGTCACCTCCGCCACCCGCATCCCCATGCTCACCCAGGGCGAAGTGGACATCGTGGCCGCCACCATGACCCACAAGAAGGACCGCGAGGGCCAGATCGACTTCTCCATCACCTACTTCATGACCGGGCAGCGCCTGCTGGTGAAGAAGGGCGGCGGCATCAAGTCCGTGAAGGACCTGGCCGGCAAGAAGATCGGCTCCGTGAAGGGCTCCACCTCCGAGCAGAACGCCAAGAAGGCCGAGCCGAACGCCACCATCGTCTCCTTCGAGACCTACCCCGAGGCCTTCCTGGCCCTCAAGCAGGGCAAGGTCCAGGCCGTCACCACCGACGAGGCCATCCTCGTGGGCCTCAAGTTCTCCGACGACAAGCCCGACGCCTGGGACATCGTGGGCGACTACATCTCCCCCGAGCCCTACGGCTTCGGCGTGGTTGAGAACGACTCCAAGTTCCGCGACTTCGTGAACGTCTCCCTGATGGAACTGTGGGAGTCCGGCGAGTACAAGAAGATCTACGAAAAGTGGTTCGGGAAGGACACCAAGAACTACATCCCCCTGACCTGGACCATGGAAGTCTGGCCGTAGGCCGCGCAAAGCAAACCGGAGGGGGCCCCGGCCCCCTCCGGACATCAAGCATCACTGGAGCAGCACGTTGGCCTATCAGTTCGATTGGAGCCTGGTGGTCTCGGGCGAATACGGCGAGTGGTTCGTCGAAGGCCTGACCACGACCCTGAAGATATCCGGGATATCCATCCTTCTTTCGCTCATCCTGGGCACCCTGGTGTGCGTCATGCGCCTGACCAGGATCAAGCCTTTGGAGTGGATAGCCGCGTCCTACATCGAATTCTTCCGGAACACGCCGCTGCTGGTGCAGATATTCTTCTGGTATTTCGGTTCCTACACGATCCTGCCCGATGCCGTGAACGAGTGGCTCTCCACCGTGAACCAGGAGTTCGCCTGCGGCGTCATCGCCCTGACCTTCTACACCGGGGCCTTCATCGCCGAGGATCTGCGCTCGGGCATCTTCGCCATCCCCAAGACCCAGCTGGAAGCCTCCCGCGCCTGCGGGCTCAGCTTCATGCAGGCCATGGGCTACGTCATCCTGCCCCAGGCGTTCCGCATCATCGTTCCGCCGCTGATCTCCCAGTTCCTGAACCTCATCAAGAACTCCTCGCTGGTCATGACCATCGGCGTGGCCGACCTGACCTACATGGCCCGGCAGGTGGAAGCCCACACCTTCCACGGCATCGAGGCCTTCACGGTCTCCACCCTCATCTATCTTTCCATCTCCCTGTTGGTGTCCTTCTCCATCCAGCAGTACAACATGCGCGTGCTGCGCGCGGCGAGGTAGCGCGGCCATGCATTGGGACATCGTCTGGAAGAACTTCGACTACTTTCTCTGGGGCGCGTTCCCCAAAGGCCCGCTGGGCGGCCTGGCCATGTCCATCCTCATGGCCCTGGGCGGCATCTTCGGAGCGTTCTGGCTGGGCCTGGTCGTGGGCGTGTGCAGGCTCTCCAAGCGCGCGTGGCTGCGCCTCCCCGCGCTGGTCTACATCGAGATCATCCGGGGCACGCCGCTGCTCATGGTCATCTTCTGGTTCTATTTCCTGGCCCCCGTGGTCTTCGGCAAGAGTCTGCCGGACTGGCAGTCGGCTATCATCGCGCTCATCGTGTTCACCAGCGCCTACATCGCCGAGATCGTGCGCGCTGGCGTGCTCTCGCTGCCCAAGGGACAGACCGAGGCCGCGCGCGGCTCAGGCCTCACCCATTTCCAGACCATGGTCCACATCATCCTGCCCCAGGCGCTCTTCAACATGATCCCCTCCTTCGTGAACCAGTTCGTCTCGCTCACCAAGGACACCTCCCTGGCCTACATCATCGGCGTCACGGAGCTCACCAAGACCGCCACCCAGGTCAACAGCCGCACCCTGAAGGCACCGTTCGAGATATTCATCACCGTGGCCGTGCTCTACTTCGTGGTGTGCTTCGTGCTGACTGAATTCTCCCGGCGGCTCGAAGCCAAGATCAACCGCTACCAGGCCAGGGGAAGGTAACGGGGCATGTGCGGCATCGTGGGCTTCACCGGCCCCTCAAGGCCGGAGTTGCTCAGGACCATGTGCCGGGCCATCATCCACCGGGGTCCGGACGATGACGGCTTCCTGGACCACCCGGAAGTCAGCCTGGGAATGCGCCGTCTGGCCATCGTCGACCTGGCCGGCGGCCGCCAGCCCATCTCCAACGAAACCGGGGAGACGATCACCGTCTACAACGGCGAGATCTACAACCACGCCGCCATCCGCCGGGATCTGGAAGCCAGGGGCCACCGTTTCTCCACGCATCACTGCGACACCGAGATCGTGGTCCACGCCTACGAGGAGCACGGCGAGGATTGGCCCGAAAAGGCCCAGGCCAACGGCATGTTCGGCCTCGCCATATGGGACGGAGGACGCCGCCGCCTGCTGCTCTACCGCGACCGCATGGGCAAGAAGCCGCTCTACTGGGCCAGAGTGCCAGACGGCATCGCCTTCGCCTCCGAGATCAAGGCACTGCTCATCCACCCGGACGTGTCCCGCGAGTGGGACCACGGCGCGCTCTACCATTACTTCGGCCTCAAGAACACCAGCGCCCCCCGGACGGCCTACCGCCAGATTCGCCAGCTCGAGCCCGGCCACATGCTGGCCTGGACCCCCGGGGGAGGCGTCGAGGAGTCCCGGCCCTACTGGCGGCTGGATTTTTCCGGGTTCGGGGCGCCTCCCTCCGAGGAAGAGGCGGCAGGACGCATTCTGGATCTCCTGACCGACGCGGTCAGGCTGCGCATGGACTGCGACGTGTCCTACGGGGCGTATCTGTCGGGGGGGATGGACTCCTCGGCCGTGGCCTCTCTCATGGCCCGTTTCCAGTCCAAGCCGGTGAAGACCTTCTGCCTTGGCTATGCCGATCTGGACGGCGGGCAGAAGGAAGGCAAATCAAACGACATCCTGTTCTCACGAATGATGGCCGCCAGGCTCGGCACCGACCACCACGAGCACATCATCACCGCCGAGGTTTTCGCGCGCGGTTTCGACGGCGTCATGCGCGCCTTCGACGAGCCCTTTTCCGGCACGGTGTCCACCTTCTTCCTCTCGGATTACATGCGCCGCCACATCACCGTGGCCGTTTCAGGCGACGGCGCGGACGAACTCTTCGGAAGCTACCTTGCGCACCGGCTGGCCTTCCCGGTGGAAGCCTGGAACAGGCTCAAGGCCCAGGGCAGGGCCCGCTTGGAGGACCTGGAGGAAACAGACCTCCAGGCCCTCGCCCCTTTCAGCACCCGCGAACAGCTGGCCTTCCTGGATCAAGTGGCCGCGCCCACCTTGGCTGCCTGGAGAGCCAACATGGACGTGTTCAGCCACGCCGAACGCAACGAACTTCTCGCCCCGGAATTCCTTGACGCAGCGGGTTTCGCCGCGGGCGAGAACCCCTACACCCCCATCGAGGCCGGCCTCACCGCCAGGGACGCGCTCAACTGCTCACTGGAGACCGACCAGCGCGAATTATTGCCCAATCAGGTGCTGCCCTTCGTGGACCGGCTCTCCATGGCCCATTCCATCGAAGTGCGCTGCCCCTTCCTGGACCACAGGCTGGTGGAGTACGTGAACCGGCTGCCGGGGCGGCACAAAATCCAGGGAGCGTCAACCAAGCACATCCTGCGCAAGGCCCTCTCGGGCCTTTTGCCCGGGGAGCTGATCAACCGCCCCAAGGAAGGCTTCGTGCAGCCGGTCTACACATGGATGCGCGGGCCGCTCAAAGCGTTCGCCTCCGAGGCCCTGGCGTCCCTGCCATCGCGGGTCGCGAAGCCGGAGGCCGTCCGGGCATTGGCCGAGAGGTTCATGGCCGGGGACCAGTCCGTGAACGCCAAGGTGTGGAACCTCATCTGCTTCTCGCGGTGGGTTGGCTCATGCTGACCGGAAAGTTGCCGCAACCCGTCCTGGAAGGCCACAAGGTGACACTTGCGCCCCTCGGGGAGGAGCATCTGGCCCGGTCCCTGGAGTGGGTCAACGACCCCCACATCATGTCCACGGTGCTCAGGGTCACGCCAGTCTCCTGGAGCGACCAGCGCGCCTGGCACCAAAGCCTCCAGTCCAACCCCTCGCGCATGGTCTACGCCATCCTCTGGCGGGAGGGAGGCACGCACATCGGCAACACCGGACTCTATCATCTTGACATGCTCCACCGCCGGGGAGAGTTCTGGATATTTCTGGGCGACCCATCCTACCGGGGACTGGGCGCGGCCAGTGAGGCCATGACCCTCCTGGAGCGACACGCCTTCGAGACTCTCGGGCTCGAAAGGCTGTACCTCCATGTGGGGGTGGACAACCTGCCCGCGCGAAGCCTATACACGCGCCACAATTTCAAAGAGGAAGGCATCCTGCGACGGCATTACATCATCGGGGGCAAGCCGGTGGACGTGGCCGTGATGTCTCTTCTCAGGCAGGAATATGACCACAAGCAACGACCTCAACAAGGCTGACCGGACAGGCGAAGCCGCGGACTTCCCCGCGGTTGTCCTCATCGACAACTGCAACGCGTGCAATCTGCGCTGCTCCATGTGCGACCACCCCAACATGACCAAGCACCGCAAGGTGCAGCTCATGGACATGGGGCTTTACCGCAAGCTCATCGACGAGATCGCCGTGGAGAACCCCTCGGCCCGCATATGGCAGATATTCTTCGGCGACCCCTTCATGTGCCGGGACATGCCCGAACGCATCCGTTACGCCAAGCAAAAGGGCCTCACCGACGTGGTGCTCAACACCAACGGCATGCTCATGAAGCCGGAAAAAGCCCGCGCGGTCATCGAGGCCGGCCTGGACGCCATGTATGTGGGCATCGACGCGGCCAACGCGGAAACCTACGAGAAGGTCCGCGTGGGCGGCAAGTATGAGACAGCCGTGGCAAACGTGCTGGCCTACCGAGATCTGCTACAGGAGATCGGACGCCCGGAGCAGAAGCTCTTCGTGCAGTTCGTGGTCAGCGACATAAACGAGGACCAGGTGGAGGACTTCAAGGCCTTCTGGACCTCCCACGGCGTCAACGTGAAGATCCGTCCCAAGGTCAGCTGGGCCGGGCTGGTAAGCGCTGACAACCTGCGCGACAACGAGCAGGTGGGGCGGCGCCCCTGCTACTGGCTCATGCGTACCATCAACATCTGCGCCGACGGCCGGGCCGCGCTGTGCTCGGTGGACGTGCACTGCCGCGTCCCCTGCGGCGACGCCAACACGAGCTCCATAAAGGAACTCTGGCAGGGGCAACTCCGCGAGTATCGCGCCATGCACAAGGAAGGCCGCTTCTCCGAGCTGCCCGGAATGTGCCGCGACTGCCGGGACTGGCAGTCGGGTTACGCCGACTTCGCCCTGGCCAATCCCGAGGGGAAATGAACGCCATGACCTCCGACGTGAAACACACCCGGCGGGAATACGGCCTCCGCGAAGAGGCCAGGGATTTCCCCATGATGGTGGTCCTTTCCTTCGTGTACGTATGCAACGCGGGCTGCCCCAACTGCCCCTACAACAACTCGGAGATCCGCGACGAGTACGCCGGCGCCATGTTCATGCCCGCCGGCCTGTTCAAACGCATCGCGGACGAATGCGGACCGCACGGCTCCATGCTGCGCATTTCAGGCGGTGGCGAGCCCATGCTTCACCCCGAGGCGGTGGAACTCATGGAGTACGCCAAGTCAATGGGCGCCAAGGTGGGCCTCATCACCAACGGCTCGGCATTCGCCGAAGGCGACCTGGAGCGCCTGGTCAAGGCCGGAGTGGACGCCATCGAGTTCAGCGTGGACGCCGGGGACGCCGAAACCTACGCCTGGGCCCGGCCCGGCCTGGACTGGGACGTACTCAACGCCAACGTGCGCGAGGCAGTGGCCCTGCGCGAACGGCTGGGCTCGCCCACCAGGGTGATCGTGAGCGCCATCAACCAGGAAGGCGTGGACGTGGCCAAGGTGGAGTCCCACTGGACCCCCATCGCGGACAAGGTGCAGATCAGGAAATACCTCACCTGGGGCTACAACGAGGACCACTCGGCCGACGCCACGCCCTATCTCCCGCCCGAGGATCGCATCCCCTGCCCCTGGCTCTTCGAGCGCCTGAACGTCGATTCCAAGGGGCAGGTGACCCTCTGCGGCGAGGACATAGCCTTCGCGGAGAAGTTCGCCAACGTCAACGAAAGGACCATCGCCGACATCTGGCACGGCCCCGAGTTCACCCGGCTGCGCGAACTCCACCTGGGGGGGCGCGGCGACGAGATAGCCATATGTTCGCGCTGCCCGGACTGGAAGTACCGCTCCTGGGAGTACAACTACTGGAAGATCATGAAGGACGCCGACGCCGTCAAGAATGCACGCTCCAAGGGGGAGGGCTGAGCCTTGGCCGCGTACAGCCGCGCCTACGCCGATTCGCTGCCCAAGTTCGACCGGGGCGTCTCCCTGGTGAGTTGGGCATACAACGAAGAGGAACTCATCGAGGATTTCCTGCGCCGCGCCGACGCGCTGCTTTCCTCATGCGCGGAAGACTACGAGATCGTGGTGGTGGATGACGGCAGCAAGGACCGCACTCCGGAGATCCTTGCCCGCCTGTCGGCCGAGATGCCCCGCCTGCGGGTGCTCATCAACGATACAAACCGCAACGTGGGCTACTCCTCGCGCCGGGCCATCGCCGCCGCGTCCAAGGAATACCTCTTCTGGCAGACGGTGGACTGGGCCTACGACATCAGCCTGTTGCGCATATACCTGGAGTTGCTCAAGCAGCACGACGTGGTGGCCGGAGTGCGCCGCGCTCCGGTGAACGTCAAGCTGGGCCTGTTCAGGCCCCTGGCCCTTTTCCTCAAACTCTTCGGCATCAAGCACCTGACCAGCCGCTCCGACACGGTGCCCAAGGCTCTGGTGTCCGTAATCAATTACACCCTGATCAGGCTGCTCTTCGGGCTCAAGCTCTCCGACTACCAGAACGTGGTTTTCTACCCCTCCCGGCTGGTCCAGCCCATCATCGAGGGCGCCGAATCCGACAGCTCCTTCACCAACCCGGAGCTGCTCTACAAGGCCTACATGCGGGGCGCTTCCATCGCGGAGGCACCCATCAATTTCATCGCACGCCAGGCCGGGACGGCCAAGGGAACGCGCCTGAAGGCCATCAGAGCCTCGGTGCGCGACGTCTTCAAGTTCTGGTGGAAGTGGCGCGTGCTCGGGCGCATCGACAAGCGTCCCGGGGGACGGATCACCCGTCTGAGGCTGGAAGAATGGGAGGCGTAGCGTTCCCTGGGGAAAGGCGCCCGGGACAGGCGACGCCGGACTGGCGTGACGCCTTCGCCTTGCATTCCGCCTGGGCCGCCGGCTGGCGAGCGTGATGCAACCCCCCGCAGCCCCCGGCAAAACCCTCGACTGGACCGTACCCAAGGGGGCGGCCGCGGCGGCGCTGGTGTTCCTGGCGGTAAACCTGGCCGCGCTCGCCGGGTTGCGGGGCGTGGCCGATCCCGAGGGTTTCATCCTCAACACCAGCCACATCGTTCCGGTGAACTCCCACGAGGACGACGGCCAGATCAACATCGCGGCCATGCTGGGCTTCCTGGAGCCAGGATCGAGCAAGTTCGGCTACTATTTCAACATAGGCGGCCCCTTCCTCCACATCGCCTCGGGCGCGGCCGCCGCCGCAGACGCCCTGGGGCTCGTCAAACGTTTCGATCAGCCCGCCCTTTACTGGCTTTATCCAGAGGAACTCAAACGCGCCTGGACCTTCTTCGGCGCGGTAAAGCTCTGCTTTGTGGTCTGGCTGCCGGTTGCGGCCTATTGGTTCGGCAACAACCACCTCTCCAGGAGGGCCGGGCTCATCGGGGCTTGGCTCGTCTGTGCCATGCCCTTTCTGCCAGGCTTCGAGCAACGCATGAAGGTGGACTCGGTGGCAATCCTGGCCGGTCTCGTCTCCCTGACCCTGGCGCTGGCGTATGCCCGCTGGGGAGGGCGGTCCCGGATGGTGATGGCGGCGTCCACGCTGGCGGTATCCCTGAGCATGAAGTTCGTCATGCTCCCGGCCGCGCCGGTTGTCCTCGCTTGCGCCTTGGCTGGCTGGCGCGCCGAGGGCGGCAGATTCTTTTCGCGCCGCTTCCTGGCGTGGATCAGCGGAACCGGTTTGCTGGCGCTGGCCGTGTTCTTCCTGGCGAACCCGCGCTTCATCCCCGGGCTGATCCTTCTTGCCAGGGATTACGGCACATCCATGAGTTCCTTCCACGCGGCTCCCGTCAAGTACGGACTCGCCGAGGCGCTGCTGGCTCGCCTTACCTCCCTTGGCACTCTCGCAGGACGCTGGATGGACTGGGCAGCCATCCCAGTGCTGTTCCTGACAGCCTTGGCCTGCCTAGCCGGCCGGAGGCCATGGCGTGCGGGAGCTGCCGCTCTGGCCGCCTTTTTCGTGCTGGACGTGGCCTTCGTCTTCGTCTTCGCCGGGGTGGGCATGGCTCTGGAGTACACCTACTACTTCTTCGCCGCCGCATTGGCCGCGTGCATGATGACCGCCTTCATCCTCGACCGCCTCGCCGCGGGCGCAACCCGGCTGGGAACTTTGCCCGCACTCGCAGCACTGCTCCTTCCCTTGGCCTTGGCGGCATGGTCCTTCGGCGAGCAGGCGCGGGTTCTTGAGTACGTCACCTCCCCCACGAATCGCCAGCAAGCTCTTGAATGGTTGAGCGCCAACGTCCCCCCAGGAGCCACCGTGGCCGTTCCCCTTCCTCCGGCCGGGTCCCCGCTGAACACGCTGTACTGGGTGGATCCATTCCGCTACCGCGTTGTTCCCGCCGGGAAAGCCCTGGAGTTGGCCGGCGGCCTCGAACCTGCGTTCGTCCTGCGCGTACTAGACGGCAAGGCCGGACAATCCGAGCTCCCTCCCGGATACGAGCAGGCGGCCGTGTTTGAACGGGGAGAAGGGCTTTCCGGGAGCGGCAGACGCGACATGTTTCAGGATGAGGCATACCAGGTGCTTCGCCGTCTCGGGGCGGGGCCGCCGGACCAGGCGGACACTCCGGAGCACCGCATCTTCCAGTTCGCCGAAGCCGACCCCGAGCCCGTCTTCAACCTCATGACCTGGAAATCCACTTCGCTCTACCCCATCAGTTTGGAGATGTTCAGGAAGTGGGACGACAGGGTGACGCCATTTCCCATCCGTGCCTTCGCCTCTTCCATCCGGGAGGGCGGCGTGCTGAACTACGTCCACCAGATCCCGCCGGAATGCCTCACGCTCTGGGGCGTTAAATACCTGCTGGCCCCCGGCCCGGATGGCGGCGCCTTGCGCACTGAACCCCTGGCCTCCGGACGCTATCCGCTGACACCCGCCGGGTGGGCCGGTGCAGGCAAGGACGGTCCCTCGCTCTATCGCAACACGGGGTATCTCGGACAGGCCATGTTCATACCCCGAAGCGCCCCGCTGGACACGCGCCAAGCATCACCGTCCCCCTTTTTCCCCGGCAGGGGCCGCCTGCCGCTTTACGGCGACCTCGCCACAGCTGCTGGGCCGGACGGGCCGAGCATTGTTGAAGTGTCCTTCGCCCTGGAAACGGACCAGCCGGTGGACATGATTCTTTCGGACGGCCACAGCAAGCAATCCGTGGTGGCAGGGCCGGGCTACCACGCGACTAGTCTGCCGTTCCGGCTGGGACCGAAGGGCGTGCGTTACGAGATCAACCCGGTCTCCGCTCCGGCCAGGGTGATTCTGCACCACATCGAGGTGCGACCCATGGACCTTGTGGGGCCGCCTACCGTTCAAGCCGCCGATCCGTCCCCGCGCCGGGCAACCGCCAGGGTGGATGTCCCCGCATCCGGGCGGGTCGTTTTCGCGCTTCCCTGGCACAGGTACTGGCAGGCGGAGGTGGACGGCAAGCCCGCGCGGGCTCTTCGGGGGCCTGGCAATACCGTGGCCGTGGAGGTTCCCCAGGGCGCGAGCCAGGCGGCTATCCGGATCAAGTGAGCAACGCTGGACTCGTTAACGGACCTGTTGGACTAGCGGCAGAAATTGTTGGGGATTTTCTGAACGAGGTCGTCGGGCGTGCCCTGGATGCCGTCCGGCCCGGCCGAGGTGATGGTGTCCTCGGTGCAAGGGGGATAGCCCGGCTCGCCCTCTTTCTCATGAATCAGGTAGGGCGACCCCCACGGGTCGCGCAGGAAGTTCTCCGGAACCGCGGCTCTGCCGTGGATCGTCTTGTAAACCCTGAAGAGAGCCTTGTTCCAATTGCCGGCGCACTGGTCAGAGTTGCTCAAGCCCTTGAGTTGCCTGCCCCCTTTGCAGGGACATTCACTGCAGTTGTTCTTGTTGATATCAGTGAGGGTCTTGCCGGTTTTCTCCTTGGCGAGATAGAAATCGGCGGCCAACTGGTACATGTGAGCCATGGCCGTCTCCACCTTTCTCTCAGGGCGGCCTAGAAGCCCCGTCGCCGCCCAGCAGGCCAGGGCAACGGCAAGAACGGCTAGAGTGGCGGCTGTTATTGATCTTTTCAGTCTGGGCGGCATCGGCTGTATCCTTCCTCCCGAGGAGGCCGCATGACCCGCGCGCTGCGCCATGCCTGCAGGCCTGCCCGGGGACTCGGGGCTAGTCCATTGAAACGTGAATCGGTTTCCCAGGTGCGAACCGGCAGCCCAATACTGGCTTTGAATAAACAACCTTTCATTTCAGGAATACAGCGTCAGTTCTTCCCGCCCAGGCCCAGCAGCTTGAGCGCGCCCAGAGCGTAAAGTTTGAACTGTCCGGGCCTTCTGATCTCCATGAGCTTTCTCAGGATGGGCATGGGCCGGAAGTAGAAGCGCAGATAGCAGCGCCTGAGCAGCCTGGATAGCTCATCGCGGCTCATGTGCTGCTCCCATATGGGCTCCACGAAGTTGGGGACCGGGTCCAGTGCCTGGTTCCGCCAGACTTCAGGGTCGATGAGGCCCAGTTCCGCACCTTCCTGGAAGATCTTCGTGCCGTGATAGACGATGAGGATGTTGAACTGGGCGAAGTCCGAGTCGATGGACACGGCGGTGTCTATCAGGTGCAGGATGTCCTGGCGGGTCCTGTGATGCGGGAACCCGATGATCCAGTTGGTGCTGGTTATGATGCCCGCCTTGCGGCACATCTCCATGGCCCGGCGCACCTGCTTGATGCTGATCTTCTTGTTGATGTCCCTGAGCCCCTCGTCCGTGGCGGTCTCCACGCCGAACAGGGCCTGGCGGCAGCCCGAGCGTTTGGCCAGGGAGAGCATGTCCTCGTCCACGGCGTCAACGCGCCCCCTGAAGGCCCAGTCGATTTCCCAGCCCTTGTCCAGGATGGCCTGGGCCACCGCCTTCACCCGCTTGGAAGTGGAGTTGAACAGGTCGTCGAAGAAGAAGAACTCCCGGATGCCCAGGTCATGGTAGGCCTGCATCTCGGCCATGATGTTCTCCACGCTCCTGGCGCGGTAGGTGGAGTAGGGCCTGCAGCAGAAAGTGCAGCTGAAAGGACAGCCGCGGGAGCTGCAGATGGTGCCCACGGGCTGGCCCGTGCCGATGGCGCTGAAGTATCCCTTGTAGTCGAGCAGATCGAAGGCCGGGAACGGCAGGGAGTCTATGTCCTTGACATAGCCCGGCCTGCCCGTGGACACCACCCCACCGTCCTTGCGATAGAACAGCCCCTGGATGGCGTCCAGCGGCGTCTTGTCTTCAAGGGCGTCCAGGAAGAGGGGGAACGTCTCCTTCGCCTCCCCCTGGACGAGGTAGTCCACACAGTCGTGGTGCATGCTCTCATCGGGGAAGAGGCTGGTGTGCGGCCCGCCCCAGACCAGCGTTACACCCGGCATCTCGCGGCGCAGCCGCCGGGTCAGGGTCAGCGCGTCGTAGAGGTTGGGGGTGTAGACCGTCATGCCGATCAGGTCGGGATTCTGGTCCTTGCAGAATCTGACAACCTCGTCGTGCGACATGCGCTTCTGGATGGTGTCGAGCAGGGTGACGCCGTGACGGCCGCGGGAGCGCACAGCCCCGGCCAGGTACATTATGCCTATGGGCGGGAAGCTGCCGATATCCGAGGGGCTAAGCTCCCAGGCGCTGGACGTCTTGGCGATGTTCACGTCCGGGACGTTCATCAGGAGAATTTTCATGCGCGCACCTCCGGGCCCCAGCTATCAAGCCCGGTAAAGCAATACTTCGGATGTTGCATTTTCAAGCATGAGAGAATGAACGCGCGATGAGTTCATGGCCGCCTGTCAGGCCGCATCGTCATCAGGACGGTCGCGCAGCGGCTTCGCGGGGACCCCGCCCACCACCACGCCTTCGGGCACGTCGGAGGTAACGACCGCGCCCGCGGCCACCACGGCGTCGCGGCCGATGGTCACTCCGCCCAGAACAACTGCTCCGGCTCCGACCCAGGCATTATCTCCCACGGTGATGGGACTGCCGGCGTATTCCCTCTCCACGGCCGCCAAATCGTGGCGCCGGTAGTCGTGGTTCCCCGTTACGATTATTGCGCCCGGACCGATGAGCACCTGCCGGCCCAAGAATATGCCCCCCTGACCGGAGGCAAGCACGGCGCCCACGCCAATCCAGCACTGGGGCCCGGTGACGATGCCCTCTCCGGGGCGGGCGTTGGACACGTAGGTGCACAGATAGGCCCCGCGCATGACCCTGGTGCACTCGCCCAGTTCGATGGACGCCTCGGATGCGTGCAACCTGCAGAGCCGGTCCACGTAGACGCTCCTGCCCAGGATGATCGTGTCCATGCGCAGAAGCTCCACCCCGCTCTCCATGACCGGCGCGCGGGAGCCCCGTCCGAGCAGCGGACGGTAGCAGGCGGCGCGCAGGGCCATGCCCGGAAGGCCGGGCAGCCAGGAGCACAGGGCCTGAGCGCCTTGCTCCAACACGTAACGCCCGGGACCGCTGGCCCTGGTGCGCACGTACGCGCCAAGCGCGGAGGCGCCTGCGTGGCCCATGTAGTCCTTCAGGCGTCCGGACTGGTTATGATCCCCCTGCCTCACGGCTTGCCCCGGGATACGGCGTCGTCCCCGCCGCGGGCGTATTCCAGGCAGGCCTCCTCGACGGCCCGGCGGTGGGCTTCGGGAAGCCCGGGATAGCATGGCAAGGACGTAACGCTCGCGGCTGCGTCCTCGGCAACTGGGCAGTCCAGGGCCTCACCCTGGGCCGCGAGGTAGGGATGGCGGTGCAACGGGACTGGGTAGTGAACACCGGTGCCGATTCCTTTGGAATCAAGGAAATGGCGGAACCGCTGGCGGTCCCCCGGGCGGACCACGAACAGGTGCGGCACGCTCCCATCCAGCACGGGTACGGGACGAAGAGCCCCTGGCAAGTGTGCGTACCCCCTGGCGATGGCCAGCCTCTCCTGGTCCTGCCCCGACTGCACCTGGAGCCGGGCCGACAGGAACGCCGCCTGAATCTCGTCCAGCCGGGAATTCATCCCGGGCAGCACGCAAAGGCCCGAGGCGTCTTGACCATAGAAACGCATGGAGCGAAGTTTCCTGGCGACTTCCGGGTCGGAGGTGGTCACCGCGCCCGCATCGCCGTACGCCCCCAGGTTCTTGGTTGGATAAAAGCTGAAGGAGGCTGCGTGCCCGAACGTTCCGCAGGAGCGCCCCCCCAGGGTGGATCCGAAGGATTGGGCGCAGTCCTCCACCACGGCCATGCCGTTCTTCCCGGCCACGTCCATGATGGCGGGCATATCGCAGACGTTCCCGTATAGATGCACGGGGACAGCCGCCCTGGCGCCCCGCTCCGCGGCCAAGGCCACCGCATCGGGGGTCATGAGGAGGGTCACGGGGTCCACGTCAACGAAAAGCGGCTTCATGCCGGCGCGGATGACCGCCACGGCGGTGGGCGGAGCTGTCAGCGCCGGCACGGCGACGAGATCGCCTGGCGCAAGCCCGAGAGCCCACAAGGCCATGGTGATGGAGTCGGTGCCGTTGCCCACGCCAACGGCGTGGGCAATTCCGATGCAGTCCGCGAGGCGGGACTCGAAGCGTGTGACCTCGGGGCCGAGGATGATCCTGTCGCCATGAAGAACGCGGTGGGAAGCCTCGCGCAGCCCGATGCGGGCAGGCGCCGAGACCCTTTGAAGGTCGAAAAAGTCCACCCGCCCCGCGGGGTCACGCGCGCCGCCCTTGCGCGGATCCGCGCCGCTGCGTTTGTCCACGATGAACAAGGGCCTGCGCCTTGTCTGCTCAAGGTTGATCCAGAGGTAGCCGCCGATGACCCCGAAGCCCAGGAGCATCACGGCCAGCGTGACCATCTGGAACAGCATGAGCGTGGACCAGCCTGGCACGGTGATGGCCCCGGACAGGTTTGCCAGCAGCACGTAGGCGATCATCAGAAATGACAGGGTGGCCACGCACAGCCCCGTCACGGCGAACGCCTTCATGGGGAGGGACGAGAAGGCCACGAGGGAGTGGAATGCGTAGGAGAGCTTGCGGCCCAGGGACCACATGCTTTTGCCGTGCTTGCGCTTGGCCCGGTCATACGGAATGACTGCCCGTTCGAAACCGGCCCAGAGAATGAGCCCAACCAGGCTGGTCTTCTTCTCGGAGGACTCCAGGATTACCCTTACCACCCTCCTGTCGATCAGGCAGAAGTCGAACCCTCCTGCCGGAACGTCTGGAAGGGCGGAGTGCCTGAAGAGCCACCAGAAAGCCCTGGCGAACATCCGGGAAAGAAAGGGGTCGTCCCGATTGCGCCGGGAGCAGAGCACCACGGGCTTGCCCTCGCGCCAGCGGGCCACCATGTCGCCAATCAGCTCGGGCGGGTCTTGGAGGTCTGCCGAGAGTATGACCGCCGCGTCGTGGTCCTCCACCTGGGCCAACCCTGCGGCGATGGCCACGAAGGAACCGTGGTTGCGCGACAGCAGCAGCACCCTCACTCGCGGGTCGCGGGCGGCGATGGACTCCAGGACTGTCTGGCTGCCGTCGGGCGAGCGATCGTTGACGAACTGGATGGTCAGCTCCACACCCAGGCCGCGCGTGGCGGCGTCGATGCGGGCGTGCAGCTCCTCCAGGCTGGCTTCGTTCCCGTAGACCGGGACCACCACGGCAAGGCGCTCGGGAATCCTCAACATGCCCGGCACCGCATGTCCGCGCTGGGGCTCGCCCCGCTCCAGTCCCCGGCGGGGCAGCGCAGCCCCTTCCCGTCCGGGACGAGGGTGGCGCCGCAGATGCAGACCATCCCCCTGGCCCTGGCCGGATTGCCCATCATCAGGGCGAACGGTTCCACGTCGCGCGTGACCACGGCACCGGCGGCCACCATGGCGTATTCTCCCACTGTTATGCCCGGCAGGATCACCGCCCCCGCTCCGATGGAGGCCCCACGGCGGATGCGGGTGACCAGGGGCGCGACGCGGCGCTTGCTCCGGGGGCGCCTGTCGTTGGCGAAGCAGGCTCCGGGCCCGATGAACACGCCGTCCTCCACGCGCAGTCCGTCCCAGAGGGCAACGTGGGTCTTCACCGTGACCCTGTCCCCGAGGACCACGTCGTTCTCGACGAAGGAGCAGTCGCAGATGTTCGCATCGCGTCCGATCACCGCTCCGGGCAGCACGTGGGCGAAGGCCCAAATGCGGCTGCCCGGCCCAACGCTGCCGCTCTCGCAGATTCCCAGGGGGTGCACGAAGACGCCCTCCGGGGCCTTGGCGCTCACCAGTACCATGGCCGGTGCTCCCGATAGTACGCGATGGTGCGCTCCACGCCCTCGCGCAGGCTCACCGCGGGCTGCCAGCCGGCCAGACCGGCGATCTTGGAGATGTCGGAATAGAAGTCGCCGGGCTCCTGGGCCTTGCGTTCCGGCGAGAAGGGGGTGAACTGCCAGGCGCTGCCGGGCAGGACCTCCCCGATGGTTTCCGCCAGTTCCCGGAAGTTGGAGGGCTGGTCGTGGCCGATATTGAAGACCTCGCCGAGGGCGCCCGGGTGGACGGCCAGGGCCAGCAGGGCGTCCACGCAGTCGTCCACGTAGAGGAAGTCGCGCTTGATGAGCCCGTCTCCGAACACGGGGATGGTCTTGCCCTCCAGCGCCAGGCGCATGAACCAGTTGGCCACGCAGAAGCGGTTGTGCCGCATCTGGGCGCGCGGACCGTAAATGTTGGTAAGCCTTGTGAGCACGCAGGGCATGCCGTGGTTCGAGTAGTAGGACAGGATGATGTGCTCGGCGGCCAGGAGCGATATCTCGTAGATGCCCTTGGGCCGGGGGATGACGTCCTCGCCCGCCGGGAGCTGCAGCACGGAGCCGTACTGGCCGCGCGAGCCCAGCTTTATGATCTTGGCGCCGGGGTTGAAGCGGCGCAGGGCGTCCATGACCACCACGGTCCCCCGGATGTTGATGTCCACGTCCGGGAAGGGGTCGGAGAGGCTCTTGAGGTGGCAGACCTGGGCGGCGGAATGAAAGACGAAATCCTGCCCGCGCACCAGCCAGTTCATTGCCGAGGCGTCGCGGATGTCGCAGAAATTGACCTTGATGTCATCCTTGACGGGCTCGATGTTGAAGAGGTTCCCGCCGTACTCGTCTATCATGGCGTCGACCACGGTGACCCTGGCTCCGAGCTTCGCCAGCCGCACCGCGAGGCTCGCTCCGATGAAGCCCAGCCCGCCAAGGATGAGCACGTTCTTTCCCGGAAAGACCCGGGCCGGATCGGGTGCGGGAGGGTTGGGGGGGGGTGGGCATCGCGATAAGGCCGTCCTGGTGGTGTGATCGGCCCGCATGGGCCAGGCAAAGGATTTCCCTACC
>JBMORI010000038.1:0-18164 GCA_049322415.1 Thermodesulfobacteriota bacterium | reverse complement strand
CCCCCCCCCGCCCCCCCCGCCGCCCACCACTCCGCCCATGCCGTCGAGCACGTCGAGCAGGGCGGGCCATTTGGGATGGGAGGGCAGGGCGGCCATGAAGCCCCTTTATACCGTTTGCCCGTGCTTGACCATACTCTCCGGGGAGGCCCCGAAGACCTCGACCTTGTCGCCGTGGCCGCGCGGAGGCCGGTTCAGGGGCTGTCTGGCGTTCCCAACCCAGGCGGACAGGCAGTCGATGAAGGGGCGGACAATGCCTTCGCGCAAGCGCAGCGGAATCCACGAAACAGCGCCGCAAAGTATGCCGCGCATGACGCCTCCGTGCTTGAAACCGGGATGCGATCCGTGAAATAGCACCATATGGCCGCCAAGTCATTTGCCGGAGGACGCATGCGTGAGAAAGTGCTGAGTGTTGCCCTGTTGTTCATGGTGCTCACCCTGGCCGCCGGATGCTCGCCCAGGGTGAGCCTGTTCGGGGATTCCTCCCGCGACCCGCTCAAGGAGCGCGTGCTGGAGGGAAAAGGCCGGGGAAAGGTGCTGGCCCTGCCCGTGAGCGGGTTCATCTCCACGGGTGACAGGGGCGTGGTGATGAAGCGTCCCGGCATGGTGCAGGAACTGGCCGCCGTTCTGCGCAAGGCCGCCAAGGACAGGGACATCAAGGCGGTGGTGCTCCTGGTGGACAGCCCGGGCGGCACCGTGGCCGGCACGGACATGCTCTACAGGGAGATCGAGGCCTTCCGCGCCGCCACCGGGGCCAAGGCCGTGGCCCAGGCCATGACCGTGTGCGCCTCCGGTGGATACTACCTGGCGCTCTCTGCCGACGAGATATTCGCCACCCCGGCGTCGCTGGTGGGGTCGGTGGGGACGCTTTTCATATCGCCCAAGGTGTCCGGCCTCATGGACAAGATCGGCGTGGGAGCGGAAGTGACCAAGTCCGGGAGCCTCAAGGACATGGGCTCCCCGTTCAGGCCCTCCACCGAGGAGGAGAAGCGCCTGGCCCGCGAGATGATCGGACAGATGAACGCCCTGTTCCTGAAGACCCTGGACTCGCGGCGCAACCTCGCCCCTTCCGCGCGCGCCGAAGTGGCCGAGGCGGGAGTCTACACCGGGGTCAAGGCCGTGGAGCTGGGGGTGGCGGACCGCGTCGGCTATCCGCGCGATGCCTTCGCCAGGGCCAAGCAGCTGGCGGGCCTTCCGGAGGACGCCAAGGTGGTGGTGTACCGCCGCTCCAGGACGCCCGACGACACCTGGTACAACCCGGCCACGGCCGCGATGGAAAACGGGAGCCCCGGCGGGGCCGCCCTTTCTCTCGGCCTGGATTCACTGGGCCTTCCCGCGCAGGCGGGGTTCTACTACCTGTGGCCTCAGGCGCTGCCGGAAGCGGCCCGGTGACCCTGTCGCGGGGGGAACCGCAGGGCGTCGCGGCCAGGGCTTCGCAGTTCCTGGTGCGCTGGCGCGGCAGGCTTCTGGAGGCGGCCCGCCTGGGACCTGTCCTCGACGTGGCCTGCGGCGACGGGCGCAACGGCCTCCACCTGGCCTGGTTCGGGGCGCGGGTGGTCATGCTGGACCGCTCGGATGAGGCCCTGGCGGGACTCAGGGATCTAGGCCGCCCGGAATACGCGTCCTTCGCCCGAATGGACCTGGAAACGCCCGGCCCGCCCTCATTCGGCAACGGGTTGTTCGGCGCGGTGCTGGTGTTCAGATACCTGCACCGGCCCCTGGTCCCGGCGCTCAAGGCCTGCCTCAAGCCCGGCGGGATGCTCGTCTGGGAGACCTTCCTGGAGGGGCAGGAGGCTTACGGCAGGCCGCGCAATCCGGATCATCTTTTGAGGAAAGGCGAGCTCGCCTCCTGGTTCAAGGATTTCCAAGTGCTCGAATTGTTTGAAGGCTTTCTCGACGATCCGCCCCGGGTCATGGGCCGCGTAGCCTGCGTGAGGAATCTGCCCGTTGCAAGCCGCCGCGCCCACTGATACCACCGCGCCCACATCACCGGAGGAATCGCCATGCGCCTCATCATCGTCATCGTCTGCTTCCTGCTGCTCGTCACGGCGGCCGTCTCCCACGCCCAGGAACGCGACGGCGCGGACTGGCAGGGGCGCTCCGAATCCTGGAAGTACGCCTACGTCACCGGCATCCTGGACGGCATCACCACGGGAAGCGACATGACCATGCCCGTGCTCTCCAAGGGGAGCATCATTCTTTACAAGGAGGACAAGGCCTGCCTGGAGAAGGCGGAGGTCACCTTCAGCTACAACGCCAGCAGGTATCTGTTCGGCCTGTCCCTCAAGGACGTGGTGGAGGGGCTGGACGCCTTCTACAAGGAGCCCGCCAACAGCGCCATTCCGGTCAATCGCGCGGTGCGCGTCTGGGCCATGGCGCGCAAGGGCGTGCCGGAGGCCGACCGCCTGCTGGAAGACTACCGGAGAGAGTGGGGCGGGGCGAAATAGACGCGGCGCTAGAGGTTCTTCTCGTTCTCCATGGGAGGGCAGTATTTGGAGGCCAGCAGATCGCTGTACTCGTCGGCGTAGATGGAGAGCATCACCATGGCCAGGGCCAGGATCATGGGGCCGTAGAGGATGCCCAGCGGCCCGAAGTACTTGATGCCTCCGATGATGGAGAGGAACACCCAGAATGTGGACATCTGGGCCTGGCCCTGCATGAGCAGGGGCCGCAGCACCGAGTCGATGCTGGAGACGATGATCGCTCCCCAGCCCGTGATGATGATCGCTCCCTTCACGTCCCCGACTATGAGCAGATAGACGGCCGTGGGACCCCAGATGAGAAGCGTACCCACCACCGGAACCAGTGAGGCGAAGCCCATCATGGCCCCCCAGAACAGGGCCGGAACGCCCACGATGGCAAGGCCGATGCCGCCCGCAACGCCCTGGCAGATGGCCACCAGGAAGCTTCCCACCACCACCGACCGGGCCACGTCGCGCATCTTCTGGAGGATGCGGTCCTCCTGGGTGTCGTGCAGGGGCGAGAGGTGCTTGAGCTGGACGAGCATCTTCTCGCCGTCGCGGAAGAGGAAGAACAGCACGAAAAGCATTATCAGAAAGTTCAGCAGGAGCCCGGCGAAGTTTCCGAGAAGGCGCGTGCCGATGTCGATGGACACCTGTCCCACGTTCTTGGAAAACTCCATGAGGCTGCCCCTGAAGTCGATCTTGTTCAGGTCCAGCTCCAGCCAGGGGAACGTCTCCTGGAGCCAGTTGACGTATGGGGCCAGCTGCTCCCCCCTGAGCCAGGATTCCAGGTGGGCGTCCTTGAGCCAGGCCTGAACTCCGGATATGGATTTCCCGGCCTGGCCCACCAGGGAGGCCGTGAACAGAAACAGGGGCACGATGATGACGAGCGTGACCAGCGCCGTGGAGCTCAGGGCCGCCAGGGTGTCGCGGTTCTTCATCCGGGCCTTCAGCCTGTTGTGGACGGGGTGGAGCAGCGATGCCAGGATGACGGCGATGAATATGTTGTGGATGAAGGGCTTAAGCACCATGAAGGCGAAGTAGAGCGATACCGCCAGCACGCCCAGCAGAAAAAACGAGTATATCTGTTCCTGTCTTGCCATGGTCATCCCGTGATCAACGATTTCCGTCATGGCTTCAGTAGCAGAGTCGGCCCGAGCAGCAAAGAGGCATTTCTATCATGAGCCCGACCGTCCCGCCGATCAACCCCGCCCTCCGGCCCTCCTGGGTGGACGTCGCCCCGCCGCTGCTCGAAGAGGCCGGGCTCGCCGTCCTCGGGCCGGAGCTCGCGCGCCAATGGGGGCTTGTGCTCTCCGCAAGGAGAATCCCGCACAGGATCAGACAGGGCTGGCCGGGTCTCAAGCTGCTGGTTCCGCCGGGCAGGGAGGGCGAAGCCCTGGGCGAGCTGCGCGCCTATCTCAAGGAGAACCCCTTGGAGCCTGTCCACCTGCCGGACTTCAGGCCCGGCCCCGGCGAGGGCCAGCCCATCTGGAAGGAGTTGCCGGGCGTGCTTGTGAGCCTCGGACTGGCCACGGCCTTCATGACCATGACCGGAGCGGAGAACACCCTGGGGGCGTTCATGCTCAACTGGCACGGCCACGGCGCGGGGGACACCGGACTTATGGCGCGCGGCGAGTGGTGGCGGGCGGTTACGGCCCTCACCCTCCACGCCGACGTGGCCCACCTGATGGGGAACGTCTGTCTTGGAGGGACGTTCCTGGTGCTGCTGTCGCGCCAGATCGGGCTTGGCTGGGCCTGGTTGCTTTCCCTGGCCGGTGGGATATGGGCGAACCTCGCCAAGGCGCCGCTTCAGGGCAGCGGGTATCTGTTCGTGGGGTCATCCACGGCGGTTTTCTCGGCCCTTGGCGTCCTGGCCGGGGTGCGCCTGTCGCGCCTGCCCCGGGACCTTCGCTGGAAGAGGGCCCTGCCTTTCGCGGCGGGAGTCATGATCCTGGCCTTCCTGGGAGTGGGGACCGAGGAAGAGGTCCGCAAGATAGACCTGGCCGGGCATTTCATGGGGTTCGGAGCGGGGTTCGCGTTCGGGCTCGGTTACGCCGCCCTGGAGAGGCTCTTCAATAAAAGCGGCCGCGCCCTCTCCCCCTGGATGGGAGCGGCCGCGGCCTTGGTCGTCATCACATCCTGGGCTTTTGCCCTACTTGCATGACTTGTCTTTGGACTTCGAACTGAAGTCCGGGCCTACGCGCGGTATTCAGCCGCCGCCTCCCTCGATTTTCGGGAAGAGCTTGTTGATCACGATGGCGCAACCGACGATCACGGCTATGAAGAGCAGGGCGTCCAGCATCGGGTTCTCCCATGGGTTATCTTCCCATTATCATAATCCCTGATCGTCCGGTTGGAAAGAGGAATGCCCGGCGCCTTGCCGGACATCATGGGCGCCCGGCATCCCAATCCGTTCGATTCTTTACACAAGCCGCGCCCTTGCGCTAGGCTGGCCCGAGCGTCACCCCCAATCAAATCCGGAGAGCAGCATGGATCCCCGCCGCGTCCTGGCCGAGCAGGAAGAGATCATCTATCAAACCAAGAAGCATTGGGCCGTCTTCCTCAAGGCCGCCGCGTACTTCGCCCTGGCCGCCCTGGTGCTGGCCTACAAGGACCCGATCCTCAAGGCCGTCCAGTTCACCCCGCCCGAGGATTTCAAGCGCATCCTGCCGCCCCTCATCTCCTGGACCGTCAAGGGGACGTGTTTCACCCTGGCCACCTTGTTCGGCCTGCTCGGCCTGGCCCGGGTGCTCAGCTTCTTCAGCAACAAGGTGATCATCACCGGCAAGCGGGTGATCCGGCACGACGTGCTCTCCGGGTCGCTTTCCTCGCTGGATTTGTCGCGCATCGAGTCGGTGCGGGCCTGCACAGGAATCCTGGGGTCGGTGCTGGGCTACGGCAAGGTGATTATGGTGATGGGCTCCGGCCAGAAGGTGGCCGTGGCCAACCTACGCAAACCGCACGATTTCGAGCGGGAACTTTTCGGAGCCAAGTGATTGCCCGCCGGGGCCTTTGGGCGTATGGTCCGCCCCGTCGCCAAGGCGGACATTAAACAAACATGCGCTTCCCCACGAGACCCCGCTACCTGAGGATCGGCATTCTCTTTAAGCTGATCCTGGTGTTCAGCATGATCCTCGCGATCATCTACTACACCACTTCCAACATCTTCGACTATCAGAAGGGCATCGTTAACATCTCCCGCGAGGTGGTCAAGGTGCGCTTCGAGGTGCTCTCCTTCTCCCAGACCATGGTGGACAGCCTGCTCTCCATGGAGGAGAACCAGAAAAAATTCGAGGTTTTGCGCCAGGACAACTACAAGGAATACTTCGCGTCCGCGTTCGCCGAGTACCGGCGCAACCTCTACTCCATCCAGTGGTTCAGCTATCCCGGCTCGGAGGTTTGGGCCAAGCTCCAGGACGATTTCCTGGCCACCTTCCCGGATGTCTCCGACCCCGCGGAGCTCATGAAGGCCAAACCGCCCTGGGTGCCGCAGGAGAAGCTCAACCAGTGGCTCTCCACCATCCTCGAGGCCAAGCAGCAGAACGAACGTTTCATAGAGTCGAGCATGCGCGAGCTCTACGCCTGGTCGGAGCGCTCCGTGCGGGCGGGCATGATCGGCCTTGGCGTCTCCATGGCCGTGGCCCTCATGGGCAGCGCGTACCTCACCTATTCGCTCTTCAGGCCGCTTCGTGAGCTGAGAAGGGGCATCAGGGCCTTCACCCTGGACGGCAAGCTCGAATCCGTGCGCGTGATATCGCGCGACGAGCTGGGCGAGCTGGCCCAGGCCTTCAACGAGATGACCGCGCGCCTCAAGGAGGAGGAGAAGATGCGCACGGACTTCATCGACATGCTGAGCCACGAGATACGCACGCCGCTCACATCCATCCGCGAGTCCGTTAATCTCATGCGCGAACAGGTGCTGGGCGAGGTGAGCCCGCGCCAGAAACGCTTCCTGGACATCGCCTCCTCCGAACTCGAGCGCATCTCCAAGCTGCTCGCCCGGCTCATGCAGGTTTCCAGCATGTCCTCGCGCTTCATCAACCTGAGCTTCAAGCCCGTGGACCCGGTGCACCTGCTCCACGAGACCGTGGACAAGGCCATGCCCGCCGCCGAGGCCAAGAAGATCACGGTGAACGCCCACTCCCTTCCGGACATCCCCTCGGTGATGGCCGACACGGAGCACCTGCGCCAGGCCCTCCTGAACCTGATCGGCAACGCCGTGAAGTTTTCGCCGCCGGGCTCCACGGTGGAGGCATCCCTCCAGCTTGCCGACGGCGGCAACCAGCTGCTCTTTTCCGTGGTGGATTCCGGTCCCGGCATCCCAGAGGGAGAGCAGCCACTGGTCTTCAACAAGTACTACCGGGGCGAGATGCTCAAAAAAAGCGCCGACGGCATCGGCCTGGGCCTTTCCATCGCCAAGAACATCGTGGAGGCCCACGGCGGCAAGATATGGCTCTCCAGCAGGCCGGGCAGGGGAAGCACCTTTTTCTTCACGATACCCATCTCCAGGGAGACACAATAACATGAGCGCGCACACCATCCCATCGAACCGGGCTATCAAGATCGTCTTTCTCGCGATGATCCTGACTCTGGCCGCCGGAGCCTGCGTGCCCAAGAAGACCGCTCAGGATGTCCCGCCGTCAACGGCCCACCAGGCCGTCGATCCCGACGCCCTGGACGTGGACACCGCCTATTCCGAGGGACTCAGCGCCTTCTGGTCGGGCGACTACGCCTCGGCCGCCGCGCTCTTCGAGAGCATGGCCCGCCGCCTCGACGACCAGATGCTGCGCGCCAAGGCCCTATACGGGGTGGCCTGCTCCAGGCTTGCCGGCGCCAGGAGCGAGGAGGAGTTCAGGGCCGCCAAGGCGGTCTGGCAGGAATGGGAGCTGGCCTCCTCCGGCAACGTCCACCAGGCCGATCCGCGCATGATCACCCCGTTCCTCATGAACCCGAAGCTGTTTCCGCCCGCCGTCAGGGAGGCAAAACCTCAGGCCGCCAGGCCAAACCACGCGGACCAGGATCTCGCAAAGCGCTTGCAGGAAAAGGAAAAAGAAGTATTGAATCTGCAAAAGCAGATCAAAGCCCTGGAAGCCATCCACAGGGAAATCCAGGCCAAGAAGAAAATGACGCAGTAACATGGCCGCCACGCAGTCACGCAAGACCATCCTCGTCGCCGATGACGACCTGCACATCCAGGAGGTCCTGGACGTGCGTCTTTCCAGCGCCGGATACGAGGTGCTGCTTGCCTCCGACGGGAGGCAGGCCCTGGACATGCTCGGCTCCACGCCCGTGGACCTGGTCATATCCGACATCCGCATGCCCGGCCTGGACGGCCTGGAACTCCAGGCACGCCTGGAGAAGACCGCGCCAAACCTGCCCATCATCTTCCTCACCGCCTACGGCTCCATCCAGGACGCCGTCACCGCCATCAAGAGCGGCGCTGTGGACTACCTCACCAAGCCCTTCGAGGGCAGGGAGCTTCTGGACAAGGTCAAGTCCGTGCTGGCCAAGACCGGTCCCGGCTCCAGCTTCGTGGCCCCTTCCGCCCAGCGCGACGGCGGCATGTGGGAGACGCGCTCGCCGCGCATGCGCGAACTGGCCCAGATGGTGGAGAAGGTCGCTCCCCGCGACGTGAGCGTGCTGCTGCTCGGCGAATCCGGCACCGGCAAGGAACGCATAGCCCACCTGCTGCACGACCTGAGCCCCAGGCGCGACCATCCCCTCGTGGTGGTGGACTGCGGCTCCACCCCGGCGACTCTCCTGGAGTCGGAGCTGTTCGGGCACGTGAAGGGCTCCTTCACCCACGCCGTGCGCGACAAGAAGGGCCTCATCGAGGAGGCCCACAAGGGCACGCTCTTCCTGGACGAGATAGGCAACATCTCCATGGAGATGCAGCTTCGGCTGCTGCGCTTCCTGGAGAGCCGCAAGATAAGGCGCATCGGCGACACCCGCGAGATCGCCGTGGACTGCCGGGTGGTGGCGGCCACCAATTCCGACCTGGCCCAGGACGTGGCCGGGGGCGGATTCAGGGAGGATCTCTACTACCGGCTGCGCGTCGTCACCATCAACGTCCCGCCGCTTCGCGACCGCAAGGAGGACATCCCCCTTCTGGCCGCGCATTTCGCCGGGAGCTTCAGCAAGTCCCAGAGCATGGACAAGGTGACGATTCCCCAGGAAACCATCGATTTCATGCTGGGGTATTCCTGGCCCGGCAACATCCGGGAGCTGAAGAACGCCATCGAGGCGGGCATCGTGCTCTGCCAGGACGGCGTGCTGAGGCCCCGCGATCTCCAGCTCGCTCCCGCCCACAAGGCCCATCAGTCCGAGGAGGCCCTCTCCCTGGACGAGAGCGAGAAGCAGGCCATCATCCGCGCCCTGGAGAAGTCGGGCTGGGTGCAGAAGGACGCAGCCCCGCTGCTCGGCGTGAGCAAGCGCGCGCTCAACTACAAGATACAGAAGTACGCGATAGAGATTCCCACAAGGCGCAGGCCCCCCAAGAATTGACGTCTTTCGTCGCGAAATCGTCAACTCGATTTCACTCGTCCGTCGCATCAAGTCCTCCGTTCACGGTATGCATCTGGCTGGAATTACTAGGTTCCACTACCACCCTAAGGAGACTCGAATGCGCGTTGTGAAGACTCTCGTCATGTTTGCGGCCCTGGTGGCCTTCGGAGCCGGACTGGCCTCGGCCAAATCCCCCATGAACTACTCGGGCAGCTACGGCCTCAAGACCGCCGAAGCCTCGGGGCAGCTTAAGCTCGCCAGGATGGGCGGCGACATGTACCAGTTCTCCGTCATCGTCTACCAGAAGGACGGAACCACCTGCAGCATCGAGGGCATGGTCGATCTGCCCGAGGGCGTGGGCATCTACAGGGACAAGGTCCAGAAATGCGATTTCTCCCTCTATTTCGACAAGAACAAGGCCATGATCGACAGCGCCAAGACCTGCGCGCAGTGCGGCGGCAAGGCCACCATCGACGGCGCGTACGTGAAGGGGCAGAAATAGCGCCGGGATGGGGAAAACTCCCGGTGGTGAATGGCGCGGGTCCAATAATAACTGCGGGGGCGTCCCCGCGCATGCCGTGCGGCCGCGGCCATGGAATCAACTGATGATTCACGGCCCGTACGCGTGAAGGGAACGTGAATCGACCAGCAGGGCCGCCTTGAGGGCGGCCCTTTCATTTGGGCTGGGTCCGCCGGAGGGGGGGGGCGGCGGTCCATGCGTTAAGCGGATTTCATTCGACAGGGGCAGCCTGAAGGCTTCAGGGCATTCGAGACGCTCGCCGTGCGCCTTGACCGGGGCGCGGCCGCGCAGGCGGCGCTGCGCGCCCTTTCAGGAAAGCCAGGGCTAGTGTCGCGTCCTCGAAATACATGAGCATGTTTCTCAAGGATAAACATCATCATTTCAGCTTGTTGACACGGCAAAGAGAACCCGCTTCCCTTGTGGACGCGACACTGGGTCAGGCCGCCGCCGCGGACCGCGCGCCCTCGTCCGGCGCGGCTGATTCGGCCAACTCCCGCGCCATCGTTTCCAGGCTGGCCAGCGCCGCGTCGCGATCATCCTCGTCCAGCTTGGAAAGCAGGGTCTTCAACTCCCAGGTCAGATGATCGATGGCCTCAGCCACGGTTTCAGACGGTCTATCCGCATCGGCAAGCCCCGCCATGTCCCCGCCTGTACCGGCGTTGCTCGCCAGTTCGGCGCTGGAAGCGCCCGCGGTGCTCGCGTTGCTGAGCAGCTCATCGTCCAGGGCGGCGGAGGCCGAACTTGCCGTGCTCGCGTTGCTCGCGGCTGCTGCCGATGCCGAGGAAGCGGTGCTTGCGTTGCTCGCCACGGATGCAGTGGACGCGCTGTAAGTTGTCGCTTTCTTTGCCGGGGTCGCGATTTTGGCGGCGGATTTCGGCGCGGACACCTTGGCCGTCGCGACCTGCGCGGCTGGCGCGGCTGGCGCAGCCGGAGGGGGAAGGAGCCCCATGTCCGTCATCTGCTTGTTTATCATCACCTGCAGGACGTTGAACGCCCCCGCGTTGCCCTGGCTGAACGCCGCGTACGCCTGGAAGTTCATGCTCTGCAGCACGGCGCCGTCGCGCAGGGACTTCTCCTCCTGCCCGGTGCGCGCGGGCTGCGCGGCTGCCTGCGCCGCCCACATCTGGGCCACCTGGGACGCGAGGGCGGCGGTCGTGACGGCTGGATCTGCCGGGGGCAGGGCATCCTGGGCCTGCGCCCCGCCTCCCGCCGCAAGCGCTTTATCGAACTGAGCCGCGAAAAGGTTCGGGCCGCCGGTTGCGGCGGCCTGCTGCCGGGCCGCCTGGGCCGGGCCGGGATTCAAATGGTCGAGAGCGGTGATCATGCCGCGTCCTCCGGTCGGGCCGCCGGGCAGGGAAAATCATGCCGGGCGGAGTTCTTCGGAGTGGTGGAGAGCAACCGCCGTGCCCACGGGGTATTGAGCAGCCATGCCGGGGATTTGCGGCTGGAGCGGAATAAACGGCCTGTCGTTCGAAGGAAAAAGGGGGACGCCGGACGTCCCCCATTTCATGCGCAACAGCAAGTGCGGATGTCAGATGACGCCGTGCAGCGGCCCGCCCCGGGCGCCCAGGCTGTCCGCGAACTTCTCGGCCTCGGGGTCGGGGTCGAGGGGCGGGGCGTGGTAGGTCTTGAGGCGGGCGTCGATGATGACCGGCCCCCGGCATCCCCAATGCTTGCAGTGGGTGAACTCGCCCGCGCCGTAGGTGTCCGTGGCCGGGTCGGAGCGGCTGAAGGTCACCCAGAGGAAGTTCGCCCAGTTCGCGGCCGTGAACCCCGAGTCGTCCGCCACCACCAGCAGGGGGAAGCCTTCCAGCCCGGCCTCGGCGGACAGGGTCCGGGCGAATTCCTCCATGAGCGGGTCCTGCTGGTCGCGGCCCACGGCGTGGCGAGGCCCCTGGACCACCAGGATGCCGGGCGACAGGATGCGCGGCTCCGTGAAGCCTTCCGCCAGGCGAAGCCCGGCCGGCATCTCCTTTCCAAGCTCCCTGCGCTTCGCGCCAGCAGCCGCGATGACCACCTTGGAGCCCTGGTTCAGGCCCGTGCCCGAGTAGTCCAGGGTGTCGATGGTGGTGCGGGTGATGAAGTGCAGGTCCCGCGCTGGGTCCAAACGCTCGAGCATATGCCGGAAGAAGTTGGGGACGTTGTGGCAGCCAAGCCCCGGGTCGTCCTCCCCGGCGGCGATGAGCACGTACTTGGAGAGCGCCGTCTGCGTCGTTCCGAGCAGGGAGAGGGCGTTGGCGAGGAGTTCCTGGGGCGACCTCTCGGCGGCGTAGGGCACGTAGCGTTCGCTGCCGATTGCCAGGAGCAGCGGATGGACCCCGGCCTCGTCCACGGCGTGGACCTCCCGCACTCCGCTGAACACGGTGGACACCAGCGGCGCGGTCAGCTCGTGGATGAACGCGCCGAAGACGGTGTCCTCCTGGGGCGGCCTGCCGACCGTGGTGAAGGGCCAGACGGCGCCGGGCCTGTGATGAACTTCGTCCACCTCGAGGACGGGGAAGTCGTGGGCCAGGCTGTAATAGCCCAGATGGTCCCCGAAGGGGCCTTCGGGGAGCTGGCGGCCGGGAGCGATGCGCCCCGTGATGCAGAAATCGGCCTCGGCCATGATGGGCAGGCCACCGGGCCGAGTGATCATGTCGATCCTGCGCCCGCCCAACGCCCCGGCGAAGAAGAGTTCCGGCATGCCCTCGGGCAGCGGCATGACGGCGGCCACGGTCATGGAGGGCGGGCCGCCCACGAAGATGTTCACCTTGAGCGTCTCGCCCCGGGCCAGGGCCTCGGCGTGGTGGTTTCCGATGCCCCGGTGGATCTGGTAGTGCAGGCCGATCTCCCGGTCCGGCGCATAGGAGTTCCCCGTGAGCTGCACGCGGTACATGCCGATGTTGGAGCGGGCCAAGCCCGGCCTGGACGGGCTTTCCGTGTAGACCAGGGGCAGGGTGACGAAGCCGCCGCCGTCCATGGGCCAGGACCGGAGCTGGGGCAGCCGGGAGATGCTCGTCCGGTTGGCCAGCACCGGGCCGTCCTTGACCTTGCGGGGCAGGGCGTGGAGGAGCGCCCCCGGGACGCCCAGATGCTTCCACGGGCGCTTGAAGGCCTCCGTGGGGTCCAGCTTGAGCCTGAAGAGGCTCTCCACGCCGCGCAGGCTCTTGCGGAAGATGAAGCGCATCCGCTCCATGGTCCCGAAGATGTTCCCGGCCATGGGGAAGGGCGTGCCCTTTACGCGGGTGAACAGAAGCGCGGGGCCTTTGGCCTTAAAGACCCGGCGCTGCACGGCCGCGATCTGCTGGTCGGCGTCCACTTCGACGTCGATGCGCTTGAGGCGGCCTGTCGCTTCAAGGTCTCGCAGGCACTCGGAGAGATTGCGGTAGCTCATCGTTCCTCGATGGGGGCGGGGCTAGAGATACTCCACCAGCTTCACGCTGGTGTTGCGCAGCCTGAAGCTCATGAGCCGGGCGATGTTGGTCGTCACCTTGAGGGCCAGCATCATGTCCTTTGCGCAGAGCCTGTCGTAGTCCTCGCGCGTGAGCATGAGCAGCGCCACGTCGTCCATGGCCCTGGCCGTGGCGGAGCGGGGCGGCCCCTCGATGAGGGCCAGCTCCCCGAAGGCGCGGCCGGGACCGATGCGCACCAGGCACTTGGGCACGTGGTCGGGGGACGAGTCCCTCTTGGTTATCTCGATGGAGCCCTCCAGAATGATGGCCATGGAGTCGTCCGGGTCGCCCTCGTGGAAGATGACGGCGTCCTTATCATAGCGGCAGAGCCGGAGGTATTTGCACAGCCTCTTGATGTCGTCCTCGGTGAGGTCCTTGGCCCATGTGGAGCCGTCCATCATCTCCAGGAGCTTGGGGCCGACGCCGGGGTCGTGGAAGAGGTCTTCGCAGGCTTCGTAATTCATGGATTTCCTCCGCCGGGGAGCTATGCCACATGGCGGATAAAACCGCTAGCCCGGCGCGGCTTCCCCGTCATCGGCCCTGAGACGCCGCCGGAGGGTCTTTCCCACGAACGTCTTGGGGAGTTCGTCCCTGAACTCGATGAACTTGGGGGTCTTGTAGGATGCCAGCTTCTCTTTGCAGAAGGCCAGGAGTTCCTCGCGGGTGGGGTGCTCGCCGGGTTCGGGCACCACGAAGGCCTTGATGACCTCGCCGCGCGCGCGGTGCGGCACGCCGATGGCCGCAACGTCGCGCACCTTGGGGTGCTCGTGCAGCACCTCCTCGATCTCGCGCGGGTAGATGTTGTAGCCGCCGGAGATGATCATGTCCTTCTTGCGGTCCACGATGAAGAAATACCCTTCCTCGTCCATGACGGCCACGTCGCCGGTGGAGAGCCAGCCGTCCCTGAGGGCGGCCCGGGTCTCCTCCGGGCGGTTCCAGTAGCCGCGCATCACCTGGGGGCCCTTGATGAGCATCTCGCCGGGCGTGCCGGGCGGCAGCTCCGTGACGCCGTCCTCCAGGTCCACCACCTTGGCGATGGTGTCCGGGAAGGGCAGGCCTATGGAGCCGGACTTGCGCCGGCCTTTCAAGGGGTTGAGGTGCGTGATGGGAGACGCCTCGGTCAGGCCGTAGCCCTCGATGATCTCCGAGGTGGTCACCTCGGCGAAACGGCGCATGAGGTCCAGCGGCAGCGGGGCCGAGCCGCTCAGGCAGTAGTGTACGCTCTTGAGGTCGTAGTTGGGCAGGGCCTTCTGCTGCAAAAGCGCCATGTACACCGAGGGCGTGCCAGGGAACACCGTGGGCCTGAAGCGCTGGATGGCCTTGAGGGTGTCCAGCGGGTCGAAGCGGGGCAGGGGCACTATGGTGGCCCCGCAGGCGGTGGCGAAGTTTATGTTCACCGTGAGGCCGTAGATGTGGAAGAACGGCAAAAGCCCCAGGAACACCTCGGGCGAGCCGCCGATGGCGTGCAGGATGGCCCGGGCCTGCTGCACGTTGACGCTCATGTTGCGGTGCGTGAGCATCACGCCCTTGGAGACGCCCGTGGTGCCTCCGGTGTATTGCAGAAGCGCCAGGTGCTCGGACGGTATGATGCCGCCGTCGAAATAGGTTTCGCGCGGAAAACAGGTCTTCCACTCTCGCACGCGCTTGCCGTCCAGCGCCAGCCCGGGCAGCTTGCCCTCGCGCCACGCCTTCACCCGGTAGAGCAGGTTCAGCGGGAACCCGAGGCAGCCGCTGACGCGCGTGACCAGGACGCGCTCCACGCCCGACTCCGTGATGAGCCGCCTGTGCCGCGCCCAGAGCAGGTCCAGCACGATGAGCGCCTTCGCCCCGGAATCCCCCAGGATGTGCGTGAGCTCCGTCTCCATGTAGAGCGGGTTCACGAACACCACCGCCGCTCCGGCGTACAGCGCGCCCCAGTAGCTTATGACCGTCTGGGGCAGGTTGGGCAGCATGATCGCCACCCTGTCGCCGCGCTGGACGCCGAGCTCCCTCAGCCCCGCCGCGAAGCGCCGGGCGCGCTCCCTCAGGTGGGCGTAGGAGATGCGCCAGTTCTGGAATGCCAGGGCGGCGCGGCCGGGGTGGCTCTCCACCGCGCGGTCGAGGATGGCCGTCAGCGGCTCGTCGCGGTAGCCGATGCGGGACGGGACACCGGGGTCGTAATGGTCGAGCCAGGGGCTGTGGTGGGTCGTCATGGCGCTTGGTCTCTTTTGGAGTATGACGGTACGGTATCGCAACTTCGGTTACGGAACAATGACCCCACGGGCGGCGAAAATGAGCTTTCGGGCTCAAATTGCGGCTTCAGCGTACTTTACGGGCCGCCTGTCTGTCTGTTAGGTAATCCTTCTTTTGGCAGAGGCGAGAACAATGCACGGCATAAAAATCGAGCGCCATCCCTCGCCGGAGCGCCTTTCCGCTCTGGGCGTGTGGGACTGGCCCGTCTGGGAAAAGGAAGTCTCCGGCTTCCCCTGGACCTACGATTCCACCGAAGTCTGCTACTTCCTGGATGGCGAGGTCGTGGTCACGCCCGAGGGCGGTCAGCCCGTCCGCATGGGCAAGGGCGACCTCGTTACGTTCCCGGCCGGGCTGTCGTGCGCCTGGGACGTCCTGGAGCCCGTGCGCAAGCACTTCAATTACGAATAATCCCTTCCTCAACACCTGTTGAGCGCCCATCGGCGCGAGAGGAGCGGCAAAGGAGCGGCAATGAGCAGCATCACCAAATTCATGGACCATCACTTCCGGCATTTCAACGCCCGCGAGACGCTGGACGCCGCCAGGGCCTGGAACAAGCTCCTGGACGACGGCGGACAGATGTTCCTCACCATGGCCGGAGCCATGAGCACCGCCGAGATCGGCATCATTCTCTCCCGCATGATCCGCGCGGGCAAGGTGCACACCATCTGCTGCACGGCGGCCAACCTCGAAGAGGACCTCTTCAACCTCTTCAACCACAACGAATACAAGATGGTCCCCCACTACAGGGACCTCTCCCCCGAAGCCGAGAAGGAACTCTACGACGAAGGCTTCAACCGCGTCACCGACACCTGCATCCCCGAAGGGATCATGCGCCAGGTGCAGCGCGAGATCACCCGCCTGTGGAAGAAGGCCGCCGACGAAGGCACGCCCAAGTTCCCCTACGAGTTCATGTACGAACTGCTCGACCAGCCCGGCATCGAACAGCACTTCCAGGTGCCCGCCGAGGACTCCTGGGTGCTGGCCGCCAAGGAAATGGGCGTGGTGATCTACACCCCCGGCTGGGAAGACTGCACCCTGGGCAACATCTTCGTCTCCGAGGTGCTGCGCGGCAACGTGAAGAGCCACGGAGCGCTGCGCCACGGCACCGAGCAGATGGAGCACCTGGCCAAATGGTACATCGAGATGGGCAAGAAGAAGACCCCCATCGGGTTCTTCCAGATCGGCGGCGGCATCGCCGGCGACTTCCCCATCTGCGTGGTGCCCATGCTCATCCAGGACATGGAGCTGGAAGACACCCCGTTCTGGGCGTACTTCTGCCAGATCAGCGACTCCACCACGAGCTACGGCTCGTACTCCGGCGCGGTGCCCAACGAGAAGATCACCTGGGGCAAGCTGGACATCCATACGCCCAAGTTCATGATCAACTCGGACGCGTCGATCGTCGCGCCGCTGATCTTCAGCTACGTGCTGGGGGATTAGTTGGAGTAGGGTTTAGCTGGTAAGCTGACGGAAAGATTGACTGAATTATGAAGGCCGCCACCGAAAGGGGGCGGCCTTCATTTTTGGGCTATTGCTTTTTGTCTTTAAGCAGTTTCATAAGTTTGGGGAGCGGTACTGCTTTGTGAACTTCTTTCAGCATCACGACCATCGATTCCGCATCTGACTTCTCACTGGACATGTTGCCAACGAATGTATTGTTGCCGAAGTATTTGCTCACAAGATCTTGTTTTATCTTTACTCTCTCCTGCTCGGGTATTGTAGATATGAAGGCGTCTAATGATGCTAACTCAAGCTCATATTGCCTGTTAATGATTTCGTTTCGTTTATGTTTAGATGTTTGGAGCGTGGAGAATCCTGCGAGGAGTAAAAATGGGGTAGAAATAAGTATTTGCCTGACAACTGCAGCCCATTCAATCGATGTGCCGTTGTTTGTGAAGTATATAATGAGGCCAAACATGGCCCATGTGCCAAGTGCCATGGAAGCTATAAACTTCCAGAATCTTGACGAGTCTCTTTCTTTGTTGGCTGTCTCGCAAAATCGACTTGACATTCCGGCTTCACTTATTAGTCCTACGATTTGTTCTGCTTGGGTTCGGTAGCTAGATATTGTTTCAATGATTTCAGAAGATCGTGTTTTTGTCTCATATTCGGTTTTGTTTAAAAGGTTCTTGATTTTATTTACAATGTCATTGGCTTCGTTTGTGAAGTTTTCTTTGTCAGTCTTGTGTCGTTCTTCGATAGAGTTTAGAAATATTTTTGTTTGTCTTGATAAGCTGTCGATAGTTTTTTGGTACTCTTCGGAGGCAACTCGTTGCTTTTCAATGAGACTTGATTGAATTTCGTTTGTAATCAATGTTACTCTTTGTTTTTCATTTTCAAAATATTTTGATATTGATTTTAATTCTGCTGTTACATCAGCAATATCTCTTTTGCATGTCATTGTTAAAGAGTTGATTTTTGCTGTTTCTGTGTCTATCATGTTTTTGAAATCATTGAATGTAGCTGTTTTCAGTTCGAAGTTGTGTTGTTCATCTTGTTGAATTATTTTTGCATTTGCATATATATCCTCTGCTATTGCCTCAATTTTAGTAGTTATGAGCATTATATGTTCTTTTTCAAAATTGTCTTCAAGATTTGCTAATGTGTTAAGTTCGTCTGTCATTGTGTCAACATGACTTTCAAGTGAGCTTGTAGAGTTGCTTTCGCTGATAATATCAATAATTTTGATGCTATTTTGGAGTAAATTTTTAATGTGGCTTAGGCGTCTGTTTTGATTTCCATATTTATGGCGGTATTTTTCTTGAGCTATGTTGGCAAGGTATATGCACTGATCAATGCCATTGATGATTTTGCCTTTCGATGTCTGTCTCATACTGTTCCTTTTGCAGTGTGCTATTTGAAAGTATAAAAGACATTTGGCCCACTTGTGAACATGTAGTGGGTCTTGGTTTCGGCGATTTACCTCGGTGCCCTGTGTAGTATAGGTTGAATGATAGCGATGGGCAACGATAAACTTAGCTCTGTATAGTGGGCGGTTTATAGCCGGCAATCAGCGCA
>JBMORI010000037.1:0-2459 GCA_049322415.1 Thermodesulfobacteriota bacterium | reverse complement strand
TTGGCGTCTTCCGGGCCCAGGCGTTGCGCCCGGAGGGGATTGGGGTCCGTGAACCGGTCCAGGTACCAGTTGAGCGGTCCGCTGACCGCGCTCTCGGGGTAGACGTAGGCCGTCCCGGGCGCGTGCGTGCCCGCGATCCCGCGGGCTTGCTCGCTGTAGTTGCCGCTGTAGCTGGACGGTTCATAATAGCGTGGGCTGTCCGGACCCAGGTGCCACCATGCTCCGGCCACGGCCATGGCCAGGGCGGCCCAGGCGAGGAGTCTGTCGCCCAGGAGGGCGCGCGCGGCCTGTACCTGCCACAGCAAAATGGGCGGGAGCAGGAAAATCAGGTGCCAGGCGTTGAAATAGGTGCTGTAGCGCACGCCCGCCAACACCACGAGCGGAGGGAGAACCCATCCCAGCGAGACCAGGGCAAGAAGCCTGGACCGGACGAAAGTGGCGCAGAGGCCGGCCGCCGCGACACACAAAAGTCCGCTGCGAATGCCCGGATACTGGGATCGGAACATGAGCTCGTTCAGCTTGTTCAGGGTTGTCGCGAGGGCTTCCAGGCGCGTGATTGAACCCGCGATGCTTTCGCGTCCGAACATGGAGGACAGGAAGGGGAGCGTGAGCGCCATCCCCAGTCCGCAGGCGATGCAGAAGAGAATGAAATGGCCGGGTTTCACCCGCCGGGCCAGCAAGGCCCCAAGGGCGGCGACCCCGGCGCCTCCGGCCGCGAGCATGCCGGAGAAGTGAAGGAGCAGGGGCGGCCAGAGCGACAACCCGGCCAGTATGAAGTCCCTGGCCTTGCCGTCGCGTAATGCCCTCCAGAGGAAATAGAGGCTCGCCAGGCTGAAGAGAAAGATGATGCTGTAGGGCCTGAGTTGCCGCGAAAGCAGGATATGCCATGGCTGGACGGCGGTAAGGGCCGCCAGGGCCAGCCCGCCGCTTTCGGAAAGCATTTCGCGGCCTGCTTTCCATGCGAACCAGACCCCCGCGAGTCCGAAGGCAAGCTCCGGAATCCTGAGGGCGGCGTTGGACATGCCCATGAGCATGGCCGCTTTCGCAAGGAGATAAAACCCGGGCGGGTGGAAGTCCTCCGTGAAGGCGCGAGTGAAGATTGACTCGCGCGGCAGCTTCGCCACCATGGCCACCAGCGCCTCGTCGAACCACAACGAGGGCGTTTCCAGCCGCCAAAACCGCAGCGTCGCCGCCACCGCCAGGATGGCGCACAACAGAAAGCGCCCCCTCCATCGGTCGTCGGAGGGGGCGCTTTTAAGTGCGGTCATGCCGGTTCCAGGCGCTTGGAGAAGCGTTTTCCTAGACGACCTTGTTGAGCGAGTACTCGATGATGCCCTCGGCCCCGGCGTCCTTGAGCTTGGGGATGAGGTCGCGCACCACGGCCTCGCTCACCACGATTTCCACGGACAGCCAGTCGGAGTCGAGCAGGTGGGACACCGTGGGCGAGTTGAGGCTCGGGAGTTGGGCCAGGACCTCGTCCTTGGCGCTGCTCGGCACGTTCATCTTCAGGCCTACCAGCTTCTCGGCGCGCAGCGCGCCCTGGAGCATCATGATCATGTTCTCGATCTTGCGGCGTTTCCAGGGGTCGGCCCAGGCCTGCTTGTTGGCGATGAACTGGGTGTTGGTGACGAGCACCTCGGCGATGATGCGAAGCCCGTGGGCCTTGATGGTGGTGCCGGTCTCGGTGACTTCCACGATGGCGTCGGCCAGGCCCTCGACCACCTTGGCCTCGGTGGCGCCCCAGGAGAACTCCACCTCCACATCGACCCCGGCCTGCTCGAAGTAGCGCTTGGTGTAGCCCACAAGCTCCGTGGCTATGCGCTTGCCGTTCAGGTCCTCGGGGCGCTTGAAGGGGGAGTCGCCGGCCACGGCCAGCACCCAGCGGGCCGGGCGCGAGCTGACCTTGGAGTAGATGAGGTCGGCCACCACCACCACGTTGGACTGGTTCTCGAAGATCCAGTCCTTGCCGGTGAGGCCGCAGTCCAGGAGCCCGGATTCCACGTAGCGGCTCATCTCCTGGGCGCGGCACATGGAGCAGGTGATCTCGTCGTCGTCGATCTCGGGGAAGTAATTGCGGTGATGCTCCTTGATCTTCCAGCCGGACTTGTCGAACAGCTTGATCGTGGCTTCCTGCAAAGATCCCTTGGGAATTCCCAACTTGAGCTTGGGAGTGGACATCGACGGCCTCCTATGAATGGTCCCGGAATGCGGGAAATGCAAAAAATGATGGACGGCTCTGGTAGCGCGGTTTGAGCCGGTTGGCAAGCGACGGTCCGGTGACGGGAACGGCCGGGAGGGGAAGGTGAAGATGCCTCCGGCGGCCAAAGGAACTTCGTTCCTTTGGAATCCTTTATGGCTACGCGATGGATGCCGTTTGTGTTGCGATCACCGGTCCGGCGGCTGGTGTCCTTGGCGCGGGGGCTCCGTGGCGGGCGATGGATCGTCTTCAAATCGATCCA
>JBMORI010000036.1:0-18546 GCA_049322415.1 Thermodesulfobacteriota bacterium | reverse complement strand
GCGCCCGGCCCGGCGAGCCAGACGCCGCAGGCGGCCAGCAGGCCCGACAGGCCGTACGCGCCAATCACCGCCGCGCCCTGGATGGCCAGCGGCCACGGCGCCAAGGCCACGGCAAGCGGGAACCAGGGGAATCCGGTGAAGAGCCATCCTCTCAGCGCCTCCACGGCGGTCCAGGAGAGTCCCGCGAACACGCCCGCCGTCAGCGGGTTCATGCGCGGCGCGGCCTTGTGCAGCAGCCAGCAGAAGAGGGCGGGGTAGGCGCCGAGCACCGCCGCCATCAGAAGCGGGCATGGCACGGCCAGGATCCACGGCAGGAAGCCGTAGTCGTGGACGGGGATGGCTATCCAGTAGAGGCTCGCGGAGGCGGCGATCCAGCCGGTCAGCCAGCCCCGCTTGAGCGCCGTCCTCGCGTCGTGCGCGCTCCGGGCCAGCATGGCCAAGGCCCAGGGGAAGGCCAGCGCCAGGAGGGGCAGGCGTACGACGGGGTTGGCGAAGGCCAGGAAGGACCCGGCCGCGCCCGCGAGCACCAGGCACCAGGAAACGTCAGTCCGCGTTCTTGGCATCTTCGGCGGGCGTCTCCCGGGGGAGCGGTTCGGCAAGGACCCATCGCACCTGGCGTCTGTCCGCCTCGCTGACCGTGAAGCGGTGGCCGGAGGCCTCGAAGGAGTCGCCCTGGCGCGGCACGCGTCCGGCCAGCTCGCTCAGGTACCCGCCCAGGGTCTCAACCTGGCCGGATTCGAGGACGATGCCGAAGCGGCCGGCAAGTTCCTCCAGCGGGAACCGCCCGTGAAGCTTGATGCGGCCGCCCTCCAGTTCCTGGAATTCGGCCGGGCGGGTGGGGTCGTGCTCGTCCTCGATCTCGCCCACTATCTCCTCGAGGACATCCTCCAGGGTGAGCAGGCCGGACGTGCCGCCGTATTCGTCCAGGGCCACGGCGATGTGGATGCGTCCCTTCTGGAACTCCGAGAGCATGTCCTTGAGGTTCTTTGTCTCGGGGATATAGAGGGGCTTGCGCATCACCGCCGAGAGCGGAGGCGTCTGGGGCAGCGGGTTGACGACGAAACCGAGCAGGTCCTTTGCGTGGACCACCCCGATTATGTGGTCGCGGTTTTCCCTGTAGATGGGTATGCGCGAATGGCCGCGCTCCACGATGAGCCGGACGACCTCCTGGATGCCGTCCTCTTCGTCGGAGCAGACTATGTCCGTTCGGGGAACCATGACGTCCGCGACCTGCTTCTTCCCGAGCTTCAGGAACTTGAGCAGCACCAGCGCGTCTTCGGCCCCGACCTCCCCGTCCTCCTTGGCGGCCAGGATGAGTTCCTCCAGGGGCAGGTCGTTGCGGCCCCTGAAGAATTTATTGACCAGGTTCCAAAATCGTCCTTCCGATCCTTCTTCCAACGCAATCCCTCCGCGAAACGGCTGGCCTGAGCGGCCGCCGCATCATGCCATGCCTTTGTTACGGTACAGTTCCAGATGCAGTTCGTAGGCCCAGTCGTCCATTTCCCGGATGCCGTAGTCCCTGTTGACCGCGCGCCACCTGAGCCCGGTGAGCGGCGGGTCGAAGGGCGTCCCAGAGGCCGTGAAGGCGAACCCCAGCGAGAGCTCCGTCCTGGACTCGCAATCGTCATAACACTTGAGCACCCTCATGAGAACATAGTGGGTGGAAAAACCCGAGAGATCCGGATCGGCCAGGACAATGCGCGCGTAGAATTGCTGGCCCACCGTTATCTTGTGCATCTTGGCCCTGAGGGCGGCGGGGGCTATCTTCAGGCGCGCGCCGCCGCCGGACAGGTTCTCGATTGAAAGCTCCTGGAACTGGCCTTGCTCGGTTGCGTAGGCCGGTTCGCCCCAGCTGTCGGGATCCTTGGGGTCGCCCCGTCGGCGCACGGCGTCCTCGGACCATATCCTGAGGCTCTTCACGTACTTCTCGGGGGGGTCAACACGCAGATGCAGCCTGTTCTGGTTGAGTTCGAGCCTGCGCGGGCGCGTCAGCTTCAGGAGCAGGATGTCGCCCTGTTGGGGCTCGAAGGCGGTGATCTCCGACATGAAGGCGAACGTGGACTGGAGCTGGGGCTGCTCGGGCAGACGCAGCCTGAAGGAAAGCTCAAGGGTGCGGCCGATCCAGGACGGGGTGATGGTCTTGATGGAGGACATCTCCAGCACCAGGCCTTTTTCGCCCGCCTCGATGAGCACGCCGTCCGACGAGCGCGCGCCGCCCATGTCCCTGTGGAAGCTCACCCGGACCTTGCTTCTTTGCATCACCGCCGAATCGAGCAGCTCCATCACCCGGCCATAATCCATGATCCATGTGACGGGGTGTTCGAGCATGAGCTTCCTGGGTTTCTTGGCGAAGACGTAGGAGAGGGCGGTGAGCAAGAAGAACGAGCCGAAGAAAACGACGACGAGCATCACGGATTCAAGGGTGACGCGTCCCTCCAGGATGTCGTAGAATATCCTGGTGAAATAGCCTTGGATGTCGTCCCAGAAGGCGAAGGCTGGGGGGATTCCTTCCATCGTTTGGTCCCGCCTTTATCGTATCCGGCCCATCTTCTTCAGGTGGATTTCAAGACAGGCCAGCGACGCCGGGGTGATCCCGGAGATACGCGATGCCTGCCCGATGGTGCGCGGGCGCGCCGCGCCCAGCTTCTCAACCACCTCCCTGGAGAGACCGGCAACATCCCGATACTCCATATCCGGCGGAAGTTCCAGGGATTCCATGCGGGAAAGCCTGCCGGCGAGCTCCTCCTGGCGTTTGAGATAGCCTTCGTACTTCACTTTCGCCTCGACCTCCAGGAGCACGTCCTCCGGGAACTCCGCCAGGGCGGGCCAGAGCGGGGCTAGGTCGCGCGCCGAGAGTTGCGGCTGCCGGAGCACGTCCGCCAGCGAGACCGACTTGCCGGGGATGGCCGCGCCGATGGAAGCCAGGATGTCGCGCGTGGGGGCGTCGGGTTTGACGCGCACCGTTTCGAGCCCCTCCAGGGCCTTCTTCAGCGCGTCGCGTTTGGCGCGGAAGACGGTCCAGTGCGCGTCGTCCACCAGGCCCAGTTCCCGGCCAAGCGTGGTGAGGCGTTCGTCGGCGTTTCCCTCCCTCAAGAGAAGCCTGTGCTCGGCACGCGAGGTGAACATGCGGTAGGGTTCGGAGGTGCCCTTGGTAACCAGGTCGTCCACCAGCACGGCCATGTAGGCCTGGTCGCGCCCGGGCACGAAAGGGGGGCGGTCCGTCAGGGCGCAGAAGGCGTTGAGGGCGGCCCAGAGGCCCTGGGCCGCGGCCTCCTCGTAGCCCGAGGTGCCGTTGAGCTGTCCGGCCAGGTACAGGCCCGGCAGGGCTTTCGTCTCCAGGGTGGGCAAAAGCTGGGTGGGGAAGGCGAAGTCGTACTCGATGGCGTAGCCCGGGCGCACGATCTGGGCCTTCTCCAGCCCCGGTATGGTGGCCAGCATGGCCTTCTGCGTTTCCAGGGGCAGGCTGGTGGGGATGCCGTTGGGGTAGACCTCCGGACTCTCGATGCCCTCGGGCTCAACAAAGATCTGGTGCCGCTCCTTTTCGGGGAAGCGGGCCACCTTGTCCTCGATGGAGGGGCAGTAGCGCGCGCCCGTGCCCTTGATCACGCCGGTGAACATGGGGGAGCGGTCGAAGCCTGCCCGGATGGCGTCGTGGGTGGCCTGGTTGGTGTAGGTGAGCCAGCAGGGCAGCTGGGGCAGCACCGGCCCGGTTGACCGGAAGCTGAAGCGCGGCGGCGGGTCGTCGCCGGGCTGGATGGTCATTTGCGAGAAGTCGATGGAGTTGCGCAAGAGCCTCGGCGTGGTGCCGGTCTTGAGTCGGCCAAGCCCGATGCCGAAAGAACGCAGGCTCTCGGAAAGCCCCACCGCTGGCGGGTCGCCGAGCCGTCCGCCGGGGAAGTTGTTCATGCCAACGTGAATGAGCCCTTGCAGGAACGTCCCGGTGGTCAGAAGCACGGCACGGGACGGATGGACCTCGCCGAGAGCGGTGGCCACCCCGGAGGCGCGGCCGTTCTCCGAGAGGACACGCACGGCGGTATCCTGTCGTATCCACAGGTTTTCCTGGGAGAACAGCGCACGCTTGACCGTGGCAGGATAGATGTCCCGGTCGATCTGCGCGCGCGTGGCACGCACCGCCGGCCCCTTGCGGGTGTTGAGGCTTCTGAACTGGATGCCCGCCGCGTCCGCCCATACGCCCATCATGCCGCCCAGCGCGTCAATCTCCCGGACCATGTGGCCCTTGGCCAGCCCGCCGATGGCCGGGTTGCAGGAGAGGTGGCCGATGCGGTCGGCGTTGATGGTGAGCAACAGGGTCCTGAGGCCCAGGCGGGCGGAGGCCATGGCCGCCTCGCAGCCCGCGTGCCCCGCCCCTACCACGACCAGGTCGAAGAGGTCCGGAAAAGGAGCCTTGGCCATGGGCGGGCCGGCGGGAAGGGAGGACTCGGGGGACGTGCTCATTGCAGGCGGAGGGACGCGAGGGAAGGCAGGCGGAGGGGATGCCTCCGGCGGCCAAAGGGACCAGTCCCTTTGGAATCCCCATCGCGGGTTGCCCGGTGCGGTCGCGCTGAATACGGCGGGTGCATCGCGGTGTTACTTGCCGTCCTCGAAGAGAGCGGTGGCCATCACCTTGGCGTCGCCGATGTTGTTGGCCACGAGGGAGCGCTCGTTGGGCTGGTGGGCGTTTGGAACCCATGTGGCCCACACCACGGCGTCCAGGCCCGCGCGGCGCAGGTACGCGGCCACGGTGCCGCCGCCCACGCCCATGGGCCGGGGATTGCCCCCGTACACAGACTTGACGGCCTTAAGCACCCGCCGGACCACCTCGGCGTCCTTGGGAGTGGCCGGGGCCGCCTGCTCCTTCTGCACGATGTCGTACTGAACGGTGACGCCGTAGGTCTGGCAAATCTCGCGGCCCATCTCGTGGATGGCCTCCAGCACGTCGTCCAGGTCGTACTGGGGAAGCACGCGGCAGTCGATGTAGAACACGTCCCGGCCCGGGATGGTGTTCACGTTCTCCACGTTGGCCTCCTTCTTGGTGGGCTGGAACGTGGAGTTGGCGGGCTTGAAGAGGTCGTTCACGGCCGGGAAGCGGTCGTGGAGCTTAGTCAGGCGCAGGATGAACGCGGCTGACGCCACCAGCGTGTTCACGCCCTCTTCAGGGGATGAGGCGTGGCACTGCTTGCCCGAGAGCGTGATCTTGAGCCAGAGCATGCTCTTCTCGGCTATCTCCACCATCTCCGAGGAGGGGATGCCGAAATCCGGAATGATGTAGAGGTCGTCCTTGCCGAACAACTCGGGGTGGTTCTTGAGCAGCCAGTCCAGGCCGTACTTGGAGCCGTTCTCCTCGTCGGCCACCAGGAGCATGCCGTAGTTGATGGGCGGCTGGACGCCTTTCTCCACCAACGCCTTGGCCACCAGAAGAGAGGCCACCACGCCCTGGTGGTTGTCCTCCACGCCGCGCCCCACGAGGAACTCGCCGTCGAGGGTCAACTTGTATGGGTCGCTGGCCCACAGGGAGAGGTCTCCCGGCGGGACCACGTCCAGGTGGGAGATGACCCACATGGTGCGCGAGGCGTCCTTCCCGGGGATGACCGCCTTGATGCTCGGCCTGTGGCCGCAGGGGACGCGGCTGTCCGGGGCGCGGTACTCCACCGCGCCGGTGATGCCGTTGTCCTCGAGCCAGGCCAGCATGGCGCCGGTCTTGGCCCGTTCGCCTTCGCCGCCGTTGTCCGGCCCGATGGCGGGGATGGAGACCAGGAGTTGCTGCAAGGCGATCACGGTCTCGCGCGAGGCCGAGATATGGTCGAGTATTCCGGAAAGCATTCGGTGCTCCGAAGGAGTTTCATGGTTGCCCGTCATCGGTGACGATTCCGGGGACGATAGCCTGTCCCGAGGGCCGATGGCAAGGCGGGGGAGTTGTTTCCAGGCGTCAGGGGCCTGAAGCGGGGAGGCGGGGGCTTGTCCATGTGGGATATTGAGCGGGCCTGAGCATCCAGGCAAGGGCCCGGCGCAAAAAAAGGGCGGGAACTCGCGCTCCCGCCCCGTGCGTTCGGATGGCCTAGCGGCCGCGGGCGGCGCGCTTGGACGCCTTCAGCGGGTTGACCTTCACCTTGCCGGTCTTGTCCTTCTCGGCCTTGACGTGGGTGGCGAAGTTGCACACGCCATGGGACCACTTGCGCTCGGGCATGGGGTAGCTGGTGCAGTACTTGCCGCCTTCGACTTCCTTGACGCGTTCGCAGCCTTCGCACTTCTCCACGACGGGGCGGCACTCGATGCCGTTCACCACATAGCTCATTTTATCCTCCAGTGACGCCCTCGGGGGCGATACGATTCAGTCCTTCCGGAAACGCGACTTCTTTCATCATTATTTGTCCGCTGTCAAGAGCCGCGAACCCATTTCCTAATTGATTCCATCTCTTCGAGCAGGGCCGGATAGTCCAGGGTGAGGAAAGCTCCGTCCCTGTATAACGTGCGGCCCGCGACCATGGCGAGCTTCACTTCCCGGCCGGTGGCCGAGTAGGCCATCAGGGACACGGGGGCGTGGCGGGGCTGGAGGTTGGGGGCGTCGCCGTCGAGGGCGATGATGTCGGCCTGCATGCCAGGCTCGATGGAGCCGATGCCGGAGTGTCCGAGCGACCTCGCCCCTTCCACCGTGGCCATGTCCAGCAGCGCCTGGGCTGGCAGGGCAGTGGGGTCCATGCCGCGAACCTTGGCCATGAGCCCGGCGGCGGCCATCTCCGCGAACATGTTCAGGGCGTTGTTGCTGGCCGCGCCGTCCGTGCCCAGGCAGACCCTGACCCCGGCCTCGCGCATGGCCTGGACCGGAGCCATCCCGGAGGCGAGCTTCATGTTGCTGCGCGGATTGTGGGCCACATTGACGCCGCGCTCCGCCAGCAGGGCGATTTCGGGGCCGGTCACGTCCACGGCGTGGGCGATCAGGAGCGACCGGTCCAGAATGCCCAATCCGTCCAGGATGTCCACGGGCCGCTTCCCGAAACGGTCCAGGCACATGGCCGTCTCGGCGGGAGTCTCGGACACGTGCAGGCTGAACGTCAGGCCGCGCTCCCGCGCCATCCGGCCCAGTCGCACGAGGGATTTGTGATCCGTGGCGTAGACCGAGTGAGCCACCATGGCGGGAGTGAGCAGGGGCTTGTTCGCCAATGACTCCGCCAGTGCCTCCACCTTCTCGAACGCAGCCCTTTGGTCGCCGTATGAGGCGTTGGGCGTGTCGAAAACGCCCTCTCCAAGGACGGCGCGCATGCCGGTTCGATGCACGGCGGACGCGACGCTGTGCTCCAGAATGTACTGGTCGAAGAACGTGGTCGTTCCCGAGGCGAGCATCTCGGCGCAGGCCAGGGCCGTGCCCGTCGCGACGATTTCTGGCGTCAGCCGGGATTCGGCCGGCCAGATGTGGCCCGTGAGCCACTCCATCAGCGGCAGGTCGTCCTTCATGCCGCGAAACACGGTCATGGCCGCGTGGGTGTGGGCGTTGACCAGTCCCGGCAGGACGATGTCGCGGGACAGGTCGATGGTCTCGGACGCCGCGATCCCCGAGAGCCCGTCCCACGGACCCACGGCGGTTATCACGCCGCCCGTGACGGCCACGGCCGCGTCGGAGAGCACCGTCCGGTCCTTGTCCTGGGTGACGAGCGTGCCCGCGCGCAGGAGGGTGTCGCAAGAGTTCGGCATGCGGGTCTTCTTGCCTTGGCCGGAGTTCAAGTCAAGTTCGGGCTTGCGCGCGGGGGGGTAAGATGAAATACCGTGCCATGCGCGGAGATATGGGGTGTTTCGGTTGGTTTTTCGCGTTGTTCGCGGCCAGCATCTTCCTGGGCCTGAACCGTTGGGCCCCGCCGGGGCTGAACGGGCCTTTGCTCGCGGCCATGCTCATGCTCAACGTGGCCGCCGTCAAGGCGTTGCGGTTCAGGACGGCGCACGGACGGGCCGGACGTGTCGAGAGAGTGAGGCGCTGGAACCGCCTCATCCTCTTTTTATATTGCGTGTGTTTCTGGATAGCCTGCAAATGGGCGTGGGACCTGCTCGTCCCGTACTGGGACCACATGCGCGCGGTCCTGGCCGATCCCTTCCCCTTGAACGCCATGGAGGGCCGCGAGACCGTGAAGGCGTGGCTCATGGCCCAGGGGCGTAACATCTACCCCCCCGTGGACGGCCACCCCTTCCTGGTAACCATCTATCCGCCCGGGTACCACGCCGCCATCGCGGCGGTGTCCTCGTTCCTCGGCTGGGACATCGCCGCCGCCAGGATCGTGAGCGTCGTCGCTTTCGCGGGACTGTGCCTGGCAATGTGGCTCGCCGTGGCGCTTCCCACCGGAAGCGTGCTCGCGGCTAGCATCATATTCCTGGTCACGTTCTTCGATCCGGTCCTCTCGGAGTGGAGCCTGCACGCCAGGCCCGACATGCTGGCCTGGGCGCTGGCCATGGCGGGCGCGGGCCTGTTCTGGGGGAGCGTCTCGTCCGCCAGGAAGGGAACTGTCCTGGCGCTGGCTTCTGGCGTCGCGTTCTGTCTGGCCTTGTACGTCAAGCAGCAGACCCTTCCCTGGCTGCTCGGCAGCCTGGCCTGGGCGGTGTTCAAGGGGAGGGCGGGCAGGCGTTGCGCCGTGAACGCCGCCCTGTGCTGCCTGGGCCTGGGAGCGGCGCTGGCCGGGGCCATGGAGCTTCTCTCCGGCGGCAATTTCCTGCGCGACGTGGCCTTGTATCCCAAGCTCATGGGCGCGCTGCCCGGAGTGAGCAACGCCGAAAACCTGCTGGTGAGGCTCGGCCAGGTTTGGGACGCCCATAAGCCGCTATGGCTTCTTTTTGCCGCCTATTTCGGCTTCGCCGCCTGGAAGCGCCGCTGGGACCTCCCCCTGGTCCTGGCCGTGGTGAACGCTGCCTTCATGGTGAAGCTGCTGGCCTCCTGGGGCGCGGACATCAACTACGCATTCGGCACGGTGCTCGCCGCCCTCCTGTGCGTTGGCCTGCTCGCCGGGGCGGCGGCCAGAAGCCGCCCCTACGGAGCGGCCCTGGCTTTCGCGCTGCTTTTCGCCTGGCTGCCCTGGCCAACCGGACGGACGGCGCCGTCCTCGCATGATGTCTCCACCCTTGAGTCGCTCTCCGGCCGGATACTGGTAAACACGGAGGGCGGGCAGCTTTTCACTGGAGCCCGCCCCGGCAGGGACGTGACATTCTTCGACGGCATCGAGACGCTGCTCTACGAACAGACCGGACTCTGGAACAGCGGATCAAGCGCCCTGGTCCGGGACATAAGGGAAAGGAAGTTCGACCGCATCGTTTTCTTCGGCGGGTTCATGCCCCAGGCGGTGGCCGACGCCGCGTCGGTCTTTTACGCTCCGGCGGAGAAGGTTGGCCACTACGCCGTCCTCGCTCCTGCCAGGGACTCGCTCACGGCGGCGCTCCTCCCCGACGGGGAAGCGGTGGTGACGGGCGGGCGGGCCGTTTTCGCGGACGTCTCCACCCTTGCCGTGGAGACCGAGGGGCTCACCCCGGCGGGAAAGGACCGGCCGGGCTTTCTGAGGCTTGCCGTCGAGTCTCCCGACGAGCTTGGGAGGGTGGAGGCGGAGCTGACCCTGAGGGTGGACCCCAAGGACCCGGCTGCCGGGGCCTTGGTCAGGTTGGAGGACGGGCAGGGCGGTGTACTCGCCGGGCAGGCCGCCCCTCGCGATGGCCGCTCGGAAGTGAGGCTGAGGGCCGCCGGGGCCGGGAAGACCGCCGCGCTCGTAGTGGAGCTTCGGGGGCGTGCCTGGGTTGAAACGAACCGGGGGGCGCTTGCGATACTGCGGGGCGGCGGCTGATCAGGGCTCGAAGAAGGCTTCGGAGCCGCGCGTCCAGAGTTGCGCCCACGGACCTTTCAACGTCACTCTTACCACCAGCGGCCTGTCCCTGTCCGCGCAGGACAGCGGGATCGTCCATCTCGCGCCCATGGGCGACCACTGGTCCTTCGAGCCCGAAAGGCGCACCGCGGGCCCGGCCTTGTCCCCGTCCATGAGAACCGCCTCGACGGAACTCTCCACGCCGCTGGCGCGGGGGTAGAAGACCAGCTCTTCGCCCGCCGCCCGGACCTCGAAGGTCAGAACCTGGGCGGACGCTCCCTCCGGCACCGCGTACTGGCTCCAGCCGGGCGTGTCAGTGGTTTCCAGCCGCAGGGCCTCGGGTGACGCGCCCAGGAGCCGTTGCGCCGGGGCCCGGCCTTGCGCAAACCCCTGGTGCAGCCCCTGGACAAGCACGGGCTGGCGTCCCGCCATGCATTCGAGCCGTTTGAGCGCGCCTATCAGGCCGTGCCACTGCGGATCGAGTGAGATGAAATGCGCCGCCAGGGCCAGATTGGCGGCCAGAGGGAAAAACGCGTATTTCCAAAAGGTTTTGACGGCGGGACGCAATCTGGATTCCCCATAGTATTCAATATGATGAAACCGGGCCGCTTGACGTGCCGCCACATTTGACGTAGCGCGGGCGAGGCATCCATATCAATTCAGGAGAGAGCTGTCATGGACCTGCGCGCCCTCATCCGCGACATCCCGGACTTCCCCAAGCCGGGCATCGTCTTTCTGGACATCACCCCCCTGCTCGGCGACGGTACGGCCTTCCGCCACGCCATCGACACCCTGGCCAGCCGCTTCGAAGGCTGCGGGGCCACCAAGATCGTGTGCGCCGAGGCGCGCGGCTTCATCTTCGGAGCAGCCCTGGCCTACAAGCTGGGCATAGGCTTCGTGCCCGTGCGCAAGCCCGGGAAGCTCCCCTACAAGACCACGTCCGTCACCTACGACCTGGAGTACGGCACCGACACCCTGTGCATGCACGAGGACGCGCTGCTTCGCGGTGAGAAGGTGCTCGTCATCGACGACGTGCTGGCCACCGGCGGAACGCTCAAGGGCATGCTCCAGCTCATGGACTCCTTCGGGGCCGAGGTAGTGGGCATCGGCGTGCTCATCGAACTGTGCTTCCTCAACGGCAGGGGCCAGCTGAACGGAATGCCCTTCGACAGCATCATCCAGGTCGGCTAGACTCTTCCCGGCATTCGCTTCGCGTCCGGGCGGACCCCGCGTCCGCCCGGTTTCCTGTTCCACTCAAGCATCCCAAGGACCGGCATCAGCATGAAAATCGGCATCATCGGCGGCAGCGGCCTGGACAATCCGGACATCCTGGAGAATCCCGTGGACGGCGAGGTGGACACCCCGTACGGCAAGCCCAACTCCACGCTGCGCCACGGGACCATCAAGGGACGAGAGGTGGTCCTGCTGGCCCGGCATGGCCGCACGCACACCGCGCCGCCCACCTGGGTGAACTACAGGGCCAACATCTGGGCGCTCAAGACCGTGGGCTGCACGCACATCCTGGCCACCACGGCGGTCGGTTCCCTGCGGGCCGAGATCGCCCGGGGCGACCTGGTGGTGCTCGACCAGTTCATCGACTTCACCCGGCACCGCCCGGTCACGTTCCACGAACGCTTCGAACCGCACGAGCCGGTCCACACCCCCATGGCCGACCCCTTCGACGAGGGCCTGCGCGGCAGGCTCAACGCCGCCTGCGCCAAATTCGGCTACGCCCACCACCCCAAGGGAACGGTGGTGACAATCGAAGGTCCCCGTTTTTCCACCCGCGCCGAGTCCAACATGTTCCGCATGTGGGGCGCGGACGTCATCAACATGAGCGTGGCAACCGAGGCCATTCTCGCCGCCGAGGCGGGCGTTCCCTACGCCGCGGTGGCCATGTCCACCGACTACGACTGCTGGAAGACAGACGAGCCGCCCGTCACCTGGGAGGACATCCTGCACATCTTCAAGCAGAATGCCGAGAAAGTGACCAACGTGCTCATCGAGGTCATCGGCGGGATGTAGCTCGGACAAGGGAGGCCGGTCATGCCGGAAACCGCGTGCCTGCTGGTCCATGGGTTCGGGGGGTCGCCGTTCGAGATGAGCCCCCTGGCCGAGGCCCTGGAAAACAGGGGGCTGGCCGTGAGCGTGCCGACTCTGCCGGGCCACGGCCTGAGCATAGAGGAGTGGAGCCGCACCGGCTGGAAGGACTGGCTGGCCCACGCCGTGGAAGCCTACGAGCGCCTGGCCAGCGAACACGGCAAGGTGTTCGTGGTGGGGTTCTCCATGGGCGGAAGCCTCGCCCTGGCCCTGGCCCAGCGCTACCGCCCGGCAGGCCTCGTCACCATCGCCTCCCCCGTCTACCTCTACCGTCTCCTGCCGCCCGAAGCCACCGACTGGCGGCTGCCCTTCGTCCCCGTTCTCAAGTCCTTGCGGCCCATCTGGCCCGTTCCGCCCAAGAAGCCCGAATCCAGGATCATAGCCCCGTGGGAGGGCTACGAGGGGGCGGTATCCATGGAGGCGCTGCACAGCTTCATGACCGGACTCAAGGACGTGCGGCGCGGCCTGGGCAAGGTGACGTCGCCGATACTTTCCGTCCATTCGCCCCTGGACCGGCAGGTGCCGGTGGGGAACCTGTGGGAGATCGCCCGGCGGGTGGGGTCGAAGGTCAGGCGCACGGCGCTGGTGGAAATCGAGGAGAGGGTGACGAAGCACCACATCATCACCACGCACCGGGAGACGAAGGACGAGGTGGCGAGGTTGTGCGTCGAGTTTGTTACGGAGACTGCCTCCCAGCAAGCGTAAGAACGCCTGAACAAATAAAACCGGCCTTTCGGCCGGTTTTTTTGTTTCAATCACTCCAATCAGCTCAAATTAGCACTTGTTCTGCTTCTCCAGGTCGTCCTTCATGAGTTTGTAGTTCACCGAGTCCTCCAGGGCCTGCCAGCTGGCCTGGATGATGTTGTGCGACACGCCGACCGTGGTCCAGCTGTCCTTCTGGTCGCCGGAGGTGATCAGGACCCGCACGTGCGACGCCGTGCCGGTATCGTGCTTCGTCTTGGAGTTCAGCACGCGCACCTTGAAGTCCAGAAGCCGTATCTCGGCGATGCGCGGGTAGAACCGCGACAAGGCCTTGCGCAGGGCGTTGTCCAGCGCGTTCACGGGGCCGAGCCCCACGGACGCCGTGTGCTCCACGTGCCCGCCCACCTGCACCATGATGGTGGCTTCGGCCAGCGGGTCGTCGCAGTCGGCCTGCTTCCAGTCCAGCACGCGGTACTTCACCAGGGCGAAATGGCGGCGGGCCATGCCCAGGGCGCGGCGCATGAGCAGCTCGAACGAGGCCTCGGAGGCGGAATACTCGTAGCCCTTGGCCTCCTTCTCCTTGACCTCGCGAAGGATGTCCAGGACCTCGGGGGAGCCCTTCTCCAGGACGATGCCGTACTCCTTGGCCTTGAAGAGGATGTTGGACTGCCCGGCCATGTCCGAGAGGACCACCTGGCGGATGTTGCCCACCTTTTCAGGCTGGATGTGCTCGTAAAGACTGGAGTTCTTGGCCACGGCCGCCACGTGGATGCCCGCCTTGTGGGTGAAGGCGGACTCGCCCACGTAGGGCTGGCGGGCGAATGGCACGCGGTTGGCCACCTCGTCGATGAAGCGCGAGACCTCGGTGATGAGGGGCAGGTTGCCCTTTGGCAGGGCCTGCTTTTTGAGCTTCAGCTCGATGGTGGGGATGATGGAGCAGAGGTTGGCGTTGCCGCAGCGCTCGCCGAAGCCGTTCATGGTGCCCTGAATCTGCACGGCCCCGGCCTGCACGGCCATGAGCGAGTTGGCCACGGCCATGTCGGTGTCGTTGTGGGCGTGGATGCCGATCCTGGCCAGTGGGATGGTTTTGAGGACCGTGTCGCAGATCTTGCGGATGTCGCAGGGCAGGGTGCCGCCGTTGGTGTCGCAGAGTACCAGCACGTCGGCCCCGGCCTGGTGCGCGCGCTTGAGGCTCTCAAGGGCGTAGTCGCGGTTGGCGCGGAAGCCGTCGAAGAAGTGCTCGGCGTCGAAGAAGAGTTCCTTGCAGTTGGGCCGCAGGAAGGCCAGTGAATCGTGGATCAGCTCCAGGTTGCGCGGCAGCTCCACGCGCAGGGCCTCGGTGGCGTGCTGGTCCCAGGACTTGCCGAAGATGGTCAGCACCTGGGCCTGGCTGGCGATGAGCGCCTTGAGGTTGGGGTCGGTCTCGGCCGTGTTGCGCGGGTTGTGCGTGGACCCGAAAGCCGCGATGCGCGAATGCTTGAGGGCGTGACCCTGGATGTCCTCGAAGAAACGCTTGTCGGTGGGGTTGGAGCCGGGCCAGCCGCCTTCGATGTAGTCCACGCCCAGCTCGTCGAGCTTGAGGGCGATGCGCATCTTGTCTTCGGCGGTGAGGTTGATGTCGACGGCCTGGGCGCCGTCGCGAAGCGTGGTGTCGTATATCTGTACCTTGACCATGTGTTTCCCGGCGCCGGCGGGGCATGGCCCTCCGGCGGCTCGATGAGGGATTGATGCCGCCGGGGGGGCTCGGCTTGGCGGTCCCCCCGGCGGCGGAAGGCTAACAGGCGGCGGTTTCCTGCTTGTCCAGCCCGAAGGCGGTGTGCAGGGCGCGCACGGCCAGCTCCACGTATTTTTCGTCGATCAGGCAGGTGATCTTGATCTCGGATGTGGAGATGAGCTTGATGTTGATGCCCTCGTCGCGCAGGGCCTGGAACATGATGGAGGCCACCCCGGAGTGGTTGCGCATGCCCACGCCCACCACGGACACCTTGGCCACGTGCAGGTCGTGCTGCACGGACTCGGCGCCGATTTCGTCCTTGATCTCCTCAAGGATGGCGAGGGTCTGGTCCAGGTCGGCGCGGGGCACGGTGAAGGTCATGTCGGTGATGCCTTCGCTGGAGGTGTTCTGGATGATCATGTCAACGAGGATGCGCTTCTTGGCGATGGAGCCGAATATGGCGGCGGCCACGCCGGGCTTGTCCTTGACCTTGTAAACGGTCACCCGGCACTGGTCGCGGTCGTAAGCGATGCCGGAAATGACGAGATCTTCCATCATGGCGTCGTCCTCCTGGGTGACCAAGGTCCCCGGGTCGTCGGTAAAGGTGGAGCGCACCCGCACGGGCACGTTGTATTTCTTGGCGAACTCGACGGAGCGGATCTGCAGCACCTTGGAACCGGAGCTGGCCAACTCCAGCATCTCGTCGTAGGAGATGACGTCGAGCTTGCGGGCGGCGGAGCATACGCGGGGGTCGGTGGTGAAAACGCCGTCCACGTCGGTGTATATCTCGCACACGTCGGCCTTGACCGCCGCGGCCAGGGCCACGCCGGTGGTGTCGGACCCGCCGCGCCCCAGCGTGGTGACGCGCCCGCGGCAGTCCACGCCCTGGAAGCCTGCCACGATGAGCGCGTCATTTTCCTTAAGCATCGCTTTAAGTTTTGTGTCGTCGATGCTGATAATGCGCGCCTTCATGTAGGCGTCGGTGGTGTTGATTGGTATCTGCCAGGCCTGGAGCGACTTGGCTTTCACGCCCTGGGACTTGGCCAGGATGGAGAAGAGCGCGATGGACACGTTCTCGCCGTTGGCCACCAGGGAGTCCATCTCCTCGGGGTCGGGATTGGCCGAGAACTCCTTGGCCAGCGCCAGGAGTTTGTTGGTCTCCCCGGACATGGCCGAGAGGACCACGATCATCTTGTAGCCCTCGGAGATGCCCTTCTTGACCCGGGACAGCACCTTCTGCATCCGTTCCAGTCCGGCTACGGAGGTGCCGCCGTACTTTTGCACCATTATTCTCATGACTTGCCGCTCTGTAAAAAAGGTTGAGAGGGACTGTTCAAGCCACTCGGAGGACCTGGGGCCGTGGGCCGCGAACCTCGCCATGCGCCCCTGGCCGGATTCGGCCAGTTCCAGTTCGAGCCAATCCGAGGGTTTCAGGAAATCCGGAAGGTACTCGGACCACTCCACAAGCACGGCGCGGCCGTCCTCGCCGTGAGGGGAGTCGAGAAGCTCTTCAAGCCCCGCGTCCATGTACCCTTCGCCCAGGCGGTAGAGGTCCACGTGCACCACGGCCGGATGGGTGGGATAGACGTTGGCGAGATTGAAGCTCGGGCTCGCGACCTCGGCCTGCCCCCCGCCGGGCAGCGCTTCCACGAAGCCGCGCGCGAGGGTTGTTTTGCCCGAACCGAGCCCGGCGCGCAAGAGGACAACGGGATCTTTCCAGCCTTCAGGAAGACTTAGGGCCATGGCCCGGCCCAGGGCGAGGGTGTCCTCCTGGGCCGGGAGGAAAAGCTCCCGGTCCACCTATTTGGAGCTTGTGATCGTGCGCAGGATGTCCTCCATCCCGATCACGCCGACCACCTTGCCGCCGTCCACCACGGGCAGGGTGTGGAAACCGCGCTCCACCATCAGGGTGGCGATGTCCTCGATGGGGGCGTCGGGCCCCACGAACTCGGGATCCTGGCTCATGGCCTGGGAGACCGAGATGGCCGCGATCTTTTCCATCTCGCGGTCCAGATCGGCCATGGAGGTCATGGGCACCAGGCCGTCCAGCAGGGTGAACACCGTGGGCAGCGAGAGCTTCTTCTGCTGTGCCACCAGGTCGGACTGGCAGAGGATGCCAACCAGGCTGCCTGAGGCGTCGACCACGGGGCAGCCGTTGATGTGCTTCTCCAGAAGGGTCTTGGCCGCCTCGGAGATGGGGGTTTCGGGGGAGAAGGTGACCACGCCGGTGGTCATGATGTCTTTAGCTGTCTGCATGGAGCCACTCCGTCAGGGCGCGGGGCAGTGCGCCGGCGATCTCGGACGCCAGGTTGCCCCGGTAGGGGAAATCACCGGACACCAGCCGTCCGGCGAGACCGTGCCAATACACCCCCAGGCAGGCGGCTAGCAAGGGGGAAAGATCGCGGGCGAGCAGCGAACCGGCGACGCCCGAGAGCACGTCGCCGGAACCGCCCACCGCGAGGTTGGGTTCGCTGAAGGGGGAGACGAACACCGGCGGACTTGCCGACGGCGGAGCGCCTTCGACCCCGGCCGCCGGGCACACCAGGGTTCCCGGCCCCTTGAGGGCCACAGTCGAGCCCATGGCCAGGGCCAGTTCCCTGACGCACGAGGCGCGGGAGGCCTCCACCTCCGGGATGGTTTTTCCGAGTATCCTCGCCGCCTCGCCGGGGTGGGGAGTCGCCACCGCGTCCTTCAGACGCACGGGTTTGGAGGCCAGCCAGAACAGGGCGTCGGCGTCCCAGACGGAGGGCGGCAGGTCCGTGCCCAGGGCTGACAGGAACTCCGCCGCGTCCTGGCCCCGGCCCATGCCGGGCCCCACGACGAGCGCGTCGAAATCGCTCATGCGGGTGCGCAGGGCTTGCGCCATGGACGCGCTCCAGCGCTCGCCGTGGCCCAGCGGCAGGGTCATCACGTCGGGGTTGCCTGCCTTGAGCGCGGGTTCGATGCCTGCCGGGCAGGCCACGGTGACGAGCCCAGCCCCGGACCTGAGCGCTCCCAGCGCCGCCAGCACAGGCGCTCCGGTCAGGCCGGGCGAGCCGCCAATTATGAGGACCTTTCCGGCGCTTCCCTTGTGCATGCCCGCGTCCAGGCCGGGGAGCATGAAGGCGAGCTCGGGCGTCATGAGGTAGTGCGATGCCGGGCGTTCCTCGCGGATGATCCGGGGGATGCCTATGCGCCGGGCCACCAGCTCACCCACGTAGCCCGAGGCTTCCGGGAGGCACAGGCCCAGCTTGGCGGCCTCGAAGGTGACGGTCATGTCCGCGATGACGGTGGCCCTTGCCGCGACGCCCGTCTCGCCGTCCAGGCCCGAGGGGATGTCCAGGGCCAGCACGAAAGAGCGCTCGCCAAGCAAGTTGAGCGCGTCGATGTGGGCGGCGTATTCCGGCCTGGGCTCGCCCTTGAGGCCGGTGCCAAGCAGGCCGTCCACCACGATGTCCGGCTCGGGCAGGCGTTCAAGGTCCGTCCTTGCGATGAGGTCCACGTGCACGCCCGCGCGCCTGGCGAGCTTCAGGTGGAACCCCGGAGCGCCCTTGTACGAGCGGGACGGCCTGGCCAGCAGCAGGGTGGTCTCCACGCCCGAGTCGTGGAGATGCCGGGCCAGGGCGATGGCGTCCCCGCCGTTGTTGCCGGGACCGGCGAAGCACATGGCTGACTTGCCGCGAAGCTCCCCGAGCTTCTCCTCAAGGGCGTGCAGGGCCTCGCGGCTGGCGTTCTCCATGAGCAGTTCGGTCTTGAGGCCCATGGCGGCGGCCGAGCGGTCCCAGCCGTTCATCTCGGCGGGGGTGGGAAGGGGAGAGATGAGCAAGGGGTCGGTCATGGGGCCTCCAGGACCACCACGGCGGCGGCCACGTCCCGGCCGTGGGTCAGGCTGACGTGGGCGTGGGTCACGCCAAGTTCCCTGGCGCGCTCGGCGGCCTTTCCCGTGAGCCTGAGCAGGGGCTTTCCGCGCGGATCGGCGGTCACGTCGATATCCTTGTATGATATGCCGTCGCGAAAGCCAGTTCCCAGGGCCTTCACCGCCGCCTCCTTGGCCGCGAAGCGCGCGGCGAGATAGGGCACGGCGAGCCTGGGCATGGCCGCGCGCTCGCCGTCGGTGAGTATCTTCGCCAGGAATCGCTCGCCGTGGTTCTCGAACACCTTGCCTATCCTGTCCAGCTCGGTCACGTCCATGCCAAGGCCCACTATCATGGCCAATGACTCCGGCAG
>JBMORI010000035.1:0-18550 GCA_049322415.1 Thermodesulfobacteriota bacterium | reverse complement strand
CCTAGCCACTCATCTAGTTTTGAAACCCTCTGTTCCAGCAGAGGGTTTCGCCTTTTCAGGCCGTTCTAGTTTACGTCTACGGCATCCCCCGTGGACCAGGTGGACCGAGCGGCTGGCTCGTCAGGACCGGGCCACCACGCCCGGCCGACCGCTCCGCTCCGGAGCGGTTTCGCCTCCTCGGAAATCATGAGAATCGCCATTAGGCACACTTTGCCGACGAAGCCGTAGCTGCGTGGTTTACTGCGCGGGGTTTGGGATCATGGCCCGAACGTCTCGACTTGGTTGGCGATTTCAGATGCGTGGTGCGGGGCAGGATGTGATAGGTACGAATCCTGCTTTGAGCTGAGGCCGAGACCCTGATGAGGCCTGCGGCCGACAGATCGCGGAGGTAATTCTGGACGCTCCGGACAGTGCGCCCCACGCAGGAGGAGAGTTCCTTGTGTTCGACCGAACACTCGTTCGTGCCAGTTTCCGAGGCGAAATAGCACAGGGCGGAATATAACAGCTTGGCCCCGGGGGTGAGAGTGGTCATGCCCGCGACTGTCCGGGGCATTGTCGATCTGAGATCATTAGACATGGCGTTGCTCCTGTGATCGCCATTCTCCAGATACGGCGATCCTAGAGTTATATGGGGAAGACAGGGAGGCGTACTGCTGTAAAAACAATAGGCCCCTTGCAGTGCGAGATCGCTGCAAAGGGCCTGGCGTGAAAAGGGGAAAACTGAGGAGAAGTGAGGGGTACGGGACAAAAGAAAAATGCAGTAATATCCTAGAATAATTGGATATTACTGCATCAAAAGGCCGTGGTAGGCGGAACAGGGCTCGAACCTGTGACCCCCGGCTTGTAAGGCCGGTGCTCTTCCAACTGAGCTACCCGCCCGCCTCACGAGAAGGAGGTAATTATACAAACATGCCGTGAAGGTCAAGGGCCTCGCGCGAGAAAATCACAGCCGTGCGCGCCCCCTGGCCGAGTCCGCGCAGATGCTCATCCACCAGGCCGCCACGATGCCCCAGACAGTGTTCGCAAGGATGACGTACAGTGGGGTCAGCCGTCCCAATTCAAGGCCGTACATGCCTTTGCCGAGCATGTTCGGGAACACCACCAGCAACTGCACTGCGGACGGCCCAAGTCCGAACACGAACCCGCGCAGAAACACAGCCCCGGAGAGGATGGGCAGCACGAAGGCAAGCCCCCAAATGCCCCCCCAGACCAGTTTCTGGTAAAGAAATGGAGGAGTCCACGCGGGCGCCACGGCCACCCCCATCATGGCGCTCAGTCCGAAAGCGCCCGATCCCCAGACGAATATGGCGTTGCCAAGCCCCCCTATCACTCCCGAGGTGAAGCATACGCTCAGTTGGCGAAATATCGCCGGCATGAATCGCTCCTTGATCGTCTCTTCATTTTGGTTGCCCTTTCCGTCCGGGCCAGTCAAGACCGTCTTCATATCGTAACAATCGACATGCTATTATCATATACGCCTCGTGGACGTTAAAATGGATGAGCGCGCCCTCCTTCCCGGGCCCTTTCCGGAGGACACTATCCAATGATGCTGACAATACTGCTCGCGCTTCTCGGCGCCGGGGCCTTCGTTTCCGGCCTAACTTACATGTTTTTCTGGTACGAGGCCGCCAACGAGCCACACCCCTCCCACGCCGCCTGCAGAAAGGGGGCTGGAAGCCTTGCGTGGTGTGTTGCCGTAGGGTTTCTTTCCAGCGTGTCCAGCCAGCTCATGGTCTACGTGACGTACCCCATCGGCTTCGCCAGGCGGCTCTGGAAACCGTCGCCCTCCTCGCGGTGCACTCGCCCGCCCGTCCTTTTGGTGCACGGGCTCTACCACAACGCCTCGGCGTGGTATCTTTACAAGTGGTGGCTCAGGCGGTGCGGCTACGAGAAGGTTTTCGCCTGGAGCTACAATACCCTCAAATACGATTTCTGGGAGCTCTCGGAGCAGCTCAAGGGAGTGGTCCGCGAGGCGGCTGGTTTGTGCGGCGGCGAGCCCGTCATCCTCATGGGCCACAGCATGGGCGGCCTCCTGACGAGGGCTGCCGTCGCCGACCCGGAAACGGCCGCCCTGGTGAGAGCCGCCGTAGTCCTCGCCGCCCCAAACCACGGAAGCAAGCTCTCCGCCCTGGCCTTCGGCAGACTCGGGCGAAGCCTTGTCCACAACGGCCCGCTTGTTCGCCGCCTCAACGCCATGTCTTCACCCAGAGACATGCCCAAGCTCAATCTGTATTCGCCTCTGGACAACATGGTGCTTCCGACCTCCTCGCTGGAAATTCCGGAGGAGGGATGGATCCAGGCCGAGACCGCCCCCATAAGCCACGTGAGCATGCTCTATCATTTGCCCACGGTGCGGATGGTGATGGAATTTCTTGACGAAACCGTCCCCGTCCCCGAAGAGGACCGGCAGGAAGTCAGGGAAACGCGTCTGAGCCGTTACGCAGGCGCCTGACGCCGGACAGGGAGCCCCGGCCGGACCGTCCCCTGCCCTCGCGGCCCTTGACGTCAGCGCGTTGCGCGCTCATTGTCATTAACGCCCTCCGGCGGGATTCGCCACATGAAATCTCTTATCAAAGCCATCCTGTTGGTCCTCTTCGCCTCAAGCCTGGCCCACGCCCAGATCGAGGTGAACAAGAAGAAGATTCTTTATCTCAACTCCTACCACAACGGGTACGCCTGGTCCGACCAGATACTCGAAGGCATCCGGTCTGGGCTGGACAAATCCACCATCCCTTACGACATGCAGATCGAGTATATGGACTCCAAGCGATTCGACTCCCCCAGCATGGCCCAGACGCTGGTGCGTCTTTACGAGGAAAAATACCGCAACACATCCTTCGACGTTATCATCGTCTCCGACGACAATGCTTATCAGTTCCTCCTCGCCAACAAGAAAGCCCTTTTTCCCGGCGTCCCTGTCATCTTCTGCGGCGTCAACGACTTCGATCCCACCGCCCTCAAAGACCATCCAGACATCACGGGCGTCGTGGAATTTCCAGACTTCGACGCCAACTTCAAGATAGCCCGCGAGCTCAGCCCGGACGTGAAGCGCGTAATCGTGGCCGGGGATTTTTCCCTGACAAGCCAGGCCATCCGCAAACAGGTTCAGCGGGCCGCCGCCAAGTACCGTTCCGTCTTCGCCTTTGAATACTGGGATGTGAGAACCCTTCCTGAACTGCTGGAGAAAACAGATTCCCTCACCTCCGCTGACATGATCTTCCTCATTCCCATCTACCTGGGGACCGAAAAGCAGGTCTATTCCGTGGAAGAGGTCTGCGAAATCCTCTCCAAGCGTTCCTCCGTGCCCATCTACAGCGCTTGGCAGTTCATGCTCGGGCACGGCATCGTGGGCGGCAAGCTGCACTCGGGCCAGGGCGAGGGGGAGATGGCCGCCAGGATGGCCCTGCAGGTCCTGGCCGGCGAATCCCCAAGCCAGATAAGGGTGGTGGACAAGTTCGACGACCCTTGGCTTTTCGATTATCTTGTCCTCAAACGCTTCGGCATCTCCGAGGACAAGCTGCCGTTCAGCTCCACGCTCATAAACGAGCCCCTCTCTTTCTACACGATCAACAAGCAGATCGTTTGGATAAGCCTCTCCGGATTCTTCCTGCTGATGTTCGTGCTGGTGCTCCTGGCCACGTCCATCGTGCAGAAGCGTTCCGTGGAACTCCAGATCAAAAACCAGCTCTCGTTTCTGCGCATCCTCATGGACACGATCCCCCTTCCCCTCTCCTACAAGGGAAAGGACGGACAGTTCCTTGGGTGCAACCTGGCCTTCGAGAAATGGTATGGAGTAAACAGGGACGAGCTCCTGGAAAACCCGGCCCACCCCCTGGCCAGACGCTTTGACGCGGCCGAGCGCCATCTGCTCGAAAGGCCCGGCGTACTCAGCTACGAGACCGACATGCTGGACGCGGCAGGCAACTCGCACGGCGTCATCGTCAACAAGGCCACCTACAAGGACGCCCGGGGCGAAGTCGCGGGCGTGGTGGAGGCAGTGCAGGACATCACGCTCCGAAGAGAGGCGGAGAAGGCGCTCAGGCGCTCCCAGGCCATGCTCAAGACTGTTCTCAACAACATCCCCCAGCTGGTCTACTGGAAGGACAAGGACCTCAACTTCATGGGCGTCAACCGCTCATTCATGGACTTTTTCGGTCTGAAGAGTTCCGAGGACATCGTGGGAAGGGGCGCAACCGCCATCATGCCCAGGGACGCGGCCGAGTCCGCCGAGGACGTGAACAGGCGCGTTCTGGCCTCCGGGCACTCGATCCACCGGCGCGCGTGGACCCTCCAGTTGCACGGCCGCGACCCCGTGAGCCTGGAGATGACCATAGTCCCGCTTCATGACGACGCGGGCGACATCGTCGGCGTGCTGGGCACGGCCGAGGACGTGACCGCAAAGCTGTCGCTGGAGCGGCAGCTGCTCCAGTCCCAGAAGATGGAGGCCATCGGCGCGCTGGCTGGAGGGATAGCACACGACTTCAACAATATACTCACCTCCATCATCAACTCCACGGAGCTTGCGCTCATGGACCTGCCCGAGGACTCGGACACCACCCTGGACCTTGAACGCACCCTCAAGGCCGCGAGACGAGGCTCCCGGCTGGTGCAGCAGATCCTGTCCTTCAGCCGCCCGTCCCAGGAGGGATTCGCGCCTTCCGACATGGCGGAGGTTGTCCACGAGGCTCTTGGCATCTTCGCGGCCACTCTGCCCCGCAACATCACGCTCTCGGAAACCATCGGCGTGCATCCGGCCATAGCCTTCGCAGATCCCACCCAGATTCACCAGATCGTCATGAACCTCTGCGCCAACTCCTTCCAGGCCATGCGGGAGACCGGCGGCCACATCGCCATTGAGCTGAACGAGACCGACCTGGACGAAGTGCAGGCAGAGATCATAAACGTCCAGCCAGGCCGCTATCTGCGCCTGTCCGTGGCGGACAGCGGCCCCGGCATTTCCCAGGACATCCTCGACCGCATCTTCGACCCGTTCTTCACCACCAAGGCAAAAGGGGAGGGAACGGGGCTCGGTCTCGCCGTGGTGCACGGCATCGTCAAATCCCACCGGGGTGGGCTCAAGGTGACGAGCCAGCCGGGCGTGCGCACAAGCTTCGAGATCTTCCTGCCCAAGCAGGCCGACTTCGACGACGGCGGCGCCCTGGCCCTTCCGCCCGCGGGACCCGTCAGGCACGGGCACGAGCGAGTCCTCTTCGTGGAGGACGACCCGGACCAGCTCCAGGTCATCCCCCGCGTCCTGGAGTTGATGGGGTACCGCGTCGCCGCCCGGGCCGACGGCTTCGAGGCCCTGGACTACGTGAGCCGCTTCGGCGGCCAGGTGGACGTGCTGGTGACGGATTTCGACATGCCGGGCATATCGGGGGTGGAACTGGCCATCAAGGTCCGCGAAATGGCACCCGCCCTGCCGGTGATACTCGTTTCCGGACGGCGTGGCTCCTTGACTGCCGCTGAACGGGCAGGCAACATAGGAGCCGTCCTCCTCAAACCCTACAACGGCGACGACCTGGCAAGGGCCATCGGCCAGGTGTTGGAAAACAAGCTTTCCTCATGTCCACAATCCTCGTAATCGACGACGATCCCGAAATCCGAGACACCTTCCAGAGCCTCTCAAGGCGGATGCGCTTCACCTTCCTGGGCGCGGGAACCCTGGCCGAAGGCAGGAACCTGGTGCGCGACCACGACGTGGACGTGGTCCTTCTGGACATCAGGCTGCCCGACGGCAACGGCCTGGACGCCCTGCCGGACCTGAGGCGCGGCGACAACCCGCCGGAGGTTATAATCCTAACAGGCCTGGGCGACCCCGACGGCGCGGAGATGGCCATCTCCGGGGGCGCGTGGGACTACCTGGTCAAGCCCGCCCCCATCAAACAGACCATGCTCTCCCTGACCAGGGCCCTCAAATACCACAAGGAAAAGGGCTCCGGCGTGGCCGCCGTGGCTCTTCGCCGCGAGGCCGTCATCGGGGCCAGCCCGCGCATGGAAGCCTGCCTGGACCAGGTGGCCCAGGCATCCAGGCTCACCGGCCCGGTGCTCATCACCGGCGAGACCGGCACCGGCAAGGAGCTCATGGCGCGCACCATCCACCAGAATTCCACGCGCGCCTCGGGGGAGTTCGTGGCCGTGGACTGCGCCTCCCTCACCGAGACACTGCTGGAGAGCACCCTCTTCGGCCACCGCAAGGGCTCCTTCACTGGCGCTGACCAGGACAGGCCAGGCCTGGTCAAACTGGCCGACGGCGGCACCCTCTTCCTGGACGAGGTGGGCGAGATGCCCATGGCCATCCAAAAGGCCTTCCTGCGCGTGCTTCAGGAGAAGCGTTTCAGGCCGGTGGGCTCCACCGCCGAAGTGCAGAGCGACTTCCGTCTGATCGCGGCAACCAACCGCGACCTGGCCGAGATGGCAGCCAGGGGGGAGTTCAGGCAGGACCTGCTCTTCCGCCTCAAGACCTTCATCATCTCCCTGCCGCCTCTTAGAGACCGCAAGGAGGACATCAAGCCCCTGAGCATCGCCCACCTGGACACACTCTGCCAGCGCTACGGGCTGCCGGGCAAAGGCGTGGGCGCCGACTTCATGGACATGCTCATCGCCTACTCCTGGCCGGGCAACGTCCGCGAACTGTTCGGCGTTCTGGAGCGCTCCCTTGCCGCCGCGGGCATGGAACCGACGCTCTACGCGAAGCATCTGCCACCGGAGGTGCGCGTTCAGGTGCTCAAGGCGAACATCGAGCGCGGCCGCAGGGACGATGCGGCCGTCCAGGGCCCCGAACCAAGGCCAGGCGGTGTCTGCGGCGGCATGCTGCCGACCCTCAAGGCCTTCAAGGAGGCCAAGGAGCGCGAATATCTGGATTCGCTTCTGTTCCAATCGGGAAAAGACCTCCAGTGCATGCTGGACACGTCCGGATTGTCCCGGTCGCATTTGTACGCACTCCTGAAAAAGCACAACATGAGCCTGTAGGGCTCCCATCTCAGGGAGACAGGCGGGTCCACATCCGTGTCCGCGACAGAATCCCTCCCTTCACTGGCCCGCATGGTCCTCTCAGGGAAACGGATCGTAACCGTGGACCAGGGTGAACGAGTCTTCACCAACAGGTCCCTGCTGCCTTGCACTACACTCCAAGCCTCTTCCTGCGCTGCTGCCGCCGTCCCCGGACCTCGTCCGTTTTTCCGGAAACAGCGGTCGCATCCGAAAAAACAGACAAGCCATCCCTGCCACGAAAAATCCACGAGAACGTAGCATCAGCCGCATAAAATGCCTCGCGCGCGTCCGGGTCCGGCATATTGGACTATCACTGCCAGCTTCTCTCCGTCTAGCGCAACACACTAAAACAAAACACTTTTTCATCATTGAAGCCCTTGGCACGAATGTTGTTAGGGCCGTCGTGACCGAACTCCTCCTTGACCGGGGAGGAGCCCATAACCCTCAAAATCGACCGGGAGAAGAACAGAATGGTCAGCCAGACGCTCAAACAGGCCTTCGCCAGCGTGGTCGGCAACGACAACGTCATGGACGCCGAGGCCGACAAGCACTCCTACTCGTATGACGCCGCCGTGCTCGACCCCGTGCTGCCGTCCCTGGTGGTCCGCCCCACCGAGATGGAGATGGTCGGCAAGATCGTGAAGCTCTGCAATGACAACGGCCTGCCCCTGACCGTGCGCGGCGCCGGGTCCAACCTTTCCGGCGGCACCATTCCCGCGAAGGGCGGCGTTGTGCTGCTGACCAACGCCCTGGACAAGATCCTGGAGATCAACGAGGAGGACATGTACGCGGTGGTTCAGACCGGCGCCATCACGGCCAAGTTCGCCGCCGCCGTCACCGCCAAGGGTCTGTTCTATCCCCCCGACCCGGGCTCCCAGGCCGTCTCCACCCTGGGCGGCAACGTGGCCGAGAACGCCGGAGGCCTGCGCGGCCTGAAATACGGCGTCACCAAGGACTACGTGATGGGGGTCAACTTCTTCGACAACGAAGGCAACTACTGCAAGTCCGGCTCCAGGACCGTCAAGTGCGTCACCGGGCTCAACATTCCGCAGCTCATGGTCGCCTCCGAGGGGACCCTCGCCGTGATGAGCGAGATCATCCTGAAGCTGGTGCCGCCCCCGCAGGCCGCCAAGTCTATGATGGCCATCTTCCCCGACATCATGACCGCCTCCCGCACCGTGGCCGCCATCATCGCCGCCAAGGTCGTGCCCTGCACCCTGGAGTTCATGGACAACTTCACCATCGGCGCGGTCGAGGGCTTCGCCAAGGTCGGCCTGCCCACCGACGCCGGCTCCCTGCTGCTCATCGAGGTGGACGGCCACCCCGCCCAGGTGGCCGAAGAGGCCGAGAAGGTCGAGGCCATCTGCAAGGCCAACGGCTGCACCCGTATCGTCGTGGCCAAGGACGCGGTCGAGCGCAACAAGGTGTGGGAAGCCCGCCGCGCGGCCCTCTCCTCTCTTGCCCGCCTGCGCCCCACCACCGTGCTGGAAGACGCCACCGTGCCCCGTTCCAAGATCCCGGCCATGATGGAGGCCCTGGACAAGATCGCCAAGGACTACAAGCTCACCATCGGCACCTTCGGCCACGCCGGCGACGGCAACCTCCACCCCACCATCCTCTGCGACCGCCGCGACAAAGAGGAATTCCACCGCGTGGAGAAAGGTGTGGACGCTATCTTCGACGCCGCGTTGGCCCTGGGAGGCACCCTCTCCGGCGAGCATGGCATCGGCCTAGCCAAGTCGCGCTGGATGGAGAAGGAGACCAACAAGGCGAGCGTGCTCTTCTCCAAGCGCATCAAGAAGGCCTGCGACCCCAAGAACATCCTGAACCCTGGCAAGATTCTGGGGGACTAAGCACATGGCCGACTTAAACCACATGCTCAAACTGCTGGGCGAACTGGACGACCAGCTGGTGAACTGCATGCGCTGCGGCATGTGCCAGAGCGTCTGCCCCCTGTTCGCCGAGACCGGACGCGAGGCCGACGTGGCCCGCGGCAAGATCGCCCTGCTGGAGTTCCTGGGCCACGAGATGATCCAGGACGCCAAGGCCGTCAAGGAACGCCTGGACAAGTGCCTGCTGTGCGGCTCCTGCGCGGCGGCCTGCCCCTCCGGCGTCAAGGCCGTGGACATCTTCCTCAAGGCCCGCGCCATCATCACCGCCTACATCGGCCTGTCCCCCGTGAAGAAGGCGATCTTCCGGGGCATGCTGACCAAGCCCAAACTCTTCAACAATCTGCTGGCCCTCGGAACCAAGTTCCAGGGGTTCTTCACGACCCCCGTGAACGACATCATCGGGTCATCCTGTTCCAAGCTGCTGTCGCCTCTTCTGGGAGACCGTCACCTGCTCTCCCTGGCGGACAAGCCTCTTCGGAGCATCGGCAACATGAACACCGCTCCGGGCGCGAGCGGCTTGAAAGTGGCCTTCTTCTACGGCTGCGTGGTGGACAAGATGTTCACTTCCGTGGGCGAGGCCATGCTCAAGGTGTTCAAGCATCACGGCGTGGGCGTCTACATGCCCACGGAACAGGTCTGCTGCGGCGTTCCCTCCCTGGCCTCCGGCGACATGAAGAGCTTCGAGGATCTCGTTCGCATGAACCTCAAGGTCTTCGGCAAGGGTGACTTCGATTACATCGTCACCCCTTGCGGCACCTGCACGTCGGCCTTCCACCACGTGTGGCCGCTCATGGGCACGGGGCTCTCCCAGGCTGAACGCGACCAGATCGAGATGCTCGCCGGAAAGGCCATGGACATCAACGCCTTTATTTCGGAAAAACTGGGCGTTGCCGCGGCCGAACCGGTTGCCGGCGCAAAGAAGGTCACGATCCACGATCCCTGCCACCTCAAGAAGAGCTTGGGGGTGTCCGGGCAGGTGAGGACCGTGCTCAAGGCCAACCCGAAGCTGGAATTGGTGGAGATGGCCGGTTCGGACGTCTGCTGCGGTTGCGGCGGATCGTTCAACCTGCAGCATTACTCCGTCTCCGCCAAGATCGGCAAAAAGAAGCGCGACAGCATCGTGGCCACCGGGGCCGACGTGGTCGCGGCCGGATGTCCGGCCTGCATGATGCAGATCTCCGACATGCTTTCGCAGGCCGGTGACCGCATCGCCGTGAAACACCCGGTGGAGCTGTACGCCCAGACCCTGGGTTAAACACTCGTATCAACCTATTGAGAGGAGGAAGTGATGAGCGCATGGACCCAAATTTATGACCCCATCGGCGGGAGCATCGGCATCTCCGCCCTTGTGGCGGGCATCCCGATCTATGCCCTGTTCTACCTGCTGGCCATCAAGAAGATGAAAGGCCACGTGGCGGGCGGCATCGCCTCCGCTCTCGCCCTGCTGCTGGGCATCCTCGTCTGGGGCATCCCCGCCTCCACCGCCATCGGCTCCTACACCTACGGTTTCGTCTTCGGCCTGTTCCCCATCGTCTGGATCGTCGTGACCGCCATCTGGGTCTACAACATGACCGTCGAATCGGGCGAGTTCGAAATCATCAAAAACTCGCTGTCGTGCATCACCGATGACCGCCGCCTCCAGGCCGTGTTCATCGGCTTCGCCTTCGGCTCCTTCATTGAGGGAACCGCGGGCTTCGGCACTCCCGTGGCCATCACCGCCGCCATGCTGGCCGGCCTCGGGTTCAACCCCCTGTACGCCGCGGGCATCTGTCTGCTGGCCAACACCGCCCCCGTGGCCTTCGGCGCGGTCGGCATCCCCATCACCGCCCTGGCCAAGGCCACCGGCCTGAACGAGATGGCCATCTCCCAGATCGTCGGCCGCCAGCTGCCCATCCTGTCCATCATCGTGCCCATCTGGCTGTCCGTCACCATGTGCGGCTTCAAGCGCACCATGGAAGTCATCCCTGCTCTGCTTGTGGCCGGCGTGGCCTTCGCGGGCACCCAGTTCGTCATGGCCAACTACCACGGCCCCACCCTGCCGGACATCGCCTCCGCCATCGTGACCATCGTTGTCCTGTGGGGCTTCCTGCGCGTGTGGAAGCCCAAGAAGGTGTTCCACTTCCCCGACGAGCCCGCGCCCACCGGCCCGGCCGTCTGCAACTACTCCTCCGGCGAGATCATCCGCGCCTGGATGCCCTACCTGATCCTGGCCATCCTCGTGCTGATCCAGGGCTGGCCCACCATCAAGCCCGAGCTGGCCAAGGCCTTCACCGTCAACATCGAGTGGCCTCTTTACCACAACATGGTCGCCAGCCTTGTGGGCGGCGTTGCCAAGGCCAAGCCGGCCATCTACGCCTTCCAGCCCCTGGCCGCCGCCGGCACCGCGATCCTGCTCTCCGGCATCCTGGCCCTGTTCATCATCCCGAACTACGGCGTCGGCAAGGCCATTGCCTGCTTCGGCAAGACCATCCACCAGCTGCGCTGGCCCATCGTCTCCATCGGCAACATCGTCGGCCTGGCCTACATCATGAACGCCAACGGCATGTCCACCACCCTGGGCCTGGCCCTGGCCGGCACCGGCGCGCTGTTCCCGTTCTTCGCCCCCATCCTCGGCTGGCTGGGCGTGTTCCTGACCGGTTCGGACACCTCGTCCAACCTGCTCTTCGGCAACCTGCAGAAGACCACCGCCCAGGCCATCGGCGTCAGCCCCGAGCTGTGCGCCGCGGCCAACACCTCCGGCGGCGTCACCGGCAAGATGATCTCGCCCCAGTCCATCTCCGTGGCCGTGGCCGCCACCGGCCTGCACGGCAAGGACGGCGACATCTTCCGCTTCACCCTGTGGCACTCCGTCGCCATGGTGCTGTTCATCTCCTGCCTGACCATGCTCATGGCCTATCCGCTGAAGTGGATGCTGCCGATTCACTAGGAATCGAACGCAATCACGCCTTCCCTGGGGGTCCCGTCCGGGACCCCCTTTTTTTTCGGCTTGAACCTTTCCTTGTATTGTATCACAACATAAGTATTCTCAAGCATCATCCCGTTTCAAGGAGGACCCGCCCATGACCGCTTCAGTTTCAAGGGCCAACGCCTTCACCCGTTTCTTCCGCCGCTTTTCCATCTCCTGGCGTTTCGCCCTTTTGCTCATCCTCTTCTCAGTATTCGTGGGCGGAGTGGTGACTGTTTTCTATATGGGCATAAAACAGGTTCTGGACCACAACATACTCGCCGCCCAGAACATCATGCTGGAAGGTCAGAAGGACAAGCTGTCGGTGGCGTCCAATTCCCTGGCCTTGGCCATCGGCGAGGCCATTAAAGGCGAGACTGACCAGGCCAAGCGCATAGACATGATCCGCAAGATGGTGGACCCTATCCTTTTCGAGAACGACAAATCAGGATATTATTTCGTTTACGAGAACACCGTGAACGTGGCACTCCCGCCCAACAAGGCCAATCAGGGCAAGGACCTGGGCGAGGTCAAGGACAAGAACGGCGTCTATTTCGTCCGCGAGTTGATGAACAAGGCCAAGGCGGGAGGCGGGTTCGTCGAGTACATCTTCCCCAAACCGGGACAAGGGGACCAGCCCAAGGTCGCCTACGCCACCATGATACCCGGCACCAGCATGTGGATCGGCACCGGAGTCTACGTTGACAACGTGGAGCGTGAGAAGGCCAACATCCGCAAATCCAGCGAGGAACGCATCAAAAGCATCCTCACCGGAATTTTCACTGGCATCGGCATAAGCCTCGTGCTGCTCATCGCCCTGTGCGGCCTCATCATTTCCACCATCACCGGCCCGATCCGCGAAGCGACGAACGCCGCCGAGCGCTGCGCCAAAGGCGACCTGGACATCAAACTCGACGCAGTGGGCCACGACGAGGCGGCCCACATGCAGGCAGCGCTCAATACCATGGTGGCCACCCTGCGTTCAAACATGGCGGCCATCGAGGCAAAAACCCTGGAGGCCGAAGACAAGGCCAGAGCCGCTGATGAAGCCCGAAAAATGGCGGAAGAGGCCATGGGCAGGGCCGAGCAGGCCCGCTGCGACGGGATGGCCATGGCGGCCCGCCGCCTGGAATCCATCGCGGGACACATCGGCATGGCCACCGGGCAGATCTCCCGCCAGGCAGAGGAGATCAATCAACGCGCCGACGAGCAGAGCGACCGCATCCGCCTCACCGCAACCAACATGGAGCAGATGGCCGACGCCGTGATGGACGTTGCCCGCAACGCATCCAACGCCTCCTCACAGGCCGAGCAGGCCAAGAGCAAGGCCCTGGAGGGCCGCAAGGTGGTGGACGACTCAATCCAGGCCATGCGTCAGGTGGGCGGACAGGCCCAGTCGCTCAAGGCCAACATGGACGACCTGGGAAGGCGCTCGCAGGACATCAACCGCATCCTCACCGTCATTTCCGACATCGCGGACCAGACCAACCTCCTGGCACTGAACGCGGCCATCGAGGCGGCCCGGGCCGGTGAAGCCGGACGCGGCTTCGCGGTGGTTGCCGACGAGGTGAGAAAGCTCGCCGAGAAGACCATGACCGCCACGCAGGAGGTCACGGGCAGCATCACGGCCATTCAGCGTTCGGCGCAGGACAGCATCTCCAACACCGACAAGGCCATTGAGACCATCGAGCTGGCCGGCAAGCTCGCGGACCAGTCCGGAGCGGTGCTCTCGGAGCTGGTGTCGGGCGCCCAGACCTCGGCCGAGCAGATTCACAGCATCGCGGCCGCCGCAGAGGAGCAATCGGCCGCCTCCGACGAGATCAACAGGTCGCTGGAATCCGTCAGCGGCCTCACCGCCCGCACTGTCGAGAGCGTGGGGAGCGCCACGGACGCCATCAGGGGCCTCGTGGGCCAGGCCAACGAGCTCCGCCGCATCATCGACGAACTCAAGAGAGAGGCCGGTTGCCAATTGACCGAATAGCGCCCCGTTCACCATACGACGCGTCGAATACAAAGGGATTCGCGGCTGACGGCCGTGAATCCCTTTTCAATTGCCCTGTCGAGACCTGGCTGGCCCAAACCGTGTGATCGAATCACGCGAAGGCCGGGCTAGTTGCTCCACACCAAATCTGGCTTGAGTTGGTACGTCCAGGGCAGGCCAAGATTCATCCAGCCGTTCTGCATGCGCTTGCCGTCGCAGGCGCTCTCCGGGAACTTGACCATGCCGTCATCGAAGCTGTCCACAACATTGCAGACGTCCGCGCAGCCCGCCTTGGCCAGCAGGTTGACGGCTGCGGCGGCTCGAAGAAGACCGGGGAGCCGAGCCGCGCGGGAGGTCAATCCCTATCCAGCGGCGTGTAATGCCGGAACAGGTCCTTTGGAGCCCAGAAGCCCGTCTGGGGATCGAAGAAGAACCGCATTCCGAGGCCGCCGTAGGCCTCCCGGTAGTCGGCGGCGTTGCTCACGCCGCCGAAGACTCCGGCCGCCAGGTGCGGTGTGAAAAGCTTCAGGAACTCGCCCTTTGCCGAATAGGAGAACTTGGTCTCGGTCTTCCCGGAATAGCTGCCGCCAAGCTCCGTGATCTGCCCGGAAGTGAGGCCAAAGGAGGATGCCCCCTCCAGGGGATACTTCGGCGCGCCCGCGGTGCTCTCGTGCATGTAGCCCACCGAGGCCTCGACGTCGAACCAGTAGTCCTTGCACTCGGGCGAACGGAAACGGATGAACGGACCGGCGATGAAGAGCAGGTCCGGGCTGTAGTAGCCGCCGTGGCCGTAGGTGTAGAAATTCAGGTTGCGGCCGAAGTGCTTGACCGTGGCGAAAGCGCCCAGGGCCAGTTCGTTGCCGCCCAGTTTGAACGTCCGGCCCGCCGACGCGTTGCCCGTGAGTCCCACGTTATCGGCCACGTTCTGGCCCCACAAGTAGTCAGCTCCGCCGCCGAGCGAGAAAAACCAGCTCTCGATAGGCGTGAACACGTAGGAAGCCCGCGCGCCTGTCCTGAGCACCCTGCCCCACGGTTTCGACCCGTAGGGGTCGCGCTGCCCCACCCACGAAAGGATGGACTCCCTGACCGGCTTCTGGTGGACGCGAACCTCCCACGTGGGCGTGGTCACCCCCGCCTCGAACGTCGGCATGACGCCAACCGGTCCGCCGATGGGCGTGGTTCCGGCCTCCAGGCGCCATCTGTAGGGGCCTTCGATGTCCAGCGAGACATTGGGCGTGTGGACGGTGACGTCCGTCACCAGTGAATTGCGCTGGGGCACGTCCTGCACGCGCGCGTAGTAGGAGCCCGCGTAGGGGGCGGCGGGTGCGCTCCCGCTGGACAGAAAGCTCGGGGAATAGGAGAAGCCGAGCCGCCATCCGTCCTTGCCGGCGATGGAGAAGCCGGTGGGCAGAGTCCATTCGGTGAGCCTGGAGAGGCCGCTGTCGCCGGTCTTGCCGCGCACGAAGCCCCGCGCGTCCATCATGGCAGTGTCCGCGCCCGAGCAGCAATCGCCGGGGGATGACGTTTTGGACGCCAGGATGGGCGCGTTCTGCTCCCGGTAGAACTTCGCGGCAGCTTCGCGCGATTGCGGAGCTGGATCGGATGCCAGCACGGCGGCGGTCTCGAAAGCCTGCACGCGCTTGCCCTGCTTCGAGAGCGCCAGCATCATGGGAGAGAGAAAGCGCTTGTCCGAGGTGGCTTTGTACCTGTCCTCGAACAGGGCGTAGGCTTTGTCGTTCTCCCCTCTGCCAAAGGCAGCCCAGGCCAGGACCTCCCGCGCCTCCGAGCCCTCCGGCCAGACGGCCAGGGCCTTGGCGGCCTCGGCCAGGGCCAGGGCGTAATCCTTGGCCTCCACGGCGTCGAAGCCCTTTCTGACGCGGACCTGGTAGTCAAGGTCCTTCATGTCCGGATTCCCAGCCGAGGAAGGAGCCTCGGCGATGGAGAGAGCCTCGTCCAGGCGCCCGAGATGATAGAGTGCGTAGCCGATTCCAAGCTGCGTGCCGGGACGGCCGGGATCATCGGAGGCCACCCGGCGGAAGGCCTCCAGGGCCTGCCCGGGCCGTCCGGAATTCAGGTCGTCCCAGGCGGCCACGGACAGCGCGTCGGGATCGGCGGGGCTCACGGCCAGGATGCCCCTGGCCAGCGCCGCTTTCCGGGCGGGGCTGATGCCGGGCTCTCCCATCTCCTTCTTGTCCAGAACGACAGCCAACTCATCGAGCGATTTCTGCTGGGCGGGACTGATCCTCCCGGCCGTCTCCCTGAAGCGGTGGAGATGCTCGCGCGCGACGGCGGGACCGGCGACGGAGGCGAGCTCGTATAGAGCCCCCATCCTCACCCCGAAATCCAGCCCCCGGCAGCGCAAGAGCCTGGACAGCGCCGTTCTGGCGAGGTCCTGCCTGCCCCCGGCGGCGAGACCCTGGGTTATTTTGAGGAAAACGTCTCCGTCGGCGCAGGAATCAAGCCTGGGGGAGAACCGGGCCAGCAGCGATTCCAGCCGGGCTGGCGAAGGTCTCGTCCCGGCCTTGGCAAGCAACTCCCGCACGCCTGGCTCCTGGGGAGGAGCCGGTTTCACGGGCTCCACCTGCTCCCAGTTGGCCCGTCTGTCCGGAGGGAGCATGGCCACGTAGGCATTCATCTCGGCGCGCCTGCCCTGGGCCTTGAGCACCGTGAGCAGCGCCGGAATGGATTCCTGGGGGCTGTAGCCAGCCTTGACCGCCGCTTCGAAATTCTCGCGGGCCTGGTCGAGCTTGCCCAGGCGCACCGACGCGTAGCCTAACCCCATGCGGGCTCGCAGCGCGGTCTCCCCCCCGGCCTGCTCCAACGCCCTGGAGAAAGCCTCTTCCGCCAGCGCCCAGTCTCCGGAGGCGAACCTATCCCAGCCCATGTCCAGGAGCCGTCCCGGCGGGATGGCCGCCTCCGGCAGTTCCGGACCGGCGCGTCTTGGCGTCTGAGCTGAGCGGTCCACATTGGGCTGCGCGTCCTGCGGGATGATGATCCCTCGCACCGAAGGCTCGCGAATGACCGTCGCTCCCTGCCCTCCACGCTCCACGACCTGCGCGGAGACGGTTGACGCGAAGAGAATAACCGCCAGGATGGCGGGCGCGGCGGGTCTCATTTGAGCCCCCGCGTGGACGCCAAGAGATATAGGACGTGCGAATAATAGTCGTCCTTCTCGGCTCCGATCAGGGCGTCCGCCTTCTCCCAGAGGGCGGTCGCCATTTTCCCGTCGCCGATGGTGTCGGCGGCCCGGGCGAGGACGGCGTAGAATCCGGCCGGGGCTTGGCCGGCCGGAGTCGCGCCGGTCGTGGCCGGAATCTTCGCCGGAAGCGCCCCGTTGTCGCGGAACGCGTCGAACAACTTCCCGTAACCGGCCAGGGAGGGCCTGTTCAGCTCCCAGGAGAGATAGAGCGGCACGCGGATGGCGTCGTAGGAAAAAAACGCCCCCTTCTCGCCCCAGGGTCCGATCTTGCCGCCGGAGATGACGGCCCAGTCCGGCGGCAACCCCATCGGGCCGCCGAGGGACATCTCCAGCAGGCGCTTGCAGGAGGCGTGGAGCTTGCGCCAGAAATCGGGCTCGTCAATGCGTGCCAGATCGTAGAAGGCCGGGAAGATGAAGTAGGACGGATTGAAGACCGTCTCCCCTTCCCTAACGAACCCTTCACGCCCGGGCAGCAGGACCGGCGCGCCGCCGGCATCATTGACCGCCTTTTGCCGCAGCGCCTCCGCGATGCGCCGCGCGGCCGCGAGGTACTCGCCCTTGCCGAAGCGCTCCGAAGCCCTGGCCAGGGTCCAGGCGAGGAAAATGTCTCCGTCGGAGGCGTTGTTGGCGTCGAGCACGCCCCAGGTCCCGTCCGGCCTCCTGCCCCAGGACCACGCGGCGAGCCCCTGAGCCTCGTCGACCATTAGGTTGTCGCGGGTCCAGGTCCAGAGCTTGTCGAAAAGTGCCTCGTCGTTGAAGGCAAGGGCCAGATACATGCTGAAACCCTGGCCCTCGGAGTGGCTTATCTGATTGTTGATGAAATCGATGACCCGGCCATCTTCCTGAATGAAGCGGGATTTGTAGTATTCCCATGCGGAAGGGGCGTCCGCCAGCGCGGAACGGGACGCGAACAGGGATATCGCCGTCAATGCGAGTGCTCCGAAAAGTAGTGAGCGGCGCGCCGTCGCCATATTCAAATCCGCCTTGCGAAATCGGGCGTTACAATTATTCCGGCACTATCTTTCCAAGGCAAGAAAGGCTTCGCCCGCATCGGCGGGAAGAACGGTTCACGCATCCTCGCGGCCACGGGAAGCCGTTTGCCTTCTTGTGGAATGTATACAATTACCAAAACGTTTTCAAAACCAATGTCAAGCATCATGAATGCTATGGCCATCGAAAAACAGCACTTTCATCCCGGCAAGCAACGTCACCGGCAATACAATTCCCGTGCCACCTTCATCCCGGCCCTCCATAACGGCAGCCCCGATTGCGCGACTTGTTCCCGTCCGCCCCCCCGCAACGGAGTGGCGGCGCTCCCATTGTCTCGTTATTGTAATGCAACCGCGACGGGTTTCTGATAGAAACACTCAAAAACTATCACGGAGGATCCCATGAGCGAGAAAACCGTTCTCGTAGACATCAAGGAAACCATGCTGCGCTATGACGCTGCCGTCATGCTTCGCGAACTCGCTGACGCCCTGGCCCAGGGCAAGTTCGCCGGACAGGCCGGGGACACCCCGGTGGGAGAGAACCTCAAGGTC
>JBMORI010000034.1:0-19143 GCA_049322415.1 Thermodesulfobacteriota bacterium | reverse complement strand
CGCCGCCATCGAAGCGGCGCGGGCGGGTGAGGCCGGGCGCGGATTCGCCGTTGTGGCCGACGAGGTGCGCAAGCTGGCCGAGAAGACCATGACCGCCACAAAGGAGGTGGGCGAGAGCATGGCCGCGATCCAGCAGTCCGCCACCGGCAACCTCGAGCGCATGGAGAAGGCCGTGGAGATGATCGGCCAGAGCACCCGCCTGGCGCGCGAGTCCGGCGAGGCCCTGGCGGGAATCGTCGGGATGGCCAAGGTCAACGCGGCCAGGGCGGCGGAGATAGCCCGCTCGGCGGAGGAGCAGTCAGGCGGGGCGCGGTCCGTGTCGAAAGAGATGGATGAGGTCCGCCGCATCGCGGAGGAGACTTCGGGGGGCATGGACAAGGCGGCCCAGGCCGTGCACGCGCTGGCCGGGACAGCGTCCTCGCTCAAGGCTGTCATGGCCCGCCTGGGCGGCGGCTGACGCCGGCCAGCCCCGGCATCCGGCGGCAAGACCAACCCGGGTCTGGCGTCCCGCCCCGTTGCGTATTATCAAGCCCGGATGCGTTCCGATTCCACCTACACTTCCACGCCCGGCGCGGTGCGCCTGAACAAGGCCCTGGCCCAGGCCGGGGTATGCTCCCGCCGGGGCGCCGACGAGCTCATCAACTCAGGCAGGGTCACTGTCAACGGCGAACCGGCAGGCCTCGGCGCGACAGTGCGCCCCGGCCGGGACGACATCCGCGTGGACGGCAGGCCCGTCGCGGCTCCGGACGAATCCCACCTCTACTACATGCTCAACAAGCCCGTGGAAGTGGTCACCACCGCCAGGGACCCGCAAGGCCGCCGCACGGTCATCGACCTCATGGGACAGGCGGCCAAGGACCGCAGGCTCTTTCCGGTGGGGCGGCTGGACTATTTCTCGGAGGGGCTCCTCATCCTCACCACGGACGGAGAGCTGGCCAACCGGCTGATGCACCCCAGCTGGCACCAGCCGAAACTCTACCGGGTGACGGTGCGGGGGGATGCCCCCGCCTCGGCGCTGGAGGCCATGCGCTCGGGAATGACCCTGGCCGAGGGAGAAAGGCTGGCCCCGGTGAAGGCGGCCGTGGTCCGCAAGGACTCCCGCTCGAGCGAGATCGAGATGGAACTCGCGCAGGGCGTGAACCGCCAGATACGGCGCATGTGCCGCGACCTGGGCCTGACGATCCTGAAGCTTGTCCGCGTGGCCCAGGGGCCCCTTAGGCTTGGGGATCTGCCCAAGGGAAGGCACAGGCCCCTCAGGCCGGACGAGCTGGCGGCGTTGAGGAAATCAGCAGGCCTCTAAGGCCGCGCCCTCGCCGCAAAAGCCGGAAGCTAGAACGGCAGCTTGGCCGCCTCCCTCGCAAGCCGCGCCATGCGTCTCATGCGCTGGGCGCTCTTCTCCACGCTGAGGCGCGCCTTGGCGTCGCGCATGTTGAGCTGGATGGTCTCCACCGACGTGGCCGTCTCGTCCAGGCGCTCCGCCAGCCTGGAGAACTCGCCGCGTTCGCTTCCTCCGTGGGATTTCATGACGCAGTCCAGCAGCCGTCCGCTTTCCTCCATGGCCTTTGCCACGGCCCGGACGTAAGCGCCGGACAGAAAGCCCCTCTCCTGAGTCGTCATGCCGGGCTCCGTGGCCCAGGAAGCGGTCTCGGCTGCCTGGCGTTCGAGTCCGTCCCGTTCGTTCCTCACTTCCCTGGCGTATATGCCGCGCAGGCTGGAGGCCGTATCCGCGGCCGCCGAGGGGTTGAAGCGGTCCTTGTCCGCTATCGCCAGCGAAGTGAACATTAAGTTGAAATCCTTCATGTACTTCTGGACGGTTCCCGCCTGGGCGACGCCGATCATCTCGATGCGGCCGGAGCGGGTCAGGTGGACGCAGGCGTAGTATTCAAGGCCCTGCCCGTCGCGTGGCGCGAGCCAGAAGGACAGCACCCGGGAGGTATCGTCCAGGAGGGCCTGCCTGAGCTGGTACTTGTCCGGCGTCACGGTCCAGAGACCGGAGAACTCCAGGTTCTTGTCTCGCGCCATGATGTCCATGACGCCCTGGGCGGCAGGTTCGCGCACCTCCTTGACCACGAGCGTGGGATACCCCTTGCCGGTGGCGGCCGCGTCGCGGTGGGCGGCCACGCTCACGCGTCCTCCCTCGCCTCCGCCGCGCTGGGTAACGGTCCAGCCGCCGGGCAGCCTGAGAGTATAGGCTCCGCCGGGGGCTTCCAGGACATCCTCGGAACCGCCCCCCGGGAAGGGGGACGCGCCCGCGCAGGCGGCAAGCATAAGGCACAGGAAAACGGCTGCAATAGCGCGCATGGTGATCATCTCCTCGGGATAGGGGCAATGCGCCCGGCAAAGGGCTTTTGTCAAGCGGACAAAACGTGTAGCGTGCCGGGTCATGGACATCTCCCTTCTCGAACGCCTGGACGCCTGGCGGTGGAACATGCCAAGGCGGGGCAGGATGCGCGTTCCGGCGGTCATAATGGGCTCGCGGGAGCTCGTGCGCGGCATGGACGACTCAGTCCCGCGTCAGATAGCGAACGTGGCCGGTCTGCCGGGAATAGTTGGAGCGGCCTGCGCCATGCCCGACGCCCACATGGGCTACGGCTTTCCCATCGGCGGAGTGGCCGCCTTCGATCCTGCCCAGGGTGGGATCGTCTCGGCGGGCGGCGTGGGCTACGACATAGCCTGCGGGGTCAGGACCCTGACCACCGGCATCCATGCGGACGAGCTGCGCCCCATGCTGGAGCGGCTGGCGGACACGCTCTACTCGATCATCCCGGCCGGAGTCGGCAAGACGGGGCCGCTTGTCCTCAAGGGGCGCGAAATGGACGCCATGCTGGAGGGCGGGGCCGTCTGGGCGGTGAGGCAGGGATTCGGGGAGAAGGCGGACCTGGACCGCATCGAGGACGGCGGAAGAATGCCCGGGGCCGATCCGTCCCTGGTGTCCGACCTTGCCAAGAAACGCCAGCTGGCCGAGACGGGCACCCTCGGCTCCGGCAATCATTACCTGGAAATACAGCTGGTAGAAGAGATCTTCGACGAGAAGGCCGCGGCAGTCTTCGGGCTGGCCCGGGGCGAGGCGGTGGTCAGCATCCACTGCGGATCGAGAGGCCTCGGGCATCAGGTGGCCTCGGACTACCTGAACCGAATGCGCAAGGCCGCCCCCAAACACGGGATAGACCTGCCCGATCCGGAGCTTGCCTGCGCCCCCATCGAATCGGGTGCGGGAAGGGATTACCTGGCCGCCATGCGCGCGGGCATCAACTGCGCCCTGGCCAACCGCCAGGTGCTCACACATCTGGTGAGGCAGGCATTCGCCGGATTCTTCCCGGCAGCCCCTTTGCGTCTCCTCTACGACGTCTCGCACAATACCTGCAAGGAGGAGACTCACACGGTGGACGGCAAGCCCATCAGGGTCTTCGTTCATCGCAAGGGGGCCACCCGAGCCTGGGGGCCAGGCCATCCCCTGCTGCCTGACTGGCTCCGGGGCGTGGGACAGCCCATGTGCGTCGGCGGCAGCATGGGCACCGCCTCGTACATCCTCACGGGGTCGGACCTCTCCATGGAGCGCTCCTTCGGATCGGCCTGCCACGGGGCGGGCAGGAGCATGTCGCGATCCCAGGCATCCAAGCTCTGGAAAGGCCGGGACGTGCTGGAGGGATTGGCGAGACGGGGGATACTCATACGGGCGCACGGGTTCAAGGGCGTGAGCGAGGAGGCTCCCGGAGCGTACAAGGACATCGACGCGGTGGTGGAGGCGGCCGTGGGCGCGGGGCTGGCAAGGCGCGCCGCGCGGCTCGTCCCGCTGGCCTGCGTCAAGGGTTGAGGTTGCAATAGCTCCGAAAGCTGGTATTGACCCCTGAATCCATGATCCACACCTCAAAGGACAAAACGCGGTTGCGCCTTCTCATCATTGATTCCTCCCCGGATTTCGTCCTGTCCATCCAGAACAGGCTGCTGGGGCTGGATTCGGTGGAGGCTCACTGGACGGCCGCCTCCACCGTGGGCGAGGCGTGGGAAATTCTCGCCTTGGAAAGCTTCGACCTGATCCTGGCCGGTCTGCCCCTGCCATCCCCCGCGGGCGTCCAGCCGGGCGAACTGGCCCCGGTCTTTTCGCACCTGCCCGTGCTTGGCTTCAGCGATTCCGGATCGAGCCTTTTCCTGCACCCGAGCTTCGGGGGCAACGTGGCCATGGTGCTGCCCAAGTCCAGGCTGGACAACACGCTTCTCGAGCAGGGCATCCTGGCCGCCGTGCGCCGGGCCGACCTCTGCGCGCAACTTGAAGCTGCCCAGGACGCCCTGATCGCTTCCGAGAAACGCTTCCAGAACATCATTTCCGACAACGCCGACGGCATCGTGGTGGTGGACCTGAGCGGACGCATCCGTTTCGTGAACGCCAGCGCGGAACGGCTCTTCGGGGCCACCGCCCGGGAGATGTCCGGCGAGCCTTTCGGACACGCCCTTATCCCGGGCGGCAGCATGGAAATCGAGGTCCAGTCCCGCGACGGCTCCCAGAAGACCGTTGAGATGCGCGTGGTCCAATCCCGATGGGAAGGCGGGGAATTGGTCTACCTCGCCTCGCTTCGCGACATCAGCTCCCGCAAGCGCCTGGAGCGAGACCTCACATCCATGATGGAGGCCGCCGAGTCGGCCAACAAGGCCAAAAGCCAGTTCCTGGCCAACATGAGCCACGAGATCAGGACGCCCATGAACGGCATCCTGGGCATGACCGAGTTGCTCCTGGCCTCCGAGCTGACCCGCAAGCAGCGAGATTACCTGGACATGGTGCGCCAGTCCGCTTCCTCGCTCATGGAAATCCTCAACGACATCCTGGACTTTTCCAAGATCGAGGCAGGCAAGCTGGAGCTGGAGAACCAGCCCTTCGACCTGCACGCCACCATCAGAAGCGCCATCCGCATCTTCACCGCCCTGGCCCAGAACAAGGGCCTGAGCCTCGGCTGCGACATAGACGCCTCCGTGCCCAAGCAGGTCCGGGGCGATTCAGGCAGGCTCAGGCAGGTCATCGTCAACCTCGTGGGCAACGCCGTGAAGTTCACCGCCTCCGGCAGCGTCCATCTCAAGGCGGAATGCCTGGTGAATTGCGACGCGGATCAGGCAAGCCGGGCAGTGATCCGCGTTGGCGTGTCGGACACCGGGCCGGGAATCCAGTCATCCAAGCTGGACACCATTTTCGACAGTTTCACCCAGGCCGACAACTCGTCCACCAGAAGGCATTACGGCACGGGCCTGGGACTTGCCATCTGCAAGCACCTGGTGCAGCGCATGGACGGCGGCATATGGGTGCACAGCGAGGAAGGCCGTGGCAGCGTCTTCACCTTCGAGGTCCGGCTGGAGGCCTTGAACGGAGCGCCCCAGCCCGTGGAGGTCAAGGCCGGTCCCGCGCCGGAAATCAGGCCGCTCACCATCCTCCTCGCCGAAGACAACCTCATCAATCAGATGTTCGCCACCGAAATCCTGGAACAGGACGGCCACCGCGTGATCGCGGTGGGGAACGGAGCGGAGGCCCTGGAGACCCTGGCCCGGCAGACGGTGGACGTGGTCCTCATGGACATCCAGATGCCCGAGATGGATGGCCTTGAGGCCACTCGCCGCATACGCTCGGGCGAAGCCCCGGGTGTCCCGAGGGATCTGCCCATCATCGCCATGACCGCGCACGCGCTCAAGGGCGACCGCGAACGGTTCCTCGAATCGGGCATGGACGGCTACCTCTCCAAACCGGTCGGGCCGGATGAAATCCAGGCGTGCCTGCATCAGGTTCTTTCCATCAAACGCAAGAACGCCGGGGAGGAAACCGCCGTGCCGGGACCGATGATACTCAACGAGAAATGGCTGCTGGAGAAAGCCAGGGGTAACCGCGAATTTCTGAAGAAGCTCTTCGCCGTGTTCGTGGACCAGCAGCCCCGCAAGATCGCCGAGATGAGCCAGGCCCTCCAGGACGGCGACCTCCCGGGCGTGGCCTTCATGGCCCACACCCTCAAGGGCGGGGCGGCCACCATGGGCGCGGAAGTGCTCAAGGAAAGAGCCTTCGAGCTGGAGAAAGCCGCCAAAGCCAAGGATGAGAGTCTCGCCATGCTCCACATCGAATCCATGAAGTCCGAGCTGGAAACCACCATGGACGCCATGCGCGCATTCATGGCCAGCTAGCCGCGCGCTCAAGCCCTGCTTCCGTCACCGATGCCCCGCTCTCCGGACTCCAGCCCATCCGGCACGTTCCAGGCCTGGACTCTGCCGGTCCTCGCGCTTCTCGCGGGCCTGTGGCTGGTCCCGGTCACGATCATGGGGCCGGATTTCTCCCGCATGCCCGGAGAACCCTGCGACAGCGGCTTCTCCAGTTACGTTCTCGAGCACGGCTACCGCTGGATGACCGGCAGGGAGCCCTCCCTGTTCGGCGCGCCGTTCGCCTATCCTTTCGAGCGAAGCATCACCCTCTCGGACAATTTCATCTCCACGCTTCCGGCATATGGCGCGTGCAGGCTCCTCGGGCTGGACAGGGAAGGCGCGTACCAGGCCTGGTTCCTGACGCTTTTCGTCCTCAACTATCTTTGCGCGTGGTGGGCGCTGCGCAAGCTTGACCACCCTCCCGGGCTGTCCGCCCTGGGGGCCTTCCTCTTCGCGTTCATGGCCCCGGTGCTGGAGGAAGTCACCCACCCAGCCCTGCTGCACCTGTTCCCCATCCCCCTGGCTGTGGCAGGATTCGTCCTCTGGGCGCGCACCGGCTCCGTGCGGGCCTTCGCCGGCATGTGCGCGGCGGTTGTGCTCCAGTTCTATGGGGCCTTCTACCTGGGCACGTTCCTGTCCCTTTCCCTCGCCGCGTTCGGCCTCTCGTGGCTCGCCATCCACCGGCGCATCGGGGGCGGGTGGTCCCTGTTCACCCTGGAGAAGTTGGCCCTTTGCGCGGCGGCTGCCGTGCTCTCGCTTCTTCCGCTCGCCCTGCCATACATGGAGACGGCATCGGCCAACGGTTTCACCCGCTTCTGGCGGGACGTTCTCCCCCAACTGCCCACCGCGTCCGACCTCTTCCTGGCCAATCCCGGAAACCTGTTGTGGGGCTTTACCAGCGACAGGTCCGGTATTCTCTCCTTCAACAACGCCATGCACATGGGAATCCTGCCGTGGGCGGGCGTCATCGGCTATCTCGCGCTCCTGGCCAGGGGGCGCGGCAGCAGGGCCGTCACGGCGGCATTGCTTGTCCCCGTCGCCCTGACGCTTCTGTGCATGCGCTTCGGGGACTTCAGCCTCTTCAAGCTCGTGCAGTGGCTGCCGGTGTTCAAGTCCATGCGAGCGTTGACCCGGGTGGTGCTGGTGGACGCCTTCTTCATCATCCTTGTCCTGCTGTGGACGGCGCGGGTTTTCCTCGGCTCGATCCGGAACCCCGCCGCAGCCAAGGCAGCGTTCGCAGCCCTCTTTCTCGTGGCCGCGGCGGACCAGCACAACACCCTGCTCGCCCATTACGGATACGAAAAGACCAAGAGAGCCGCGGAGGTGGATGCCGTCAGGGAGGACCTCGCGCGTGCCGCGGCTGGCGCGCGGGTTGCGGCCTACCTTCCCGCCGCAAACGCCTCCGCAGGGGACTGCCGGGTCACGGTCGCGGCCATGCTGGCGGCGCAGGACCTTGGCAAGCCAATCGTGAACGCCTACACCAGCTGGTTCCCGAAAGGCTACGGCTTCTTCTACCGGACGGACCGCGACAGCCTGGATGAATGGATGCTCCGGACCCAGGCCGCTTCCGACGAACCGCTCTGGAAAGGGCTGGTTCTGGCCGGTCCCGGAGCGCGCGGAGTCTCCGTCGCCGTCCCGGCCGGGCGCGAGGAAGCCAGGGGCCGTCTCCTTGAAGCGTTCAGGGCCTCGGGGGCCAAGAAGGATCTGCCGTGGATTCTGGGGCTCAAGGGGTTCGACGTCCTGGGCTCGGACGAGCTCTGGATGGGACGCCGGGGGGAAGTGACGCTTTCCCCGGGCGAGATGCTCACGTTGGAGGGGGTGAGCTTCATCCCTCAAGGCGTGAGGATGCTGGTGGACGGCAAACCGTCGGGGACGCTCTTCTTCTCGGGAGAGCCCACACGCGTGACCCTCGCCGGGCGGGATCGGCCAACCCTCTACACCCTGATCCCTGAAAAAACCTTCACGAACTATTACGGCGGTTTGGAGCAGGCCTTCCCCGAGGTGAGCGTCATCTTCACCAAGGTCCGGTTCGAACTTGCGGACAGCGCGCCCGCCGCGAAGCCATAAGGGTTTCCAAAGGGACTGGTCCCTTTGGCCGCCGGAGCCCCCCTGCGTTCCCGCCTTAATACTCTATCCTGCACGCCACCGGCATGCGCCAGCCCGTGCCGAAAGCCCGGTCGGTTATCTTGAGCCCCGGAGCGGCCTGGCGGCGCTTGAATTCCGCGGCTTTCACCAGCCTGCACACCTTCTCCACCACCGCCCTGCCGAACCCGGCCCGGACGATCTCGTCCACGGACAAGTGCAGCTCCACGCGCAGCTTGAGGATGGCGTCCAGCTCCTCATAGGGCGGCAGGCTGTCCTGGTCGGTCTGGCCGGGCCTCAGCTCCGCGGAGGGGGCCTTGTCGATGATGGCCCTGGGTATGATCTCCCGGTTGCGGTTGGCGTACTCGGCCAGCCTGTATACCATGGTCTTGGGCACGTCGGAGATGACCGCGAGCCCGCCTGACATGTCGCCGTAGATGGTGCAGTAGCCCACGGCCAGCTCGGATTTGTTGCCCGTGGTCAGGAGCACCATGCCGAATTTGTTGGACATGGCCATGAGCAGGTTGCCCCTGATGCGCGACTGGATGTTCTCCTCTGTCACGTCCGGGGGGCGGCCTTCGAACGGCCCGGCCAGGACCTTGTCGAACGAGGCCATGATGCTCCCGATGGGGATGGTGTGGGAGCGGATGCCCAGGCTGCGGACAAGCGCGAGGGAATCGTCCACGCTCCCCCGGCTCGAATAGGGGCTCGGCATGAGCACGCCGAGGACGTTCCCGGGGCCGAGCGCTTCTGCGGCAACAACGGCCGTCAGGGCCGAATCGATGCCGCCCGAAAGGCCCAGGAGCGCGCCCCTGAAGCCGCACTTGGCCGCGTAGTCGCGCACGCCGAGCACCAGGGCGCGCCACACCTCGGACTGCTCCGAAAAATCGTCGGGGGCAATGCTGGCGCGGTCCGGCCGGGCGCTCTCGCCAAGCTCCTCAAGGTCCACCACGAGCACGTCTTCGGCAAAGGCCACGGCCCGCGCCGCCAGTTCCCCGGAAGCGGTCACGGCCATGGAGCGGCCGTCAAAGACGAGGTCGTCGTTGCCGCCCACCTGGTTGCAGTAGAGAACGGGCAGCCCGTACTTCCGGGCCAGGCTCGAAAGCATCTTCTCGCGCATGGCCTGCTTGCCCAGGATGAAGGGCGAGGCGGAGAGGTTGAGGATGGCGTCCAGGCCTTCCCCGGCCAGGGCCTCCACCGGGTCCGAGGCGTAACGGCGGGATTTCCAGAAGTCCTTGTCGTTCCAGATGTCCTCGCAGATGGTCACGCCCAGGCGCTTTCCGCCAGTCTCGATGTATCCCAGGCAGCCGCCGGGCTCGAAATAGCGGTCCTCGTCGAACACGTCGTAGGTGGGCAGGAGCTTTTTGGGAAGATACGCCCCCGCCTCGCCGCCCTTGAGAACCGCCGCGCAGTTGTAAAGCGGCTTGCCTTCGCCGAGGCCTGTGCGCGCGGCCGTGCCAACAAGCAGGGCCGGGCCGCCCTCCATCCGCCGGGTGAGCCCGTGCAGGGCGTCGCGGGCCTTGTCCACGAAGGCCTGGGAGAGCAGCAGGTCTCGGGGCGGGTAGCCGGTGAGGGCCAGTTCGGGCGTCAGGCACAGGGCGGCTCCGGCGCGGGCCGCCTTTTCGGCGGCGGCGGCGATCCGCCCGGCGTTGCCGGTCAGATCGCCCACCACCGTATTCACCTGGAGGAGGCCAACCTTCATTGCAGCATGTCGGACATGGAGTGCAGCTTGCCGGGCTTCTGGTTCCTGAGCCAGAGGGCGGCCCGCAAAGCGCCGCGCGCGAAGGTCTCGCGGGAGTGGGCGCGGTGCGTCACCTCGATGCGCTCGCCGGGGCCGAAGAAGTAGACGGTGTGGTCGCCCACCACGTCGCCGCCGCGCAGGGCCATGACGCCTATCTCGCGCTGGGTGCGCGGACCGATGATGCCGTCTCGCGCGGACTTGCGCACATCCTCCAGCTTCTCGCCGCGCGCGGCGGAGATGGCCTGGCCGAGCTTGAGCGCGGTGCCGCTTGGCGAGTCGGCCTTCTTGTTGTGGTGGATTTCCATGATCTCAAGATCGTAGGCGGGGCCCAATGCCTCCACAAGCTTGGGCAGCACCTGCACCAGGGCGTTTATGCCGACGCTCATGTTGGGGGCCCAGAAAATCTGGCCGTGCACGGAGGCAGCCTCCAGTTCCTTGAGCTGGTCTCCGGAGAAGCCCGTGGTGCCGATGACCGCCGGGTTGCCCATGCGGGTGGCCAGATTGGCCACTTTCAGGCTCGTCTCGGGGGCGGTGAAGTCGATGATCACCGCGCCCGGGCACTTGGCGAAAACGTCCTCCATGGATGTGCCCTTCACGCAGCCGTAACGTGCAAGGGAGGCTTCGGCCTGGGGCCGCTCCACCACTCCGGCCAGCCTGTAGGCCGGGTCGTCCATGGCCAGGGCGGCGAGGGTTGCGCCCATGCGCCCGCCCGCGCCCATTATGATGACATCGCATGCGCTCATCGCTGTCCTCGTTTGGATGATAGGTTTCGCCTTCAGCCAGGCGTGAAGATCCTCTTGAGACCCACTCCATACATCAGGTGGCCGCGCTTTATCCAGCTTTGAACCTGGGTGGAGCCCGCATTGGCCGGGCCGGAATCCAGGCACATAGATCGGCCCAGCGTCACGGGCCGCATCTGGAAACAGAGTTGCCCGCCTCCCCGGCGGTTCGTGCCGTCAGGCGAGCATGTCCGCCATGGAATGCAGCCTGCCAGGCTTCTGGCCCCGTATCCAGAGGGCGGCACGCAGCGCGCCGCGCGCCAGGGTCTCGCGGGAGTGGGCGCGGTGCGTCACCTCGATGCGCTCGCCGGGGCCGAGGAAATAAACCGTGTGGTCGCCCACCACGTCTCCGCCGCGCAGGGCCATGATGCCGATCTCGCGCGGCGCGCGGGCTCCGATGAGGCCGTCCCGGGCGCTGACGCGCACGTCCTCGAGCTTTTCGCCGCGCGAGGCCGAGACGGCCTGGCCGAGCTTGAGGGCTGTGCCGCTTGGCGAGTCCGCCTTTCTGTTGTGGTGTATCTCAAGAATTTCAATGTCATATCCCGGTCCGAGGGCCTCGGTCAGAGCGGGAAGCATCTTGGCCAGGACGTTTATGCCGAGGCTCATGTTGTGATCCCAGAATATGCGGCCATGCGCGGCCGAGGCCTCCAACTCCCTTTGTTGCTCAGGACTGAAGCCCGTGGTGCCGATGACCGCCGGATTGCCAAGCCGGGCCGCCAGACCGGCCACCTTGAGGCTCGTTTCGGGGGAGGTGAAATCGATGATCACGGCACCGGGGCATTTGGCGAACACGTCCTCCATGGACGTGCCCTTCATGCAGCCGAAACGGGCAAGGGCGGCCTCGCTCCGGGGGCTCGCGACCGCTCCGGCCAGCCTGAAGGCCGGGTCGTCCTGGACCAGGGATGCCAGCGCGGAACCCATGCGCCCGCCGACGCCCATTATGATGACATCACAAACGCTCATGATCGCCCTGCAAGGATTATAGGGTTTCGCCGCCGGCCATGCGCTCGAACTCCTCCTGGGACAGGACGCGCACTCCGAGCGAGCGGGCCTTGTCCAGCTTGGAGCCGGGGTCCTGCCCCGCCACGAGGTAGTCGAGTTTCTTGGACACCGAACCTGCCACAACGCCGCCCAGGCCCTCCACCATGGACTCCGCCTTGCCGCGCGTCATGCCGGAAAGCGACCCCGTGAATAGGAAGCGCTTGCCCGCGAGGGGGCCGGGGTCACCGGACTGGGCCTTCGCGGAGGGTTTTCGCGGCCAGAGGCCGATCTGCTTGAACCGCTCCAGAAGCTTGTGGTTGGCGGGGTTTTCGAAAAAGGCCCGGATTGACGCAGCCACTTCCGGCCCGATGTCCGGCAGCGCCGTTAGGTCCACGGTGAGGGCGCGGCCCAGGGCGTCCAGGTCCTCGTAATGGGCGGCCAGGGTGCGGGCGGTCTGCGCCCCCACCTGGCGGATGCCAAGCGCCCCGATGAGCTTGTGGAGCGTCGCCTCTTCCCTGGCCTTTTCGATGGCGGCCACGAAGTTCCCGGCCAGCTTCCCGCCCATGCGGTCGAGCTTCATGAGGTCGTCAACCGTGAGCGAGAACAGGTCCGCCGGGGAATTCACCATGCCCTTGTCCACCAGCACCTCGATCCAGCGTTTGCCCACGCCCTCGATGTCCAGGCCGGACTTGGACACGAAAAAGACGATGGACTGCCTGAGCATCGCCGGACAGGACACGTTCAGGCAGCGCCAGGCAGCCTCGCCCTCCAGGCGCTTCACCGGGGAGCCGCATGATGGGCAGTCACTGGGGAACTCGAACTCCTCCGCCCCTTCCGGGCGTTTCTCCAGGACAGGACGCACGACCTCCGGGATGACATCGCCCGCGCGCTGCACCACCACCGTGTCGCCCTCGCGCACGTCCTTGGCCCTGATCTCGTCCTCGTTGTGGAGCGTGGCGCGGGACACTGTCACGCCCGCCAGCTGAACCGGCTTCAGGTGCGCGACGGGGGTGAGGACGCCCGTTCGCCCCACCTGGACCTCTATGCGTTCGAGCACGGTCTGGGCCTGACGGGGCGGGAACTTCCAGGCTATGGCCCAGCGGGGAGCACGGGCCGTGAACCCGGCCTCGCGCTGCCAGTCCAGCCTGTCAAGCTTCACCACCATGCCGTCGATCTCGAAGGGGAGATCGTCGCGGGTGCGCTCCAGTTCGGCGTACATGGCCTCGACGCCCGCAGGATTGACCGCGCGTCCCTCCTTGGCAACGCTGAAGCCGAACTTCGTCAGTCCGCCCATCACGGACGCTTGGGTGCTCCACGGGTCGCCAAGGGGCCACTCCGCCACGCCTATGCCGTAGGCGAAGAACCTGAGCGGGCGCGACGCGGTGACTCGCGAATCCAGCTGGCGCACGCTCCCGGCGGCGGCGTTGCGGGGGTTGGCGAACACCTTGCCCCCGGCCTCCTCCTGGGTGTCGTTCAGGGCGCGGAAATCGGCCTTGGTGATGACCACCTCCCCACGCACCTCCAGGATGGAAGGGACGGGCAGCCCGGCCTTGGCCGCGAGGGGCCGGATGTCCAGGGGGAGGTTGCGGACGGTGCGCATGTTGTCCGTGACGTCCTCGCCGGTTTCGCCGTCGCCGCGCGTAAGGGCGGAGACGAAGACGCCTTCCTCGTAGATGACCTCCAGGGCCAGCCCGTCGAACTTGGGGTCGGCCCAGAAGGTGAAGGCGCGGTCAGGAAGCACGCGCGAAAGGCGGTCCAGGAAGGCGCTCCACTCGTCGGGGGCGAGCGCGTTGTCCAGGCTGTACATGCGAAGCCGGTGCTTCTTCGATGCGAAGCCCGAGGCAACGGCCCCCCCAACCCGCTTTGTGGGCGAGTTGGGGTCTGCAAGTTCCGGATGCTTTGCCTCCAGGTCCTGGAGTTCGCGAAAGAGCGCGTCGTACTCGGCGTCGCTGATCCTGGGCGCGTCGAGGACGTAATAGAGATGATTATGGTGTTCCAACGCCTCGCGTAGCTGGCGGGCGCGTTCGGATACGGCCTTGTCCGTGCCGGTCATCTGTCGGTCTCTTTGTTCAGTTTCGTGTTCCCGCCGAATATCACCTGCCACAGCCTCTCGAAGGCGTGCCCCGTATTGTTTTCGTCCTCGGGGTCGGCCTCGACCAGTTTCAAGCAGCGCTCAAAGAAACCCTTCGGCCGGGACAATATCCTCTCCTTGCTGACGAAAAGCATCCCGGCCGGGGCCGTCACAAGAAACGTCTCGGGCACTTCCCCCGCGAAAAGCTTCGCATACACCTCGCCCACCGGGATGTCCCTGCCCCACCCTTTCCAGCGGCCCTCGTTCTCCGGGGCGGCCATGTCGTGCGGGCGGCCCAGGCGGTCGCATTTGAGCTTGAACCAGGCCAGTCCCGTGAACTTCACCCCGAGCCTGACGTTCTGCTCGATGCGGGCCTTGAGAGTCTCCGGGCCGCCCCCGTCCCCCATGTGCCCGAAGGGGCTCCCCTGCAGGAACACGGTATAGTCCGCGAAATCCGGGTAACAGCGCACGATGTGCGTGAGGTACGTGTGCGTCTCCCGCCCGATGTTGGGAAGCGCCAGCGGCCCCGGCTCGCCGGATTTGTCGTAGACGACGCAGTGCAGGCCAAGGTGCCGCGTCCAGGAGACGTCTTCCCGGTAGCGGGCCACCACGACCTCCACGCTCGGGCCTGGTCCGGGGTGGACGGGCGGATTCACACGATCTCCCGCTGCATGGCGGCCAGGCTCTGCTTGTTGCCCACCAGGATGAGCGTGTCCCCAGCCTCCAGCACCACTTGCGGCTGCGGGTTGAACAGGAGCTTGCCGTCGGACTTTTTGATGCCGATGACGATGATGTTGTAGCGCTGCCTGAGTTGCGAGCCGATGAGGTCCTTGCCCGCCACGGGGGATTCGGGCGAAAGGGTCAGCTGCTCCATCTGCAGGTCCTCGTTGTCGCCGCGCATGGCCAGATCCATGAAGCCCAGCACCGTGGGCCTGAGCACGGACTGGGCCATGCGGATGCCGCCGTAGAGGTGCGGGAAGAGCACCTGGTTGGCGCCGGCGCGTATGAGGCGCTGGGAGTGGTCGGGCGAGTCGGAGCGGGCCACGATGTAAATGTCGGGATTGATCTGCCGGGCCGTGAGCGTCACGTAGACGTTGGCGGCCTCGTCCGTAAGCGCCGAGACCAGCGCCTTGGCGTTCTTGAGTCCCGCCGAAAGAAGGATGTCGTCCTTGGTGGCGTCACCGGAGACGAAGGGGACGTCCTTCTGCTCCAGGTCCTCGATGAGTTGATGGGAACGCTCGATCACCACCACGTCGTGGCCCTCGGCGATTATCTCCCGGGCCACGATGGCCCCGATGCGGCCGTATCCGCAAACTATGGTGTGTCCCTGCATTTTTTCGATGGCACGCCGCATCCAGCGCCTCCCGAATATGTTTTGAATATGTCCCTCTATCATGAGCTGCACGATGGCGCCGGCCAGGTAGAAGAACGTGCCCACGCCGAAGATGAGGACGAAGCTGGTGACGATCCTGCCGTCCCTGGTGAGCGGGTGCACCTCGCCGTAGCCCACGGTGGTGAGCGAGATGATGACCATGTAGAGGCTGTCGAAGAATTCCCAGCCTTCCACCAGCATGTAGGCCAGCGTGCCAAAGACGAAGATGAGGGCCACGGCGGTGAGGCCCGCTATCACCGGCCAGAGCACCCCCAGCTTGCGGTGCATGGCCGAAAACATGCTGACCTTGCGGCGCACGCGTCTTCTAGCCATCGCCGCCCTCCTCCCCGGATTTCCCGCGCAGCGTGACGATGGCGTCGCGAAGCTCGGCCGCGCGCTCGAAGGCCAGGTCCTTGGCGGCGGCGCGCATGTCCTTTTCCAGCTTCTTGATGAGTCTCTCCACCGACTCCGCGTCCCTGGCGCGCTCCATGAGTTCGTCGATGAAGCTCGCGCCCTTGGTTTTGTTTTCCTTTTCGCCCTTGGCCTGGGCGTAAATGGCATCGAGAACGTTGTCCATCTCCTTGACGATGGTCCTTGGCACGATGCCGTGCTCAATGTTGTAGGCGTGCTGGATGGCCCTGCGGCGGGCCGTCTCCTCCATGGCGTCCCTCATGGAGCCCGTGACGGCGTCGGCGTACATGATGACGCGCCCTCCCTCGTTCCGCGCCGCCCGGCCGAAAGTCTGTATCAGCGAGCGCGTGCTGCGCAGGAATCCTTCCTTGTCGGCGTCCAGGATGGCCACCAGCGAGACCTCCGGCAGGTCAAGTCCCTCGCGCAGCAGGTTGATGCCCACCAGCACGTCGAACTCCCCGGCGCGCAGCGCCTGGAGGATGGCCACGCGCTCCAGGGTGTCGATGTCCGAGTGCAGGTAGCGGGCGCGCACGCCGTAATCGTTCAGGTATCCGGTCAGCTCCTCGGCCATGCGCTTGGTGAGGGTGGTGACCAGCACTCGCTCCGAGGCGGCCACCCGCTTTTTGCACTCCGAAAGCAGGTCGTCCACCTGGCCCTTGGTGGGGCGCACTTCAACGAGGGGGTCCAGAAGCCCCGTGGGGCGGATTATCTGCTCCACCACCAGCCCCTGCGCGCGTTCGAGTTCCCATGGGCCCGGCGTGGCCGAAACGTAAACGGCCTGGCCGATGCGCGCCTTGAACTCGTCGAAGTTGAGCGGCCTGTTGTCCAGGGCCGAGGGCAGGCGGAAGCCGTAATCCACGAGGGTCTGCTTGCGGGAGCGGTCGCCGTTGAACATGCCGCCGATCTGGGGGACGGTGATGTGCGATTCGTCTATGAAAAGGATGAAGTCCTCGGGGAAGTAGTCGATAAGCGTGGCCGGGGGCTCCCCAGCCTTGCGCCCGTCCAGGTGGCGGGAGTAGTTCTCGATGCCGTTGCAGTAGCCCAGCTCCTCGATCATCTCCAGGTCGTAGAGTGTGCGCTGCTCCAGGCGCTGCGCCTCAACCAGCATGTTGTTCTTCTTGTACCAGATCAGGCGCTCGCGCAGCTCGTCGCGTATGTCGCTCATGGCGCGCGAGAGGTTGTCGCGGTCCGAGACGTAGTGCGAGTTGGGGAAGACGACGGTTTTCCTGAGCTTGCCGAACACCTCGCCGGTGAGGGGGTCGGTCTCCATCATGGATTCTATCTCGTCCCCGAAGAATTCGAGCCTGAGCGCCCGCTCGCGGCTGTAGGCCGGGATGACCTCCAACACGTCTCCGCGCACGCGGAACACGCCGCGGTGGAAGTCGATGTCGTTTCGTTCGTACTGCACCTCCACCAGCCGCTCGATGACCTCCTCCATGGAGATCCGCTGGCCCTCCTCCAGAGGGATGACCATCTTTGCGTAGTACTCCGGCGAGCCCAGGCCGTAGATGCAGCTCACCGAGGCCACTATCACCACGTCGCGCCGCGTGAGCAGCGCGTGGGTGGCCGAGTGGCGCAGCTTGTCGATGTCCTCGTTGATGGAGGAGTCCTTTTCGATGTAGGTGTCGGTGCGGGGCAGGTAGGCCTCGGGCTGGTAGTAGTCGTAGTAGCTGACGAAATACTCCACCGCGTTTTGCGGGAAGAGGCCCTTGAACTCGTTGTAGAGCTGCGCGGCGAGGGTCTTGTTGGGGGCCATGATCAGCGCCGGGCGGTTGGTGGCGGCAATGACCTGGGCCATGGCGAAGGTCTTGCCCGTGCCGGTGGCTCCGAGCAGGATCTGGTCGCGAATGCCCAGCCGGAGGTTCTCCGTCATCCCGGCGATGGCCCGGGGCTGGTCGCCCTGCGGAGAGAATGTGCTGGAAAGCACAAACCCCGATTGACTTTTGTCCTGATTTCTCAAATCTTCCCCTCTCGGCGTCATATTTCGCAATTCTACGGCCTTGCAGGCCATAAAACAAGCTCGGAGGCCCAAATGCTAATCGATATCGTTCCCCCGCTCGAAAAGCTCCCCACGGACCGGGCATGGTCCATAAGCGTCGTCATCAAGAGCTTCAAGGGCCGCAAGGACGTGGAGGTCCATCTCTTCCGCCCCTGCTGGGACGAGTTGGAAGAAGAAATGTACGACTGGAACGGGATCCTCGGAGACCCCATCCACCCGGACATGGACGCGGACATCGACTCCGGCCGCAAGCTGGTGATGGAGTCCTTCACCCCCGAGGAACGGGACCTTGTCATCGATTTCTTCAAGAACCGCTACGCGGACAAGCTCGAATCCATAAGCTCCTGCCCCATCGACTTCCCGATTCCGCTTGGCATCCCGGCGCTGTGCTCCCTGAGCGAGGGCAAGGACGTTGGCTTCGTCATGTTCGACAAGATTCCCGGCTACTCCCTGCCGTTCCCGATCCGGGGCTTCTTCGACCTGAGCCAGCACTCGCCCATCGTGGAAGTGGAACAGTCCTGATTGTCCTTGGCGCGCCCGGGCGGAAGCCCCGCCGGGCGCGCGTTCCACATGTCGCGGGGGGCGAAAAGCATCCAAAGGCGTCATGAAGATTATGGCGCATATCCCCGTGCCGCCCAATTTGGGCGAGTGGCGTTTGAATGCAAAATACTCACGGCAATAAAACATTAGCCATTGCCGGAAGGCCGCGCCATGCCGTACCGTTGGCATGAGGCCCGCCGTCGGCCATCAAACCGCGAGGTGACATCATGAAAAGCGTATGCGTCTTTCTCGGGTCCAACGCGGGCGCATCCCAGGGGTACTCCGAAGCCGCCGTGAAGCTCGGGGGCCTGCTCGCATCGCGCGGCATCGAACTTGTCTACGGAGGCGCGAGGAACGGGCTCATGGGCGTGCTGGCCAAGGCCGTGGTGGACGCGGGCGGCAGGGCAGTGGGCGTGCTTCCGGGCTTCCTGAAGGCCAAGGAGCTGGCCTTCGAAGGCCTGGCCGAGATGTATGAGGTGGAGAACATGCACGAGCGCAAGGCCAAAATGGCCGGGCTCTCGGACGGCTTCATCGCCATGCCCGGCGGGCTGGGCACCCTGGAGGAGATTTTCGAGGTGGCCACCTGGGGGCAGCTGGGCCTGCACGCCAAACCGGTCGGTTTCCTCAATATCCTGGGCTATTACGACAAGCTGTCAGCATTCCTTGACCACTGCGTGGACCAGGGCTTCCTCAAGCCTCCTCACCGCAACAACCTCATGTTCTCCAGCGGGCACGAGGAGCTTCTGGACCTCATGGAGTCCTTCAAACCCGCGGTGATCGGCAAGTGGTACGGGCTGGAGAAGAGCTGATTCTCCAGTTCATCCAGCCTTGAAGAGCGTTGTCTGGTTCGTCCCCTGCGCTCCGTGGCGTCAGCCGTTTCGCGACCGGCTAGGCCCAGATTCAAAATCCTAGGCTTGGTCCGCCCAGCCCCTGCGAGCGCGCCGCCCCCTGCCGCGCGGCGACGGATCGTCTTCAAATCGGTCCTAGCCGCGCGGCAGG
>JBMORI010000033.1:0-20051 GCA_049322415.1 Thermodesulfobacteriota bacterium | reverse complement strand
GAGCGGCTCGCCGGGCCGGGCGCGCCTCCCCGCGCGGCCGCCCTGCTGTCGCTGGCCGTCCTGGCCGGATTCGGCGCGTGGTCGCTGGAGCGCCCCCTTCGGACCACCGGGACCTTCAACGCGGCCATGATCCAGGGCAACATCGACCAGGCCGCCAAGTGGGAACCGGCCACGCTGAGCAAGGCAGTCCAGACCTACATCGACCTGAGCCGGTCCGTGGCCGCCTCCAGGCCGGACGTCTACATATGGCCGGAAACGTCGCTGACGTTCTTCGTCCAGGAAGAGAGCGCACAGACGTCCATGGTGAAGGCGTTCGCGGCGTCCGCGGGCGCCCCGCTGGTGGCGGGCGCCCCGGGCTATGAGCCCAAGGGCAGGCAGGCGGACATATTCAACCGGGCGTACCTCATATCCGGCAAGGGGCTTGAGGCCTTCTACGACAAGGAGCATCTCGTCCCCTTCGGGGAGTACGCCCCGTTCGGCAGGGACGTCCCCATCCTGTCGGCCCTCATGCAGGGCGTGGGGGCCTTCACCCCCGGCGCGATGACCGCGCCGCTCCGCCATGGCCGCCTTGCCATGGGGATGCTCATCTGCTACGAATCGATCTTTCCGGAACTGGCTCAGCGCCGGGTCTCCGATGGGGCGAACGTGCTGGTGAACATCTCCAACGACGCCTGGTTCGGACGCTCCGCCGCCCCCAGGCAGCACCTGGAACTCGCCGTGATGCGGGCCGTGGAACAGAACCGCTTCCTGCTCAGGACGACCAACACCGGCATCACCGCCCTCATCGATCCCAAGGGACGGGTGAGCGGGGAAACTTCCCTTTTCGTCCAGGCGGCCTCGGCGGCCTCGGGCGTTGGCCTGTTGGAAGAAAAAACCCTGTACCACCGTCTCCACGGCTGGCTGGAATGGGGATCGGCCCTCGCCGCCCTGACCCTGTGGGGACTCGCGGCATTCACCTGCAAACGCACGCGCGGCGCATAAAATGGCACTCCTTCAGTATCCGGAACTCAAAACCCAGGCCAAGGACATCCAGGACAAATTCGACTCCCTCTGGGGGCGTCTTTGACCTGGAAGGAAAACGCAAGCGCCTTGAGGTGATCGAGGCGGAGCTCTCAAAGCCCGACGCCTGGCAGAATCCCGAACGCCTCACCCCCTTCCTGCGCGAAAAAGCCGACCTCGGCAGCAAGGTCGAAGGCTACGAAGCCCTCCAGAAATCCAGGGATGACCTGGACGAATGGCTCGCCATGGCACAGGACGACGCCAGCCAGGAGGTCCTCCAGGCCCTGTCCGACCAGTTGGCCGCCCTCACCCGGCAGGTTGAGGAAGCCGAGCTGGCCACCCTGCTCTCCGGCGCGGAGGACGCATCCGGGGCAATCCTGGAAATCCACCCCGGCGCGGGCGGCACCGAAGCCCAGGACTGGGCCGAGATGCTTCTTCGCATGTACCGCCGCTGGTGCGAACGCCACCAGTTCGCCGTGGACGAACTGGACTTCCTGCCGGGCGACGAGGCCGGGGTGAAGTCGGTGACGCTCCAGGTGAACGGCGCCTACGCCTACGGCTTCCTCAAGGCGGAGAAAGGCATCCACCGTCTCATCCGCATATCCCCCTTCGACTCCTCGGGCAGGAGGCACACATCCTTCGCCTCCGTGGACGTCTACCCCGACGCGGGGGCGGACATCCAGATAGAGGTCAAGGAGGAGGACATCCGCGTGGACGTCTTCCGGGCAAGCGGCCCAGGCGGTCAGCACGTCAACAAGACCAGCTCAGCCATCCGCATCACGCACATGCCCTCGGGCATCGTGGTGCAATGCCAGAACGAGAAGAGCCAGCACCGCAACCGCGAGTCGGCCATGAAGGTGCTCAAGGCCCGCCTCTACGACCTGGAGATCAAGAAACAGCAGGCCATGCGGCAGGCCGAGTACGAGTCCAAGGATGCCATCGGGTTCGGCAGCCAGATCCGCACCTACACCCTCCAGCCATACCGGCTGGTCAAGGACCACCGCACCAACAGCGAGGCGGGCGACGTGGACAGGGTGCTAGACGGCGACATCGACAACTTCATCAGGGACTATCTGCTGCAATTCCATGCCGGAAAGTAAGCCGAACGCATCCTCCCCCGTCGATGACGGAAAGGCGATCCTGGAGGAAATATCCAGGATTCGCGAAGCGTTGATGAAAAAATCCCGCGAGCTGCCCAACGGCTGCCAGGAAGGGATCATCATCGCCAGGCTCTGCACGGGACTGACCCTGGCGGATTGGGAGGAACTCGCCCGGGACGGCCATTTCCTGCACTGGCTGGCCCTGCCCTCCTCGGGGGACGCCGCCCCGCACCTGGAACGCATCCAGCGGACCCTGGAGGAGCTCGCCCACCAGACCCGGCACGACCCCCTTACCGGACTGGCCAACCGCCGGGCTTTCGAAAAGAACCTCAAGATGGAGCTGGACCGGGCGCACAGAAGCGGTTCCAGCCTATCCCTGGCCGTGCTCGACCTGGACGATTTCAAGGCGGTCAACGACAACTTCGGCCACCCCTGCGGCGACCGGGTGCTCACCACCCTGGCGGGCGTGTTGCTCGGACACAAGCGCGCCTACGACACTGCGGCTCGCATCGGCGGCGAGGAGTTCGCCCTGGTGCTTCCCGGCTCCGGCCTCTCCCAGGCGGAATCCACCCTCGAACGCCTGCTCGCCGAACTCCGCAAGCGCAAGATTCCGTGCGACGGAGTGCCCCGGCCCGTGAGCGTCACCTGTTCCGTGGGGCTCGCCTGCACCAAGGGCAGGATTCCTGTCTCGGTGGAACAACTGGTCACCCTGGCCGATAAGGCTCTTTACGAAGCCAAGGCGAAGGGTAAGGACAGGATCGTCAAGGCGCCCATCCCCGACCTTGTCGAACCTCCCAAGTCCACCCTGGTTCACGCCCAGGAAAAACAGTTTCTGTTCACGGGGCCGGATTTATGAGCCAAGACCCGATCAACCCCCGCTCCACGCTGAGCGTTTCAATCCTCTCAGGCAAGGGCGGCGTCGGCAAGACCAACCTCGCCCTGAATCTCGCGTATGCGCTCTACAAGGCCAAGCACAAGATGCTGGTCATGGACTTCGACGTGGGCCTGGCCAACGTGGACGTGCTGCTTGGAGTCTCGCCGGAGAAGAACCTCCAGGACCTCCTCAAGCCCGGCGTCCTGCCCGCGGACGTGGTGGCCGAGGTGGAGCCCGGCGGGTTCGACTTCCTGCCCGCCGCCAGCGGCGTCCCGGAGCTTCTTGAACTCGACGAGGACATGCGCGACCAGGTGTTCGAGAAACTCAACGCCGTGCTCGGAGAATACGACTACATCCTCTTCGACCTGGGCGCGGGCATTGGAAGGACGGTGCTGGACCTTGCGTCCATGACCCGCATGCGCATCCTGGTCGTCACGCCGGAGCCCACGTCCCTCACGGACGGGTACGCCGTCATCAAGGTGCTCTACAGCCAGCAGGGGATCGATGATTTCCTGGTGGTCGTGAACCAGGCCTCAAGCGCCAAGGAGGCTCAGATCACTTTCGAGAGGCTGCACGGAGCCTGCAAGCGCTTTCTTGGCATCGACATCGGCTACCTGGGCGCGGTGCATACCGACTCCAACGTGCCCGAGGCCGTCCGCAGGCAGATACCGCTGGTCAAGCACGCCCCCACGAGCCGGGCGTCCCAGGACATCCTGAGCCTCGCCATCAAGATCGGCCGTCACCGGGCAGAAATCAAGCCGATGCTGCAAACAAGCGCCATTTTGAAAAAAATTGCGCACGGTTAACTTGACTGCTTCCGCGCATTCCGCAATACATACGAAAAAGTGAATTACGCTATCCGCAAACCCAGCCGTCCCTAGCGGAGGCGGCCCGAGACACGGAGACAGTCATGAACAAAAGCGAACTCATAAGCGCCCTTGCCGAAAGCCGGGACATCCACGTGGACGAAGCCTCCGCCGTGGTCAACTCGTTCATCGACTCCATCAAACAGGCCCTTGTGGACGGGGACCGGGTGGAGATACGCGGCTTCGGCAGCTTCAAGGTCAAGGGCTACAAAGGTTACACCGGCCGCAATCCCAAGTCCGGCGAGGTGGTCAACGTGGCCCCCAAGCGTCTGCCCTTCTTCAGGCCCGGCAAGGAACTGAAGGAATACCTCAACAAGTAAGGTTTTTCTCCATGCGTCTTTTTTCAGCGCTCTTCGCGGCGCTTTTTGCCGTTTTCTGCATTTTGCCGCCCGCATCCGGACATGCGGCGGAACTGACCATCGTCTTCTCCGGCAATTCCTGGGGCTATCTCAAACCCTGCCCCACCTGAGGCAACCACACCATTGGTGGGCTGGCCCGGCGGGCCAGCGCGTTCGAGAAGCACCGCTCACAGCAGGGAGCGCAGGGCAGGACCGTCTTCATCGGCGGCCCCTACGAGTTCATCTCCGACGACGGGATGGAGCACGCGGAGGAGGAAGCATACAAGCCCTTGGTGAAGGCCTACGAGGCTTTGGCCTACGACGCGGGGGCCGTGTCCCCGGCCGAATCCGGGAAGCTGGCCTCCCTGGGCGCTTCGCCGCCTTCGGGCTGGGTGACGCTCGACCCCAAGGAGCCGAAGGCCGTCACGCTGGACGTCCTCGGCGGAAAGCTCGGGGTGGTCTACTTCCCCGAGGCCAAGAACCCGGGAGACGACCCGGGCGAGCAGCAGGTCCAGGCCATAGCCAAAGTCATCAAGGAACTCAGGCCCTCCGTCAGGATGATCATCGGCGTGAGCCCCTGGGGCGCCCAGGCCGAGGGCGACTACCTGGACAAGCACAAGCCGGACCTGGACATCCTCCTTGGCGCGGGCACCAGCGCGGGAGGCTTCAAGGCCAAGCCCGCCACCGGTGGACGCACCCTTTGGGCGCACGCCTACACCAAGGGCAAAGCCATCTACACCATTGACGTTCTTGCCTGGCCGGGTGCAAAAGGCTTCAAGTGGGAATTGGGGACGAACTTCACCTCCCAGGCGGTCGCCCTGGATGAGTCCTTCGCCCCCGCCCCCGCCATGGAGCAGCTTCTCCAGGCGGTTCCCGATCCGGGCGACAAGAAGGCGAAGTAGGCCACGGGGCGGGCCTTGAACGCCGTATCAAACTTTTTGGAGGGCAGCATGCAGTTTACCGGAGCTTTCACCGCTCTCATCACTCCGTTCAAGAACGGAAAGGTGGACGAGGAGGCTTACCGCGCGCACGTCGAGTGGCAGATCGAACAGGGCATCGACGGCGTCGTGCCTTGCGGCACCACCGGAGAGTCCGCCACTCTTTCCCACGCCGAGCACGTGCAGGTCATCAAGATCTGCGTGGACCAGGTGAAAGGCCGGGTCCCTGTCCTGGCCGGGGCGGGCTCCAACAACACCACCGAAGCCATCGAGCTGACCCGCCACGCCAAGGAGGCCAAGGCCGACGGCGCGCTTCTCATCACGCCCTACTACAACAAGCCTACCCAGGCCGGGCTTATCGCGCACTTCGCGGCCATCGCCAAGGAAGTGTCCATGCCCTTCATCGTGTACAACGTGCCGGGCCGCACTTCCGTCAACCTGCTCCCGCAGACCGTCGCCGCGTTGCGCAAGCAGGTCCCCGAGGTCATCGGCATCAAGGAAGCCACTGGCAACCTCTGCCAGGTATCCGAGGTCATCGAGTACTGCGGCCGGGATTTCATCATCCTCTCCGGCGACGACTTCACCGTGCTCCCCACCCTGGCCATCGGCGGCCACGGCGTCATCTCCGTGGTGTCCAACGTGGCCCCGGCCATGATGCGCAAGCTCTGCAAGGCCTGGCGCAAGGGCGACGTGGCCAAGGCCCAGAGGCTGCACTACAAGCTCTCGCCGCTCAACCGGGCCATGTTCATGGAGACCAACCCCATCCCCGCCAAGACCTCGCTCGGCATGATGGGGCGCATAACCCCCGAGCTTCGCCTCCCCCTCGTCAGGATGAGCAAGGAGAACGATGCCAGACTCGAACAAATCCTGAAGAATTCCGGCATCCTCTAGCCGGGATGCCATATCGCCGTTTGAAGGCGCGCGAGCCCAGGGCCGCGCGCCTTTTTCGCGCCCGCTCCACGGCCCGTCCTCTCAAGAAAGCCCGCCTCCACTTCCGTCCATTGCCCCTGGATCATTGAGCAAGCCGTCTCCCGAACCCAGCGGGGTTCGCCGAGCTTGCCATTGCCTTTCCGTTGTTCTATCACGTTTCCATGATCGGCAGGTTTCAATGAGTACTTCCCCGATTTCTTCCTTTCATCTGCGCCGCTACCCAGCAATCACGGACGAGGAATTCGTCAAGCTGAGGGACTTCATCTACGCCAAATGCGGCATCTGGGTGGACGTCAAGCGCAAATACCTTTTCCAGAACCGCTTTGAGGCGCGGCTGGCCGCGCTCGGCATGAAGTCGTTCAGCGAATACATCAAGCTGCTGCAATTCGATCCCGACAAAGACAAAGAACTGGCCCACGTCTTCGAGATGGTCACGACCAACGAGACGAGCTTCTTCAGGGACCAGAAGCAGCTCGACGCCTTCAACCAGCACATCCTCATCCCGGCCCTGGCGGCGCAGCGAGCCAGGAACAGGCTTGAGTTGAACATATGGTCCGCAGGATGTTCCTCCGGCGAGGAGCCCTACACCCTGGCCATCATGCTGGTGGAGACGCTCGGCCCCGAGATCCGCAAATGGAGGATAACCATCACCGGCTGCGACCTCTCCGCCCCCATGATCGCAAAGGCCAAGACGGGAATCTATTCCGAGTACGCATTCAAGACCACGCCCGAGGCGATCAGGAAGAAGTATTTCACCCAGGTCGAGGGCGGGCACAAGATCACGCCGGCGCTGAGCTCCCTGGTGAACTTCCAGCAGCTCAATCTGAACGATGCGCTCGCCGTGAAGAGAATTCCAAAATCACAAGTGGTGTTTTGCAGAAACGTGATCATCTATTTCGACGTCGAAATGAAAAAGAAGGTCATTGCCGCGTTCTACGACAATCTATTGCCCGGCGGCTACCTGATGCTTGGGCACTCCGAAACGCTGCACGGCGTCTCCATGGCCTTCACCCCCAAATTTCATCCAGGCACAGTGGCCTACCTCAAATCCTAAAGGGAACGGAACAAGAAATGCCTGCCGTAGGAATCAACGATCTCAAGCCGGGGGCCATAGCGGCCGCGGACGTCGTCTCCAGGGACGGACGGGTCCTGCTCGCCAGCGGGGGGAAGGTGGAGCCTTGGCACATCAACCTGTTCAAGGGGCTGGGGGTCTTATCCGTGGAGGTGGGGGAACCGGCGCGGGACGGACATCTGGAACAGGCAGCCCGGTATGTGCGGGAGTTCTTCGTGTTCGTAAATCCCGACCATCCCGTGGTCACGGAGCTGTACGCCTTCGCATCGGATTTCGTGGCCCACCGGATGAGCGAAGGATGGCGGCTGCCCTCCCTGGCCGAGAGGCGGGCCGAGAACGTGGAGCACCTAAGCGACGTCTTCCCCATGGAAGTGGTCGCCCCCGAAAAAATCGTGGCCCACGAGGTGCAACTTGCCAGCTTTCCGGACGTCTACTTCAAGCTCCGCGAGGAGATGGAATCCGCTTCCGGCTCGGTGCAACGACTAGCCGACATCATCACCCGTGACGTCTCCCTCACCGCCAGGATGCTCAAGCTGGCCAACAGCCCCATCTACGCGCCGCCCCAGCCCGTGGAGAGCATCCAGCGGGCCATCGCCGTGATCGGCACGGACGAACTCTCCACCCTCGCCCTTGGCGTGAGCGCAATCAACTATTTCAAGGGCATACCGCCAGAGCTCATCGACATGGAGACATTCTGGCGGCACTCGGTGGCGGCCGCCATTTTCTCGCACATCTTCGCCAAGGCGTTGGGAGAAAAGAACACGGAACGGTTCTTCATCGCAGGCCTGCTGCACGACGTAGGAAGGCTGATACTTTTCAAGGACATGCCCTACGTCTCGTCGGAGACGCTCCTGCACGCCAGGGAGAACTCGCTGCCCATCGTGGTTGCCGAGGAGACTTTCTTCTCCTTTACCCACACGGACGTGAGCAGGGCGCTGCTCGAAAAGTGGGGGTTTCCCCCGCAGATATCCACCCTGGTCAACCATCACCACAATCCGCTCGACGCACCTGTCCCGCGCGAGGCCGCCATCATCCACCTCGCCGATTTCTTCGCCAACGCCGTGGGCGTCGCCTCCGGCGGCATGTACGCCTTGCCGCCCATGGAGGAAAAGGCGTGGGATTTGACGGGGCTGCCTGCCTCTTCCGTGCGGCGCATCTGCGCGGACTACGAAGCCCAGGCCGAGGTGATGTTCAAGGCCTTCTTCTAGGGACACGTCCCTGACAGGCATGCCTGTTTCCTGCCGGGCGCACCGCTCTTCACCTCACCCCGCGTCCGGACGCACCGCATCCTTCCCGGACTTGACCTGACAATGGTCAAGGAACCTGCGGGCCTCCTCGAAGCCCGGATTCACGGCCAGCGCTATGTTGAGGCTGTTCATGCAGTCTTCCAGGGAGTCCTTCTCGTAATATGCCCTGGCCATGTTGAAGTAGACGTGCTCGTCCATGGCGTCGAGTTCCAATGCCCGCTCGTAGAATTTGAGGGCGGCGTCGTAATGCTTGTTGCGCCTCAGGTTGATGCCGAAGGTGTTGAACCGCTCCCGGTTCTCAGGCGTGAACGCGTCGTCCAGGTAGAGGAGCGTGTTGATCACCTTCATCAGTTTGGGCGTGTCCTTCTTCTCGGAGTACACCGTGCCCAGGCCGTAATTGGCCTGCACGTGCTTGTCGTCGATCATCAGGGCCTTGATGAAAGCTTTCTCCGCCTCGTCCAGTTTGCCTTCCGCGAGCAGGTCCTCCCCCTCGGCCAGTTTCCTGGCAAGGCTGTTGAGCGCCGGAACCGTGTACATCTTGTAGTATTGCGGCTCGGGGGTGTAGCTGCCCAGAAACTCCCGCGCTTCCAGCTTCTTGAGCACTCCGGACGGGACATGATAGATGTTGAGGGGTTGCACGTCGAAGTGGCTGGAGTCGATCTGCCGGGCGAACCAGTAGGTCACTGTCTCGCGGGTGGTGGCGGTCTCGCCCATGCCGATCACGCTCTCCTGCTTGAGTGAGTAGACTCCGAGGATGATCGGATATTCCGGCATGAGGGACCTCCAGTCGAATACGGAGTCGGAACGCCTGGAAGATGGGCGTCTCGCTAATTAATATACACACTCACAGCTTTTCAAGAGCATTCTGGTGGTGTTCCCAGGAGGAGGATGACAACAACGTCAGTGACCGGACCACCTCTCTCCCTTTGCGAACGGATAAGCCTTTCCCTGCCGCGCTCGCGGATTTGCATCTGCCAATACGATTTTTCGTTGCCAACCACGGGCCATCAGGTCTATGGGAGACTTGGTCGGCAGTTCACCCAGGCATCGCCGCCCCGTAACGGGGAGCTAAACCTGCCATCACTCCTTCCTTGCGGCCGACACCTTATCCCGTGCCGGGCCGGAAGTCGGCGATCACCGGCAATCCTACCCAGGATAGGCGCGTCCAAAAGGATAAGCGATGTCCAGAGAACCGCTTTCTTTACCCGTTCCCGACATCTCGGCGTTCGCCAGGACCCTGCGGGGCATGCTGGCCGGGCACGGCGACGTTCCGAGCCATCTTGAACTGTTGAACATGCTGGCCCGCTCGGCCGGATGGCGCAACTTCCAGCACTTCCGGGCCGATGACGCTGGAGCGGGACGCATCCCCAATCATGAGAAGGGGCGTTTGGAGTCCGGTTCCGTGCGCGCCGCCGATGACAGCGCGCCCCGAAGCCCGGAGCAGGTTACGCTTCAAACCGGCGCGGCTGTCGAAGCCCCCCCTGCCAAGACAAGGACCTCGGCGGCGAGCGAAGGGAAGGCCCTGAGCCGCCTGAAGCGCTACTTCGACGGCGAGGGACGGATGCTGCGCTGGCCAGCGAAGCACAGCCAGGTGGAGCCCTGCTTGTGGGTCATCTGGTCCAGGCTGCCCGCAGGTGAGACGTTGGACGAAATCGGCATCAACATGCTTCTCAAGCGCCACCACCTCTTCGACGACCACGCCCTGCTGCGCCGGGCGCTCAGCGACTACGGCATGGTGAGCCGCACCCCGGACGGGCGCCAGTACCGGCGCATCGAGCAAAGGCCGCCCGCCGGCGCGCTCGAACTCATTCAAAGCATTAACGGGTAGACCAACGATTGGCCGGGCGGAGACTTTTCCCCGCCCGTTTTCACATCGCGCATCAGCCTCCGAGCGGCGGCGAGACCTGACCAACTCTCACCGCCAAGACCAAAAAAGCCCGGAGCGGTCTCCCGCTCCGGGCTTGTATCATCTCTGTTCCGGTGCGATTAGGCGCCGAAGACCTTCTCGAACTTGGGAACCACGTCCTTCTTGCGGCTCATGACGCCGGGCAGCCACACGGAAGTTCCGTCGGGCTTCACGCCGAAGGCCTTCTCCACGACGGACACGTCGTCGGAGACGATGAGCATCTCGGTGCCTTCCTTCATGATGTCGGTGAGCAGCAGGAACACGGAGTGCAGGCCCTTCTCGCTTTTCACCTTGGCGATGTCGGCCTGGAGGTCGGCCTTGTACTTGTCCAGGATGGACAGGTCCACCACTTCCAGCTGGCCGATGCCGACGCCGGTGCCGGACATGTTGAAGTCCTTGTAGTCACGGAAGACCAGGTCGCGGATGGGGGTGCCGTCCACGGCGGACTTCACCTTGAACATGTCCATGCCCAGGGCCATCATGTCGGACACGCCCGCGATCTTGGCCAGCTTTTCGCAGGCCTTCTTGTCCTCGGGGGTGCAGGTGGGGGACTTGAACATGACGGTGTCGGACAGGATGGCGCACAGCATGATGCCGGCCATGGCCTTGGGAATCTCGATGCCGTAGAACTCGTACATGCTGGCGATGACGGTGCAGGTGCAGCCCACGGGCCAGACCCACATTTCCAGCGGGCTGGAGGTGGTCACGTCGCCCAGCTTGTGGTGGTCGACGATGCCCAGGATCTCGGCCTTGCCCAGGTTTTCCATGCTCTGGGCCAGGTCGGAGTGGTCGACAAGGATGACCTTCTTGCCTTCGGCGTCGGTGACGACCTCGGGGGCCTTCACGCCGAACTTGCCGAGCACGAAGTCGGTCTCAGGGGTGGTCTTGCCCTGGGCGATGGCGACGGCTTCGACGCCGCGCTTGGTCATCAGGTCCGCGACGGCGATGGCCGAGGCGATGGAATCGGTATCCGGGTTTTTGTGTCCAACGACATACGCTGCCATGTTCGAATCCCTCCTGAGGTGATGTGCGAATTGAGTTTGTGGGAAATATCACAAATATCTCCCGTTGCCAAGAGGCATCGTGCATACAGGAACGAGAGGCTAAGCCAGCAGCCTGCTGAGCGTTGCCAGGGCCACTCCGCATCCGAGCAGGACGTAGGCGGGACGGAAGCGCAGGGAGAGCACCGCGCCGATGCTGGCCACGACCCAGAGATGCGGCCATTTGAGGGGTATGGATGTCAGATGCGGGGCAAGCAGCGGCAGGATCAGGTGCGCCGAGGCCATGAGTGCCGAGGACGCCAACGCGAAGGCAACTGCGCTCGCGGGAAACATGACCATGATGGACCGTCTGGTGAGCGCGCCCGGCCCCTCTGCACCTCCCGAACGCTTTGCCCAATGGATGAGCTTGCCGAAAGCCTCGTTCTCGTACTGCCTGTGGTAGCGCTCCAGGCGGGCGAAGGCACGGCCAAGCGGCAGCGCCAGGAGCGTGACCACCGCCGCCAGGGACGGCTGCGTCACGTGCAGCACCTGCATGACGGCGAGGCTCGCAAGCGCGGGGGCCATGGAGTTCGGAGGGATGATGGTTCCGGCGGGGAATATGTCCAGCCAGAAGAGCTCGAAGAACAGGCACACCCCGAGGCTCGTGGCCCAGTCGCCCGTGACCAGGCCCCAGAAGAAGCCCACCGTGAGCGGGCGGTCAAGCAGCGGCAGGTTTACGAGGAAACGGAAGCAGGAAAACAGGGCAAAAAAAAAGCGCTGGCGAGGATGAAGACAATTGACTGGGTTTGGATGTCCATGGGTATTGTCCCGTCAGCGTTTTGTTATTCCTGCCCCAAGTTCGCGGCGATGGGAAGCCCCGCGCACGGAGCATCAGAATTATCCCGCGGGCGCCCGCGCCCTGGTCAGCCCAGCTCCACCGGGTCGCTGGGAATGCAACGGTAATCCAGGGCAACGCCCTTTCCTTGCAGGAAGCTCAGGCAGCCTTCGTCCTCCTTGCTCAGGGCGATGTGCTGGCAGACCTGCTTCTTGCCCGGTCCGTAATGGAGGTTCCCCAGGTTAAGCTTCGTGAACCCGAGCCCGGTCTCGAAAGCGCGCCGGGCGTCCGGACAGGAGGCGAACAGCACGAGAACGTCCTTGTTCACCAGCTTCTTGCCGCTCAGGTGGGTCTGGATGCTGTCCACCCTGACGAAGGAGATGTCCACCCCAAGCGGAATGGCGATGGACATGATCTGCTGCCGGAGCTCGTCCCCGGCCAGCTCGTCGTTGGCCACCACGATGGCCCGGGCGTCGGTGAAGGGAAGCCAGGATTCGATGATCTGCCCGTGCACGAGTCTGTTGTCGATCCGGACCCAGTACATGCCCTACTCCCCGGCCACTTTCTTCCGGAGTATCTCCCCCGCCACCACGATGCCTTGCAGCCCGGCCGTCTTGGCCTCGGCGGCCAGCTGGTCCAGGGGCTTGGAACGCGAGGAGAGTATCTTGATGAGCATGGGCAGGTTGACCCCGGTGACCACCTCGATGTGGTGCAGCCCCATGAGGGAGAGCGAGAGGTTGGTTGGGGTGCCGCCGAACATGTCGGTGACGATGATGACTCCCGCGCCCTTCTCGACGGACTTGATGGCCTCTTCGAGCCGCGTGACGGTCTCGGCGGTGTCCACGCCGACGTTGACCGGAACGGTCCTGGCGTTCTCCTGCCTGCCGATGATCATCTCCGCGGCCTGCAGGAGCTTCTCTCCATAGTCGGTATGGGTCACGATGACCACGCCGACGGGCGTGTCGCTGACGGTCTTGTTGCTCATCGATGAACTGTCTCAACCCTTTTCAATGTGACGGTGTTCCAGCGATGCAGTGTAGCCCGCCTTGCGCAACGTGTCAAAGACGGCCTCGGCCGTGGCCACCGAGCGGTGGCGGCCGCCCGTGCACCCCAGGGAAATGGTCAGGCGGTACCGGCCCTCCCTGGCGTAGCGAGGGATGAGATCGAGAAGAAAGTCCGTCAGCCTGGGCAGGAAGGTCCGGCCATCCTCGGAGTTGAGGACGTAATCGGCCACCGCCCGGTCCTGTCCCGACAGGGGCTTGAGTTGCGGGTCGAAATACGGATTGGGCAGAAAGCGCAGGTCCAGCACGATGTCGGATTCCGTCGGGATGGCATACTTGAACCCGAAGCTCATGATGTGGATCTTCATGGCCGGGCCCTTGCCCTCCAGGAACTTCCACTTCTCCTGGAGTTGGCGGCGCAGGTCGTGAATGGAGAACCCCGTGGTGTCCATGACCAGGTCGGCCGCCTCGCGGATGGGAGCCATGCGCCCGCGTTCCTCTTCCACGGCCTCGGCCAGGCCGTATCCTTCGGACTCGAAGGGATGCGGACGGCGGGTCGTGGCGTAGCGCCGCATGATCTCCTGGGTGGAGGCCTCCACGAAGACGATCTGCGGAGGCTCGCCGAACTGCTTGAACTCCCTGACGGCGGACTCCCATCCCGCGTCGAAGTCAACCTCCCGGAAGTCCATGCCGAGCGCCAGCCCCCGGTACCGGTTGGCGCCCTGCCCCTCGAAGAGGCTCACCAGCTTGGGCATGAGGCTGGCGGGCAGGCCGTCCACGCAGAAATAGCCCAGGTCCTCGAAGACGTTGAGCGCCGTGGACTTGCCCGAACCCGACAGGCCGGAAATAACCACCACGGGCAGGTTGCGGAAGACATTGTCAGGCATGGGCAGTCTCCTTGAAAAACGTCCCCGCGCGCTCGTGGCGGGCGGGGACGTTCCTAACAGATGCCGCGGACTATTGCATGACGGACGGCATGGCCGCGAGCGTCAGGCGTGGCTGGAGAGCACCCGCCACAGGCTTTCGCCGTCTTCGGCCTCCAGGAAGGACTTCCGGAAACCCTCGTCGGAGAGCAGCCTCGATATCTGCGCGAGAATGCGCAGGTGCATGCCCGCCACATGTTCCGGGGCGAGCACCAGAAAGAAGATCCTGCAGGGCTTGTGGTCCAGGGCCTCGAAATCGACCCCGGCCCGGCTGCGGCCCGCCACGATGACGATCTCCTCCAGCGTGTCCATCTTGCCGTGAGGGATCGCCACCTGGTCGCCGATGCCGGTCGTGCCGAGGTTCTCGCGGTCAAGCAGCACGCGCAGAGCCTTGCCGGCGTCGATGGCGGGGTAGGTCCCGGCCACGGGGGCCACCAGCTCGGCCAGCACCTCGGGCTTGCCGGACGCCTTCAGGTCGTCCAGCACGAAGTCCCTGCGCAGGAACGTCCCCAGCCGCATCAGAGGGATACCCCGGGGTCGATCAGCCCGTAGTCGCCGTTCTTGCGCTTGTAGATGACGTTGACGCGCTCGGTCTCGGAGTTGAGGAACACCAGGAATTCATAGTCCAGGGCCTGAAGCTGCTCGGCGGCCTCTTCCACGTCCATGGGCTTGGGGTTGTACTTGTCCGACTCCTCGATGGAATGGACCTTGCCCTCCTCGGTGAAGCTGACCACGCCCATGGTGACGGGAGAGGCGGCATCCTTGCGGCGGTCCTTCATCTTCTCGCGCATCTTGCGCATCTGGGCTTCGAGCTTGTCCGTGATCATGTCGATGGTGGAGTACATGTCCTCGGAGCGCTCATGGGCGGAGATGTGCATGGCGTCGGCGTCGATGATCACGTCGATGATCTGGCGGGTCTTCTCCACGCTGAGTATGACCGTGACCTCGGCGTTGTCGGAGTTGGGCATGTATTTGGTGAGCTTGTCGAAACGCTTGGCGGCGTATTCGCGAAGGCCCGGAGACGGTTCGAAATTCTTGAAGTTGTAGGCGATATTCATGGTATTCCTCCAGATGTTGCCGCAAATGGAAACGGCGTGATTACAGGACTTCCTTGCGCTTGGACGAGGATTCGATGCCCATGGCCATTCGGTACTTGGCCACGGTGCGGCGGGCGATGTTCACCTGAAGCTTCTGCTTGAGAATGTCCGCTATCTGCTCGTCGCTTATGGGTTTCTTGTGGTCTTCGCCGGCAATGAGCTGTTTGATGAGCGCCTTGACCGACTCCGAACCCACCGAAGTGCCGTCGTCCAACTCCAGGGCGGAGTTGAAGAAGAATTTGAGCTCGTAAATGCCGTGGGGCGTGGCCACATACTTGCTGGTGGTGATGCGGCTCACCGTGGACTCATGCATGCCGATGTCGTCGGCCACGTCCTTGAGGATGAGGGGCTTGAGCTTCGTCACCCCTTCCTCGAAGAAATCCCTCTGAAACTTCACTATTGATTCCAGCACCTTGAAAAGCGTGCGCTGGCGCTGGTACAGACTCTTCATCAGCCACTGGGCCGAACGCATCTTGTCCTGGAGGTAGTCCTTGTCCTTGCCCGAACCGGCGCGGCTCATGTCCTCCATGTAGTACGGGGAGAGCTGGAGCTTTGGCAGGCCGTCCTCGTTGAGCACGATGACGAAGTCCTCGCCGTACTTGTACACGTAGGCGTCGGGGCTGACGTAGACGGGATCGGCGGAGCTGAAGTGCGACCCGGGCAGCGGGTCCAGCGACTGGATTATCTCAAGGTATTCCTTGATGTCCTCCATCGTGATCTTGAACTTCTTGGCCAGCGGCTTGTAGCGCTTCTTTTCCAGGTCCTCCAGGTGGTCCCGGACGATCTCGATGAGGACCGGGTCCTTGTAGCGGTAGACCTCGAGCTGCACCAGCAGGCATTCCTGCGGCGTGCGGGCCGCAATGCCCACGGGATCGAATCGCTGAATCGCGTGCAGGACCTTCTCCACCTGCTCCAGGCTGGAGCCGGTGTCCGCGGCGATCTCCTCCACGCTGGACTGGAGATACCCCATGGCGTTGAGGTTCCCCACTATGGAGTCGGCGATGGCGCGTTCCAGCTCGGTGAAGGGGGAGAGGTTGATCTGCCAGGAGAGGTGGCCTTCCAGGGAGGTCTTGGAGGCCAGGCGCGCCTCGAAGGACATGCCCTCCTCGGGGGCCTCGTACTCGCGCACCGTGGCCTGGCGGGAGGTGGACGCGAAGTCGCCGATGTAGTCGTCCCACTCGGCGGTCTTCATGAGCTCCTTCTGCATGGCCCCTTCGTCGGTGGTGGCGTCGGGGGCGTGGGAGGTCTCGAGCATGACGGGCTCGGGGCGCTCGTCGTCGATGGACACCTCTTCCAGCAGGGGGTTCTCCAGCATCTCCTGCTGGACCGTCTCCACCAGCTCCAGCCTGGAGAGCTGCAACAGCTTGATGGCCTGCTGCAGCTGGGGGGTCATCACCAACTGCTGCGAGAGCTTGAGTTGCTGTCTGAGCTCGAGGGCCATGCGCTAAGATATCCTCGTGGCTGGATTTTCGGGCTAGCAAGAAAAATGCCGCAGGAGCCCGTTCAACCTGACGGGTTATGCACTAAAAGTACGGCCGTGGCAAGACTTGACGGGGTTTCAATGTAATGGACGAACGCGCCGCAGGCCCCGGAGTGCCGGAAAAACCGCCGCGATGTTCCCGCCCGGGGAAAGCGCCGCGACAGAAAAGCCGTGTTCGGAACCAACCTCGCCCTGCTTCAGGAGAGCAAGTCCCGCCGGATGGAATCAAGCTTCCCCTGAGCCATCAGCAGAAATCTCACCGCTTCCCGCACCGCGCCATGCCCGCCCGGAAAGCGTGACACCCACGCGGCGATGCGCAGTATCTCCGGCTGGGCGTCGGCCGGGGCCATGGGCAGGCCCACCCTCGTCATCGCCGGAGCGTCCAGCCAGTCGTCGCCCATGTAGGCCGCCTGGCTGAAGTCCAGGCCGCGCTCCGAGAGGACTTTCTCCATAACGGGCAGCTTCTTCAGGTGCCCGCCGTGGAACTCGCGGATGCCAAGCTCCCTCAGGCGCTGCTCGGCCTGGACGTTGCCAAGGCCTGATATCGCGGCCACCTCGATGCCGGCGCGCATCAGGAGCTTGAGCCCCATGCCGTCCCGGACGTCGAAACGCTTGAACCCGGCGCCATGCCCCGGAGAGGCGTGGCCCGCGCCGTCGCGCCAGACGCCGTTGTCCGTGAGCACGCCGTCCACGTCCAGTACGAGGAGACTGACCGGCTTGGCCAGGGCCAAGGCCCGGCGGGTCACGCCGGGCCTTGCGGGCCGCCTCATTTCGCCTCGCGGGCGAGCTTGGAGGCCTTGATGAACTCGCGGAACAGCGGGTGCGGTTTCATGGGGTTGGACTTGAACTCGGGATGGAACTGGCAGCCCAGGAACCAGGGATGTCCGGGCAGCTCCACCACCTCCACGAGGGATTCGTCCGGCGAGAGGCCCGAGAACACCATGCCTTTCTCCTCCATGCGGGCGAAGTAGGCCTTGTTGAACTCGTAGCGGTGGCGGTGGCGCTCCTCGATCTGGACGGCCTCGTAGGCCTCCATGGCCTTGGTGCCCGGCTTGACCACGCAGGGGTACGCGCCCAGGCGCATGGTGCCGCCCATCTCGGAGTCGGCGTCGCGCTTCTCCACCTTCTTGGTGCGGAAGTCGTACCACTCGCGCATGAGGTAGATGATGGGATCGGGGCTCAGTCGGTTAAACTCCTCGGAGTTGGCCTCGGTCAGGCCCAGCACGTTGCGGGCGAACTCGATGCAGGCCAGCTGCATGCCCAGGCAGATGCCGAAGAAGGGGATCCTGTTCTCGCGGGCGTGGCGGATGGCCGCGATCTTTCCCTCCACCCCGCGCGAGCCGAAGCCTCCCGGGACCAGGATGCCGTCCAGCCCGGCCAGCTTCTCGGCCACGTTGGCAGCGGTCACTTCCTCGGAGTTTACGTAGATGAGGTTCACGCGCACGTCGTTGGCAACGCCGCCGTGCACCAGCGCCTCGTGCAGGCTCTTGTAGGCCTCCTTGAGGTCCACGTATTTGCCCACGATGCCGATGGAGACCTCGCCCTGGGGGTGGGACAGCTTGTGGGTGAGGGTCTGCCAGGGGTCCAGCTCGGCGTTCTTGGCCGGGAGCCTGAGCAGGATGGCGATCTTCTGGTCCACGCCCTCGGCGTAGAGCTTGAGAGGCACCTCGTAGATGTTCTTCACGTCCACGGCGGTGAACACGGCGTCCGGGTCCACGTTGCAGAAAAGCGCGATCTTGGTCTTGAGGGACTGGTCCAGGTCGATTTCCGAGCGGCAGATGATGATGTCGGGCTGGATGCCGATGGACCGGAGCTCCTTGACGCTGTGCTGGGTGGGCTTGGTCTTCAGCTCCCCGGCCACGCGGATGTAGGGGATGAGCGTCAGGTGGATGTAGAGGACGTTCTCCTTGCCCAGGTCGGAACGCAGTTGGCGGATGGCCTCCAGGAAGGGCTGGCCCTCGATGTCGCCCACGGTGCCGCCGATCTCGATGAGGGCCACGTCCTCGTCCTTGGCGACGCCGAGGATGGAGCGCTTTATCTCGTCGGTGATGTGCGGGATAACCTGGACGGTGCCGCCCAGGTAGTCGCCCCTGCGCTCCTTCTGGATGACGTTGTTGTAGATGCGGCCCGAGGTGACGTTGTTGGCCTGGGACATGGCCACGCCCAGGTAGCGCTCGTAGTGGCCCAGGTCCAGGTCTGTCTCGGCGCCGTCGTTGGTGACGTAGACCTCGCCGTGCTGGAAGGGGTTCATGGTGCCCGGGTCCACGTTGATGTAGGGGTCGAGCTTCATGATGGTGCAGCGAAGCCCTCTCGCCTGAAGAAGCGCGCCTATGGAGGCGGCGGCCAGACCCTTGCCGAGGGAGGACAGCACGCCTCCGGTGACGAAAATAAACTTGGTTTTCATAAAGCCCTGCCTCCTTGGGGCTGACGAAAGTGTAAAACCCCCGCCCTGTTGACGCCTTGCGCGGGGGCACGTAATGTCGCTCGGATACGTCTAAGCGACCGGACCGGATTTTTCAAGAAACCCCTGGAGCAGAGTTCAAATGGCCCAAGTCAAAACACTGGTCATCACCGGATACGGCACCAACTGCGAAGCGGAGTCCGCCCACGCGGCCAATCTCTCCGGTTCCGACCAGACGGACATCGTCTATTTTTCCGACATCATCGCCGGGCGCGTCCAGCTTCCCGGCTACAATTTCCTCATATTTCCCGGCGGGTTCCTCGACGGCGACGACCTCGGCGCGGGGCAGGCCGGGGCCATCCGCTGGAAATACGCCAGGCCCGTCTCAGGAGACCCGCTGCTCGACCAGCTGAAGGCCTTCTTCGACGGCGGCGGCATCATCCTGGGCATCTGCAACGGCTTCCAGCTCCTGGTGAAGCTGGGCCTCCTGCCCGCCCTGGACGGGAAATACTTCGAACGCCAGGTCACTCTCTCCAACAACGACTCCGGCCGCTTCGAGGACCGCTGGGTCACGGTGCGGGTGAACAAGTCCAGCCCCTGCGTCTTCACCATGGGCATGGAACACCTGGACCTGCCCGTGCGCCACGGCGAGGGCATGGTGATTCCGCAGGACAACGCGACCTTGTCGCGCATGGTCACCGAGAACCTGATCGCCCTCCAGTACGCGGACCCGCGCACCGGGCTGCCCAGCATGGAGTATCCGTACAACCCCAACGGGTCGCCCATGGCGATAGCCGGGCTCACCGACCCCACCGGGCGGATTCTTGGGCTCATGCCGCACCCCGAGGCCTTCAACGACCCCACCAACCATCCCGGCTGGACGCGGGGCGAAAGACCGGCGCTGGGCATTTCCATTCTTCAGAACGGCATCCGTTATCTGAAGGAAAACACATAAGTCTACTCGTCCGGCCTAGTCCGAGCCGTGGCGTGACGCGCCGCCCCAGGGACCGATCAAGCTGCCGGCGCTTCGCGCCTCTGGCGCGAGCGCCAGCGCGAGATCGATC
>JBMORI010000032.1:0-21025 GCA_049322415.1 Thermodesulfobacteriota bacterium | reverse complement strand
CGGAGTAATAGGGGATGCGCTCCTTGAGGGTCTTAACGAACTCGGGCCGCTCCGGCCTCGGGCCCACCAGGCTCATTTCGCCCCTCAGCACGTTGATGAGCTGCGGGATCTCGTCAATGCGCGACTTGCGCAGGAATCTGCCGAGCCGCGTCACGCGCGTGTCGTTCTCTCTGGCCCAGACGGCTCCGGTTTTGGCCTCGGCGTCCTGGCGCATGGTGCGGAACTTGATGAGGCTGAACTCCTTGTCGCCCTGGCCGACGCGGACCTGCCTGAAGAAGACCGGGCCGGGGGAGTCGAGCCTTATGGCCAGCGCCACCAGAGGCGCGAACGGGGCGAACATCAGAAGCCCGAACAGCGACAAGGCCACGTCGATGCAGCGCTTGGCGGCGCGCAGGCCGGGAGTAACGCGGAATCCGTGGCAGAAGATGAACCAGCTGGGGGTGATGTTCTCGATGAGCAGCTTTCCGGTGAGGCGTTCGAACATGTCCGGTGAGTCGAGCACCTCGATGCCCGAGAGCTTGCAGGTGAGCATCTCCTCAAGCGGGAAAACCCCCCTGCGCTCGGTGAGCGAAAGGACCACTTTCGTCGCGCCCAGCCGCCTGGCGGTCTCGAAGATGTCTTCCGCGTCCTCGGGCCTGGCGTCCTGGCTGGCCACCGGGTACTCCAGACGGCCGGCCAGGCGGAAACGTCCCGGGCTCTGGCGGATGGCCTGCTCCATCCTGTCCGCCAGGATGCCGTTGCCCACCAGCAGGCATTTGTCCCCCGAGGAGAACGCGGTGCCGTCATGGGCGCGCAGGGCGTCCCAGGCGAGGCTCAGCAGGGCGAATATGACAAGCCCGGCGACAACCTGGCCTTGTGCCATGCCACCGGGGATGCGTGTTTCGTCCATGGCGAGGAAGATGACGTAGGACACCAGGAGGGACAGGGCCGTCTTTGCCAGCCTGCTGGCCAGTCCGGCGCTCCTGGCGGCCCGGGCGAGCAGGATGCCCAGAAGCATGGAGGGAAATGCGGCGATCACGAGGAAATGGACCACATTCTCATGCAGCATGCTCTCGAATCCGGATTGCCTCATTCCCGTTTCAGAAAGTAACAGGACCAGCTGCAAGGCGGTAAGGGCGATGAGGATGTCCATGGCGCATTGCTTGATGCTGGACTTCCCCGGGTTCCCGTAAGCTATCTGGCTGTCCATCTTGTCATCTCCCCCGGCGTGGCCGCACGTGGACCGCTTGGATGCGCTGCGGTTGATTCAGGGCTTGCTGTCCTTGACTGCGCCGCGCGCCAACTCGAGGTGTCTTGATATCTCGGCGTTGCCCGGCATGAGCCTGCTCGCCTCCTGCAGCGCCACCAGTGCTTCCTTGGTCCTGCCGTTCTTGAGCAGGGCGTAGCCCAGCGTGTCCAGGACGGCGGCGTTGTGCGGCTCCATGGCGTAGGCGCGCATGGCCAGTTCAAGAGCCTCCCCGGCGCTGTCCGCCTTGTCCGCGTAAAGCACGGACAGGTTGTTCAGGGCCAGGACATGCCGCTCGTCATGACGCAGGGCGGTCTCGTAGTCCCGGGCCGCCCCGCCTGGGTCTCCGGCCTGCTGGCGGATCATGCCTTTCATGGTGTTGGCGGCCGCCGGATTCACTCCCGCCAGGATGGCCTTGTCGAGCAGCGCCAGGGCTTCCGGGAAGCGCCTGTCCTTGGCCTCCAGGCCGGAGAGCATCAGCAGGGCCTGCTGGCTCTTGGGGTCTTCGCGCAGCGCCCGGACAAGGGTTTTCCTGGCGGTTTCGCGGTCCCCGGTGATTTCCTGCACCTCGGCCAGCGGCAGGGAGTACTCTCCGGCGCGGGGGTTGATGTCCCTGAGCCTTGTGGCGGCTTCCATGGCCTTGTCCTTGTTCTTCGCGGCCAGGTAGAATTTTACGCGTTCGCGAAGCCCCAGGGGCTGGTTCATGGTTTCGACGCGCGAAAGCACCGCCAGGGCCTTTTCGTGCTCGCCAAGGCTGGCGTGGACCCGCGATTTGAGGAGCCAGAGCGCCAGGGCGTCGGGCGATTTGGACAGGCTTTCGTCCAGGATGAGCAATGCCTTGGGCTTGTCGTCCCGGCGGAGGTGGAACTCCGCGAGCGCCAAAGCGCCCTGCGGCAGCCCGGTGGCCGCGGCGCGGGAGTAGAATTCCTGGGCCTTGGCATGCTCTCCCTTGACCTCCCGTGCGGCGGCGGCCCCCAGCAGGGAGCGGATGTCCGTGGGGGACTGAGCGAGCGCCTCGTCGAACTGCCTGCCCGCCTCCTCCCCCTTGCCCGTGGCGATGGAGAGGGCGGCCAGATTGTAGTATGTCATGAGCAGGCCCGGGTCAGCCGCCTTGGCCTTGTTCAGCAGCTCGGATGCCTCGCTCAACCTGCCCTGGCGCAGCCGCAGCTTGGCGATGGCGTTCAGGGCCAGGGCGCTCTCCGGCGCTCCCTGCTTCGTCCCTTGCAAGGCTTCCGCAGCCTCGTCGAGGCGTTTCTTTCCGGCAAGGAAAGAGGAGAGGTAGAGCCTGGGCTCCAGCGCTTCCCCGCCTAACTCCACGGACTTGCGCAGGTCCGCTTCCGCTTCGGCGTCCTTTCCCTTCAGGGCGAGGAGCATGCCCTTCTTCAGGTAGACGTCCGGATTGTCCGAATTGGTCTTGGCGATCTCCTCGTAGGCCGCCAGCCCCTTGTCGTAGTCGCGCTTGGCCAGGAGCGCCTCGGCCAGGATGGCCTGCCCCTGGCCGTCGCCCGGGCTTGCCTTGAATATCCGCCCGGTCTCGGAGATGGCCTCGTCCAGCCTTTTCTGCTTCAGGTAGATGGCAGCGAGCATGCGCCTGGGCACGACATGGTCCGGCGCCTGGGTCAGAGCCGCCTGGATGTGGTTGATGGCCGTCTCATCGTTGCCGAGCGCCGAATAGGCCTGGGCCAGATAAATGTTGACGTCCACGTCGGGGCGAAGTCGAAGAGCCTTGTGAAGCGGCTCCACTGCCTGCTGGGGTTCCTGGGTGGCCATGAAGACGAGCCCTTGCAGTTTGTAACCCTCCGGTGAGTTCTTGAATGTTTCAATGAGGCTGGCGGCCTTCTTCCGGGCGAATTCCACATCGTTGTTTCTTGTGAGCCGCAGGTAGGCCTCGGCGAAGCGCGCGCGCAGTTCGAGAGGGTGGTGTCTGCTTATGGCGGCGAACGTGGCGATGAGGGCGTCCTCCTCTCCCCGCCGCGTCTGGAGCTGGGCCTGGAGGTAGAGGCCTTCCTTGTTCGCGGGGTCGGCCGCCAGGAGGGCGTCGAGTTCAATCTGGGCGCGGCCGTTGTCGTCCAAGGCGATAAGACATTCGACCAGCGCCGTCCGGGCGGTGAGGTTGGAAGGCGAGGCGGCGATGGCCTTCTCGAAGTCGGCCATGGCCTCGCCGTACCGGGCCTTCATGAAATGGTGCTGACCGGATAGTTCCCACGCCTCGGATGGAGGATTGGGCGAGGAGAGAACCTTTTCAAGGACCGCGTAGGCGTTTTCCGGATCACGCTCCGAGAGCTTGGCCTTGGCGGTGATGAGAAGAGCCTGGGTGGAGTCCGGCGTCTTGGCCAGGACTTTCGCGGCCATGGAGGCGGCCTGCTGGGGCTTGCCGATTTTCAGGTAGGCTTCGGCCAGCGCCAGCTCGGCGGGCTGGTCGCCGGGGTGTTTTTCCAGGATGCTCGCGAAGACGACGGCGGCCCCTTTGTTGTTGCCCTCGCTCGCCAGCTTGATACCCTGGCTCATCATCTCTTCGCGTGTTTGCGACTGACACCCCCACGCCAGGGCGGATATGAGCAAGACCAGACCAAGCGAGCGTAAGAGCATGGTGTCATCCTTGATTTTCAAGTTGAACGCAAAACGTCTTCGCCGTGAGCCGGAAGGCCCACTATAGAGCCAGGATCATGCCAACATGGCTGTTTAATTATTTTGTTTTTTATTTCAGGTAGATGCTTTGATGGTATGGGTGAATTCAATTATGGAATAACATGAGTTGTGCTGTCCGGGTTTTATGGACTGTCTGGTAAATCAAGACTAAGCGTTTTTGTTGGTAACATTTTGTAATAATTGAATTGTTTTATGGATTAGTTGCTTTGCAATGCCTGAAACCCTCCTTTTCGGTGAAATCCATTAACGGCATATTTGTTAAGCTCCGATATCCAATCATGATATAAATGGTAGGGTTTCAGGTAGAAACGCATTCTGTCCGGAAAACGCGGATGAACGGCGGCGGTTGTATGTGTGACTAGATAGGAATCGTTGCGGTTAACGAGGGTGTGGGCAACAAGCCAGATCAAACCATTCGGGACAGGATGCCTTGATAGTGAAAACGAGATGCGCCTCCGCTGCAGGGAAACTTTACAAGGACACGTCGCCTTTTCTTACAGACAGCCGCGAAGGGAGGGAGTTTATGGATTATTGTTCGTGAAATTAGAGTGTTATCGCGTGGCATCCTTTGTGCTTCATCAGGGCATACGTGAACGCCCCTCAAGGAGGAATCAAGGATGAGACGCTCAACCATTTGCAACGTGCTGGCCCTTCTGGCCATACTGCTCTGGTCAAGCAGCGCCATGGCCATAACCCTCGCTCCCGGGTTCAACACGATCGAGTTCGTGAACTGGGAAAACCGCATTAAGGATGGAGTCAATGTCGGCACCGATGGGCCGATCGAAGTCGGCGACATCTTCTACGGCATCGCGCGCGTGCAGACCATCGCGGGCACCACGCCTCCCGATCCCTTCAACAGCACCTCCGCTCCGGTGCACAACCTGACCGCCTACTTCTACACCGAGGTGGCCAGCCTCGCCCCGGCGAGCGATCCCAACAACCTCATCATCAACTTCGGCGTCCCCGGGGCTTCCGATCCCAACGGCATCATCAGCGATCCCGAGCTGGCGAGCGGCGTGGTCTTCAAGCTCTTCGAGGACTTCGCCACCAACATCTCCTTCGCCACCGAGGCAACCAGCATCGCCACTGCGACCGACGGCGCGCTGTGGATGAGCCTGACCCTGGACGGCGGCTATTGGTGGAGCGAGGCCCTGGGCGATCCGACCGGTCTGACTCCCGGCACCTTCGTGGGCACATCCTGGTTCGGCCTCAACACCTTCTTCAGCAGCGTGGGGCCGCTCAACTTCGTCAACGACCCCCTCGAAGACCTGTACGACATCAGCGTGCAGCTTTACGCCCAGAGCACCATCGAAACCAACGCCCGCGTGGACGGCAGCGTCCCCGCATGGTCGTTCACTAGCGACGACCCCGCCGTGGTGGCCACCCCCGAGCCCGCCACCATGCTGATCATGGGGTCCGGCCTGCTGGGCATGTTCGCGGCGCGGCGCCGTAAGAAGAACACCTAGACAGACGTTCCTTCATGAACCGAAAACCCGGGTGAGGGCTCCTCATCCGGGTTTTTTTGTCTCCGCTCAAATTGGCTATCTGGTTCTTTTCTGTAGCCAAATCCGACATGCGCTCGTCGGATATCTTTACTACCTATCACTGATACGGACGTGTTTTTGAAAATTTTCGTTGTTTTTTCAAGGTGTTATTGGTTGGCATCATTCGTGCGTATCAGGCCTGACACCATCGAACAAGGGAGAATAGGCTCATGCGAAATCTCAAGCTCTCGATCCTGCTCGCGGCGCTCTCCGCCGTGCTTTGGGCAAACAGCGCAACGGCAATAACCCTGGCGCCCGGGTTCAACACGATGGAATTCGTGAACTGGGAAAACCGCATTCCTGTCAACGGCAACGGCGCGATCGCACCAGGCGACCTCTTTTACGGCATAGCGCGCGTGCAAACCATCCTCGGGAACACCGGAGGCGGCGCGGACCCCTTCAACAGCACCTCCAATCCGGTGCACAACCTGACCGCGTATTTCTACACGGAGGTCGCGACGGTCAATCCCATCCAGGGAACCCAGAACGCCTTAATAACATTCGACGTCCCCACCCTGTCCGACCCCAACGGCATCATCAGCGACACCGAGCTGGCAGGCGGCGTGGTCTTCAAGCTCTTCGAGGACTTCTCCACCAACATCTCCTTCGCCGACGAGGCAACCAGCATCGCCACCGCGACCGACGGCGCGCTCTGGATGAGCCTGACCCTGGACGGAGGCTACTGGTGGAGCGAGGCCCTGGGCGATCCAACCGGCGTCCCGGCGGGCACCTTCCTGGGCACATCCTGGTTCGGCCTCAACACCTACTTCAGCAGCGTGGGCGAACTCATCAAGATCAACGACCCCCTCGAAGCCTTGTACGACATCGACGTGCAACTCTACGCCCAGAGCACCATCGAGACCAACGCCCGCCGTGACGGCAGCGTTGGCAGGTGGTCCATCACCAGCGACGACCCCGCCGTGCTGGCCACCCCCGAGCCCGCCACCATGCTGATCATGGGCTCCGGGCTGCTTGGCATGTTCGCCGTGCGCCGCCGCAGAAAGAGCGCCTAGGGGGGCGTTCACTCCTGACCAAAATCCCGGATGAGCAATGGCTCATCCGGGATTTTATCGTGGCCGCGCCCACGGGGGGCGGATTTCACGGGTGCGACTCCCTGCCGGGTATCCGCCGCGAGCCGGACAATGCTGACACCTCGGCTTGTGCACGGGATGGCGTCCGACAGCAAGTGAGGCGGCTCGCGGCGGCCCTGATCCGGCGACGGGCTTGACGGCGCGGGGAGCCGCTCTGAAAGGCCAAGTCGCGCAGGCCGGTGGAAGGGCGTCTCCGGATAGTTGGCAAGGATGCCGGTTCGTGCGCCACGACGCGGAGGCGGGCGGCCTGGCCGGGCCTGCGGCAGGAAACCGGGCCGCTTGCCAGCGGCGTGGTACGCGGGGAAATGCCTCGGATGGCGGCAGCCGGGGGATATCTCTTCAGGGAGTCAGCGTGTCCGTGATGTCCCGGCGTGGAGTGCCGAACAGGACCGGGGGGGCGTAACCGGCCCTGAAGAGGAGGACCGGCCATCTGGAGACGCCAATGCCGGGGAAGAGCTCCTCGAGGCCGGGCCACACGGCCTTAAGAAGCTCCTGGTGGGCCGGGGAGAACGAATCCGGCCCCTCCAGCTTCCAGCGCAGCAGAAACAGGGTGACGGCGGTCATGGGCTGAAATGCCAGGCCAAGCCTCGTGGCGGTCAGCCAGACGCGCTCCAGCGCCATGCCTCCCGCCAGGAAGTCCGCGTCGGAGTGACCGTGCGTGAAAACGAGTCCCGCCAGCGGGCTCTCCTCGATGGCCTGCCTGGAGTGCAGGGCCACCAGCCTGCCGAGCCCGATCATGTTGGCCGCCCGCATGGCGGGCCAGTGGCGAGTTGCGCGCAGGAACGCCTCTCCGGCGGCCCCGGCGTACAGGTTCCCAAGCGGCAGTCCGTCCGCGGCGTCGCCGCCGTCCGGCGGATCGAAGCGGGTCATGCTCATGAAGTGCTCGTGCAGGTCGCGGCGTTCGACCCTGATGCGGTCAGCCAGGTAGACCAGGCGGGCGAGCTTTCCGATGTCCTCGCGGCTGGTGAGCAGGGCGAGTTCCCCCGGGCCGGCCGCGTTATCGAGCTCGGCCAGGCAGAAAGCCTCCATCGGGCGGTTCTTGAAGAAGCCCCGCCGGTTGGTTCGGCGCGTCCAGACCGCCTCCTCCAGGGGGGCGGGAGAGGGCGGGATTTTCACGAAATCGATGGCCGCCATGAGTCGCGGCGCGTCCGGGTCAGGCAGCAGCCGGACCTGGGCCTCCCAGCCGATGGCGGGCGCGGCCGCGGCCACGTTCGCGGCGGCTGCGCCGCAGGCCGTGACCGAGGCGATCTGGCGGAAGTTGAAGAAGCTGCGGTCCGCTTCCTGGTCGAGGAAAATGTCCAGCCTGCCCTCTTCAATCCGGAACATCCAGGGCTGGCAGTTGTCGCCGGAAGGAGCCATCGAGGCGGCCCGGGCCAGCCAGGCGAGGTGGTCCCGCGGGGGGACGTCGCCAGGAGACGGCTCCGGGGGCTGAGGAGGGCGATGGACATGCGCGCCCTCCTTGCCCACGATGAAAGAACGCACGAACCACAGCTTTGCCTTCTGGACAGGGGAGGCGTTTCCCCGCCGGGGTCTTGCCGTCCGGAGCTTCCCGCCCAGGGGATCGATCTGCATGGACCAGGGCGCGGGCTCGAGGCCAGGCCTTCCGGTGATCAGCCTCGCCGCCTGGGTGGCGGCCAGGGACGCGCAGAGCAGGCAGGCGGTGCCCAGTGACGGCCCCCGTCCCAAATCCAGACTGATCCGCGACGGGTCCATCTGTTTGATGTGCAACCCTCTTGGCGCGAGCCCCACCGCAAAGCGCAGGAGCTTCTCCCTCATGGGGAGCCCGTCGCTTATGTCGAAGTACTCGTCGAAAGGCATGCCGTCCGGGGTGAAGACCAGCACTGAGGCCGTGAAGCCAAGGGGGGCGGCGGTGACGACAGGAATCCGCAGCTCGCGGGCCCTGTTGAAGAGCGCCCTGCGGATGTCGAAGGCGAAGAAGTCCAGTCCGTCCACAACAACGTCAACGCCCGTGAGGAAGGCGTCCATGTTGGCTGGGCCGACTCCTTCCGGGAATGCATCGATCTTGAGATGGGGGTTGATCTGGAGGACCTCCTCCACCATGGCGTCCAGCTTGGACTGACCCAGGTGGCGCATGGAAGCGCCGTATTGGCGGTTGAAGTTTGCCAGTTCGAATATGTCTGGGTCGGCCAGGCTGAAAGCGCCCACGCCAAGCCGCGCCAGGGCGGCGCAGTGGAGTCCGCCCACGCCGCCGAGCCCCGGGATGGCGGCCTTGGAGCGGGCGAGCATTTCCTGCTCGGCTGGCGTGATTATGCCGAGGTTGCGGGAGAACGCGACGTCCGTGAAGGCGCGCGCCTGGGACGAATGGCCTTGGGGGTTGTCCATGTCACGAGCCGGGACGCCCGCCGCCGTACAGGGCCTTGTGGTACATGCGCTCCAGATGGATGCGCTCCCTGTCCGGAAGCGAGGAGATGATGTCCGGCTTGGCGGCCAGAAGCGCGCGGGCGATCTCGGACTCCAGGGGAGCGTTCTTCTCCGCTGTCATCCTCTCGTAATCCTTCTCGATGGAGCTGGCGTTGACCTTGACGAAAAACGAGTGGAGGTCGGTGTCGAAGTCGGTAGATCCGTACGCTTGAAGCAGCGACGGCTCGATGGAGTGCATGTCCACCCTGAGGGCCACGGCGGGGGCGTCCACCTTCTGGTAGTGCCTTTCCTCCCCGAAGGGCTGGAAGAGGAAAATGGACCCGTAGAACCGGACATGCTTCGGGTTGACCATGATGCACAGGTCGTCCGCCCCCGTTGCCATGGCGTACCGGAAAACAGCCTTTGCCAGGAACATCATGAGGTTCTGCCAGCGCCTGTGCCGCTGCGTGGCCAGCGAGCCAATCTCCACCACCTTGCGTCCGGCGTCGCGAAGAGCGTCGATCTCCGGCTTGTAAAGCTCGTCCATGGGCAGGCCGAACATGTCCGAGTCCGGGATGTAGCTGATGGTGGAGAGCACCGTGAGATAGCTCTTGAAGACGAAGACGCAGGTCTTGGGGAGCAGATGATGCAGCCCGAAGGAGAGGCCGGCGGGGTTGGGATGCTTGAGATACCCCGATGCGTGGTACTCGTCGTGCAGCACGCGGAAGGCCTGGGTGTATTCGTCCAGCGTCTCGGCGATCTTGATGCCCGGCCTGTCCAGCCGTTCGAGCTTGGCGTCCAGCAGGGCGGAGCGGCGAATGCGGATCGTCCGCCTTCTTTCGATTCCGCCCGGCACGTCCAGAGGGAAGGGGGGTGGTGGCGTCATGGCGCTTGATGTCATGGCTTGTGGCATGTTTCGCACCTTCCGGCGCGAGGGCCGGGGTTGTGGATACCCGAGTCAAGCCAATATCATGCCATGTTGTCCTGCTGAGGAGATTCCTCCCTGTTCTTACCGGTCAGGTTATATTTCTTGTAGAACTCATAGAGCCGGGCGCGGGACAGCTTGGCGGTGTCCATGGCCTTGGCGACGTTGCCCTCGCACGACTTCATCAGGGCCATGAAATACTTTTTCTCCATCGAATTGAGGAGAGTTGTGCGAAACTGCTTGTATGTCGGGAGGTTGTCGAGGTCTTCGATCCTTAATTCGCCATTGCCGTTGCCGTTTCCCTTGCTGGACGCCTCTTGGTGGCCGAGGCTGCTTCTCGCAGCCTTGACCCGGATATAGAAGGGCAGATGCTCGGGGTAGATGATGGGCTGGCTGTCGGAAATGGCGACCACGGAGTCGATGACGTTCTCAAGCTCCCGCACGTTGCCGGGCCAGTCGTGGCGGCCGAGAACGTCAAGGAATTCCCTGGAGAAGGTCTTCAGGGAGACCTTGTTCCTGTCGCAGGACTTCTTGAGCAGGTGGCCTGCCAGCGCGAAAATGTCGTCCTTGCGGTCCTTCAAGGCCGGCAGGTTCAGTTTGAGGGATTGGATGCGGTAGAGGAGGTCCGAGCGGAAGTGGCCCTCCTTGACCATCTGGGCCAGGTCCTTGTTGGTGGCCGCCAACAGCCTGAAGTCGCTGGCAACCTCCTGCTTGGCGCCCACGGGCCTGAAGCGGCGTTCCTGGAGGACCCGGAGGAATTTCTTCTGGAGGTCGAGGGGCAGCTCCGACACTTCGTCCAGGAAAAGCGTCCCCTTGTGGGCCCGCAGCACGAGACCCTCGCTTTGGGAGTCGGCGCCGGTGAAGGCGCCCTTGCAGTAGCCGAAAAGGATTGATTCCACCAGCGTGGCGGGAAGAGAGGCGCAGTCCACGACGATGAGATTCTCATCCCGCCTGTCGCTCAGGCCGTGAATGGCCCTGGCGAAGAGTTCCTTGCCCGTGCCCGTGTCGCCGTGGATGAGCACGGAGACGTCGCTGCGGCTGGCCTTGGCCGCCGTCTTAAGGCACTTGCGCATCTCCGGGCAGGACCCGTGGATGTTGAACTTCTCCCCGATCTCGGCCCAGGAGAGCTCCTCCTCGGCAAGCACCACGTCCAGCCGCCCGAGAAGGGCCTGGAGATGCTCGGCCGCGTTGTGGCGGGGGATGTAGTCCAGAGCGCCTTCGCGAAGGGCGAACTCCAGTTCGAAGATATCCGGCTTGTCCACGATGACGAGCACTCTCGGCGGGCTGGGAAGCACGGACAGCCGGGGGAGGAACTTGGAGAGCTGGAGGTTTCCCCGTTTGTTGAGGATCAGCAGGTCAGTGTGCAAGCCCCGCTCGGTGTCCATGACCTCGGCCAGGTTGTTCACGCAGGTGATGGAGTGTGGCATACCCCTGGACATGCTGAGGATGTCCTTGAAAAGGTCAGGGATGCGCTCGAACAGCACCACGTTGGCCATTGTGGATCCTTCGGGGATTTGTCCCGTGAGTTTACGGCCTGGTCAGGAACATCTCAAGACGTACTAATGAAATCCTTATCAATGCAGCAGTATGTGTTGCATCAGATTGCATGGATGGAGTCAATTCCAGAAACCCGCATTTTTCATGGAGGGTGGCGGCGTTCAGGCGGATCAGAGCTGGAAATGCGATTGCAACGTGCTTCTCGTCTCGTCGGGCACATTCATGAAGGCAACTCCGATTGCCGTATGGGAGTTCATGCTCACGTGCCTGGGCTTGCAAGGAAGACTAATGATTTCAGCCAGGGACGGGATGTTGAATATCATCAGGAACGGAGCCTGCTTGTTGATGTTCTCCAGGACCCGGGTGGTCTTGCCTTCCATGGTGATGCCCGCACCGCCGAGGGAAATGTTGACTATGTTGACCGGCTTGTACTGGGTCTCGTTGTTGCCGAGCTGAATTTCAATGACTCCGGGGATGGAAACGGTTTTCCTGGTATGCTTTCGGCATTCCCTCCCGCTGATGCCGCCGGACGGGTGATCCATCTCCTGGAAGTATCCGGCCAGTATCGCATTGACCATCGCGTCCGGGCTGCATTTCTCATCCCGGGAATGATTTTCCAGACGCATGGCCAGCCTGGCGTTGATATCCAGGCAGAGCGTCACCGTGCCGGATCGTATGCATTCTTCCGCGTTGGCTATCATATTGGTGTGTGGGCTGCTGGTTGATCGGTTGATGAGGTCAATCAAGAAGCATGCCATGGCGCCACGCCACGCCGCGCGGGCGTACAGATGGCAACGGGATGGATAATGGAGTCGTCAGGAGGGCAGCCGGGAGCCCGGAGGGTTGTAAAATGTAGCAACAACCTGTCGGAATAAATGCCAGCTGGGAGGCCTTGTCAGCCGGAGAGGTCGAAACCGGCGACCACATGGACCACGTCGCGGTCCGGGTGGGCTTCCGGCTTCGGGGCATGCTTCCATTCCCACCGCGCCGAAGGTTGTGGCATGCTCACCCCGTGCAGAGGGTCGGCGGACATGGCCCCCTCCTTGCCCACGCCTATCCAGGCGACGTCCGTGACGAGGCAGCGGACGCAGGGAAATCCGCCAAGCCATGCCAGGTGGTCTTCCAGTATGGAGCGCGCGAATCGGGTCAGGGCCTCGTCCGTGAAGGCCCCCGTGGTCCAGAGCTTCTCCAGGGGGATGAGGGGCAGTTGGGCCATGGTGTTCACGGAGACCACCAGGTCGGGTGCGCCGGGGATGGGGACGCAAGGCTCGCGGGAGGGCAGTCCGCCTCCGCCTTGGCCGAAGACCCTGGCGGTGGATTCGATCACGCCGGTGACGTCGGCCGTGATGAGTTCCACGTTACCGAGGCGGGCAGCGAGGCGCCTGGTTTCGAACGGGTGGACCACGTCCACCAGGGCCACCTTCTTGAAAGCCCGGGACAATTCACGTAGCGGCACATCGAGACAGAGGCCAGAACCGGCCACCACGGCTAGTTCCTTGCGGGGCCCCGCGGGAATGAACGAGCTTATGAATTCGCGGCTTTTCTCGAGGTGCGGGCTCCAGGCCTGGGCGTTTCGCCGATAGCGGGCTTCGTGGCGGATCAACTCGGCCACGTACCCGAGGCTTGCGGCCGATGGGAGGGCTGAGGTCGTGGATTGCCTGAACCATTTGCGGATCATTGGCTCTCGCTTTGTTCCTTTTGTTGCCCGACGATTATTGCTTACCAGTTCTTCCCCGTCCGCGTCCAGCTTGTACGCTTTAACGATAGAGGCAGGGCTATTTGTCCGGGCGCGTTCCGTGGCATGGGCTGCCGGGTTTGTAAAGGATGTCGACAGCATGTCGAAATTGTTGACAAATTGATTGAGGGTGCATCGGCGCGTTCGAACCTCCACCATGCTGGACCCGGGAAGGGCAGCGGTCCGGTTGTCCGCGGTGATTCGGGTCATCGCGTCCACTTGGAAAAATGAGCGGCCCAAAGACTCTCAGAGTCCTGTCCACGGAGTGAGTGGATACAATTGCCGGCGGCAATAAACTGAAATGGTTGTTTTTTTTATCATCGGAAACATGTCCCTGAATTTTAAGGACGTGACACGTGAGCGGTTTTCGCGAACAGGCGCCTGATTATCTGACTTGAAGGCGGTCCGGGGAGGGCTACGCCAGGCCGTGGGTTGCCCAAAGCGCCTCGGTGTGTGTATGGAAATACTCAATCTATGGAAGCCATGCACGATTTCTCCCGTCGCGCCGGTGGTTTTTGCGTCAGCACCACCTTGCGCGATATCCTCACTCCCGGCGTTGTCGGCGTTCCCTCCGGGGCGACCATGGCCAAAGCCCTGGACAGCATGCGCAAGACCCGCATCAGCTCCGTGGTGGCCTTGAACCGCGGCCGGCCGGCGGGAATTCTGACCGAGCGCGGTGTCATCTCCGCCCTCGCCGAGCACGGCAAGAAGCTCCTCACCCGGAAAGTCCGCGAAGTGATGTCCAGCCCGGTGCTGACGGCCCCCGGGGACATGCTCATCCACCAGGCATTTTCCATGCTCATGGAGCGGGGCTTCAGACACCTCGTCGTTGTGGACTCGAGAGGCCGGGCGCTCGGAATGGTCACGCAGACGAACATGGTCCAGAACCTGGGCGTCGAGTATTTCGTCGAGATCAAGCGCGTGGGCCAGATCATGGCCAGGAACGTGGCCTCCCTCGACCTTGGCGACAGCCTGGGCCGGGCGCTGGACCTTATGGTGAGCGGTCCCTTCAGCTGCGTGGTTGCCCTGGAGGGCGGCAGGCCAGCCGGGATCGTCACCGAACGGGATATGGTCTCCCTTGTGGCCGATGGCCGGGACCTGGAGGCGACCCCCATCGGCGAGGTCATGTCGAGCCCGGTCATGACCGTCTCGCGGGACACTGCCGTGCATCAGGCCGCCGCCATGATGCGCGAGAAGGGCGTTCGCAGGCTTGTTGTGGCGGATGGGGAAGGCCGGGCAATAGGAATCCTCACCCAGTCGGACTTGGTGAAGGGGATGGAGGCCCGCTATGTGGAGATGCTCAAGGGCGTCATACGCGAGAAGGACGATCTCCTGCGCGAAGCCGTGAACGAGGCGGCCAAGAAATCCGTCTATCTGGACACCATTCTCAACACCTCCATCGACACGGGGATCGCGGCAACCGACGGCCAGACCATCGCCTTCATCAACCAGGCCGCGCGGGACATCCTCGGGGCGAACGGCGCTGACGCCATAGGCATAGACCTTCTTGATTATCACAGGTCAATCGGCGTTTCCCAGGCCCGCGTGAAGCGCGCCCTGGCCAAGGTCCGCCGGGGCGAGCAGCACAAGTTCGCTGCGCAAATCGGCCCAGCCGGGTCCAGTAGGCACGTTGAAGCCCGGGTGTCGGGTATCCTGGGAGGCCCCGCGCCTTCGGGATACGTTCTCATGGTGCGCGACGTCACCGAGCGCCGCATGGCCGAGGCGACGATCAGGCGCATGGCCTACCACGAGGCGCTCACCGGCCTGCCCAACCGGTTCCTGGTCTCGGACAGGCTGGAGCAGGGGCTCTCCCAGGCGAAGCGCAGGGGGTGCCTGCTGGCGGTCATGCTCCTGGATCTGGACGGCTTCAAGAAAGTGAACGACACCCACGGCCACAACGTAGGGGATCTCTTGCTGCGCGCCGTGGCCAGGAGCATCGAGTCGCTTCTTCGCAAGTCGGACACGGTGGGGCGGATGGGGGGCGACGAGTTCCTGGTCATCCTGCCCGAGGTGAAGACTCTGGAGGGGACGGCCGCGGTTGCCTCCAAGGTGCTGAAGGCGGTCGGGCAGGCGCGGGATATCGCGGGCAATCCGATTAAAGTGACCACCAGCATAGGCATCGCCCTCTACCCCTGGGACGGAGAGGACGCCGCGACCCTCATCCAGAAGGCTGACGCGGCCATGTACCGCGCCAAGGACGCGGGGCGCGACACGTGTTTCTTCTCCCGGGAAGACCTGATGAAGGCCGGGTACAATCATCCCTGAAGCCTGACTTCGCGCCTGTTGTAAAGATGCGAGGCCGGGGCCGCCATCATGCGGACCCGGCCTCGATGCTATCGTGCCTGCTTCGCGGATGCCGCGCCCTCGAAACACGGGTGGAATGTTTCAAGGTAGGCCGTGACGGCGTTGCGCCGGTGCGAGCCGTTGCCGCCGGTAGCGTGGCGCGTAAGGCCCCCCTTTTCAAGGCGCTGGCAGCGGCGCGCTCCGGAGGCAAGCCTGCCCGGAGGTCACTCTCCCTTGGAGGGCTTCACCCAGGCGCTGTCGATGGCATCCTGGATGTGCTTGAGCCTGTACTGCGCGTAGGCGTCCCGCGCCGCGCTGTAGGGCTCGATGGCCGAACGCTTGAGCTCCTCGTAGACCTTGAGGGTCTCGGCCAAACGGTTGATCCTTCCAGCGCCGCTCGCGAGAAGAGTCAGGATGTAGGGGGCGTCGATGTAGGTGGTTGGCTGCACCGTGGCATCAACGGCCATGCCGATGCCGTCGCGCAGCGACGAGGGGCCGATGATCGGCAGCACCAGGTAGAATCCGTGCCCGGCTCCCCAGACGCCCAGCGTCTGGCCGAAGTCCAGTCTCTGCGGCCCCATGTCCTCCTTGGTGGCGGCCAGGTCGTACAGGCCGCCCAGGCCGAAGGTGGAATTGATGATGAAACGCCCCAGTTCGCGGGAGGCCTTGTCCGGCCTGAGCTGGAAGAGGGCGTTGACGAACCGGGCAGGGGCCAGGAAATTGGAGTAGGCGCTTTCGATGCGCTCCCTGGCGTACTTGGGGACCGCGGTGGTGTAGGCCTTGCTGAACGGCTTGCCCACAAACATGTAGAACTTGTCGTTGAAGACGAACCAGAAGCGGTTCCAGGGTTCGATGGGATCGGGGATGGAAACCGTGTCCACGTCCTCGGGGATGACCGGGGCGTTGGCTGTCTTCTTGGAAGCGCAGCCCGCGAGGGCGCCGGAGAGCAGAAGCAGGGACAGAACCAGCAGGAGCGAGCGGACCGGGCTTGTATTCATGATTTACCTGTCTTGGTGTGTATGGCCGCGTTCCAGGCCTTTCAACCGGCCGAGCCCATGGACTCCACCCGCGCGATGAGCTGGGCCGGGGTCTCCCTCGCAAGGATCTCGTTGAACTGCTTGCGGTAGTTCTGGACCAGGCTGACGCCCTCGATGACCACGTCGTAGACCTTCCAGTCGCTTTTCCTGATCATCCTGTAGACGATGGGGACCTCGCGGTTGGCCGTGACCACCTTGGTGCTCACTTCGGAGCGGCCTTCGCCAAGCTCCGCCTCGTTCAGGAAGACGACCTTCTCGTCGGTGTAGGCCTCGATGCGCCGCAAATAAGTTCGCTCCAGGAGCTTCAGGAAGGCGGCCGTGAAGCGTTTGCGCTCCTCGGGATTGAAGGTTTCCCAATGTGAGGCCAGGGTGCGCCTGGCCAGTTCCTCGGGGTCGAAGACCTTCTCCACGGCCGCGTGGAGCTTGTCCAGCCTGCCGGGGTCGCCGGGCTTCGTGTTGGAGAGCACGTTCAGGACCGCGTCCACGCCCGACTTGAGCTGGTCCTGCGCCTGTCCCGCCCGGGCCGGGCCGCACTGAAGCATGAGCGCCAGCGCCAATATCAGCACGCATGTCGCACGCGCCTTCATTTCTTGTCCTCCTTGACTCCGCCGAAGACGTACTTCCCGATGAGGTCCTGAATGTCAACGGAGGATTCGGTCTCCGTGAGCAGGTCGCCGGACTTGACCGGGTCTCCGGCTCCGCCAGGGGTGATCTTGACGTATTTGTCGCCGATGAGGCCGTTGGTCTTTATGGACACGATGGCGTCGTCGGAAAGCTTGACGCCCTTGGAGATCCTCAGGCCGACGATGGCCTTCTTGTCCGCGGAGAGCTCGATGCCGTCCACCCTGCCGACCCTCACCCCGGCCAGTTCCACGCTCGCGCCGTCGCGAAGGCCGGTCACGTCGATGAAACGGGCCTTGACGGCGTAGGTGTCGCCTCCGAGCATCTCCAGTTTGCCCAGCTTCAGGGTCAGGTAGGCCGCGCAGGCGAGGCCCGCCAGCACGAACAGGCCCACGGCCAACTCAACCGTCCGGTTTTTCATGGTATCCATATATAGGTTCCCGTGGCGAATCCGCAAGCCTTACAACAGCAATGATGTCAGGACGTAGTCGGACACCAGTATCGACACGCAAGAGACGACAACAGCCGAGGTGGTGGAGAGGCCCACCCCCTTGGCTCCGAACCCTTCAGGCCGCCTGTGCGTGTGGAAGCCCTCATAGCAGCAAATCGCCGCAACCAGCAAGGCGAACACGGCGGACTTGACGAACCCGCCCGTGACGTCCTCCAGCATGACGCTGTCGTGGATGCGCGCCCAGTATATGCCGGGGCTCACGCCCAGCAGCATCACTCCGGAGATGTATCCGCCGACGATGCCGATCACGTCGAACATGGCCGTGAGCAGGGGAAAGCAGACAAGCGAGGCGGCCAGCCTCGGGCCAACCAGATACCGGACCGGGTTGACGTCCATGGCGTCCAGGGCGTCGATCTGCTCGGAGATGCGCATGATGCCGAGCTCCGCGGCCATGGAGGAACCCGCGCGGCCGGTGATCATGATGGCCGTGAGCACCGGCCCCAGTTCCCGTATGATCGAGAGGGACACGGCCGCGCCGAGGAGCCCCTCCGCCCCGAACTTCACCAGGGTGTAGTAGCCCTGCAGGCCGAGCACCATCCCCGTGAACAGCCCGATGAGCGCGATGACCGACACGGACTTCACGCCGATGAAGTACACCTGCTGCACCGTCTTGGCCCACTGAAAGGGCAGGCTCGCCATGTGCGCGAGGCCCCGCGCGGTGAACACGGCGAACGTTCCCAGGCCGAGGGTGAGCCCGATGGCTCTGCGGCCCAGTTCCGCCGCCGGGGCGAGCAGGTGTTCAATGGCGTTCATCGGGCAATCACTCTACGCCATTTCCGAGTTTTGTGAAGCGCTTACTCTATAGAGCAGCGATTTCAGGTAATCCGTCTCGGGCATGGAGGGATGCACCGGATGATCCGGCCCTTGTCCGCCCTTCCATACCAGCTGCGCCCGGCGGCGGCCGGAAATGGCCGAGGCGGTGATGCGCTGGAACTGCCAGGCCTCAAGATGCTGCGAGCAGGAGGCCGTCAGCAGAAAACCGCCCGGTTCCAGCAGCCTGGCCGCTAGCTTGTTAACCTTGTGGTACGCGCCCAGGCCCGGCTCCAGGTCCTTCTTGCGCTTGACGAAAGCCGGGGGATCCAGGCTTATCACATCGAAACGGCGGCCTTCCTTGGCCAGCTGCTCCAGCACGTTGTCCGCGTCGCCCTTGATGGAGGTCACGCGGTCCTCCACCTTGTTGAGGCGGGCGTTATCGTCCACGTGGTCCAGTGCCGCGCGGGAGGAGTCCACGCAGACGGCCTCGGAAGCGCCCGCGAGAGCCGCGCCGATGCCGAGCGCGCCCACGTAGCTGAACACGTCCAGCACGCGCCTGCCCTGGCAGAGCTTGCGGATGCCCAGGCGGTTGGGGCGCTGGTCGTAGAACCAGCCCGTCTTCTGCCCGGCGGCCAGGCTGGCCCTGTAGACGCCGTCGCCCTCGGGGACTTCCACCACGTCCGGCGGCGTGCCCAGCACAGTCTCCACTTCCATGGGCAGGCCCTCCAGCTGGCGGGAGCGCACGTCGCCCTTGAGCAGCATGGCCGACGGGCGCACCAGCTCGTCCAGCACGTCCAGCACGTCCTCGCGCATTCGCTCCATGCCCGCCGTGAGCAGCTGGACGCTCAGCAGGTCGCCGTAGCGGTCCACCACAAGGCCGGGCAAGTGGTCGCCCTCTCCGAAAACCATGCGGTAGTAGGGCTTGTCGAAAAGCGCCTCGCGCAGGGCCAGGGCATGGGAAACCCGCTCTCTGAGCCAGGAGCGGTCAATCACGGCTTTGGGATTCTTGTCGCAGATCCGGGCCAGGATCAGCGAGCCCGGGTTGACGTAGGCCACCCCGAGGGGCTTCTCTCGCGCGGACATGACCAGGGCGTGGTCGCCGGGCTTGAAGGAGCCCAGAGGGCTCATGGCGGTGTCCGCCTCGTTGGAGAACACCCACAGGTGTCCCGACATGAGGCGGCGTTCCTCGTGTTTCTTGAGATGAAGTATTGGCAAGTTCATAAGAGAGGGGTCCTTTATTCCTTCCGGGCTCAAGATGCAATGATTCGTCTTGAGCATGGAACATTTGGAGGATAAACGCCAGTCATGAGAACAGCCGCTTTCGTCATTTTCGCCGTCGTCACGGCGGCGGCCGCCGCCCTTTCCACGCTCGTGGCCTCCCGTTACCTGTCCCTGGAAAGGGATCTGGCCGACGCCCGTTCCCGGCTGGAGGACTCCCTTTACGAGCGCAAGCGCCAGGAAGAGGAGAAGATCGCCCTGCGCCTGGAGCGGGAACGCGTCCAGTCCGACCTGGAGGCGCGCCTCGCCGGGCAGCTGGCCCAACTGGAATCCTGCGAGGCCAAACGCCGGGAGGAGCTTCTGGAGATCGCTGCCACCCTCAAGATACTCCAGAAAGCCGTCATCGACATTCAGGTGCAGGTTGGGGCCGTGCCAGGTGTTGAGCGGGACGGGGGCTCGAATGAGGCCGGGAAAACCCCGGCGTCCAGCGAGGGTGGTTCGGCGGGAAGCGTCCGGAAAACCCTGCCCGCCGCCACGACCGATGTCCCCAAAGGGGCCATCCCGTCGCCGGAAGAGGAAGCGAAGAAGCTCGACAAGGTCCAGTGACTGGTCCTGGGCGTCGCGGACCAGTCCGATTTCGTGCAAACCCGGCGACCCGTCGATGCCCTCGCATCCAGCGGGGCCGGTTCCTGGGGGATTCCCGGCCTTGCCCCCGTACACACCAAGCATCGAGGACAGCCATGCCGCTCGTGACAGTCAGCGTAATCGGGGAGAGGACCCCCCAGGAAAAGCTCGATCTTATGAACGCCGTTCACGCTGCCCTGGTGGAGGCGTTCGGCATACCCGGACCGGATCGCAACATCCGCTTTCGCCAGTACGCCCCCGGCGACTGGCTGCTCCCGCCAGGCAAATCGGACCGTTACGTGCTGGTGGAGGTCTTCGCCTTCTCCGGGCGCGGCGCCGGGGCCAAGGGCAACCTGTACGCGGCCATCGTCGCCAATCTCGGGGAGCTCGGCGTGGAGCCAGGCGACGTGTTCATCATCGTGGTGGAGCAGCCGCTCGAGAACTGGGGAATTCGCGGCGGACAACGCGCCGACCTGGTCGATCTCGGATACGAAGTGAAGGTGTGAAGGCCGAGGTCTCGCCGGTTTCGAACGCGGGTTGATCGACCGGCCTCCGCGAGGTCGTGCGAAGTCCGGGAGCAGCATCCGCTCTGGAGGGCTTGACCAATGTTAACCGGATGGTTAGACCGGACGGTATCATGAAAGGCATTCACGTAGACGACCCTCAGATCGCCGCCATACTGGAAGCGGCCTCGACCGTGTTCGCGGAGCACGGCTTCGCCGGGGCCAGGGTGGACGCCATCGCGCGGGCCGCCGGCCTCAACAAGGCCATGCTGTACTACCGCGTGGGAGACAAGGCGCGCTTGTACGAGCTGGTCATCCTCAGCCATTTCGACAGGGTGAGCGGAGCCTTGGAGAGGGCCGCTGGCGAAGCGGGGAAAGGCGCGGACCCGGCGGCGGCGCTTCTCAAGGTTATCGCCGGGCTGTTTCGCGAGGACCCCAGGCTGCCACG
>JBMORI010000031.1:0-21659 GCA_049322415.1 Thermodesulfobacteriota bacterium | reverse complement strand
GGATGGAGGCCGAATCCGTGAGCAGCATCACCAGCCTGTCGATGCCGATGCCCTGCCCGGCTGCCGGAGGCATGCCGTACTCCAGGGCGCGGACGTAGTCCTCGTCCATGTAGTGGGCCTCGTCGTCGCCGGCGTCCTTCTCGGCCACCTGCTCCTCGAAGCGCAGGCGCTGGTCCACGGGGTCGTTGAGCTCGGAGAAGGCGTTGGCCATCTCGCGTCCTGCGATGAACAGCTCGAAGCGGTCTGTCACTTCGGGGTTGGCCTCGTTGCGGCGCGAGAGGGGCGAAATTTCGGTGGGATAGCCGTAGATGAACGTAGGCTGAATGAGCTTGGGCTCCACGAAGAGGTCGAAAAGCTTGGCCTGGAGCTTGCCCAGCTTCTCGCCGGTGAGCACCTTCTCGCCGTTTTTGAGCACGTGCGCCTTGCAGGCCTCGTAATCGCCGTAGACCTCGGGGGGCACGCCGCCGATCTTCTCCAGGGACTCGTGGAAGTTCACGCGCCGCCATGTTCCGGCGGTGAGATCGATCTCGTGCCCCTGGTAGGGCACCTTGGTGGAGCCGCAGACCTCCTGGGCCAGGGTGGCGTAGAGATCCTCGGTCAGGTCCATGAGGTCGTCGAACCGGGCGTACGCCCAGTAGAACTCGCACATGGTGAATTCTGGGTTGTGCCGGGTGGAGATGCCCTCGTTGCGGAAGTTGCGGCCCACCTCGTAGACCTTCTCGAAACCGCCCACCAGCAGGCGCTTGAGGTAGAGTTCGGGCGCGATGCGCATGTAGAGCTGCAGGTCCAGGGCGTTATGGTGGGTCAGGAAGGGCTTGGCCGTGGCGCCGCCCGGAATGGCCTGCATCATGGGCGTCTCCACCTCGATGAAGCCGCGCTCGTCCAGGAACCGGCGCAGGCCGGTGACGATGCGGGTGCGGATCTTGAAGATCTCGGCGGTGCGAGGGGTGACGATGAGGTCCACGTAGCGCTGGCGGTAGCGGGTCTCCATGTCCTTGAGACCGTGGTACTTCTCGGGCAGCGGGCGCATGGACTTGGTGAGAAGCCGGACCTCCGAGCAGGAGAGCGTCAGCTCTCCGGTCTTGGTGCGGAAGAGCTTTCCCTTCACGCCCACTATGTCGCCTATGTCGAATTTCTTGAAGACCGAGTAGGGGCCTTCGCCCATCTCCTCGCGGGAGGCGTAGCACTGCATGCGGCCGGAGGCGTCCTGGATGTGGAAGAAGGCCACCTTGCCGAAGGAGCGCAGGGCCACGATGCGCCCGGCCAGGGAGAATTCCTTTCCCAAAGCGGCGAGAGCCTCCTCGTCCAGGAAGCCGTGCCCGTCCATGGTGAGGCCGATATCGGCATCCTTGACGAAATCGTTGGGATAGAGGGGAACGTCGTTGTCCAGGAGCTGGCAGGCCTTGGCCACCCTGTTCTTGAGGACTTCGTTGAGTTCGTCGCGGTTTGCGAGGGCTTCGAGCAGGGGATGGAACCGCTCGACCTTGTCCGATTTCACTGGCAGCTTGAAATCGCGGCGGCGGGGCTTTTCTTGGGATGCCAAAGGATCACTCCGTGGTCGATGGAAGGGTCGAATCGAATCCGCGTGACCTAAGGCAAAAGGGCGGTAGCGTCAAGAAACACGGCCGGAAAGAAAAAAAGGGGTTGACGGTCGGGCCGGTTTCTCTTAAACGATCCTTCCGCTGCGGGGCAACCCCGCACGGCTCCGAGTTCCCCGGTAGCTCAATCGGCAGAGCGGGTGACTGTTAATCACTAGGTTGGGTGTTCGAGTCACCCCCGGGGAGCCAGCAAGGACAAGGGTTCCGGACGAAACGTCCGGAACCCTTTTTCGTTGGCGGGCGGTTCTCTCCCCACCCTCTCCCCACTTCATTGTCCTGCCCGGTAGCTGCCAGTGACAGATCAACATCCCAATCATGGGCTCGGAAAGGGTTCAGGCCAACACAATGGCGTTCTTTACTGCCTCAAGGAATGTGGCGTAGGGGAGGAGGAAACCACCCCCGGAGACGACCATGAAGGAAGCGCCGACGACTACAACGAGCCCGGCCACATCCGGGACCTCCGCTGGGGAATCAACGCAAAAGAGGGAACGGCCTTCGATGAAGGAACTTTCCGCCATGTGGCCGGGCGTGAGATGCCTCAACCTTCAATGGCCGGGGCAACGGCTTGGGTTGGGCGCGTCTTCGGGAAAGAAGTCGTCTTCCTAAAGGCCACGCCCCCCGAAGGCGGACTTCCTAGGCGGTGCGATGCTCCCCGAAGATGCCAGCGGCGCATGCATCAACGTCCCCCCTGGCCCCGCTTCCAGCTTGTTGGCCGCGAACCCGGCCACGCCCAGGAGCGCGTCCACGTCGAATCGACATTCCCCCGCATGGCCGTGGACAGGTCCGGGACGAAGGAGACCAAAGCCTCGCGGTCGAGGCAACGCGCCGAGGCCCGGATCAGCGCGGCCAGGGCATTCCCACGAGTCAGCCGCCATGCCGCCACCGGTCCCGTGCATGAAGGGGGGCGGAGAGACGCGCATGTTGCTCAAACTGCGTAACCTTGGCCCATTCCCTGCTAGGACTGTACACGCGCCAGCCTGGACATGTCCCTTGCCGGCGCGAGAGCTGAAGGATCACCCATGGACACTGACTTTGACGTCATCATCGCGGGCGGCGGGCCTGGTGGATGCTCGGCAGGGCTGCACGCTGCCCGTTGCGGACTAAGGCCCCTCATCCTGGACAAGCGGGTGTTCCCCAGGGAGAAGGCCTGCGGCGACGCGCTCTCCTCGGCCAGCCTGGCCCAGATCGCGGAACTCGGGCTCCTGGACAGGCTCCTGGACACCCCGCACGTCAGGATAAACCGGGCCACCTATTTCGCGCCGGGCGGCATGTTCGCCACCGTACCCCTGGCTAAGATCGACCCTGGACTGCCCGCCACGAGCATACTCTGCCGCCGGGTCATCCTGGACGACATGCTCGTTCAGGCGGCCAAGGAGAAGATGGACGTCCTCGATTGGTGCGAGGTGCGCGAGGTGACGCCCACGCCCGCTCCGGATGGTTCCGGGACGGTCCTTGTCCGGGCCGTGCGGGGCGGCGGCCGGGAGATGGAATTCACCGCCAGGGCGGTGGTCGGAGCCGACGGGGCGGATTCCTTCGTGGCACGGCGCACGGGATTTCCCCGCTATCCGCTGCTGAGGAAGGTGACGGCCAACGCCTATTTCCGGCAGGTCACCGGCACGGTGGGACAGCTTGAGATCTACTTCCTGGACGACCTTCTGCCCGGCTACTTCTGGCTCTATCCCACCGAGAGCGGCATGACCAACGCCGGGCTCTCCATCAGTCTGGAGGGCATGCGCCGCCGCGGGATGCGCCCCCGCGAGGCCCTGCTTTCCGCCATCGCCTCGCCGATGCTGAAGGAGCGTTTCGAGCACAGCGTGGTCATGGGCCGCATTGCCGTGCGGGTGATCCCCACCGGAGACACCATGCGCCGCATCCACATGCCGGGGGTGGCCCTGGTCGGCGACGCGGCCGGTCTCATCCATCCGTGCAGCTGCGAGGGAATCTCCCACGCCCTGCTCTCCGGCAGGCTGGCCGCCGAAAGCCTGGCCCAGGCCCTGGCAGACAACGCCCCCTGGGACAACCGTTGGCTGCGGCCCTATCCGGAACGGCTCTGGCGTCAGCTCGGCCCGGCGCTCAGGATGGCGGACAGGCTCCTCTCCCTGCGATCGGCCAAGGCCATCGAGAGCCTCATCGCCAGCGCACGGCGCAGGCCGCACAACGCGGCCTGGATATCAGGCATTCTCCTCGGTTCGGCGTTGCCCTCCGAGGAGCTCGACTCCCTGCTGGGCTATCTGGACTTCTTCGGCCGCAAGCAAGGGTGAGCTGGCCGGCCCCGCCTTTCACCCCGCCGTGCCATTCCCGGCCCATCGGGCCGCACGCCGCACGCGCCGTTGGGTCACGCCTGGCACACTCCGGGCGCGGCGGACGCTCCCCGCAACGGCAACAACTCATAAAAACTAGTCTTTTTATCATGCGCTTCGCATGCATCGCTCTGGTACGCTTCTTGTTCCCTCCCTTTGACGAATCCCCGGAAAGGAGGCGCGCCATGAAAGACTATCTCCGCCACAGGTTCAATCCGCTGCACATGTACTGCCGCCTCCGCGAAGCGGGAGTCGCCGGCTACAAGGCCCGGCGCATCTGCACGCTGTACGAACGCATCTACTCGTTCTTTTTATAGAAACAAGGAGGGCAAGCCATGTACGTCAGCAGAACGGAACGCGAGCATCAGTTGTGGTCCCAGGGCCTCATCGGCCACATCGCCATGGCCGGACAGACGATCCCCCAGCCGCGCCGGGAGACCGTCTCCTTTGCCGCCAGTGTCCGCCCGCCCCACTCCGGCTCCCCTCTCAAGGAGGTCACCCGTGAAAACGTCACGCCGTAACGCCAACGCCATCCGCGCCCTGGCCATGGACGCGGTCCAGAAGGCCAATTCGGGACACCCGGGCGCGCCACTGGGCATGGCCGACATCGCCGAGGTGCTCTGGAACGGACACCTCAAACACAATCCGGCCGACCCCAACTGGTGGGACCGCGACCGTTTCGTGCTCTCGGGCGGCCACGCCTCGATGCTGCTCTACGCCTGCCTGCATCTCTCGGGCTATGACCTGTCCGTCGAGGACATCATGAACTTCAGGCAGTTCGACTCGCGCACGCCGGGCCACCCCGAATACGGCCGCACGCCCGGCGTGGAGACCACCACGGGCCCCTTGGGCCAGGGGCTGGCCAACGCCGTGGGCATGGCCCTGGCCGAGCGCATGCTGGCCGCCGCCTACAACCGGCCCGACCACCATGTGGTGGACCACTTCACATACGTGTTCGCGGGCGACGGCTGCCTGATGGAGGGCATCTCCCACGAGGCCTGCTCCCTGGCCGGGACCCTGGGCCTTGGCAAGCTGATCGTGGTCTGGGACGACAACGGCATCTCCATCGACGGCCATGTGCGCAACTGGTTCGGCGAGGACACGGCCGACCGCTTCGAGGCATACGGCTGGCACGTCATCGCCGGGGTGGACGGCCACGACGCCCAGGCCATCGACGACGCCTTCCGGCAGGCCAAGGAGCGCACCGACAAGCCGACTCTGATCTGCTGCCGCACTGTCATCGGCTTCGGCGCGCCCAACGTCTGCGGCAGCCACGACTGTCACGGCGCCCCCCTGGGCGAGGGCGAGATAGCCGCCGCCCGGGCCGAGCTTGGATGGGAGCACCAGCCGTTCCACATCCCCGGCGACATCCGCCGGGAATGGGACGCCAAGGCCAGAGGCAGGCGCGCCCAGGACGAATGGGACGCCATGTTCCGGGACTACGCGAAGGCGCACCCCGGGCTGGCGGCTGAATATACCCGGCGCATGGAGGGGCGCATGCCGGAATCCTTCATGGAGGACGCCTGGCGCTTCGTGGAGTCCATGCAGGACGAGCACCAGAACATCGCCACCCGCAAGGCGTCCCAGAACGCCATCAACGCCTTCGCGCCCATTCTCCCGGAGATGGCCGGCGGCTCGGCCGACCTGACCCCCTCCAACCTTACCAACTGGAAGAGTTGCGTCACAGTGAGCCCGGGCGGATTCGAGGGCAACTACATATCATACGGCGTGCGCGAGTTCGGCATGGCCGCAATCATGAACGGCATGTCCCTGCACGGCGGGTTCATCCCCTTCGGCGGCACGTTCCTGGTCTTCTCGGACTACGCCCGCAACGCGTTGCGCATGGCGGCCATGATGGGGCTCAAGGTGATCCATGTCTTCACCCACGACTCCATCGGCGTGGGCGAGGACGGCCCCACCCACCAGCCCGTGGAACACGTCGCCTCCCTGCGCCTGATCCCCGGCATGAGCCTGTGGAGGCCCTGCGACGCGGCCGAGACCGCCGCGGCATGGAAGGTCGCCCTGTCCGGGACGGACGGCCCCACCTGCCTGGTGCTTTCCCGGCAGAACCTTCCCCCCCAGCGCCGGACCGGGAAACAGCTGCGAGACGTGGAGCGCGGCGGCTACATCCTTAAAGACGCGCAGGGGCATCCCGGCATCGTGCTCGCGGCCACCGGCTCGGAGGTGGCCGTGGCCATGGAGGCCGCGGCCATCCTGACCGAGGAAGGCGCCAAGGTCCGGGTGGTGTCCATGCCCTGCCAGGACCTCTTCGACAAACAACCCGAGGCCTACCGGGACAAGGTCCTGCCTCCCGGCGTTCTCACCGTGTCCATCGAGGCCGGATGCACCGCCGGGTGGTGGCGCTACGTGGGGCGCGACGGCCTGGCTGTCGGCATGGACCGTTTCGGCGAGTCTGCCCCGGCGGGCGTCCTGTTCAAGCACTTCGGCATCACCCCCCAGGCCGTGGCCGAGAAGGTCCGCGCCGCCCTCGCCCGCCGGGGGCAAGCCGCCACGGCGAAACCGGTCGCCGCCGGGTCCGGCCGGCCGCGATCCGCCAACACGGCCAATTGAATACCATCACGGCATCCCAAGGAGCTTTCATGACCACACGCATCGGCATAAACGGATTCGGCCGCATCGGGCGCTGCCTGACACGCCTGCTGGCGGGGGACGGGGAGATCGAGGTCGCGGCCATCAACGCCAGGGGCTCCAACGAGGACCTGGCCCGGCTGCTCAAGTACGATTCGGTGCACGGCACCTTCCCCGGCGAGGTCGAAGCCACTCCCGGCGGCATCAAGGTGTGCGGGAGGACCATCCCGGTGACGCGCATCCCCGGCGAACAGTGGCCCTGGAGCGAAATGGGCGCGTCCGTGGTGGTGGAGACCACCGGCAAGTTCACCTCCCACGAGAAGGCATGCGCCCACCTGGAGTGCGGGGCGCGAAAGGTTGTGGTCTCGGCCCCGGCCAAGGGGGCGGACTGCACCATCGTCATGGGGGTCAACGAGGACGATTACGATCCTGCCAGCCACCGGACCATCTCGGCGGCGTCCTGCACCACCAACTGCCTGGCCCCGGTGGCCAAGGCCATGAACGACGCCTTCGGCATCGAGCGCGGCCAGATGACCACCATCCACTCCTACACCATGAGCCAGCGCATCCTGGACGGCTCCCACAAGGACCCCCGCCGCGCCCGGGCCGCCGCAATGTCGCTCATCCCCACAACCACCGGCGCGGCCAAGGCGGTGGGGCTGGTGGTGCCGGAGCTGGCCGGAAAACTGGACGGGTACGCCGTGCGCGTGCCCACGCCGGTGGGGTCCCTGGTGGACCTGACCTGCGAGCTGTCCCGGCCGGTCACCAAAGCCGAGGTCAACGCCGTCCTCAAGGAGAAGGCAGGGGAGAGCATGGGCTACAGCGAGGAGCCCCTGGTCTCCGCCGACTACCTGGGCGACACCCACGGCGGCGTGGTGGACGGCCTGCTCACCGAGGTCACGGGCAGCCGCATGGCCAAGGTGGTGGCCTGGTACGACAACGAGGCCGGGTTCACCAACCAGCTCCTGCGCCTGCTGCGCATGGTCTCCCGCACCATGTAGCCCCAATAGAATCACACGAGGTATCCCATGGCCTTCATCTCCCTCAGGCAGCTTCTCGACCACGCGGCCGTCAACGGCTACGCGGTTCCGGCCTTCAACGTGAACAACCAGGAACAGATGCGGGCCATCATGGAAGCCGCGCACGAAACCAACAGCCCCGTGATCGTGCAGAGTTCCGCCGGGGCCCGCAAATACGCCGGAGCGGCTTTCATCCGGGGGCTCGTCCGCTCGGCCTTGGACGAATGGCCGCACATCCCAATCTGCCTGCACCAGGACCACGGCTCCTCCCCCGGGGTGTGCGCCCGCTCCATCCAGGACGGCTTCACCTCCGTCATGATGGACGGTTCCCTGCGCGAGGACGCCAAGACCCCGGCCGAGTACGGGTACAACGTGGTGGTCACCCGCTCGGTGGCGGACATGGCCCACGCCTGCGGCGTCTCCGTGGAGGGGGAGCTCGGCGTGTTGGGCTCCCTGGAGACCGCCTCAGCGGGCAAGGAGGACGGCGTGGGCGCGGAGGGGCCGCTCACCCGCGAGCAGATGCTCACCGACCCAGGCCAGGCGGCCGACTTCGTGGCCGCCACCAAGGTGGACGCCCTGGCCATCGCCATCGGCACCAGCCACGGGGCCTACAAGTTCTCCAAGCCGCCCTCCCACTCGGTCCTGGCCATGGACCGCGTGCGTGAGATCCACGCGAAGCTCCCCAACACCCATCTCGTGATGCACGGCTCCTCCAGCGTTCCGCAGCAGTGGCTTGAGATAATCAACGCCCACGGCGGGGACATCCCCCAGACCTACGGCGTGCCAGTCACCGAGATTCAGGAGGGCATCAAGAACGGCGTGCGCAAGGTCAACATCGACACGGACCTGCGCCTGGCCTCCACGGGTGCGGTGCGCAAGCATCTGGCCGAGAATCCCAGGAACTTCGATCCGCGCGCCTTCCTGAAGGCCGCCACCTCCGCCATGAAGGAGCTCTGCCGGGACCGGTTCCTGGCCTTCGGCAGCGCCGGTTGGGCCGACGCCATAAAGCCCGTCCCGCTCTCCGAAATGGCCAGGCGCTACGGCGCCGTCTGACCCGAACCTCCGATCACTCCAAGGAGTTCCCCATGGAAGCCCAAGACCAAATCATCCTCTCCCCGTCGCTCCTCTCCTGCGACTTCAGCCGCCTGGGACAGGAGCTCGAGGCCTTGGAGCAGGCCTGGCTCTCCTGGGTCCACTGGGACGTGATGGACGGCTCGTTCGTGCCCAACATCACCCTGGGCGCGCCCATAATAGCCGCCTGCCGTCCGGGCTGCCGCCTCTTCTTCGACGTTCACCTGATGATCGAGGAACCGGGCCGCCACCTGGAGGACTTCGCCAAGGCCGGAGCGGACCTGATCTGCGTCCACGCCGAAAGCACCCGCCACCTGGACCGGACCGTGGCCGAGATCAGGCGCCTCGGGGTGAAGGCCGCCGTGGCCCTCAACCCGCACACCCCCCTGGACGTGATCCGATACGTGCTGCCGCGCCTGGACATGGTTCTCGTCATGAGCGTGAACCCCGGCTTCGGCGGCCAGTCCTTCATTCCCGGGAGCACGGGCAAGATACGCGATCTGAGGGAAATGATCCGGGAGCAGGGAGTGGGGACGCTCATCCAGGTGGACGGCGGCGTAACCCTGGACAACGCCCGCGAACTGCGCCGGGCCGGCGCGGACGTGCTGGTCTCGGGATCGGCCTTCTTCAAGTATCCGCCCTATGGGGAGAGGCATGGGAAGTTCCTGGAGGCCGCGAAGGAGGAGGCAGGAAGAGGAGAATAAGATGCCTCCGGCGGGCAAAGAGGGCGCTGCCCTCTCCGCACTCTCCCGCCATGGAGTCAATCGACCCATTGGAATCCCTTCTAGTGTCGCGTCCGCGAAATCCGTCCATACGAACACGTTTAACAACAACCTGAAACCATTGATTTAAATTTTGAAAAGCATATTCATGTATTTCAAAATCGCGACACTAGCCTTCGGCGTGGTTCTTGATAGGTACAATGCACTTGCGCGGCATTGAACGTGCGTCGCGGAGCAGGCGAACGGTCCCGCAAGGCATGCGAACGGTGAGCGGACGCAATAATGCAGTGAGTGACAAGCAAGAATTGCAACTACCGTTCACCAATAACATCCTGCCCTGTGTTTCCGCTCGCCAGCACGTCACGACCGCTCATGGATTCGCGCTTTTCAAGCCTGAAAAAGTCAATACATTTGTTTCATGGGAAAGAACGGAACCATACGAATCCTCGTTGTGGGGCACGCCAAGAAGTTGCGTGTGTTCCTCGGGGCCGTCTCCAAGATTCCGGCCACGAGGCTGACCGGAATACTGGACCCTTCTCCATGCCCCGAGGGGCTCGGACACGCCAAGCGTCACGGCGTGCCGGTCTATCTGGCCCAGCGCGACGTGGCCGACTGGAACGCCTTCGACACGGTTCTGGTGGCCGACGACCGCGCGGCCGCCGGCGTGTTCGACCCCTCCCTGCTGCCATCCGGCCTTGAGGTCGTGAGGGGCATGCCCGCCCGGCTCATGCGCCGCCTGGCCGGAGCCTTCGCCCGCCAGCGTCTGGAGACCGGAAAGTACAAGGGCATGAAGCGCGTGCGCTCCGAGCGCTCCAAGGGCATCGACGACCTGATCGGCAAATCCGCCCATCTCATGGAGGTCAAGGAACTCATCCGCATGGTGGGTCCCACCCCCACGCCCGTGCTGCTCCTGGGCGAAACCGGCACCGGCAAGGACATGGCGGCGCGGGCCATCCACGGGGCGAGCTTGGTCAAGGACCAGCCATTCGTGGCGGTCAACTGCACGGCGCTCACCGGCACGCTCATGGAGAGCGAGCTCTTCGGCTACAAGAAGGGGGCGTTCACCGGAGCGGACGAGGACAGGCCCGGCCTCATGGAGGAGGCCGACGGAGGCACGCTCTTCCTGGACGAGGTGGGCGACATGCCTCTCGACCTCCAGGCCAAGCTCCTGCGCTTCCTCCAGACCGGCGAGGTGAGACGGGTGGGCTCCACCAAGACCCGCACCGTGGACGTTCGCGTGGTGGCCGCCACCAACAGGGACATGGCCGCCGGGGTGGAGAGCGGACAGTTCCGCAGCGACCTCTTCTACAGGTTCAACACCTTCACCATCACCCTTCGGCCCCTGCGCGACAGGCCGGAGGACATCGCCTTCCTGGCTTATCACTTCCTCACCAAGGCCGAGGCCAAGCTCAACAAGAAGATCGACGAGATCAGCTCCGAGGCAATGGCCGCCATGTCGGCCTATTCATGGCCGGGCAACATCCGCGAGCTGGCCAACGTGATCGAGCGGGGGGTCATCCTCTGCCGCGACGGCGTGCTGGGCTTGAGGGAGCTGCCCCAGCAGATCTACGAGGCGGGGATCCGCCAGCCGGGAACGATTCCCGCCCCGGAATCGCCCCGAGCGGACCAGCCGGACCCGGCCGCCCAGTCCCGGGACGGCTTCGCGGGTTCCCGTGAGCGCATCATGTCCAACTTCGAGCGCACCGAACTCCAGCTCTACCTGAAGAAGGCGGGCGGAAACGTGAGCGAGGCATGCCGCCTGTCGGGCATCCCCAGGCGCACCTTTTACCGCAAGATGCAGAAGTACGGCCTCTAGGCCGTGCCGCTGTGCCACAAGGAGCACACGGTTCGGGCGTCCGGGGTGGAAGTGTGCCGCCGGTGGCATGGCCCCCTGGAGGCGCCGGACAGCCCACCCGGGGCAACAATCCGGAATGACGGGATAAACCCGGGGAGTCCGCCCGGAACGCGCCGGGAATGGTTTTTGGAGAAGCGGAGTACACCCGCCGCCGATATCCGGCCCGGGACAAGTCAAGGAGGCCGCCATGAGAAACGCGAACAGACCATCGAGACAGCGGGGAGCCGCCACACGCGGGGGAGAGCCCGGCGTGGTCCATGCCCAACACCGGTCCGCCGTCCGGGCGGAGGTGGCCAAGGCGATCGAGGACCTGAGCGCGATCATGGACGGGCTGGACATGCCCCATTGCCGGCCCGCGGACGTTCCGGCGGCAACCATCCAAAGGAGACAGAACCATGTGCGCCGATAACCTGAAGGAACAACCCCAGCGCAACCTGGCCCTGGACCTCGTGCGCGTCACCGAATCAGCCGCCCTGTCCTGCGCCCGCTGGCTGGGCATGGGCCAGAAGGACAGCGGCGACGCGGCTGCCGTGAAGGCCATGCGCCTTTCCTTCTCCTCCATCGACATCAAGGGGAAGATCGTCATCGGCGAGGGCGAGAAGGACCAGGCCCCCATGCTCTTCAACGGCGAATGCGTGGGCACGGGCGCGGGGCCGGCCATGGACGTGGCCGTGGACCCGCTGGAGGGCACCAACCTGCTGGCCCTTGGCCGGCCGAACGCCATCTCCGTGGTGGCCGCCGCGCCAAGCGGGGCCTTCTTCGACCCCAAGCCGGGCTTCTACATGAGAAAGCTGGTTGCCAGGCCGGAGGCCAAGGGGCTCATCGACATCCAGGCTCCCGTGCACCACAACGTGTCCATGATCGCCCGTTCCCTCGGCAAGAAGATCTGCGACGTGACCATCTTCGTCCTGGACAAGCCCAGGCACGCGGACCTCATCCGCGCGATCCGCGAGACAGGCGCGCGCATCCAGCTCCACACCGACGGCGACGTGGCCGGAGCCATCATGGCCGCCTCTCCCGACAGCGAGGTGGACGCCCTCATGGGCACCGGCGGCACTCCCGAGGGCGTGCTGGCCTCGGCCGCGGTGCGGGTGATGGGGGCCGAAATGCAGGCCATGTTCGATCCGCAGTCCGAAGCCGAGCGCTTGGCCCTGGAACAGGCCGGAGTCGAGATGGACCGGGTGCTCCACACCTCCGACCTGTGCCGCACGGATGACGTGTTCTTCGCGGCCACGGGCGTCTCGGGAGGAACGTTCCTGCCAGGCGTTGAATTCATTGGCGGCGGCGGGGCCTGGACCACGTCCATGGTCCTGCGCGGCAAGACCGGCACGGTGCGCCATATCCGGTCGCACCACCGCCTGGACAAGCTGCGCAAGTTCAGCATCATCGACTACGACAGCGCCGCCTAGGCCGGCGCCGCCATACAGCAACGACGCGGAGGACGAATCATGACGACACGGCCCATCCTGCTCGGCATCGTCGGAGACAGCGCCACGGGCAAGACCACCCTCACCGCCGGGCTTGAGCGCGTGTTCGGCCCGGAACGGGTGACCTGCATCTGCTCGGACGACTACCACAAATACAACCGGGTGCAGCGCAAGGAACTGAACATCAGCGCTCTCCATCCCGACTGCAACCATGTGGACATCATGGAGAGCCACTTCGAGGCTCTGCGCAGGGGAGAACCCATCCTCAAGCCCGTCTACAACCATTCGACCGGCGACTTCGATCCGCCCGTGCACGTCAAGCCCGCGGACTTCGTCGTGATCGAGGGCCTGCTTGGCTTCACCACCAAACGCATGCGCGACGCCTTCGACGTGAAGATCTACCTGGACCCCCAGGAGGAGTTGCGCGTGGACTGGAAATTCAAGCGCGACACCACCAAGCGGGGCTACACCATGGAAGAGGTGAGGGCGTCCCTGGACAAGCGCGTGGAGGTGTCCCAGAAGTTCATCCGCCCGCAGCGGCGCTTCGCGGACATCGTGGTGAACTTCTACCGCCCCGAGGAATCCGCCCAGCACGAAACCGGGACCGGCCTCAACGCCAAATTGATCCTGAGGCCCACCATCCGCCATCCGGACTTCAGCGAGTTCATCGACCAGCGCCCGGACCGCAAGCGCCAGTGCCTGACCATCTCGCTCGGCCGCGACGAGGGCCTGCCCGTGGACATCCTGCACATCACCGGCAACATCAAGCCGATCACGGCCGAGACCCTCATGGACATCATCCTGGACCACCTGGAGGGGGCCGAGCCCCTGGCCACCGAGGGCGTGGGCCGGTACACGGAAGGAAACGAACAAAAGATCAGCTATCCCCTGGCCATCACCCAGCTCCTCACCAGCTACCACCTCATGAACGCCTGCCTGGTGAACGCCTGTCCCGCCTAGCCCCTGGCGAATCCGCCCGGGCATCCCCGACGGCGGGACGGCCATGGCCGTCCCGCCGTTCTTTCGTCCCCATCGGGCGAAAAAAAGCGGAAGGGGATCGCCCCTTCCGCCACGGTCCGAACCGCGCCCCGCGCTTTCTAGCCTTCAGCCTTCAGCCACCGGCGCAGCGCCGGCACATCCACCACCCCCGGCCCGAGCGGCTCCGGAGAGCGCACTGCGGATGCGGGCGCATCCGGATCGCCCAGCGAGTTCAGCACCGCCAGCGCCCCATCGAAACCGTCCCGGGGGGAATACAGGCCCGGAACGGCCACGACGGGTATCCCGGCGGCGACGGCGGCCCGCACTCCGCTGTCCGAGTCCTCCAGGGCCAGGCACTCGCCCGGGGCGAGGCCCAGGCAATCCAGGGCGAGACGGTAGGCGTGGGGATCGGGCTTCTTGGCCGCGGCGTCCTCCCCGCAGATCAGGCAGTCGAACAGGCCGCTTCCGCCGGGGGCTATCGCGTCCAGAAGGGGCAGCACGTTTCCCCTGCTGGAGGAGGTGCACACCGCCTGCCTGACGCCCTCGGCCCGGGCCTGGCGCATGAGCCGGATCACGCCCGGCCGGGCGGACAGCCGGTTATCGCGCAGCATGGCCGTGTAGCGCTCGTTCTTCGCCTCATGGAGCCGCGCGGCCAGGACGTCATGGGGCGCGCCTCCGGGTAGGGCTGGGCGGCGGGCTTCGATGTAGGACAGGATGCGCTCCCTGCCCCCCGCGACCCGCAGGAGACCCATGTATTCCGCCAGACTCCAGCGCCAGCCAAGCCCGAAGGCCCGGAAGGCGTGGTTGTACGCCTCCCGGTGAACCTCTTCGGTCTCGGCCATGGTGCCGTCCACATCCCATATCAGGGCTTTCATGGACATGGCTCGCCGCGTCTCAAATGCCGAGCTGCACGCGCCAGCCGGGATACAGCTTGTCCGCGTCGCCGGGGAATGACTCGAAGGCCCGGGCCAGTTCGCGGTGCTCCCTGGCGTATTCCACCAGGCCGTGCCCTCCGGTCCAGGCCTCGTGTGCCTGGCGCAGGGAGAGCGCCCCGGCCTTGGCCCCGTCCAGGTGGCCGAAGGCACCGCCGCCCGAGGTCTGGCAGAAGTTGGAGTGGCCCAGGTTGTCGAAGAAGCCGGGCAGCCTGAGGGCGTTCATGCCGCCGGAGATCATGGGCGTGGTGGCCTTGAAGCCGAGCCATTGCTGCTCGTAGTAGGGTCCCTTGGCCGCGTCGCGCTCCAGCATGTAGGCCATGATCTTGTCAGCCGGGTCGCCCTCCATCTTGCCGTAGCCCATGGTGCCGGTGTGGATGCCGGACGCGCCCTGCAGCCGGGACATCTTGGCCAGCACGAAGGCCGTGTAGCCGCGCTTGGACTGCGGGGAGGTCACGGCCCCATGCCCGGCCCGGTGGTAGTGGAGGAACTGGTCCGGGAAACGCCGCCGGGCCAGCGTGACGGCGGCTGGTCCGCCCACGTAGCCGTCCACCAGGAAGGCCACGTGGCTGGCGAACTCGCCGAACGCCTCCAGGATGAACTCGCCTCGGGCGATCATCTCGAAGGGGTCGTCCGCGGTGATGTTGGCCGAGAAGAGCTTGGCCTGGCCCGTCTCGTCCTGGGCGCGGCGCATGGCGTCGGCCACGGCGGGGATGGTCTGGCGCATGGGGGCGAACACCTGGTTGCCCTGGGGCTCGTCGTTCTTGATGAAGTCCCCGCCGAGCCAGAACTCGCGGCAGGCCTTGGCGAAGGGCTCGGGCCTGAGGCCCAGCTTGGGCTTGATGATGGTGCCCACGATCATGCCGCCGTTTTCCACCGGACGGCCAAGCACCCGCCAGAAGTCCACGATGTTGCGAGCCGGGCCGTCGAACTGGCGCAGGTAGCAGGGCGGCACGTAAAAATCGTGCAGCTTGGCGTATTCCACGTCGCCCATGCCCTGGTTGTTGCCGATGGTCAGGGTCAGGAAGGAGACGATCATGGCCCGGCCGTCGATGATGTTTCGATCGAAGAGATCCACCGGATAGGCGATCTTCACCAGGTGGTCGCCGCCGGGCAGCGGGGTGATCTCGTACACCAGCGCGTCCACGCCTTTGGTGAAGTCGTCGGTGGTGGAGACCTCCACGTTGGTGCCGGTGGAGGACTCGGCCGCGAAGTGGGCGGCTATCTCGCCGGTTCCGTATCCGGCCTTGGGCTTCATCACGTAGGCGCACAGGACGTGCCTGCCGCCCTCGATGAGCGTCTTTTCATCCAGGGAAAGATCCACGTAACGGCTGGTCTGATCGTAGGACATGGTGGCCTCCTTGGCGGGTTCGCTGTTCGCGTTGCTCTTTGCCCGCGCCCAAGAGATAAGGCCGCCAAGCCATAACTACAAATAAATATATTTTAGATTAATCATTGTCTTTTAGTTATGCACCGCACAAGGCGGCATGGACTCGAAGAGTCTGTTCACGCCGACATCGAGGCAGGGAGGGAATCGACGAAGGCCCTGGCCGCCGCGGTCAGGGCCTTGCGCGCCAGATGGAGAAAGAGCCAGTGCCGCAAGATCGGGAAGCCCTCGGCCGGAAGCTCGACGAGGCCGGATGAATCCGCGATGGCCAGCCTGGGCAGGGCGCATATCCCCAGGCCGCCCAGGGCCGCCTGCTTGAGCGCCTCGTTGCTGCCGAGAACCAGCCTGGGCGTTACGGACAGGCCGCGGCTGGAGAACAAATCCTCCACGGCGGCGCGCGTGCCGGAGCCGGCCTCCCGCGCGAGGAAGGGCTCCCGGGCCAGAACGCCCAGGGGGGCCTCCCCGCCTTTGGCCAGAGGGTGCCCACGGCGGGCCACGGGCACGATTGGATTCTCGATGGAGGCGAACGTCGCCACCTCGACGCCCGCGGGCGGGCGGCCCATGACCACCAAGTCGTCCAGGTTGTCCGTCAGGCGCTCAAGCACCTTTTCGCGGTTGAAGAACTCCAGGGAGAGCCGGATGCCCGGAAAAGCCTCGTGGAACGGCCCAAGAAGGCGAGGGAGGAAGCACTCCGCCGTGGTCACGGCGCTGATGCGCAGGCTCCCGCTGGATAGCCCCTTGAGTCCGGCGATCTCGGCCTCGAAATTGTCCGCGTCGCGAAGGACGATCCGGGCGAATTCCAGGGTCTTCTCGCCCGCCTCGGTGAGCCGGGTCTGCTTGCCCGTGGATTCAAACAGGGGCAGACCCACGGTCTCCGAGAGCTTGCGCACCTGGATGGAGACCCCGGGCTGGGTCATGAACAGTTCTTCGGCCGCCCTGCTGAAGCTGCCCAGCCGGGCCACGGCCTCGAAGACCGTCAACTGCCGCCACGTGGCCTGGCGGATCATTTCGTTTTTGAGCAGCCTGCCGTCTTTCTCCATGGCATGCTTCATATATCGCTTGGCGAGCGATTACAATGCCTTGCCTCGGACCACCGAAACGACAAAGGGCCAGACTAAACGGCCGGGCCTTTCCACTGGGGGCCGTTCATGAGACGCGGCCGTCCTCGCGTTCGAGGCCGGGTTGTTCAAGGTGGGCGGCCTGAGCGGTCAAGTACGAAGCGACCGGCACAACTTACTCATTTCCCGCCAAATGAGCATATTCATATACTCATGAGCATGTTCATCAGGATTTCGTCCACACGGCGTCCCTGCCCTGGCTGGCGCACCTGATCCGCCCTTGCGCCTTGAGCTCTTCCAGGACGCGCCTGATGGTCGAATGGCTGATCCCGGCGCATATCTGCTCCAGGTCGGCCCACCGGAACTCCTCGGGTAGGCGGTCGATTGCGGCCAGGACCATTTCCCGCTTCGCGCCCTTGCTGGCGGTCAACTCCCCCGTGCGGGCCTCAAGTTGTCGGTAGGCCCCCAACAGGACCACACCAAGGAGGAATTCCAGCCAGGGGACCAGGGAGTGTCGCCCCTCGTGCCAGTCCCGGGAGGATTCGAGCAGGGCGTCGTAGTACCCTTCACGGTTGGCCTCCACGACCTGCTCCAGGCTGATAAACCGCCCCACCTCGTACCCCTCCTGGTAGAGCAGCAGGAGCGTCAAGAGCCGCCCCATGCGCCCGTTGCCGTCGAGGAAAGGGTGGATGCACAGGAAGTCCATCACGTAGGCGGGAATGAGAACCAGGGGGTCCACCTCCTGGGCTCCCCTGGCCCGGGTGAAGGACACGTGCAATTCCTCCATGGACTTGGCCGTCAGGTAGGCCGGGACCGGCTTGAACCGAACGAAATTTGAACCGTCAGGCCGTCTCTCGGTGATGTCGTTGTCCGTAGCCTTCCAGCGCCCGCCCTGCCCAGGCAGGAACTGGTAGAGGTCCCGGTGGAACTGGAGCACCAAGCCGGGATTGAGGATCATCCCCTCGTGATGAACGTGGATAGTGTTCAGCACATCCCGATACCCGGCAATTTCCTGCTCGGAACGGTTGCGAGGCGAGGTCCTGCCCCGGACTAGGTCCCTGATCCTGGCGTAAGGGGCGAGGACCCCCTCCAGGCGGTTGGAGGACTCCGTGCTTTGAATCACGGCGGTCTCGCGCAGTTGTTCGAGCACCTGGGGATGCTGGCGCTTGTAGAGGTCCTGCTTGCCCTTGAACTCGCCCAACAAGCGAATGGTCTGCACCAGCCTCGGCGAGACGTGAACGGACTCCAGGAAGCCCGGCTGGAAGGATTTCATTCGGCCCCCTTCGAGAGGTTCGTGACCTTGCCTGTGTTCTTTTTCATCCCGGCCTCCAATGTCCTGACCGCCCGGCGAAGGGTGTCCGGAGCTAGGTGGGAATAGCGTTCGGTCATGGCCAGGGTGCCGTGCCCCATGAGTTCCTTGACCGTGTAGAGATCAACACCCTGCTCCACCAACCAGGAGGCATACGTGTGCCGCAGGGTGTGGAAGACGACCTTTTGGCGGCGGTCGGTCACGCCGTTGTTGATGCCGATGGAGTCCGCCACTATCTGGAACACATTGGACACTTCCACCCGCTTCTTGCCGTTGCGGTCGGGGAACACCAGCCCATGGGCGTGTTGGCGCTCAGCGACCCGGGCTTGGATCATGGCCACTACGTCCTCGGTCATGAAGGCGGGGCGATTTTTCCCGCTCTTGGTGTCGCGCAGGGTCAGCAAGCGACGGCCCAGATCAACATCGGTCCAGGTCAGCGAGAAGATCTCCCCGGCCCTCATGCCCGTATGCAGGGACAGCAGAGCCATGTCGTACAGGTCCTGGCTCCGCTCTCGCAGGGCGTCCAGCAGCCGGTCCGTTTCTTCCTTGGCGAGGAAACGCAGTCGACGGTTGTCGGAAGTAGGCTTCTTTACCAGCCGGACGGGGTTCTCGCCCTCGAACAGACTATGCCGCTTGGCGAAGTTGAAGACCTGCCGAACCACGCCCAGGATGTAATGAGCCGTCCTGGGAGACTTCCCGGCATCCAGGACCTTTTTCTTCAGGCGCTCGAGGTCGAATGGGACGATATCCCTCATGGGTTTGTCGCCAAAAACTGGCGCGATCCAGTTACGGAGGAAACTCTCCTCTTTGTCACAGGAGGCCTTGGACTTGTTCAGGCGCTCGGCAGGCAAGTAGGACCCAGTGAATACATCGGAAAATGTGACGTTGGCCTGAGCCTGCCGGGCCTTCTCTTCATCCTGGGCCTGCCGTTCGGCCCGGGTCTGTTCGCGCTTTTCCGCCAAGGTTTGAGCGCCTTCACCTGTAGCATGGGCCTTTTTGAGTTCCGCAAGGATCGTGGCGGCTTTCAGTTCCGTCCAGCCCTCGGAGGCCCAGCCAAGCCCCTCCTCCCTGCGTTTGCCATCCACCTGGGCGCGGATGGCGAAATAGCGGTCGAACTTCACGCCGTGTTTGCGGCTGGCGTGCTCGTAATACCGGACGCCAGGATGATTGGAAGAAATCCATTTGACGGCCATGTCCTTGCCTCCTGCAACCTGTTGACCAGAGAATTGGCGTGGTCACCAGGTCGACCCTCTCCCCACTCTCTCCCCACTTTATTGCTGAAACTGGGTGTTTTCGGGTGAAGTCGAGTGAAGGCAGAATACGTAGCGAACAAAGACCAGTCAACGACTTAATGAAATCAAGTGAAATATGATGAATATCAATTTAAAGGACTGTTAATCACTAGGTTGGGTGTTCGAGTCACCCCCGGGGAGCCAGCAAGGACAAGGGTTCCGGACGAAACGTCCGGGACCCTTTTTTCGTTGGCGGGCGGCCCAGGTCCTTTTCTCCAGACATCATGCGGCCATGTTGCGTTTCCGCGCATCCTTGGACCAGGGCGCGAGCACATCATGGGCCCCCGATCATCCCGCAACGCTACGCTCGCACGACACCCCGTATTTGCGCATCCTGTTCTGCACGGTGAGGCGCGTCACGCCGAGTATCCTGGCCGCCTGGGTCTTGTTGCCGCCGGTCCGGCGAAGGGCGTCCACCAGCGCCTGCCGCTCCGCCGCGCCGCGATCCATGCCCGGTGACGCGCCGGGAACGCGCGCCGCGTCAAGCCGCGCGAGGGGCAATCCCGCGCCGGGCGACGCGAGCCCCAGCCCGGCGGGCAGGTGCTCAGGCCCGATGCGCCCCTCCTCCGCCAGCATCATGGCGTACTCCATGGCGCTCCTGAGTTCGCGCACGTTGCCCGGCCACGGATGCCCCATGAGCGCCCGCATGGCTTCCGGCGTCAGGTGCGGGACGTCCTTTCCGGCTCGCGACGCGGCCAAATGCAGGAAATGCTCCGCCAACAGCGGAAGATCCTCCATGCGCTCGCGCAGAGGGGGCAGCACGATGGGGATGACGCTCACCCGGAAATAGAAGTCCTCCCGGAAGCGCCCCTGGGCGATGAGCGCCCTCAGATCCTGCCGTGTGGCCGCGATGATCCTGGCGTCGGCCGGTACGGGCCGGTTCTCGCCCACGCGCTCCACCGTCCTGGTCTCCAGCACGCGCAGGAGCTTGGTCTGGATGGAGAGCGGCGCGTCGCCTATCTCGTCGAGGAAGATGTCTCCGCCGTGGGCCTCCTCGAAACGGCCGCGCCTAGTCCTGTGCGCGCCTGTGAAGGCCCCTTTGGCGTGTCCGAAGAGCTCGCTCTCCAGGAGCGACTCGTTGAGCGCCGCGCAGTTGAGCTCCACGAAGGGGCCGTCCCTGCGGGGGCCGAGTTCGTGCACGGCCCGCGCGGCCAGCTCCTTGCCCGTGCCGGACTCGCCGAGCAGAAGCATCGGCGCACCGGTCCCTGCGGCCTTTTCGATTATCTCGTAAAGCCGCCGCATGGCGGGCGAGCGCCCCACCATGCCGTGGAACACCGCCGGTTCGTCCAGTATGCGCGAGAGGGTCTCGACCCGCCGGTCCAGCCGGTCCAGCTCTGTCAGGTCCATCACGCTCTCCACCGCGCCGAGCACCTTGCCCTCCGAATCCCTTATCAGGGACTGGTTCTTGTAGACGGGGACCCGCAGGCCGTCCTTGCGCACGATCATGCAGCGCTTTGGCCTGGGTTCGCCGCCCGCGAAAAGGCCGCACCAGCTGCCCTTGCCCTGCCTGCGGCTGGCCTCGCACGCGTCGCACTCGAAGATGCGGCAGCTTTTCCCGGTCAGCTCCTCCCTGGTGAAACCGGTGAGCCTGGCCATGGCCTCGTTGACCATGACGATGCGCCCGGAGGGGTCCACCAGGAACACACCCTCCTGTATCGCGTGGCAGATGTCCTGCCAATGCCTGCTGATGTCCATGCCGCATGCTCCCATGGAGAGACTGCCGCCGGGCCGCCGGGCGCGGCGGCCGAGGGGCTTGCGATGAAAGAGGAAGTCCGGCTGGTTCATGACCGGGTGATTCCACGAACCGTGCCAGCCCAGCCAGTGACGCCGCGCCGCCAGGCCGGCCCGCCCGGCGCATATGGGACCGTATCGCCCCCCGTCCTTTTCCCACCGCATATGCATATCCACATGCATAATCAAGTGACTATGCACCCACTCCGCAAATCATGGAAGCTGAAAAAAATTTAGAATTATTTTAACATTTTGAACCCAGGCACGGTCCGTGCTTATGCGGCGGCATGCTGTCCTCAATCGACAAGAATGCACGGTTCTCCCGCAGAACCCTGTTCAAGGCCCTGGGCCTGGGCGGGGCGGCGGCGCTCATGCCCGCCCGCTCCCGCGC
>JBMORI010000030.1:0-21998 GCA_049322415.1 Thermodesulfobacteriota bacterium | reverse complement strand
GCTGGAAGCGCGCAAAGCCGCGCTTCCAGCCCGATTTTTTGATGGACACAATGGGGCTCTTCGTTTTTCGCAGTCCGATGGCGGACCGGGGAAGCCCATGAGCCCCGGCAGCGGCCACTCCGCCACGGGGACACGCCACGGCCGAAAAAACTACTTCTTCTCCGGCAACTCCAGCGAATACTTCGGGGTGGACATCCAGGCCGCCTCGCCGTCCAGCCCTTCCACGCCCAGCACGTGGCCGCCCTTTCTGCCGTCGGCGGAGAGGAAGTGGAAATGCCACCCGGGCACCCACACGCCCGTGGGCTGGTCCGGACCGCGCATGCACACGATGGTTCCGGAGGCGTTCTCGAGGTCTTCCACGTGCATGGATTTCAAAGCCTCGCCAAGCGGCGGGTAGGGCGGCGCGAAGCCGGACACGCTGCGGATTCTGAGATGCCTGAACGTGCCCGTCACGCGGGCCGCCGCGAACATCCCGGGCGGGAGCTTCGAGTCCAGCCACTTGCCCAGCTCCTTGGCGTCGCCGGGAAGGGCGAGGGGCGCGGAGCCGTCCGGCTTGAAGAACACCAAGTGCGCGAAGGGCGAAAGGGTGGAGAGGGGCGGCCGGGAGACCGCGCACTTGCCGTCGGCGCGGTTGATCACGCCGTTAAGCACGATCATCTCGCCGTCCAGGCCGTGAAAGGTCCCGATACCGAAATCGCCGTGCTTTTTCAGCTCCGAAATGGGGATGCGCCCCTCGTACTGCCCGGCAGCGAACTCGTCGAACACGGCGTACTGGTAGACGCCTTGCGGTTTGGCGCAGGCGGCCAGGAAGGTCAGGAGCAGCGCGGTGAAAATGAGACGGATGGCGAAGCGGAACATGCGATGTCTCCCTGTATACGGATTGGCGGACTCGACCGGGAGGCGTCCCGATATCCGCGCGGCTCAATAACCGGATGGCCGCTAGTGGATGACGATCCCGATTTTCCCCAGGTTGTCGCGCGCAGCGACCACGGACCACTCCCTGCCGCAGGCGCGCGAGTAGTGGTGCAGGGCGGCGAAGTCGTCCACGGCGTTGAAGTCGTCGAACACCGCGACGGTGCCGCGTTTGATGATGGGGTCCAGGGTCATGAGCACGTAGAGCGTGGACGAGAAGAGGTCCGCGTCCATGTGCAGCACCAGCGTGTTTTGCGGCGTGAAGGTCTTGAGGAAGGGCACGAGGGTCTTGTTGAACCAGCCCTTGACGAAGCTGACGCGAGGGTCGCCGGTCTCGGGCATCCGGCCCTGGGTGGTGAAGTCGCCCTTCTTTTTCTGTCCGGCGGCCCAGTCCTCGGGCAGGCCCTCGAAGCTGTCGAAGCCGTAGAAGCGGGATTTGGGATTGGTGTTGATGGCCGCCCACTTGCGCATGCTCTCTCCCTGGAACACGCCGAACTCCAGATAGTCGATGGGCCTGTTGCCCACGGCCTTGGAGTGCACCGCGCGGTAGAGAACGTCGCGGTCCGCGTAGTCGTAGGTGAGAAGATCCACCCCTTCGAGCTTGGGGGCCATGACCTTCTTGAAGAGAAGGTCGTGGTAGCAGCTCTCCCAGACGTTCAGGTCGCCGCGCAGAAGAAGCTCCAGCGCACTCTTGAGGTTTTGGTCCATGGCCGTGGAGCCTCCCGGATTCAAGGCTGTTTGGGGGTGTGGTCAGAGCCCGGCTTCGCTGCTCCCGCGTGCGGGTTTGCGCAGGAAGATCAAGGTCAGGCCATCGCGCACGAATTCTTCGCGGCACTTGCGATAGCCCAATTTCGCATACAGGGAAAGCGGGCCGGCGCTTCTGTGGCCGGTGAAGATCTCGAACCACTCGCAGGATGCGCTGAAGCGTTCCTCCAGGTGATGCATGAGCCTCAGGCCGATTCCCCGTCGCTGATGGCCGGGATGCACCACGAGCCTTCCCACCCGGCAGATGCCGCCGTCCGTCTCGCCTCTGACGGAGCCGACGATCTCCCCGGCGCTGACAGCCTTGAGAACGGTCATGCGGGCGATGTCGGCCTGCATTTCCTTGATGGTCTGGGCGAGGGGCGCGATGTCGTGGTTGCCGTAAAACCTGGCCTCCGGGAGGAAGGCGATCTTTTGCAAGGTAAGAATTTCCCCTGCGTCCTGGTGGGTTGCCTCGGAAATATCCATGCGCCGGTCTCCTGGCCGAGAAACGAAAAGCGGCCGGTTGGCCGGCCGCTTTGCTTGCGATTATTTACCCGATGGGATCGCCCTTGGCGAAGCGGGGCTCGTGCACGGGGATGATGATGTCGGCCATGTCCCGGCATTTGAGCACGATGTCGTAGGCCTCCTTGAGGTCCAGGCAGGTGGAGGGCGGGATGACCTCCATGCCCAGCCCCTTCACTTCCTTGGGCGGGTAGAAGTTGTCCATGATGCAGCAGAACCCCGTGATGAGCGCCTTGCCCTTGGCGGTGTCGATCATGACGCTCATGGTGCCCTCGGTGTGGGCCGGTGTGTGTATCATCCTGACGCCCGGAACCACCTCGGTGTCCCCGTTCACGGCCACGATCTGTCCGTTCTCCTCCACGTCCAGGATGAAGTCCTCCTGGTAGCGGTAGTCCAGCGGGTGCGGATCGTGGCAGACCTCCAGCTCCTTCTCGTGCACGTAGAACCTGGCGTTCTCGAACTTGTAGTCGTTCTCGCAGTGGTCGCGGTGCAGGTGGGTGTGGATGACGATGTCGATGTCCGCCGGGGTGAGGCCGAAGCGTCCGAGGCCCTCCTCGATGGTCTCGATCTTGCCGCCGATGAACTCCTCGCGGTCCTGGGTGACGATGGGCCTGAGCTCCCCGGTGTCCACCAGGATCTTCTTGTCGCCGCCAAGCACCAGCCAGGCGTAGAGGGGGATGACGTAGGGGGTGCCCATGTCCTGCTGGTAGGTCATGAAGCCTTTGTCGAAGCGCTTGGAACCCACCACGATGGGGTGGATGACGTAGTTCTGGGACATGATCTCTCCGGGGATATTCTTGAGGTGTGGAAAGGAGATAGCCACAGCGGGGCGGCCTGGCAAGTGCGGGGGCGCGGGCTCAGATGAGGTCCAGCTGCTTCTCCTTGCGCACGGTGCGGGCCACCAGCCGCGAGCGCCGTGCTGCGTCCAGGTCGAGCTTCTTGAGGAACCGCGAGGGTTTGAGCATGAGGAGCCTGCCGTACAGCTCGCGCTTCTCCGCGTGGCTCAGGTACAGTCGCGACTTGGCCCGGGTGAGCCCCACGTAGAACAGGCGCTCCTCCTCGGCCTCGTCGGGCGGGACTTCCGCCGGCGAGAGCTTCCCCGTGAGCCGCCCCATGCCCGCGAAGGGCAGGATGCCGTCCTCCAGGGCGGGCATGAACACCACCTCGAACTCCAGGCCCTTGGCGGCGTGCAGGGTCATTATCCGCACTTTCTCCGAGCGGCGTCCCACCAGCTCGAGTTCGCTCTGGGCGTTGACGTGGGTGAGCAGCCCTGCCCAGCCGCCGTGCTTCGAGTAGGCGTCCACCAGTTGGCCGAACTCGGGGCTCTGCCAGAACAGGTGGTCGAAGGGCGGCACGTCGCGCAGGTAGAATGCGATCTCCTTGGGGCCCTTGGCCAGCACGCGGTCGGGGCAGGCCAGGGTGAGCGCGCCGTCCATGGCGGCCATGCCCAGGAAGCGTCCGGCGGCGTTGAGGATGGCCTTCACGCGCGAGTCGGCCCAGAAAGCCTCGGCCTCGGGCACGGAGCAGGGCACGCCGAAGCGGGTCAGCACCTTCTGGATGGGCTCCATGAGCCCCTTGAAGCGGGTGAGGATGGCGATGTCGCCGGGCGAGAGGGAGTGCCCCTGGCCCTTGGTGAGGGTGAGCGACGTGGGGCCCAGAAGCTGCCTGATCTTCTCGGCCATCCAGGACACCTCGCGCAGGGCCTGGGGCGCGGTGAACTCCATGATCTCGGTCTGGATGCCGGCTCTCCTGGCCGTGAGCTTCAGGGACTGGGGGAACACGCCGTGGGCCAGATCCAGGATGGCCTGGCTGGAGCGGTAGTTCTCCTCAAGGCTCACGACGGAAAGCTCGGGCCAGAAGCCGCTGAGTTCGCGGGCCACGTCCCTGACCGCGCCCCGGAAGCCGTAGATGGACTGGTTGGGGTCGCCGATGGCGAAGAGGGTGCGGGTGGGGCCATGCGCCAGGGCCCGGATGATGGCCAGCTGCAGGGGCGAGAGATCCTGCACCTCGTCCACCAGGACGTGCTTGAACCCGGACTCGTATATGCCCGATTCCATCTTCTCCAGCCAGAATTCAAGCAGGTCCGTGTAGTCGGCCAAGTTCCAGGAGGCCTTCTGCCGGGCGTAGACGGCGGCGTGATCCTCCGGGGACGGGGCCTCGGGGGCGCTGGCGGGCTGGCCCGGGGCCTTGGGCCATACGGGCAGCGGGCGGCGCAGCATCCTTTCGCGGTCGATGGTCAGCTGCTGCCACTCCTGCTTGAGTTTCGGCCCGGTCAGGTCCGGGTTGACCTCGGCGAAGAGCCTGCGGGCGGCCTCCTCCGAGAGCAGCACCGGCTTCTCGCCGTAGGCCTCGGTCCAGTAGTCGTGGGCCATGGCGTGCAGGGTCCCGGCCTGAACGGGGGTGTCTCCCAGGCGCTCCTTGAGCTCCTGGGCGGCCCGGCGTGTGAACGTGACCACCAGGAGCGAGGCCGGGTCCGCCCCGGAGCCGATGAGATGGCGGATGCGGGCCATGAGGGTGTGGGTCTTGCCCGTGCCCGGCCCGGCCAACACGAGAAGGCGCGGGTCCCTGGACGTGGCCGCATGGCGCTGGCGTTCGTTGAGGGAGTCCACGCCGGTGGCGGGAGGGGCGGCCTGGGCCAGCGCGGCGGCCAGCGCCGGAGCGGTCGCGTCCGCCGCGTCCGGCTTGCGCCTGGCGCGGGGCTTGCCCTCCGCGGGAGCCGGGTCAGGCACGCTCACCAGGGAGGCGCCGCGCACGATGCGGGCCAGTTCGTCCGGGCTGAAAACCCTGATGCGGCCGTACTGGCCGTCGAAACCGGGCTGACGGAACACCTTGCCCTGGCGCATCCGGCCCACGGCCTCGGCCAGCACGGGCGAATCCTTGGAGAGGTCCTCCAGCGGCACGTCCGAGAGGATGGAGAGTTCCGGGCCAAGGCGCGAGAGGAGACGGGCCATGTGCTCCTTCACTCTCTTGGACGAGGGCCCGACGCCGTGGATTTCGCCCAGGACCTCGCTCAAGGGGATGAGCGAGACGAAGCCGGGCTGGCCTTGCGGCGTGACGGGCTGTTCGCGGTCGGCCAGCTCCATCACCCGGTGCAGCACGCCTACCGTGAGCGGCTTGCCGCAGACGGGGCAGACGCCGCCCTTGGCCCTGGTCTCGTGGGGGTCCATGACGACGCCGCAGGCCGAGTGGCCGTCCAGGTGGTACTTGCCTTCCTCGGGGAAGAACTCCACCGTCCCGAGGAATTCGTGCCCCACGCCCTCGCCGCGAAGCGCATGGTAGATGCCCTCGTAGGAGACCGGGCCGGAGAAGAGGTTGGCCTCGCGCCCGAGCTTGTCGCCGGAGTGGGCGTCGGAGTTGGATATCAGACGGTAGTTGTCCAGGCTCGAGAGCAGGCGGTTCATCTCCGGGTCCGACGACAGGCCTGTCTCCAGGGCGAAGATGTGTTCGCTGAGGCTGCCGAAGCATTCCTCGACGGAATCGAACCCGGACTTTGACCCGAAGAGCGAGAACCAGGGCGTCCAGATGTGGGCGGGAACCAGGAAGGCCAGCGGGTCCGTCTCCAGCACCATCTCCAGCAGGTGGCGGCTGTCCAGGCCCAGGATGGGGCGGCCGTCCGAGGCGAGGTTGCCCACGCGGGCGAGCCTGGCGTTGAGCTTCTCCGCCGCTTCGAAACCGGGAACGTAGACCAGGTTGTGGACTTTGCGGACCTTGCCCCCGCGTTTGTAGATGGAGCTTATCTCGGCCGAGAGCAGGAACTTGGCGTGGCCGGGCAGAGGGTATCCCGCGAGCCAGGGGATTTCGGGTTCCAGGCCGCGGGCGTCCTTCAGGCGCATAAGCCCCTGGCCGTCCGGGACGAGTTGCTCCTTCAGGTCCTGAAGCCACTGGGGGTGGGTGAAGTCGCCGGTGGCCACCACGTCCAGGCCCTTGGCCCTGGCCCAGGCGGCCAGATGCCTCGGGGTCAGGCCCTTGCTGGTGGCCCTGGAATACTTCGAGTGTATGTGGAGGTCGGCCCGGTATTGATCCATGTCGCCCCGCCGTCAAGATTGAAGGCAACCTAGCGTCTTCGGGCCCAGGGGGCAAGGCCGATGCGGATTTGTGACGGAGGCCGGGCCGGGGCGTCCCGCATGGCGTCAGGGCGCGTCAGAAGGAAGGATGGTCCTTGAGCCAGCGCCCGAACGCCATGTCCTCGACGGAGATATGATTATTAATCCACGATTTCAGGAATGCTATGATGTCATGCGCCGTGTTCTTGTCGTGGTTCTGCAGGGCGGAGGCAAATGATATTTGGCGGGCGACAAAAGTGATGTGCTCCACTGCATGGATGGCACGGTCGGGATAGTCACAGCTGCTCATTATCGATTCTTCTGTCGCAAAGTGGGCGCTTGCATATGAAGACAGGAATTCAAGCGCCTTCCTTGTCTCCGCCGTCACTATTCCTCGCTCGGCCGCGGCTTCAAGACCGTTCAGCAGCCGGACGAGTTCCTTATGCTGGCTGTCTATGACCGCGTGCCCTATCAGCAACGAATCGTTCCATTCAATCATCATGCGCTCGGTTTTCGATTGTCATCAATTCTATTTAGCATGATTTTCACGAAGTTCAAGGGATAAGACCGGAGAAAGTGGAGCGCTGGCATGTATCAATGATCTGTATCCAACGTGTTGATATGATGTCTGAAGTCAGGCTCCGCGCCATGGAGGGAGCCTGGGGTGGGCGTGCCGCGCTTTCGGCGTCAGGGGGCTGCTGCCAAGGAGAACCGCTCGAAATCGGCCAGAGCCTGGGCCTGGGCGTCGTGCCGCACCTCGTCCAGGTGATGCCGCCTTGCCGCGACCGTCGCGACCACGTCCTGGTCCAAAGCCTTGCTGGCGGCCATGTCCTTAAGCAGCGACACGATGCGCGATAGCTCCATCCCCGCGCGGTAGGGCCTGTCCTCGGCCAGGGCCGTGAACACGTCGGACACTGCCAGCACGCGCGACGGCAGGCCGATCCCGGAGGCGTCCACGCCGCCGGGGTAGCCCTTGCCGTCCAGGCGCTCGTGGTGCTGCCCCACCAGTTCGGCCACGCCGTCCATGCCTGGCGTGCCCGAGAGCACGTTGAAGCCGTGCGCGGCGTGGCGTTGCATCAGGGCCATCTCCTCGGAGTCCAGGGGGCCCGGTTTCAGGATGATCTCCGCCGGCACGCCCAGCTTGCCAAGGTCGTGCAATTCGCTGGCGATTTCGAGGCGGTCCCGGGATTCGCCGTCGAGGCGAAGCTCGGCGGCCAGGGCCATGGCCGTGGCCGAGACGCCGCGCGAGTGCGTGGCGGTGAAACGGCAGCGGAAGTCGATGATCTGGCTGAAAAGCCTGGATATTTTCGACACTTCCTTGCCGGTGAGCTCCGGGTTGCAGTCGTCGGGCACGGCGAGGCAGGCCCGGGATGGAGCGGCGAAGAGGATTTGTTCCAGCAGGGTTTCGCGGCCAAGCAGTTCCTCGAACGCATCCACCCACCAGGGATTGAACATTCTGCCCTTGGCGGAGCGGATCCTCGAGGCCACGGACTCCCTGTCCAAAGGGACGCCCGGCTTGCGCGGCAGTATGGTGTCCAGCCTGTCCGCCAGGCAGAGCAGGTTCCCAAGCTCCGAGACGGGCCTGTAGACTTCCTTGGCAGCGCCGCTGGCGTTCCAGGGGGAGTGGTGCTCGCGGACGAGCCCTGCCGCGCGGGCGAAGCCCGGATAGCCTGAGAGCAGGCGGTAGCCGGTTTCAGGGTGGGTCTGGTCGCTGGCCTCGAATGCCAGGGCGGAGAGCCTGTCCTTGAGGGAGAACGCGCCCACGTCGTGGAGCATGCCCGCCAGGGCAAGATCCGCGCGGGCCTGGTCCGGGAGGCCGGCGATGCCGCCGAGGACATGGGCGAGAATCCCCACCCGGCGATGATGCCCGACCACTTCCGGGCTGACGAGGTCCATGGCGCTGGAAAGACAGGCGACCATGTCGAAAAGCCTGATGCTCACTGTACTGCTCCCTGAACGGCTATCGCAAGGTAAGCATAAGGCAGGAGGCTGGCAAGCGGTTGTGCATAGGCTCCTTGATGCGATTGAATACTATTGGAGAATGCCTCGCCATGCACGGGCGTGAAAGCCCCCTCAGCCGCAGGGGCCATGGCCGGGCGCGCCGGGTCAGGCGAGCCCGCAGTCGCCCGGGTCCCCCCGCCGTTTCTCCAGCGCGTGCTCCATGGCCGGCAGGACGGCCGCCAGCATCTCCCGAACACCCTTGGGCGATCCCGGCAGGTTCACCACCAGGCAGTTGCCGAGAAATCCCGCCGCCGCCCTGGAAATCACGGCGCGCGGCGTGGATTGAATCCCCGCCAGGTGCATGGCCGCCTCGAAGCCCGGCAGGCGCTTCTCGATGACCGCCAGGGTGGCCTCGGGCGTTATGTCGCGCGGGGAGACGCCCGTGCCGCCGGTGGTCACCACGATGTCGAAACGCTGGGTGAGGGCCAGGTCCACGATGAGGGCCTTCAGGCGGCGCTCGTCGTCGGGCAGGATGTGCCCCTGGATCACCGACAGCCCGAGTTCGGCCGCCACCATGTCGCCGATGAGGGGGCCGGAGGAGTCCTCGCGCAGGCCCGCCGCGCCCTTGTCCGAGAGCGTCACCCAGGCCAGGCTGTGGCCGCCGCTCCATGCCTTGAAGGCGGCCGCGCCCGTGGGCAGGAAGACCTCGTCCAGGGCGTCGGCCAGGATGACCTCCAGGGCCGGGGCCTTGCCGCCCTCGGGCCAGCGCATGCGCCCCGCCACCTGAAAGAGGGGGATGTCCTCCACGCGGCCCAGATACGTGCCCGCACCGAGCCCGGGCAGCTCGCCGACGGCCGGGAGCACCGGCGAGAGCCCGCCGCAGGGGGATTCCGAGGCGATGAAGACCCGCTGGCCGGGAAGAATGGTCGTCTCCTGGGCCACCGCCAGCATTACCGATGCGTTCATGGGAAACCACCTTGACGGTTGCAAATTTGCAGGGCATGGGCCACAAGCCGTTAATTGAATACATCAAACAAGAGGACGAGCATGAAAGGCATCATCCTGGCCGGCGGCTCCGGCACTAGACTCTATCCCATCACCAGAGTCGTCAGCAAGCAGCTCCTTCCGGTCTACGACAAGCCCATGATCTACTACCCCCTGTCCGTGCTCATGCTCGCGGGCATCCGGGAGATCATGATCATATCCACCCCGCACGACCTGCCCCGCTTCGAGGAGATGCTCGGAGACGGCTCCTGGCTTGGTCTCAAGCTCACATACAAGGTGCAGCCCAAGCCGGAGGGTCTGGCCCAGGCCTTCATCCTGGGCGAGGAGTTCATCGGCAAGGACAAGGTCTGCCTGGTGCTGGGCGACAACATCTTCTACGGACAGGGACTCGCCAGGGTGCTCCAGCGCTGCGCCCAGCTGGACGAGGGCGGCGTTGTCTTCGGCTACAAGGTGCGCGACCCGGAGCGCTACGGCGTGGTGGAGTTCGACCAGCACAAGAACGTCATCTCCATCGAGGAGAAGCCTTCCAAGCCCAAGAGCAAGTACGCCGTCACGGGCCTCTACTTCTACGACAACCAGGTGGTGGAGATTTCCAGGAACCTGAAGCCCTCCCCGCGCGGCGAGCTGGAAATCACCGACGTGAACAACGAATACCTGAAGCGCGGCCAGCTCAAGGTGGAATTCCTCGGGCGCGGCTACGCCTGGCTGGACACCGGCACCCACGAGTCCCTGCACCAGGCAGCCAGCTTCGTCCACGCCATCCAGGACCGGCAGGGGCTCAAGGTCTCCTGCCTGGAGGAGATCGCTTTCCGCATGGGCTACATCTCCGACGCCGACCTGGAACATCTGGCCCAGGACATGCTCAAGAATTCCTACGGACAGTACCTCATGGACGTGGTCCGGGAAGCCAGGGGGGTCGAATAGACATGGACAACATCGTACCCGTTCCCAAAGGATTCTCCTTCGCCGCCCACAACGCCGGGTTCCGCTATCAGGGACGCGACGACGTGGCGCTCATGGTTTCCGACCGCCCGGCCGCCGGGGCGGGCGTGTTCACCAGAAACCTGTTCCAGGCCGCTCCCGTGCTGGTCGCCAAGGATAATCTCAAGAAATCCGAGAAGATCAGGGCTTTTCTGGTCAACGCCGGGCAGGCCAACGCCTGCACCGGGGAGCAGGGCAAGGCCAACTGCAAGGAAACGCTGAAACTCGCCGCCGAGCGCCTGGGGCTTACGCCCGCGGAAATACTTCCCGCCTCCACCGGCGTCATCGGGCCCCAGCTCAAGATGGACATCTGGAAGGACCAGATGCCTGCCCTCACCGCCAAGCTCGGCCAGTCCAGCCCCCTGGACGCCGCCAAGGCCATCATGACCACCGACGCCTTCCCCAAGATGGCCTGGGGCACGGTGGAGATCGGCGGGCGCGAGATACGCCTGCTGGGCATGGCCAAGGGCGCGGGCATGATCTGCCCCAACATGGCCACCATGCTCTCCTTCGTGGTCTGCGACGCCGAGGTGGACAAGGCCCGCTGGCAGGGCATGCTGGCCGCCGCCGTGGACGGCAGCTTCAACGCCGTTACCGTGGACGGCGACACCTCCACCAACGACTGCGTGCTGGCCATGGCCAACGGAGCCTCGGGCGTGAAGGTCCACTCCGACGAGGAGTTGGCAGCCCTGGCCGCCGCCCTGAACGAAGTCTGCCAGGCCCTGGCCTACATGGTCGTGGAGGACGCCGAGGGCGGCACCAAGATCATCCGCGTGAGCGTCACCGGGGCCGAGGACAACATGCAGGCCGAGGCCTGCGCGCGCGCCGTGGGGCACTCTCCGCTGGTGAAGACCGCCATGTTCGGCCGCGACGCCAACTGGGGCCGCATCGTGGCCGCCGTGGGCAGGAGCGGCGCGGACTTCAAGCCGGAAAACGTCTGCGTTTCCATCGGAGGCATCCCGGTGTTCCTGAACGGCCAGCCGGTGGAGGGCGACCTGGACAGCCTGCTCGCCCCCCACATGCGCCGCAGCGAGATCGCCGTGGACATCGACCTGGGCGCGGGCAACGGCGAGTACCTGCTGCTGGCGGCGGATTTGACCTACGAGTACGTCAAGATAAACGGGGATTACCGCTCCTAGCGTCACGCCCTCGATAAACGTGCACGTGTTTTTCGAGGATGAAAACAGCGATAACAGTTTGCCTCCACGGGAAATGGCATCCGCTTTCCTCGTGGACGCGGCCCCACACGTTTTGACTGCCGCCGGGGAGCGATCCCCGGCGGTTTTTTTACGGAGAGGTGCATGGAGTTTTTCGAATTCGCGGACGTGGAGGCGTCGGAGGCGGGCATCCGCGAGAATGTGACCCTGGACGCCCTGCCCCATCTGTGCGCGGAGATCGAATCCGTGGACGAGGCGGAGGAACTGGGCCGCGTGGTCTATTTCATCGAGTGGGGGCGCTACCACATAAGGCGCGACGAGGTCATGGGGGGGGTGCGCTTCTGGGTGCCGGACTGCCCCAACGCCCTGGCCTGGACAGTCACCACGGGCTACCCGCCGCACCCTGAAAAGATCGTCCTGCACGCCACCATCAACCGGACCTGCCACGACCAGGAGTTCATCGACGCCACCAAGGCCCTGATCGCGGCCCTGAAGGATGGCCTCGAAGGCGCTCCGGGAGCGGCCGGGAAGAGGCCGGAGCCGAGGGAGCCGCTCATAGGGGACCTGCGCGGGAGGGGGTAGGGAGCGAAGGGGGGAAGGCATGAACGATAAATTCGTCACCACCACGTTCGGATTCGAGGGCTACCGCATCGTCGAGAACCTGGGAGTGGTCCGCGGGATAACGGTGCGCTCCCGCAGCATCGTGGGCAACATAGTGGCCGGGTTCGAGGCCCTCTTCGGCGGCAAGATCGCCATGTACACAGAACTGTGCGAGCGCGCCCGCCAGGAAGCCTACGACATCATGATGGCCCATGCCATGGAACTTGGAGCCAATGCCATCGTCGGCATGCGCTACGACGCCACCGAAGTGGCCAACACGATCACGGAAGTGCTGTGCTACGGCACGGCGGTGAGGATAGAGAAGGAGTAGCCCGCGAAGGCGCATGGGATTTTTGGGGGGCTCGCCTCTTTGGCCGCCGGGAGGCTCCATCCTCTTCTCAGCCGATCCCCATCGCCCTGATCGCGTCCATGGTCCGCCGGGCCGCGTCCGCCGGAGGGCTCGCCGCCAGCGCGCGCAGGTCCTCCACGGTGTCCATGTCGCGCATTTCGGGCAGCACGGCCGGTTGCAGAGGCTCCACCACCCGCCATGTTTTCGCGTAGAGTTCCGGCCCGCTCCAGGGCATGCCCGTGAATACTTCCGGCGCGTAGGCAGCCGCCTGGAAGCCGATGGTCCAGTACCCCCCGTCCGGGCTGGGGCCGATGAGCGCCGGTTCTGAGTGCATGAGCCGCGCGAGCGACCGGGCAAGCTTCGGCGTCAGCCCCGGCAGGTCCGACCCCAGCGCCGCCGCCGAGGCGTACCCCTGCGCGAACGCCCAGCGGAAGGCGTGGTCCATCCTGAACCCCAGATCCCCCTCGGGCTGCGGGCGGTACGTCCGGCCATCGCCCAGCCAGGCGCGCGCCATGTCCACGTCCCCGGCGGGCTCCACCCACAGGACCGTGTCCGCGCCGCAGCCGTCCAGCGCCTGAAGCATGTCCTCCACGAAAGCCTTGTAGAGCGTGAGCGCCGCCTCGTCTCCAAGGCTGGCGGCCAAGCGCGTCTTGACCCGCCCCGGGCGGGGCGCGCGCAGGAAATAGAGTATGCAGGCCCTGGACGTCATGAGGCACTTCCTCCGCCCGGCGTGGAACGGTGGAGCGGTTCCAGCCGTTCGGGCGGCACGCCCAGGAGGTAGAGAACGATGATGGTCCAGTTGAGGAGGGTCCTGCGCCAGACGCCGTCGGCCTCCCAGCGGCGGGGCAGGGTGGTGACGCGCCCGCGCGCGAAGCCGACGCGTGTCCCGGCACGGCGAAGCCTGCGGATGAGGTCCACGTCCTCCAGCAGCGGGATGTCCGCGTAGCCGCCCGCTGCCTCGAAGGCGCGCCGCGTGACGAAGATGCCCTGGTCGCCGTAGGGGGTGCGCGTCATCCTGGACCGGAGGCTGGCCATGCCCGCCACAAGCTTGAGCGGGAGCCTGTCCGAGCGGATGCCCAGGTCGAACGCCCCGGCCTCGCGGCCCGAGGCCAGCACGTCCTCCATGGCCTCGAAGGCTCCGGAGGGGAGTGAGCAGTCCGCGTGAAGGAAGACCAGCACATCGCCGGTGGCGTGGCGGGCTCCGGCGTTCATCTGCCTCGCCCGTCCCCTGGGGGCGGGGACGGCCAGCACGCCGGGCCTCCCCAGGGCGGCGATGGTGGAACGCTCCGGGTGGCCGTCGGCGATGATGATCTCCACGCGGCGGCCGTATCCCACGGTGCGCAGATGGTCCACCAGCTGGTTGACCAGGGCCTCCTCGCCGAGGACCGGCACGATTACGGAAAAGGATCGCGGCATGGCACGGCGTAGATAGCAACTCCGCCCCCCGGCGCGCAAACACAAGTTTCCTGCCGGGACTTGACGCGAGGGCCAAAGAAGTCCACCACGCGGTCAGGAGTTTCGCCATGAGAGTACAATCCATCGAGCACGTGCATTTCGAGGACCCGGCCGGGATCGCGCTCTGGGCCGCCAGGCGTGGTCACCAGATGGCCCGCTGCCGCCTGTACGCGGGCGATCCGCTGCCGCAACCGCCGGATTACGACCTGCTGGTGGTCATGGGAGGGCCCATGAGCGTCCATGACGAGCTGGAGTTCCCCTGGCTCAGGGATGAAAAGCAGTGCGTGAAGCTGGCGGTGGCGCGGGGCAGGAGCGTGCTGGGCGTGTGCCTGGGGGCGCAGCTGCTCTCCGAGGCGCTGGGCGGGCAGGTAACGCCGAACGCCCACAAGGAGATCGGCTGGCATCCGGTGAGGCTCACGCCCTGGGCGCAGGCCAGCCCGGCATTCAGCGGCGTGCCGAGCCGGTTCACGGCCTTCCACTGGCACGGCGAGACGTTCTCCATCCCCAGGGGGGCCGCGCTCGTTGCGGAGTCCGACGCCTGCGCCCACCAGGCCTTCGCCGTGGGCGGCAAGCTCGTGGGGCTTCAATTCCACGTGGAGACCACCGCCGCCAGCATGGAGGATTTGACCGCCGGAGGCGCGGACGACTTGACGCCCGGCCCCTACGTGCAAAGCGCCGGGGAGATGCGCGAGGGCGCGAAGGCGCATCTGCCGGGCCTGGAGGCCATCCTCGACAGGATTCTGGACAACATGGCCAGGGAGATTTGATGGCCGCCGCATCGTCCCTCTCCATCGTTTCCAACCTGTCCCCGCGCCTGTGGCGCGTGTGGGCGCGCAACCTCCTGGTGTACATGCGCACCTGGAAGGTGAACTTCATCCCGCCGCTGGCGGAGCCGGCGCTCTACATCCTGGCTTTCGGGGCGGGGCTCGGGGGCATGGTGGGCACAATCCGGGTGGGCGGCGAGGAGGTGTCCTACACCGCGTACATCGCGCCGGGGCTGATCGCCGCGTCGGTGATGTGGCAGAGCTTCTACGAGAACACCTACGCCTCGTTCGTGCGCATGTACTATCAGAAGACCTTCGACGCCATGCTGGCCACGCCGCTCTCCCTGGAGGACGTGATAACCGCCGAGATACTGTGGGGGGCCACCAAGGCGGCGACAGGCACGGCGCTCATGGGCGTGGTGATAGCGGCCTTCGGCTACATAGACCTGCCGGGCGGGCTGTGGCTTCTGCCGCTGTCGGTGCTGGGAGGGCTGGCCTTCGGGAGCGTGGCCATGTGGATAACCGGGGTCACGCCCACCATCGACATGTTCAACCTGCCGATATTTTTGTTCATCACTCCCATGTTCCTGTTCTCGGGGGCGTTCTTTCCGGTGGACGGGCTTCCGGTGTGGGCGTCGGGGCTGGCGCGGCTTCTGCCGCTGTACCATTTGACGCAGGCCAGCCGGGCGCTGTGCCTCGGGCGGGCGGACACGGGGATAATCTGGAACGCGCTGTATCTGATCGCGTTCACGGCGGTGTTCTATCCGCTGGCGGTGAGGGCAATGCGGCGGCGGCTGATCAAGTAGGAGGGGCGGTTAATAATCGTCCCAGTTCTCCAGGTCCGCCGTCTCGAACTCCCGGCAGAGTTCACGGCTTTCTTGACGGGTGGCGGCGTATCCTTCCTGGAGATCGTCCTCCAATCCCGTCCTGGCGTCATCCGGCCGGTCCGTGGTCATGGTCATCACCCCATCACCCGTTTCTCGGTCAGGTCCAATATCTCCTTGGCCTCGGCGAGGCTCGAATCCCTGTCGAAGGCGGCGCGGGCCGCGTCGTAAGCCTGGTCCCACTTGCTCATCTGATACAGGATCTTGGCCAGCGACACGTACGTCTTCGGGTGCGCGCCGAAGTTCCTGAGGGCGTCGCGCAGGAGCTTCTCGGCTTTTTCAAGCTCGCCGATCTGCTTGCAGGCCTCCACGGCCAGGGCGAAGGCCTGGGCGTCCTTGGGGTTTATCTCCATGGCCTTCTCGGCAAAGGGGATGACGTCCGGATGGAGTCCGGCCTCGGCGAGCATCTTGGCGGCGTTGGTGAAGATGCCGGGCTCCTGGGAATTCTGCTCGCAGACGGTGTTGAGCACGCGGCGCGCGGAGGGGAGGTTCTTCTCGCGCAGGGCCTCGCGGGCCTTCTCGAAGGCGGCGGCGATGCGCCTGAGCTTGTCCTGGATGGCTGCGTCCTCGGCCTTTTTCGCCATCTTCTCCAGATGCTGGGCCAGGGCGGTGAGGGCCATGGCGAACCTGGCCTCGGAGCCGCGGGAGAACTTGAAGGGACCGCGCAGCTGGGCCTTGATGTCCGGCACCAGCTCAAGTTCGCGCAACATGTCCATGAGCAGTATTTCCAGCTCGAACTTGGCGCGGCCCATGATGGCGGTGCTGTTCACGTAGCTGTCGAAGGCCCTCGAGGATGCGTTGAGAGCCTCCACCGCCATGAAACGCCGGGCGAAGTTGGTGGCTCGAGAAATCTCTTCCTTGATGGTCTTGGCGGACGCACCGCTCATTTTTCGACTCTCCAGACTGGCATATTTACGGCTTCCGGCATGTTATACGTCCATGTCCTCCAGTGCAAGCCGCCCCGGCACGCTTGTCATTTCCTGCGGGTTTTGCCACAACAACCCCGGGGAACAGCCCCGCCAAGACCCATGAGCAGCCCCGGCGCCCTCGACGCGCGAATCCTTATCCGCACCTATCTGCGCAGCTACTTCGTCGGCGCGGCATTCAACACGCGCGGGCTCCAGACCATCGGACTGGCCCTGGCCCTGGAGCCGGGGCTCACGGTGCTTTATCCCGACCCCGCCGAGCGCCGCCGCGCCTGGAAGCGCTACCTCAAGATCTACAACACCCACCCCTTCTGGACGCCTTTTTTGGTGGGGGTGTTTCTGGCCCTGGAGTCGCGCATAGCCCGCAAGCAGTTCCCCGAAGCCATGCTGGACCAGGTCAAGAGCACGGTGGTTTTCACGCTCTCGGCTGTTGGGGACTCCTTCTTCGGCGGCAGCCTCACGGTTTTCTGGGCGCTGGCCACGGCCTGCCTGCTGACGGCCGGCCAGACCTGGGCGGCCTTCGCGCTCGGCTGCGCGCTGTTCGCGGGGCTCAACGCGTTCAAGCTGGGCACCTTCATACTCGGCTACCGCCAGGGTTTCGCGGCGCTCACGCGCATCCGGGGGTGGGATCTGGTCAACTGGGGCCGCAGGCTCAAGGTGCTCAACGCGGCCTTGCTGGTGGTGCTCTGGGCGCTGGTCTGGCCCAGGGACATGGAGCCCGTCGCATGGGCTGGGGGGGTGGCCTCGGTGATGGGGCTGGCCTACGCGGCGGGGCGGCTCAGGCTGAACCGGGAACTCCTGGTGGCCCTGGGCATCGCGGCAGGTTTGTTTTTTCTCTGGATTCGTATACCATGAGTTGGTTTGTACGGTGAAACAGATGGCCGAATCACAATCCCCCATTGAAATTGCCCCCGATTGCCCGGACGAGGCGATACGCCTCGTGTGCGTGATGAACGAACAGGGGCTGCACGCGCGTCCGGCAGCAAAGCTGGCCCAGGCCGCCCAGCAGTTCGAGGCGGCCATCAGCATATCCATGGGGCCTCAGGTGGTGGACGCCAAGTCCATCCTGGACATCCTGACCCTGGCGGCCGGGCACGGCGCCAACCTTGAGCTGCGGGCAAGGGGCTCGGATGCCTGCGACGCGTTGGAAGCCCTCGCGGACATGTTCAAGAACCGATTCCAATAAGAAGGCCCAGCATGGCCCTGGCTAAGCTCTCCGGCATCCCCATCTCCGCTGGCATCGCCATCGGCAAGGCGTTCTTCCTGAACCGCTCCCAGTTCGGGCCGGTGCCCAGGCAGACCCTGGCCGAAGAGCTGGTCGAGCCCGAAGCCCAGCGCCTGCGCGACGCCTTCGCCGACGCCAAGGCCGATCTGAAGGCCATCCGGGAGCGCGTCCCGGCAGAACTCAAGGACCACGCCCTGATCATGGACTCGCACCTCATGATCATGAGCGACCCCAAGCTCATGGGGTCCGCCGTGGAGCATGTCCTCGCGCTTCGCATCAACGCCGAGTGGGCGCTGGAGAAGGCCGTCTCCGCGCTGGAGGAGGCCTTCAACGCCCTGGGCGACCCCTATTTCCGCGAACGCCTCCAGGACGTGCGCCTGGTGGCGGACCGCGTGCGCGGCAAGCTCATGGGCCAGAAGGTGGACTTCAAGGCCCTGGGCAGCCGGGCGGTGCTCCTGGCGCACGACCTCACGCCCGCGGACACCGTGGAGCTCCAGGTGGACAAGATCATGGGCTTCGCCACCGTGCAGGGCGGCAAGACCTCCCACGCCGGCATCCTGGCCAAGTCGCTTGGCATCCCGGCCGTGGTGGGGGCGGGCGGCCTGGAGGAGAGCGTCCAGGACGGCAACCTGGTCATCGTGGACGGCCTCAAGGGCGTCGTCATCGTGGAGCCCGACGAGGAGGAGCTGGCCCGCTACGGCGACCTCAAATACCAGTTCGAGTCCTACCGCGCGGGCATCATCAAGAACTGCCACCTGCCCGGCGAGACCATCGACGGCTACCGCGTCAAGGTGAAGGCCAACATCGAGCTTTACGAGGAAGTGGCCCAGGTCATCGACAACGGCGGCGACGGCATCGGCCTGTTCCGCACCGAGTACACCTACCTGAACCGCACCTCCCTCCCCACCGAGGAGGAGCTCTTCGAACACTACCTGGACCTGGCCGACATCCTCTCGCCCAGGCGCGTGATCCTGCGCACCCTGGACCTGGGCGCGGACAAGTTCATGGCCCACTTCGGCCGCCTGGAGGAGCAGAACCCCGCCATGGGCCTTCGCGCCGTGCGCTTCTGCCTGCGCCACCGCGAACTGTTCAAGACCCAGATACGCGCCATCCTGCGCGCCTCCGTGGTGGGCAACATCTCCATCATGTTCCCCATGATCTCGGGCCTCAAGGAGCTCCGGCAGTCGCTCAGCCTCCTCAAGGAGTGCCAGGGCGAGCTTTCGCGCCAGGGACTGCCCTACAACCCCGGCATGCCGGTCGGCATGATGGTGGAGCTGCCCTCCGCCGTCATGACCGCCGAGATCATGGCCAAGGAAGTGGACTTCTTCTCCATCGGCACCAACGACCTCATCCAGTACAGCCTGGGCATCGACCGCACCAACCGGCACGTGTCCTACCTGTACCAGCCGCTGCACCCCGCCGTGGTGCGCTCCATCAAGCACGTGGTGGACGCCGCGCACCAGGCGGGCATCGAGTGCAACCTCTGCGGCGAGATGGCCTCCGACCCGTTCTGCGTGCCCATCCTCATGGGCATGCAGATGGACGCCATCAGCCTGAACCCCCAGACCATCCCCGGCATCAAGCACATCATCCGGCAGACCACCATGGACGACTGCAAGAAGCTCCTCAAGCAGGTGCTCGACAGCCCCACCGTGGCCCGCACCAACCAACTCGTACGCGAGACCATCTTCCAGAAATTCCCGGACCAGCTCTCGTTCTTCTATTCCCTGCTGGATTCCGAAGAAGGACCGTCACAGTGAGCGCCCAAGCTGGCGAGGCCGTCAAGGTCATCGCCGTCAACAGAAAAGCCCGCCACTTCTACGAGGTGCAGGACACCATGGAGGCGGGGCTCGTCCTGACCGGGTCCGAGGTGAAGAGCCTCAGGGCCGGAAAGGTGAACTTCAAGGACAGCTTCGTGCGCTTCACGGGCAACTTCGAGGCCTTCGTGAGCGGCCTGCACATAAGCCCATACGAGAACGCGGGTTACGCCCAGCACGAACCGGAGCGGGAGCGGAAGCTCCTGCTGCACGAGCACCAGATCAGGACCTGGAAGGCCAAGGTGGAGCAGAAAGGGCTCACCGTCGTCCCGCTCAAGCTGTATCTGAAGCGTGGGCGGATCAAGCTCGAGATCGGCCTGGCCAAGGGCAAGAACGTCCACGACAGGAAGGACGCGCTGAAGGAGCGTGATCTGGACAGGGAGGCGAAGAGGGAGAGGGATAGGTATTAGAAATCCGCAGGTTCCCAAATGCACACCTCTTCAAGGGGAATCAGCCATGAAAACGCTTCCAGAGCAGCATCTCTCCGAACCGGTGGCAATCCACCTCTCCCGAACCTGTCCTGAATGGAGTCTCTCGTCCTTTTCCTGTTGCTCGCCGTTCTCCCTTGCGCCACCCTCATTATCAGGATAATTTCCCCGCAATCGTCATTACCAGGCACCGAGGTCGTCCATGCGTGATGCCAAGAAGACAAAGACCCGAATTGTCTCTGAAATGGAAGCACTGGCTCGGATGGCGCCGCACGAAATAAGCTTGCTTCAGGGAATCCTTGAAAACCTGCCAGTTCCCTATATTCTTGTGGACACTCATGAACGGGTTATCAAGACCAATCAATCCTTCCTTGACATGTTGGAAATAAATAAATCCATTGATGGTTGTTACGGAAAAACACTGGCTGAGATATATTACAATGACCCTACGCACGACACATACGTCGGGCGCAGCATACGTGAAGGATTAGCCTTCAAGAACGTCGAGGTCAATACTCTGTCGCGTGGCGGTGTGCAACGCGTCATACTGGCCAACATATCTCCATTATATGATGCAGAGGGCGTTTGCATTGGCGGTCTGTGTCTATATATTGACATGACGGAACAAAAAAAGATTGAGCAAGCACTGCGGGAGAGCGAGAAGCGGTACAAACTGCTTGCAGAGAACACCGAGGACGCAATCTTTACCGTGGATAACAGCCTGCGCATCACCTACGTGAGCCCTTCTCTCCAGCGGTTGTTCAATATGGCTCCGGACGAAGTCATGGGTGCGGACAGTCTTTCCCTGATCGCACCCCGGTCAAGGCAAAGCCTGGTGGCCGCGCATGAAAGGCGCATGCAAGACGAAGCGCGGGGCGAATACAGGAGCGACCGCCTGGAAGTGGAAGGCCAGCGCAAGGACGGCTCCACGGTTTGGTTGGAGATGGTGACCTGCCGGCTCTTCGATGACCAGGGCCGGCCATCGGACATAATCGGAGTCGCCCGGGAAATCACCGCGCGCAAGAGGACCGAGGAGGCACTGCGAGCCGAGGTCAAACGCAATCAGATTCTGTTGGAAACATCCATTCACGGAATCCATGTCCTTGATACGAATGGGAAACTTGTCCTGTGCAGCCCGTCTTTCTCCAAGATGTTGGGCTACTCGCCGGAGGAGATGGCCGGGCTCGGCGTGTCGGACTGGACCATCCCGCCTCAGGGCCAGGAGCCGACCCCGTTCGTTGCCGATAGTTTTCTCCAGGCGATGTTCTTTGAAACACGGTTTCGGCGCAAGGACGGCTCGGTATTCGATGTCGAAATAGCCGCCCGGAGCGTGGAGTTGGATGGACGAATCCTCATCTACAACTCAGCCCTTGATATCACCCGGCGCAAGCAGATGGAACAGGAGCTTGAGAGGTTGGCGTACAGCGACGCGTTGACCGGCTTGGCCAATCGAAGACATTTCATGGAACTCGCCGAACTGGAGCTGTCGCGCGCTGTCCGTTACGGCAACCGGCTCTCCATTCTGCTGATGGACGTCGATCATTTCAAGAGCATCAATGACACGCATGGCCACCACGTCGGGGATTTGGCGTTGCAAAAGCTGGGCGGCTTGTGTCGGGAAAAGCTGCGCAATATTGATACGGCCGGCCGCATCGGCGGCGAGGAGTTCGCTGTCCTTCTGCCGCAAACCGGGGGCAAGGAGGCCGTGCTTACCGCGGAAAGGTTGCGTAAGGCTGTCGCCAAGGCGGAAACGCCGTTGGGAGAGGGTGCGTTCATGCGCTTCACGGTTTCCATAGGCGTGGCGACACTCGGCGGAACCAGCGAAGGCATTGACGCCTTGCTGGAGCGTGCCGACAAAGCATTGTACAAGGCCAAGCGTGACGGCCGCAATCGCGTCCGCGTAGAACACTCTTCCGGCCCCAGCCACGGGGAATAAGTGCTTCTTTCCGGGAGCTAGCACCTGGTGGCCACGCAAGGGCAACAGGCCCGGCCAGCACGGCATCCGCGCCAACAGCCAGTCCCGGATATGTTTCGGTCGGGGGCGAGGGGTTCGTGGATGTTGAAATCGTCGATTACCATCGGGCGCAGCCATGAACGAAGAACATCTCTCCCGAACTCCGGCTCAACCTCCAGCGCAGCTACGAACTGCGCAATGCCCATGCCGAGAGCCTCGGCGGCCGCATCGCCCGCGACATGCGCCTGCTGCCGGTAAGCGCTTGAACGCCTGATCTGCCCGCTCAGCCGC
>JBMORI010000029.1:0-22203 GCA_049322415.1 Thermodesulfobacteriota bacterium | reverse complement strand
CCTGGCGCCGTTGCTAGCTCCTGGACGTGATCGACCGCAAGGGACTTGAAGCGCTTCTGTAACTCCCGTACCCTCCCCCCATCCAAACACCCCGGGAGCCCCACGCCATGCCCCTCGAAACCTACTTCGCCTTTCTGGCGGCCACGGCCATAATCCTCGTCATCCCCGGCCCCACGGTGATGCTGGTCGTCGGCCACGCCCTCACCCACGGCGCGCGGCGCACGCTCTGGTCCTGCCTGGGCGTGGCTCTCGGCGACGCAACCGCGCTCTCCTGTTCGCTTCTCGGCCTGGGCGCGTTCCTCCAGACCTCGGCGCATCTCTTCACCGCGCTCAAGTGGGCGGGCGCGCTCTATCTCATCTGGATGGGTCTCAAAATGCTTCGGGCCGCCCCTTCCGGAGCGGCCCGAACTTCCGATGATGCCGTCTCTTCCCCGCGCGCGTCCGCGTTGCGCCTGATGTCCCAGGCGTACGTGGTCACGGCGCTGAACCCCAAGTCCATCCTGTTCTTCGTGGCCTTCGTGCCGCAGTTCATCACGCCCGGCCCGGACCTGCGCGCGCAGATGCTTGCCGTCCTGTGCACGTTCGTGTCCCTGGCCTTCCTGAACGCCTTCGCCTACGCGGTCCTGGCCGGATCGGCCCGCCGCGCGGCGCGCAATCCCGGCTTCACCCGCATGCTGACGCGCATGGGCGGCGGCGTGCTGGTGGCGGCCGGAGTGTGGACGGCCGCGCGCGAGGCGAGCTGACGCGCCTCTGCCCCGCGTGGTCGCACTGCCGGGGGTATCCACCTTGGCGACCGTGCGCGGCGACATCCAGAACCAATGCGGGATTCCAAAGGGACGTGTCCCTTTGGCCGCCTGAGGCTTCCTTCCCGTCTCCCCGGACGTCCCCGTCCCGGAGGTCATCCACGTCGCCGCCTGAGGCTTCCCCCCGTCTCCACGGGCTACCGCGTCCACCGGGCTTCCCTGTCGTCCCGACGGGAGAATCCCCCGCGACGCGTATCCCGCGAACCGTCCGCTAGCCTTGCGCGCCGCTCCTGTTCTGGATGAAGGCCAGGGTCTTTTCTGGCAGGGCTTTTTGCGCGGCGTCCTCGCCCAGGGCGGAGAGGTCCTCGGTGATGGTGAGCATGAGGTCGGTGAACCTCGTCTGGTTTCGCAGGCGCTCGCGGGTGTCCTGGCTGAACCAGGCCTCCTTGAGCAGTTCGGCGGCGTGATGGTGTATCATGAGCGCGATGGGGCGCGGCATGCTGGTGTAGGTCTCCAGCATGCTGGACTTCATCTCGTCGATGCTGTCCAGGAACTCCTTGAACTGGACTGTCTGGCGTTCCTCCTCAAGACGGATTCTGTTGCACTCCTCCTTGAAGCGGATGTCCAGCTTTTGCAGTGACTGCTCCAACTCCAATTTGGCCATGGCCCTGTCGTGCTTGAGCTTGTCCAGCTCCGGCAGGTTCGCCTTCTGCCACTCTGCCGATTCCGTCCTGACCGTGTAGAATATTCTGGAAATGAATTTCCCGATGTTTTCCGAGATGGCCATATTCCAACTCCTGCTGGAGAAAGGCGTCCAGCTGGCCGGACACCTTTTCCAATTCCGTTTTGCATAACAGGGAGTGCATTGCGAAGAGCCTGTGGAAGTCGAGCTTCGCGATGGTGTCCCTGATGAACATCCTCGACTCATGGTACGTGTTGTGCTCGATGGCCTCGCGGCACTCCGTGAGCTGCGAGGCGACGATATTGCCGAGCTCGCGCAGGTTGCCTCGCTGGTGCGACTCGGCCAAGGCTTCGCGCTTCTCGCGGGCCTTGCGGCGGATCTTCCCGGTTTTGTCCTGATGCCGCCTGAAGGCCGCCCGCAGCCTGGACTCCCTGTCCCTGGCGAAGAACGCCAGAAGCACGGCGGCGGCCAGCAGAGCCGCGTAGAGGAGCACCACCGAGGAGGCGAAAAGCGCCGTGATGATTTCAGGGATGCGGTCCAGGTTCATGGGTGAATCCGTTGGGAGGGCCGGGCCGTTTCCGGCGGACGGGGCGCTCGCGCGATGGCTGGCGGGGGAGTGCGTCCCGTGGTTGATCGCCGCCGCCTGGGAGTTGGCGCGGCATGGCGCTTGAGCACGGTTACTGGATAAGTGATGGAATCGCGCCCCGTCAAGACGGGAAGGGTGCCTACCCGGCGTGAACGCGGTCGCGGCCCAGGCGTTTGGCGGTGTAGAGGTTCATATCCGCCCGTCCCAGCAGGGAATAAAAATCGGCGTCGTCCCGCCGGATTTCCGCCACGCCAAGGCTCATGGTGGGGCAGGGGATTGGCGTGCCGTCCGAGAGGGGGGTCAGGCGGCAGAAGCGGCCGCGCAGGCGCTCGGCCACGGCGCTTGCTTCCTCCAGGGCCGTCTCGGGAAGCACCACGCAGAATTCCTCCCCGCCCATGCGCCCGGCGATGTCCTCCTGGCGCAAACAGCGGGCGATATCCTCGCCCATGGCCCGCAGGACGGAGTCTCCTGTCGCGTGGCCGAAGGTGTCGTTGACGCTCTTGAAGTGGTCCAGGTCGATCATGATGACGCTGAGCGGCCTTGCGTGGCGCCTGGAGCGTTCGAATTCCCGGCGGGCGGCCAAGGTCAGTGCGCGGCGGTTGAGCAGGCCGGTAAGCTCGTCAGTGTTGGCAAGCAGGCGCAACTCCTCCCTGACCCGGATGTTGTCCCGCATCACCTTGAGGAGCTTTCGCAGGCCCAGCAGCGCCATGACGGAAGCGGTGAAGGTGAGGGTCAGCAGGATGAACGAGTCGCGCTTCCAGTCGTCGAGGGCATCCTCCGTGGAGGCGCTCACCACGACTATCAGCGGGAAAACGTCGAGATGCATGAAGCTGACGAATTTCGGCACGGAATCCGTGATGGTGCTCTCCGTAAGGTATGCGCCGGAGGGCTTGCGGGCGATGTTCTCCTGGTAGGTTGGCGTTTGCGAGATGTCCTTGCCGATCAGGCTCTCCATGAACGGCGCGCGGCTGAGCATGATCCCGTCGGACCTGAGCAGGGCTATGGTCCCGCCGGGCTTGGGGCGCTGGGCTTCGTTGAGCGACTGGATCCTCTCGACGTCAATGGCGCAGATGATGGCCTTCACGCTCCCGCCGGGGACCTCCACCGGGTGGGCCACGGGGATGACGTGGCGGCCGGTAATCCGGCTCTTGACCGTTTTTCCGATGAAGAGCCCGCGCGCGCCGGGGATGCCCATGTGGTTGAAGTAGTCGCGGTCGCGAACATTGGCTTTGGGCGAGTCGCCCAGGTTGGGGAGGAAGTAGAGGCCGCCCGATGAATCGACGACGTAGAAGGAGAGAAGCCCGCTGGATACGCCCTCCAGCTGTTTTGCCAGCCCGGTGAATCCGGGGTCGTCCCAGGGCGAGTCCGCGCTGTTGTGGAGAAGCCAGTATTCGAGGGCGTCGACGGAGGCCTCCATGACCTTGAAAAGCCCCAGGGTCTGCCCGCCGACAGCCGAAGTGAGCTGCCGCAGGTCTTCGGTCTGGTCCTCCAGGTCCTGCCCGTGTTCAAGCGCCACCCACGATAGCGCGATCGTCCATAGCGCCGCCAAGAGGGCGGCGAAAAGGATGAGCGTCGCCCTGAGTCCCGAGGGCGCGGCCTGGTGGTCCGAGGGATCAATCACCGCGCCGCCTCGCCGGAGGGATCCGGGGCGCGCCGCTGCGCGGTCCCGGAATGAAGCCTTGAACACCCCGCGTCCGGCCTCATTGCCGCGCAAATGGTCATGGCGGCGCGGCGCATGCTTTGTCCGGCGATGAAGGATAGGACGGCGACAGGGTGTTTCATTGATGATTCAGGCGGCAGACGCGTTGGCTATCCATCATACACAAATCCGCCAGCCGAGTCGAGACATCTTGCGCGTGCGGCTCCCGGTGCATGCAAGTGCATTGTTCATGCATCTGTTCATGTGCGGTGTGCATTGCGAGTGTTGGAAAGTGATCATGCCATGCGGTCGCGGGAGAGTGGTGAAAGTCCTTGCTGCCCATGTGCTTTTTGGATAACTCTCTCTCGTGCCAAGGCCAACCCCGTCGCGAGGCGGGTGCGCGGAAAGCCACGGGCCTCCATCTGGTGAGGCAGCCGGGTTGCCAAATTGAACGTATAGTCGTTCTGTTTGGCTTTTTTTGTCTTTGATAGCCAGCCGTTCGGGTCGGGATTGTTCGAGTTGCTATGCATTTTTGTTTTTTTGCATAATTGTTTCCCGTCCCGCAGCTTGTTTTCAGTAATGTTGAGCAATTTCCATTCGTTGAGGTAGGGGCTTTCATGGTGTCTGTGTTTTGGTCTGGATTCGTTCGCCGTTGTTGCGTGTTTTGGGTGGCGGCGGCAGCCGCGATGCTGTTTCTTGCCGGATGCGCGGGCGAGAGCGTCACCAGGTACGCTTCCCCGTCGCTTGGGTCCGGGGCGGCGCGAAGCGTCGCCGTGCTCCCCCTGGCCAACCTCACGACCCATCCCAATGCGGGCCAGATACTGGGGGAGATGCTCCATGCCGAGCTGAGGGGCATCCCTTCATTTTCGCTCAGGGACAACACCGAGGCCTGGGCCGAGCTGACTCCCCCCGATCAGGACATTGAAGAAGCCGCCCTCGGCCTTCGCGCGCGCCAGGCCGGGAAGAAGCTGGGCGTGGACGCGGTCGTGTACGGTTCCGTCACGGAATACCGCTACAAGCGGGGCCTCGACGAGGAGCCCGCCGTGGGAGTGGCGGTGCGTCTCATGGACGTGTCCACCGGGGAGGTCCTTTTCACGGCTGTCGTCTCTCGTATCGGCGGATGCGGATTTTTCTGCAGGGACTCCCTGAGCAGAACAGCGCAAGCCGTGTGCGCCGGTATCGCGGGCGACATGCGCGAGGCGGCGGGACGGCCTGGAGGCTCCGGCGGAGCGCATCCGTAACGACTCAGCCAGGCAAGTTGTACATGCTCCACTATCCCAACCGCATTGCTGGGCTTCTCCCTGTTTCCGCGGGAGTTGTCCTCCGGATGCTCGCACTGCTTTCCTGTCTTCCGGCGGCGCTCCATCTTGACGCCCAGGGGGCTTGCGCCGGGCAGCGGGATGGCCGCATCGCCAACTGGGCCTGCTATTACGGCTCCAAGCCGGTGAAAGCCCTGTCCCGGTTTGACCTTGTGGTCCTGGAGAGCTTCCACCAGCCCGCGCCGCCGAAGCGGAAGGGCAGACCCGTCGCGCTGGGCTACGCCAGCCTGGGCGAGGTGGACATGGATGGACGCTACTGGGAGCTGGTCAAGGACAAGCCTTTCGTGCTGGACAAGAATCCCAACTGGAACTCGAGGTTCGTGGACGTGCGCGATCCTGGCTGGCGGGCAGTGATGCTTGAACGCATCGTCCCCGACATCCTGGCCAGGGGGTATGACGGCGTTTTCCTGGATACGCTTGATTCCAGCATTCACCTGGAGTCCGTCGATCCCGAACGCTTCAAGGGGATGGCTTCCGCCGCCGCCGAGCTGGTGGCCGTTATCAAGAGGCGTTTCCCGGAAGCGAAACTGTGCCTCAACCGCGCCGCGCCCATCCTGGAGACGGCAGCGCCCATCCTCGATTTCGCCCTGCTGGAGTGCCTCTATTCCGATTACGACTTCGAGGCCAAGAGCTACCGCCTGGTGGACGCCAGGGAGCGCGGGGCCCTGCTGGAGAGCGCCGCCAGGGCGCGCCGGGCCAACCCCGCGATCGTGATGCTCAGTCTCGATTACGCCGATCCCAAGGATGCCAGGACGATCAGGAATGCCCTGGCGTTCTCCAGAAAACACAAACTGGTCCCCTATGTCTCCACGCCTGAACTCGATGCGGTCCACACGTTCGCGCTTGGCCGCTGAGGCCTGGACCCGAGCGATAAGAGCATTGGCTCCGTGCCTGGCGTTATTGCTGGCTTGGGTCCTGGTCTGCTCGTCCGCTCCTGGCGCGCAGGCCGCACGGGCAGGCAAGGACGCCCCAGACCGGGCTCCGGCAGGCAGGCATGAAGGACGCGATTCCGGCGGCGAGGCTTCAGGCTCTCCAAGCACGCCGGCAAACAAGGCGGCGGAGGCGGAGGTTGGCCGCAAGGTGCTCATCGTCTACAACGGCGATACGGGACTGAGCCTTGGGCAGACTCTGGCCTACGAGGGCTTCCAGACCGTCCTCAACTACTTCGGCCTGGTGGCCGTGGCGGCAGACGCCGCCTCCAGGCCCCTGCCGGACGACGCGGCAATGTCGGGCGTTCGCGCCGTGATAGTGTCCTTCAACGCGACCGGCCTTGCCGACGCCCCGGCCTTCCACGAGTGGCTGCACCGCCAGATGGATCAGGGGCGCAAGCTCGTGGTGCTGGGCCCCCTGGATTCCGGCGGAAGGGCGGACAACCCTGGGACGTCCGAACGCTACCTGGAGCTGTACGCCCGGCTCGGCGTCCGTTACGAGGCCGGAACCTTCCTGGACCGCAGCCGCCTGCGCTTCGCGAAGCTCGACAAATCCATGACCGGATACGAGCGCCCCTTTCCAGCCAATCCGTCCCTCTACGAGCTTCTCGTTCCCCTGAGGCCGGACGTGGAGGTCCACGTCTCGGTGGAGCGCACCGACCGGCCCCGGTCGGAGAGCGCGGCGGTGTTCACATCATCCGCCGGGGGCCTCGTCCTGTCGGCGGAGTACGCCTACTGGCAGGATCCCATAACCTACAAGCAAAAATGGCATATCGACCCCTTCGCGTTCATGGCCAAGGCTTTGGCCCTGCCAGTGTATCCCGTGCCGGACCCCACCACGCTGAACGGGAGGAGGGTGGCCTTCTCGCACGTGGACGCCGACGGCTTCGCCGGGGTCAACCAGATGGACAGGAGCAAGGTCTGCGCGGAGATCCTCGCGGACGAGGTTCTATCCAAGGTTGACTTCCCCGTGTCCTATTCCCTGATCGAGGCCGAGACGTCGCCCGATTGGCACGGCAGCGAGCGACTTCTCGACGTGGCCCGGCGCATCCTGGCCCTGCCCAACGTGGAGCCAGCCTCCCACACCTTCTCCCACCCCTACTTCTGGAACGCGGAGAGCTCCCAGAAGGACCGCTACGACGACCGTTTCGCCTTCGACATCCCCGGCTACTCCTTCGACGCGGACAGGGAGATCGTGCAGTCCGTCCGCTTCGTCTCCAGCCTCTCGCCGCCGGAAAAGCCCTGCCGCCTGCTCTTCTGGAGCGGCGCGTGCGAGCCCCTGGCGGAGCACCAGCGCATGGTCCGGGACAACGGGCTGCTCGCCATCAACGGCGGCGACACGCTCTGGGACGCCGCCAACGACTCGCTCTTCGGCGTCAAGCCGCTGCACCGGCATCTGGGGGAAGACCAGCACCAGATCCACATCGGGCAGGCCAACGACAACATCCCCACCAACCTCTGGCGCGGACCGTTCAACGGCTATCGCAACATCATCGAGACCATGCGCCGCACGGGGTCGCCCAGGCGGCTCAAGCCCATCGACATCTACTACCACACCTTTTCGGCCGAGAAGGTCGCCGGGCTGGCCGCGCTCAAGGAGGTCTACGCCTGGGTCATGGAGCAGCCGGTCGCCCCCGTGTTCACCAGCCGCTACGTCCAGTCCATGGAGGACTGGCTCAAGGTCCGCGTGCTGGACGCCGGGCCCGGCCGCTTCGCCGTGGAGGACTACGGGCAGTGCCTCACCGTGCGGCTTCCGTCCGGCGGTCCCGCTCCGGCGCTTTCCCGTTGCGAGAACGTCCTGGGGTACGACCGCCAGCCCCAGGGGCTTTATGTCCACCTGGCGCCGGGCGCCCGGCGTGCCGTGGTGGCGTTTGAAGACGAGGAGCGCGGGAAGGAGAGGCCATATCTGAAGGACGCCAGCGGCGTCGTGAGCGGCTTCAAGGCTTCGGTGCGGTCGGTGGAGATGGAGACCCGCTTCCACACGAAATCGGGCCGCCTGACCTTGGCTGGATTCGAGCCTGGAGCCATGGTCCGCGTCCGCGGCGCCGCCGTCCAGGAGCGTGAGCTCGTCAGGGCCGCCGGCGTGGATGGGACGGTTCTTCTCGAAGGGCTCTCCTCCGGGACGCTGGAGGTTTCCTCGCCATGATCCTGCGCCCGTGGAAACGCTTGGCCTACCTGGCGTTCTTCGTGGCGCTGCTTTATCTGTTGTTCCCCACGAACACGGAGATGGTGCTCTTGCACCTGCAGGGCGACGATCCCATCAAGGGCGAGCGCTTCCTGGCCGAGGCCCTCGTCAGGCACCCGGACGACTTCGACCTCCGGGTGCTTTCAGCCGAGCTTCACTGGGCTCACGGCCGCGTCGAGCCCGCCCTTGACGACGTGAGCCGCGCCCTGTCGCTCAAACCCGCCAACCTGCGGGCCTTGATCCTGAACGCCACGTACCTCGAATGGGCTCTGCGCCTGGAGGACGCCTACTCCGCCTGGGAGAATGTTGCCCGGCGGGAAACGAAACGCGCGGACCTGCATCTGAAGCTCGCGGCGATGGCCGCCTCCCTGGGCAAGACGAAAGAGGCGGCGGTACACGCGGCGCGATGGGTGAACACGGCAGGCCCGCCCTCCCGCGACCTGGCGGCCGTTCCCTATTTCAGCGCGGCCTGGGGCGTCCTGTCGCGTCTGGCCCATGAGACGCTTTCGGGGGGCGGAGACGAACTGGCGGACGACGCCCTCTACAAGCTGGCCGCTTCCTATTCCCGCTCCCTCGAGGAGTACGCCGGGGGGGGCAGGGATTTCACGGACAATGCCGCGAGGCTCATGCGCGTCTGCATCCTGGCAGGCCTGGTGGACGACGCTTCAGGGGCGGCCATGGAACTGGACAAGCAATCCGGAGGGTTCGAGTCGCGCGCCCTGCTCTTCAACCTGATGGAACTTGCGGGCATGAACTCCCGCGCCGAGGAGGCGATGCTGGCCATGGTCCGCCAGGCGCCCGACCAGGAGGAGACGTTGCAGGCCCTCCTGAACCTGGGCGAGGATCAAGGCATGCAACAGGCCAAGATGCTCGCGCTGGAGCGGCTGTCCCGCGTCAATCCCGATGAAGAGCGTTACCGGGCCCAGTTGATCGCCCAGTACGTGGATGCCGGGCGCTACGACCGGATAGCGGACCTGATGGACCGTCTGGCCTGGTTTACAGGCAGCGGCCTCAAGTACGCCAAGCAGGTGGTGGCGGCGGCCTTCGTGAGCGGCGACCGCAACTTCATGGCCCGCGTGTCCAGGGAATCCGATAGGATAGCCACCAACGACCCGGAAATCATCTCGTCCAGGGCCCGTCTGGCCCTGGCGCTCAGGGACTACAAGAAAGGCGCGGAGCTGGCGCAGATTCTGGGCGAACTCGCCCCGTCCGAAACCGCCGCGGTCATCAAGAAGGTGCTGGAGCAGGGCGAATACGACCCCGAGGCCATGGGAGACGCCTTGGCCGTGGCCCTTTCCCTCACCCCAGAGGACGCGCAGCTCATGAGGGCTTCGGCCCGGAATTTCCGCGCGCGCGGCCATTTTGAAGCGGCCTTTTCCCTCATGCGGCGGACACTGCTCATCTCAAGGGCGTGGGAGGACTTCCTGCTCCTGGCGGAGTTCGCCCACGAGACATCCGACCCAGCGGCCTCTCTGACCGAGGCCGTAAAAGCCGGAGACCGCCTGTTCGCCAGGGACCCGAGGTACCTTCGGGCGGCATCCGACATCCGCCTGGAACTGGACGACGCCCCCGGCGCCTATGACGCCCAGCGGGCCCTTTTCCGGCTTCACCCGGACCGGGGGGGGGCAGCGCGCCTCATGGAGCTGGCCCAGGGAACCGGCCGCCCCGGCGATGTCCGTGAGGCCCTGGACATGGCCCTGGCCGCCTACCCCGGCGATGTGGACCTGATCCGCCGCTCCTCTCGGGCCGCGCTGGCGGATTCGGACCTGCCGGGAGCGGAAGCCGCCCTGCTGGAGCTTCTCAGGCTCGCGCCCGGGGATTCGGACGCCCTGCGCCAGTTGGCCGACGTTGCCTCCTGGACAGGCCGCCCTGCGCTGGAGGCGAAGACGCTGGAGCGCCTTCGCGATCTCGGGGCCGCGTCCGGGCAGGACCTTTTGCGTCTCGCGCAGGCCCTGGAGGCGTCCGGCGAGGGACAGGCCGCGCTCGATATACTTGCGGGCCTTCTCGCCAAGAACCCGCAAGACGGCGAGTTGCTGCGCGTGGGCATGCAGTACGCCCTCTGGAATGGCCGCCCCCGCGACGCGGCTTTGCTTGGCGAACGTCTCTGCCGTCTGCCAGGAGGGGATGCTTGGTTCGTCCAGACCGGCGAAGCCTGGCTGGCCGCCTCGGACCCCGCCAGGGCCGCACCCTGGCTTGAGAGGGCCAAGAGCGCCGGACGGGAAGGGGAGCAGGCGCGGCGGCTCCTCGTGCAGGTCTATCAGTGGCTCGAAAAGCCCGGAAAGGTTCTGGAGACCGCCAGGGAGCTGGAGGCCTCGGCGAATCTGACGCCAACCGAGACCCTGGCGGTGGCCGCGGCCCACGCGGCCCAGGGAGGATGGCGGGAGGCGTTGGACCGCCTGGACCGCTTGCGGCGGGAAACCGTCCTCGACGCCGAGGGGGAGCTGCTGCTTTGCCGGACGCTCGACCGTCTGGGGCGGCGCGACGAGGCCAGGGCCGCCATGGCGTCCTTCGCGCGCGCCCACGCCAAAAGCGCTCCTCTGCTTGCCCGTCTGGGGGAGATCGCCATCGCGGCCGGAATGCGCGATCTGGCCGGGGACGCTTTCCGCGACTCCCTCGCTATCCAGCCGTCGAACCCAACGGCCATGAGGGGGCTCGCCACGGTCCTGGCCGAGGAAGGACGACCCGCCAAGGCCGCGAAGTTCATGGACGGCCACAACAGGGTCAATCCTTCCGATGCTGATTCGCGCATCCAGACGGCCGAGCTGTACGCCTCCACCGGCAACGACGCCAAGGCTCGCCGTGAGTACAGGAAAGCCCTGCGCCTTTTGAACAGGCCCTCGAAGGGAGTGAACTGAATGGGCCGCCGCGTGATCGCCGCCCCTGCGGCGGGATCTTTTTGGGCATCGGCCCTCGCTCTCCTGGCGGTGGCCATGGTAGCCGCGTCCTCGTTCGTCCCGGACGCCATCGCCCAGATCGGGACGGGCGTCTACGAACCGGGAGGCCGCCCCGCCCAGGCTCCGGCCACGCAGATGCGGCGCGAGGCAAGACCCGAGGAACCCTTGCGCGAACCCCCGGCCGACGCTCCCCAAAAACTGCGTGAGCTGGCGAGGGCGAAGGTCCTGGCCAGGCTGGGCAGGACCGGTGAAGCCACGAAAGCGTATATGGAGCTGGCCAAGGCCTACCCCAGGGACCAGGATGTGCTCGCCGATATGGCCGAGCATTTCCTGGACACGGGCGAACCCGCCGTGGCCCTGGCCTGGATCGGCGAAGCCGCCGGGCCCGGCGACCGTCTCCAGAGGCTGGCGGCGAGGGCCTGCATCGAAGGAGGCGACCCGGCAGAGGCGGCGGCGATACTCGAAAGGCTTATCGCCTCCAATCCCAAGGACGCCTCTCTTCGCATCGACCTGGCCTCGGCCTGCCACGAGATGGGCGATCCGGTGCTGGCGGCCCAGGCGGCGCGCTCTGCTGTCAACATCGATCCCGGCAACGCGGAGATAAGGCGTTTCGCCCAGGAGCTGGAAGCGTCCCTGCGCCCTCGCGCCCAGGTCTCCTACCAGACCTACCGCCAGGGACGCGACTCGACCATCACCTCGGCGGGCGTCGCCGGCAGGACGCCCCTCTCCGGGCGCTTCAACCTGAACGTCAAGGCCGAGCGCATCCTTGCGACCAAGCGCAACGTGGGGCAGACCTTCAGGAACATAACCGCCACCCGCACGGACACCCGGACCGTCACCACCAGCGAGACCGTGACGGAAATCGATCCGGACACGGGCGTGACGACAACCGCCGTCTTCACAAACACCGAAGAGGTGCAGACCCAGACGGACGTTTTTCTGGGGACCGTCATACAGGGCGGGCAACCGGCCATATATCAGTGGATCGACGCCTGCAGGGCTTCCGTGCTCTGGCTCGGGCCCAAGGGACTCGAACTGGAGGCGGGGCTGAGCGCCTTCCAGGGCAACGGCGCGCAATTCGGCCAGTTCGCCTCGGCCAGGTTCAACCCCTTCAAAAACGCCAGGATCACGCTGGAGGCGTCGCGCAACAACCCCTGGTACGACCCGCCCGAAGCCGCCATCCGCGAGGGAGCTTACGACCAGGGCCGTTTCCTCCTCGAATACGTCCACCGCGAGCGTACCGCATTCACCCTGGAGGCCTCGGCCACGCGCTACACGGTTTTCGGCGGCTCGCCCTACGCGGACAGGCTGGCCATGACCGCTGTGTTGGCCAGACGGCTGTTCGCCGATCCGGAACTCTGGCTGTCCTATTCCTTCTCTCCGGCCGTGCTCTGGTATCTCAAGGGGCCCCAGGCCTCACTGCTGGCCACGGACACCCAGCCCACGCTCTTCCGGCCCATATCCCTGGCGACCAACGAGGCCATCCACCAGGTGGCGGCCAACCTCGTCTGGCGGCCGAAATCCTGGATCGAGGCCGGGCTGTACGCCGGAATCGGGCAGGACGCCTTCAGGAACGAGCCCTTTGTGTTCGCTTCCCCGGTCCTTTTGCTGAGACCCGCCGATTTCATCGAATGGGAGTCGCGGGCCGAATACCGCAACGAGACGCGTTTTTTGCGCAACGGCGGGGAAAGCCTGCTCCTCTACTCAACCCTCCGGATCCGGATGTGACGCCGGACAGCCCAACGCCATGAACACCATCGCCAGCACTCTCCCGGTTTTTTCAGCCGCCTTGAAGCGTTCGTACGTCGTGGAGACCATTCTCGCGCTCGGCATCATCACCGTGATCAACCTCCTGTGGTTCCGCGACACTCCCGGCTTCGCGGGGGTGGGCGCGCACCCCTACTTCCTGGTGGTGCTGCCCATCGCCTCCAGATACGGATTCAGGGCAGGTCTTTTCGCGGCGGGCATGGCCTCGGCCTTCTACCTGGGGCTTCTCCTGCCGTCGCGTCCGGACATATCCCCCATCGACATGCGTGCCTTCGAGTACTGGGGGCCGCCGCTTCTGTTCGCGGCCTCGGGCATCGTCCTGGGCGAGATACGCGAGAGCACCGACAGGGAATATGGAATCCTCAAGTCCGAGTGCGAGGGACTCAGGGCCGACCTCGCCCAGCTCACCGCCCAGTACCAGGCCCTGAGCCAGGCCAAGGAGGCCATGGACCTGGCTGCTATCACCCAGGAGCAGACCCTCTCGCTCCTCTACGAATCCTCGCAGGGCCTGCGCACCCTCACCGAGCGGGACATATACCCTGCCGTGCTCGACCTGCTGTTCCGGTACGCCGGAGCGGAGGCCGCCTCCGTCTATCTGCTGGAGGACGGCACGCTGAGACTCAAGTCCAGCATCGGCCAGCCGCCAGGGAGCCCCGGGAACGCGTGCTCCAGGCCCGGCGCGATGCCCGCCGGCCGCGGCCTACCCGCGATGGCCCTGGACAAGGGCAGGGCCGTGTCCATCAACGCCTGCACCTTCCCGGACGAGACCCCCGGGTGTTTCCTCGCGGCCGCGCCCATCCTGGCGGCGGCGGGCGTCCCGCTCGGCGTGATGACCATAGAGAAGATCCCCTTCCACATGCTCACGCCGCAGACCCTGCGCGTGCTCTCCATGCTGGCCGACTGGTGCGCGGCCAGCGTGCTCAACGCCAGGACGTACCTCGACACCAAGAACCAACTCATCGCCGACGACGTGACCAAGGCCTACACATACGCCTTCTTCCAGGAACGCGTTGAGGAGGAGTTCTCGCGGGCCCGCCGCTACAAGCTCAAGCTCTCCCTGCTGCTTTTCAGGATCGAGGACTTCGCGGCCATACCGGAAAGCCGGCGGCTGGAGGCCCTGGCGCTGGTCAGCCAGATCGTTCGCGGCCTCATCAGGAAGATCGACCTCCTGTTCCGCCACGAACGCCAGGACCAGCTCATCCTGGTGCTGCCATGCACGCCGGGGGAGGGCGCGGCCGTGGTGGCCCGCAAATTCCAGGAACAGTTGGACGCCTTCCATTACGAACCCGTGCCGGGAGTGAAGCAGCAGCTCAGGGTGACGGTGAGCGTGGTGGAGGCCTCGCCGGAGCACGCGTCGGGTAAGGCGATGCTCGAGCAGGCGAGGGAGCAGGCCGATGCGGCATGAGCCCCGAAAGGCGGCGCGAACGCAACCCCGTCCCGCCATCGCCGTGCTCCTGCCCGCCTGCTTGGCCGAGGCAGCCGCTTCCGCGCTGTTGCTCTGGCGCATGGCAGGGGCAGCGCCGTGGACCCTGGCGGCCGGGCTTGGCCTGCATGCGGGGGCGGCGTGGCTCATATGGACCGCCGCTCCCGGCATCGGCCAGGTTAAGCAGGACCTTGACGCCGGGGCTCTCAGGTACATCCACGCCCTTTGCGCGCTCATCGTGCTGTTCTTTCCCGTTCTGGGTTTGCCGGGAGCGGCCCTCATCCTCGTTTCCCGCCGGTTTTCCAGGCGCAAGGGGCTCGTGGAGGTGGTCGGCGAGGAAATGAGGAGAACCGCGAAGGCGCTGGGAGTGGAGCGTGTGGACGACCTGGACGCCTTCCTGGTGGAAGAGGCCAGCGTGGAGCCCATTCTGGAGATCCTCAAAGGGTCCGACGTGGGGCTCAAGCGTGGCGCGGTGAGCCTCCTGGGCTCCATCGGGGGGCGGGAGGCGGTGACCCTGCTCAAGCAGTCCCTTTCGGACCCGAGCCCGGAGGTGCGTTTCTACGCCCACGCCACCCTGGCCAAGCTTGAAGACTCCTACGCGCAGGAGATCAAGGCCGCCGAGGTGGCCGCGAAAACTGACGACGCCGCCTCCTGGGAGCGGCTGGGGGACGCATTCACGCGTTACGCCGAGGCGGGGCTGGCCGAGGAGGTGGTGCGGGACAGACTTCATGAACGCGCCGTCATGGCTTATGACCGCTCACTGGAGATAGCGCCGGACAATGCCGGGCTGCTGATCAAGATGGGAAGGCTCCATCTGGGCAACGGTCGCTTCGGGGAGGCACGCCGCCGGTTCGAGGCAGTGCCGCATGACGGGCCAGGCAGGGGGGACGCGCTGCTGGGCCTGTGCGAGGTGGCCTACGAATTGCGCGACCACGCCGCGCTGGCCGGACTGCGTTCCGAACTGGCCTCCCGCGGCTTCCACAGCGACGATCCCCGGCGCATCGTGCTCTACAGGTTCTGGGCGCATGGGGGAGACAACGCATGACCATCCCCGAAGCCGACGTCTGCCTTCTGCTGGAGGGCACCTATCCCTATGTGGCGGGAGGGGTTTCCGGCTGGGTGCACAACCTGGTCAAGGCCCTGCCGGAGATAACCTTCTCGGCCGTGTGCATCCTGCCGGATTCGTCCAAGGAATGGCCCTTCAAGTACGACCCTCCACCGAATTTCCTGGGCCACGAGGTCATCTTCCTGCACGACAGGACCCCCATCGCGCGCGACTACCTCAGACCGCGCATCCCGAAGCTCGAAGGCGATTTGCGCGACTTTCATGAAAACGTGCGCAAGGGCAAGGCCGAGGGAGCGGCAGGCCTCTTGCGGAACCTCATGCTGGGAACGGCCGCGCGCAAGCGTCCGTCCCTGCACGAGTACATGCACGGCGAGACCCCCTGGCGCATGGTCGTGGATCATTACAACGGGAACGCTCCGGGGGCGTCCTTCCTGGATTACTTCTGGACCTACCGCTTCACCCATCTGCCCATTTTCAAGCTCCTCGGCTTCGTCCCGCCCAAGGCCAGGGCCTACCACGCCGTGTCCACCGGGTACGCGGGGCTTCTTGGCATGATGGCCCGGCTCATCCACCTCCGCCCGCTCATCCTCACCGAGCACGGCATCTACGTGAAGGAGCGAAAGATCGAGATCGCCCAGGCGGATTGGATCTATTCGAACGCCAAGGGGCGCATGCGACTGGAGCGGGATCTCGGCGTTTTCCAGAAGTTCTGGATAAGAATCTTCGAGTCGCTGGGGCGTCTGACCTACGGCTGCTGCTCGCGCATCATAAGCCTGTACGAGGGCAACAGACTGCTGGAGATCGAGGAGGGGGCCGATCCCGCCAGGACGGAGGTCATCCCCAACGGCATCAACCTGGAACACTTCCAGGGGCTCAAGCCCGAAACCTATCCCGATCCGGAGCAGGAACGCTTCACGGTCGGCTTCGTGGGGCGCGTGGTGCCCATCAAGGACGTCCACACATTCCTTCGCGCGTGCAAGATTGTCTCCATGCGCCTGCCGGGCCGGGTGGACTTCCTGGTGATGGGGCCGCGCTCCGAGGACAAGAAATACTACGAGGAATGCCTCGAGCTGACGCGCATGCTGGGCCTTGAGAACGAAGTGACCTTCACGGGCCGGGTCAACGTCCGGGAGTACTACAAGAGCCTGGACCTCGTGGTCCTCACCTCCATAAGCGAGGCCCAGCCCCTGGTGCTCATGGAGGCCAACTGCGCCGGGATACCGGTGGTGTCCTCGGACGTGGGGTCCTGCCGGGAGCTCCTTGAGGGCCGCACGGACGAGGACAGGGCGATCGGGCCTTCCGGCGTGGTCACGCGCGTGGCCAACCCAGCCGATACCGCCGAGGGCATGATCGCCTGCCTCACGGACTTCGGCCGCAGACAGGCCATGATCGAAGCCGGACGCAAGCGCATAGAGCGCTTCTACCGCGAATCGGACCTCAACGAGAAGTACAGGGCCATCTACCGCGAGGCCTCGGCGAGTCCCGATCTGCCCGCGGACCCTTGGGACGGGGGCGGAGGTTCCGGGACCGGCGGCGGCCGGGAGGAGACGGAATGGCCGGCATAGGCTTCGAACTGCGCAAGATGCTCGCCAAGCGCTCCTTCATGGGGGAGCTGGGGGCGCTCTTCTACGCCGCGCTCATCTCCTCGGGGCCCTGGCTGGCCAGCATCCTTTGCCTGTCGCTTCTTTCCGTGTACGCGTCCATGCAGCTCGGCCGCGCCGAGGCCGAACTGTTCAGGACGCTTGCGGTCTATTCCTACGGTGCGAGCCTGGTTCTGGTGGGGGGCGTGCAGCTCGTCATCACCCGCTATCTGGCGGACGAGCACTTCCTCGGGCGGCACGGCAGCACGATGTCCTGCTTCAGCACGGTTGCGCTCGGCGTGATGTCCGTTGCCCTGGCGGTGTCCTCGGCCGCCTACGCCACCCTGGACGTGAGCCCCGCCTTCGCCTTCTGGGGCGTCTCGATGTTCCTCTCCATCTGCATGGTGTGGGTGAGCATGGTGTTCATCGGCGCCATCAAGGACTACAGGGCCGTGGTGACGGCGTTCCTGGGGGGGACGGCCGTGGCGCTGTGCGGCTCGGTGTGGCTCGGGAACTACCATGGGGGCGCTGGATACATGGCCGGGTTCGCCCTGGGCCAGTTCGCCATCTTCGCAGCCATCGTCTCGCGCATGCTCACGGAATTCGAGTTGCAGGGCTTTATCAACCGCGACGTGCCAGGGTATTTCGCCAAGTACTGGGACATGGCCCTCACCGGTCTTTTCTACAACGCCGCCATCTGGATGGACAAGGTGGTCTTCTGGAACACACCTGAGTCCAGGGCCGTGCTGGACTGGCTGCGTGTGAACGACCTCTACGAAAGCCCCGTGTTCTTCTCCTACCTGACCATCGTGCCCGCCATGGCCATATTCCTGCTGCGGGTGGAGACGGCTTTTCACGAGAACTACCAGCAGTATTTCGCGCTGGTCACCGGCAGGGGGACACTGAGCCAGATACTGGCCCGGAAGGTCCTGCTCGTTGAGAGCCTGAGGGTGAACCTGCGCTACCTGTTCGTGGTGCAGGGGACCGTGACCGGCCTTTGCCTTGCCCTGGCGCCAACGCTGGTGGAGAAGATGGAGCTTTTCCCCGTGCAGGTGACCATTTTCCGGCTGGCCCTGCTGGGCGCGTTCCTGCAGGCGCTGGTGTCGGTGGTCATGGTCATCCTTTTCTATTTCGCCCGGCGGATGAGCGTTCTCGTCACCAGCGCGGTCTACCTCGCGAGCATGACCGTCCTGTCCCTGCTCTCGGCGGACCTGGGGTACCAGTATTACGGCTACGGCTACGCCGGGGCCAACCTGATCACCCTCTGCGTGGCCTACCAGATGATGGAACGCTGCCTTTCCAAGCTGGAATACGTGACCTTCTCGCAGGAACCGGTCTGAGCGGGACGCCCGGGCACGTCCGGGCCGCGTTCAGCCGTCAATTCCCGAACTTTGCCGGAGGTCGCGGTCCTCGCCTGGCCGATGACCTGACGTTGCATCCGCGATGAAAGTGAACGCATGTTCCGGGGACAGGCCCTCCATGGGGCAGGGGGAGAGCGCGGCGCGTCCTCGCCGGTCATGGCTGCCGGCTGCAATTAATGAGGCCGCCAGGCTTTCGTCCGGCGGCCTTCATCATGTGCTGATCCGTCCAGGCTGCGTCTAGATCTGTCCGAACTTCCCCTTTGCCTCGCGCCTTCTGGCATGAAGGATGGGCTCGGTGTAGCCGCTGGGCTGCACGCGGCCCTTGAACACCAGGTCGCACGCGGCCTGGAAGGCCACGGAACTCTCGAAGCCAGGCGACATGGCCCGGTAGGCCGGGTCGCCGGCGTTCTGGCGGTCCACCACCGCGGCCATACGCTTCAGGGTCTCCATCACCTGCTCCTCGGAGCAGACGCCGTGCAGCAGCCAGTTGGCCAGGTACTGGCTGGAGATGCGAAGCGTGGCGCGGTCCTCCATGAGTCCCACGTCGTGGATGTCGGGCACCTTGGAGCAGCCGATTCCCTGTTCCACCCAGCGCACCACGTAGCCCAGGATGCCCTGGGCGTTGTTGTCCAGCTCGCGTTGTATCGCCTCGGGGGTCAGGTCCACCTTCTCCATCACGGGGATGGCGAGCAGGTCGTCGATGCTGGCTCGGCGCTTGCCCACCATGCCTTTCTGCACCTTAAGCACGTTGACGAAGTGGTAGTGCATGGCGTGCAGGGTGGCGGCGGTGGGCGAGGGGACCCAGGCGCAGTTGGCGCCGCTCTTGGGATGCCCGATCTTCACTTCCACCATCTCGGCCATCATGTCCGGCTTGGCCCACATGCCCTTGCCCACCTGGGCCTTGCCGTGCATGCCGCAGGCCAGGCCCACGTCCACGTTCCAGTCCTCGTAGGCGTTTATCCAGCGGGTCTTGCGCATGGCGTCCTTGGGAACCATGGGTCCGGCCTCCATGCTGGTGTGGATCTCGTCGCCGGTGCGGTCCAGGAAGCCGGTGTTGATGAAGATGAGGCGGTCCTTGGCGGCTCTGATGCACTCCTTGAGGTTGACGCTGGTGCGCCGCTCCTCGTCCATGATGCCAACCTTCATGGCCTTCGCGGGCAGTCCCAGGGCCTTTTCCACCTCGGAGAACAGCTCGCAGGTGAAGGCCACTTCCTCGGGGCCGTGCATCTTGGGCTTGACGATGTACACCGACCCCGCGCGGCTGTTGCGCAGGGAGCCCAGGCCGCGCAGGTCGTGGATGGCGAGGAGGCCCGTGACCATGGCGTCAAGCATGCCTTCGGGGATTTCCCTGCCGTCCTTCATGACCGCGTCCGTGGTCATGAGGTGCCCCACGTTGCGGATCAGAAGCAGGCTGCGCCCGGGCAGGGAGAAGGCCTTGCCCCCGGGGGCGAAGTAGGCCCGGTCGGGGTTCAGGCGGCGCTCCACGGTCTTGCCCGCCTTGCCGAAGGTGGCGGTGAGGTCGCCTTTGAACAGGCCCAGGATGTTGGCGTAGGCCTGGGCCTTGTCCGGGCCGTCCACGCAGGCCACGGAGTCCTCGCAGTCCAGGATGGTGGTGACGGCGGCCTCCAGCGCCACGTCCTTGACCCCGGCGGGATGGTCCTTGCCGATGGGGTGGGCGCGGTCGATGCGGATCTCGCAGTGCATGCCGTGGTTCACCAGCAGAATTACCGACGGTTCCGGCGTGCCGGAATATCCGGCGAAGCGGGACGGATCCGCCAGGCCGGTGGCTGAGCCGTCAGTGAGTTTGACCAGAAGCCTGCCTCCCTCGACGGAGTAGGCGGCGGCCTGGGCGTGGGAGCCCTTTGCCAAGGGGAATGCCTTGTCCAGGAAGGAGGCGGCGTATGCCACCACTTCCGCGCCGCGTTTGGGGTTGTAGCCCAGGCCCTTTTCCGTGCCCGGTTTTTCGGGGATGACATCCGTGCCGTAAAGGGCGTCATAGAGGCTTCCCCAGCGGGCATTGGCGGCGTTCAGGGCGTAACGGGCGTTGGTGACGGGCACCACGAGCTGCGGCCCGGCGATGGTGGCTATCTCTGGGTCCACGCCCGTGGTCTCAATGGCGAAGTCAGGTCCTTCGGGGACCAGATAGCCGATTTCCGTCAGGAAAGCCTTGTAGGCGGCCGGGTCGTGGGCTTGGCCGCGACGGTTCCGATGCCAGGCGTCGATTCTTTCCTGGAGAGCGTCGCGCCTGGCCAGCAGTTCGTGGTTTCTGGGGGCCAGGCGGTCCAGAATGCCGGAAAAGGACAGCCAGAAGGATTCGGGCGTTACGCCGGTTCCCTCCGCAGCTGTTTCGATCAGCCCGGCCAGTGGTTTGGAAACATCCAGGCCGGAAACGGTGACTCGGTTCGACATATAGAGCTCCTTGCCGTGGGTTGGTTGCGCATGGTGTCCGATGACGATCGGGTTGAGCCTTATGGGATAGCGTAGACCGGGCACTCCGGACAGCCCAGTTGGCCCGATACGGTCCTGGCGGCTTGGACGAGCATGGAGGCCAGCCCGGGAATGCGTTCGCGGGTGAGGCGGGCGCTCGGGCCGGAGATGCTCATGGCCCCGGCCACGGCCGGCCCGGCCTGGAGGACAAGGGCGGCCACGCAGCGAACTCCTGCCTCCATCTCCTCGTCGTCCACCGCGTATCCCTGTTTCCTGATCGCGGCCAACTCGTCCAGGAAGGCGGCTGTGTCCACGATGGTGCTGGAGGTGTGTTTCACCTTTTCCACCTTCTCGAAATACTCCGCCGCCGCATTGTCTCCCAGGCGGGCCAGGAAGGCCTTGCCGACTCCCGAGCAGTAGAGCGGCGCGCGGGCCCCGACGCGGGTGAACATCCGGAGCATGGCCCGGGTGTTGGCCTCCTGCTCCACGTAGACCACCTCGCTCGAATCGAACATGACAAGGTTCACCGTCTCGCCGCTGTCCTCCATGAGATGGTGCATGTGCGGGCGCGCCACGGCAACCAGGTCCAGGTCGGAGCGGACCTTCGCTCCCAGCTCCAGAAGCTTGAGGGACAGGTGGTAGCGCTTGCTCGCCGGGTCCTGCCGGACGTAGCCGCCCCGGGCCAGGACGGAAAGCAGGCGGTGGACCGTGGAGGGCGGCAGGCCGGTGCCGCGCGCCAGTTCCTTGATTCCAGCCCTGCTCTTGGAACCGAGCGCTTCCAGGAGCACGAGGGCCTTGTCAAGCGAGGTCACGGGGAGAAACCTCGGCGGGAGTCAATTCCACATGATGGAATAGTGCGTTCCATATTTGGAACGATAAGTCGGAACCTCGCAGGTAGTCAAGCTTAAGCAGGAAGGGATGGGATTGCTGGTGGCGGGCCTGGGAGGGGGCGATCACTCTTCGACTTGGCGGGGGGGCCTTTGGGCGACGGATGCTCCCACCTCTTCATTTCCACTTCTTCTCTTTTCTCCTCCCGGCGAAAAATCGGGTCAGCGTCGCTCCGCATTCGCCTTCAAGCACACCGCCCAGCACCGGGAACCGGTGGTTGAGGAAGGGCAGGGCCAGTCCGTCCAGGTTCGAGACCACGGCCCCGGCCTTGGGGTCGCGCGCGCCGAACACCAGTCCGCCGATGCGCGCGTGGACCATCGCGCCAAGGCACATCAGGCATGGCTCCAGCGTGACGGCGAGGATCGTGCCGGAGAGGCGGTAGTTGCCTAGATTTTGGGCAGCAAGGCGCAAGGCGAGCATCTCGGCGTGGGCCGTGGGGTCGCTCGAGCCGATGGGGCCGTTGCAGGCCTCGGCCAGCAGCCGCCCCGACGCTGCGTCGATGACGACCGCTCCCACCGGCGACTCCCCGCGCCTCCCGGCAAGCCATGCCTGCTTGAGCGCGCGCGTCATCACCAGCCGCCAGGATTTCCAACCGGGCGGCGGCTGGTTCAGGACGGAGGAGGGCGGGAGTATGGCGTTCACTTGGGGACTCGTTTGGGCAACGCAGGTTCGGACGTTGAAGATGCCTCCGGCGGCCAAAGGGACAATGTCCCT
>JBMORI010000028.1:0-138304 GCA_049322415.1 Thermodesulfobacteriota bacterium | reverse complement strand
ACAAGGCAGCCAAGGAAAAGGCGGCCAAGGACGCAGCCGACCGCGCGGCCAGGGAGCGCCAGGACGTGCTCGCCCAGGCCCTCAAGGACGCCAAGGCCAAGGCCGGGTCCGGCTCCAGCGCCGTGGATCGCGAACTGGCCAACCTGCGCAAGCAGGCCGGCCAGACCGGAGGCGGCGGTGGCGGCGGCGGAAGCCCCGATTCCCAGGCCACATACGGGGCAATAGTCAACAAGCTCATCAAGCAGAACTGGCGTTTCCCGCAGTTCGCGAATCTGAAGCTCATCTGCGTGGTGGAATTGCAAATCGGACCCGATGGGCGTATCCAATCGTCCAGGCTCGTCCAGCCCTCGGGCCGCCCCGACTTCGACAACTCCGCGCTCAGGGCCGTCCAGGACACGGGAGAGCTGCCCAAGCCCCCCTCGGGCGTGGAACGTCTCGAACTGACATTCAACTCACAGGAAAGACGCTAGCATGAAGGGACTTCGATTCACACTCATCCAGGCGGTCGCGGCTTTGATCGTGATCGTCTCCTGCCGCGGCGCGCTCGCCCAGGACACCCTCTCCATCGAGATCCAGGGACCGGGACAGGCCCGCATGAACATCGTGCAGTCCAAGCCCTTCGGCGACGGCAACCTCCCGCCCGACGCCCAGTACCTGAACGAACTCATCCGCAAGAACCTGGCCTTCATGCCCTTTTTGCGTGTCATGAGCGACACGGACATCCTGGGCGGGGCCAATCTGCCCGGCCCCAAGGCCGACCAGATCGACTTCAAGCCCTTCTCCCTGGCCAAGGTGGACCTCGTGGTCACCTCCGTGTGGAAGCCCGGCAAGGGCCTTGGCGACGTGGAGCTTCGGGCGTACGAGGTGTTCTCCCAGAAGATGCTCCTGGGCAAGGTCTACGCGGGCGTCACCCGCGACCAGCTCCCCGAGGTGGCGGACCGCTTCTGCATGGAGCTCATGGCCCTGCTCACCGGCCAGGGCACCATCTTCAAGGCCAAGCTGGCCTTCGTGAAGCCCTCGGGCAAGGGCAAGGACATCTGGACCGTGGGGGCCATGGGCCGCGACCTGGCCCAGGTGACCCGCTACGGCGACCTGGGCATGGCCATCTCGCCCTCCTGGTCCTGGGACGGCGGGCGCATATGCTTCACCCTGATCGGCTCCTCGTCGCACTATCTGGGCGTGTGGAGCGGCGGCAAGGCCAACGTGTACACCCTGCCCTCCTCCACGGTGATCAGCCCTCACTTCATGCCGAACGGGGTCGTGGCCGTGGCGCTCAACATGCGCGGCAACACCGACATCTACACGCTCGACTCAAGCTTCAAGCAGACCGCCTCCACCCTGGTGGCGGACTCCTCCATCGACGTTTCCCCGAGCTTCGACCAGTCCGGCAACCTGATGGCCTTCGTCTCCGACCGCCTGGGCAACCCCAACGTCTTCATCAAGGACCTGGCCTCCGGGTCGGTGCGCCGCGCCTCAAAGTCCGGCTACAACACCAACCCGTGCATGAGCCCCGACGGCAAGTTCGTCGCCTATTCCAAGCAGGCGGGCGGCGGTCACCGCATCTTCGTCTACGAACTGGCCACCGACACCGAAAAGCAGGTGAGCTTCGGCCCCGGCTCCGACGAAAACCCGAGCTTCGCCCCCGACAGCTACTTCATCGCCTTCTCCTCCAGCAGGGGCGGGCGCGGCATCTACCTCACCACCCGCAACGGGGACGGGGCGGTGCAGATTCCCACGGGACCCGGCGAGGCCCTCATGCCCTCCTTCAGCCCCGTGGCAGGCAAGGAATGACTTCATTACGGATGTGTAATGTCCGGCAGCACAGCATGACTCGCGTGGCGCGCCGCTTGCCTTTTTCATGCAAGGGCGTATGTGTTTCGACCGTCGGCGGCGGTAGTTCCGCCGCCTTGACGTAACGCGGTAAAGGGTGGCCGCGTCATGTACCGCAAGAGGAGGAAAACTAAATGAAGAGCAGACTGTTGTTGGCTGTTATGGCGCTTCTTTGCCTTTCCCTGCTGAGCTTCGGTTGCGCCAGCAAAAAGGTCGCTGGTCCCGACAAGGACAACTGGGAAGAGCAGGAGCGTGAGCGCCTGGCCCGCGAGCGCGAGCTTCGCGAAAAGCTGGGTCGCGTCGCAGGCGAACTGGGCACCATGATCCATTTCGACTTCGACCGCTACGACCTCAAGCCCGAAGCCCGTCAGGTCCTGACCCGCAAGGCCGAGATCATGAAGCAGTACCCCGAGATCAAGCTGGTGGTCGAAGGCCACTGCGACCAGCGCGGAACCGCCGAGTACAACCTGGCCCTTGGCGAGCGCCGCGCCCGCGCCGCAGCCGACTACCTGGTGAACCTGGGCGTGCCCGCCGCCAAGCTCTCCATCGTGAGCTACGGCAAGGAGCGCCCCCTGGATCCCGGCAACAACGAGGCCGCCTGGGCCAAGAACCGCCGGGACGAGTTCAAGCCCAGCTACTAATCCCGGGCTTGCCCGTAAAAGCGAAGGCCGCGGAGCAATCCGCGGCCTTTTTGTTGCGTCCCGCATTGTCTCGCCGGGTGACGGACATCACGCTTGGCGTTAGCCGCGGCACCTTCACGCGGCATCCTCGCCAAACACGCGGGCATGCACCATCATGCTTGTCCGCGCCGCGGCGCAAGGGGTTGGCCGCGCCAGAGCGTGCCCCTCCCGGCGCCCTACCGCGCACCTCTCAGCGGCACGCGTACTGACTGTCCACTTTCACGGTCACCGCTTCGCCGAGCTTCGCGGCCAGGCAGGGTTTCAGGACGGCCAGGAATGCTTCAATGGCGGCTCCAAGGGCCACCCCGCCCGTACCTATGGCGGCCACAAGAGCGGCAAGGGCGGCCGCGATTGCGGCCATTTTCAGGCAATCCTCCACGGCCCGGGCGATGTCGCGCTCGTCTGGCGTCGTCACCTCAAGATACCACGTCGTGCGGCTCCCGTCGCAATACGGCAGCATGTTCCTGCAACAGCCGCAACAATCGAACGGATTGTCCAGCGACCCAAGGGCCCTCCTGTAGATGATGCTCTTACGGCTCGCCTCCTGGCCGAAGCTGACTCTCGGGTCATCGCCGGCGTAAAGTTCGACCGGGAAGAAAGACTTCACCAGCGCGTGGTCGCTTGGCGTCATGGACTGGCGAACCTGAACCAGCTTGTCCACGGCATTGCCCGTCTCGTCCCTGTACCGGACCGACACCGATTTCGGGACAGGCTCCTCGACGATGAGTTGCTTCACGACGAACGGCTGCATGACCCAGACCACCATCCCGGTGGGCTCGTATTGCACGAATATCCAGTCGGTGCTTCTGTTGGGGTCCAGGTTTGGGATGAAGTCGTTTTTCCAGCCGGTGGAATTGTTCACTCCGGTTCCCACGAGCCAGACGTTTTCATCCTGCTGGAAGGCGTCAATTCCGCTAAGAGTTCCAATTATAGGCCTCGACATGATACTCCCTCCTGTTTGAGTGTTAACAACAAACAACATGGAGCATCACACGCGTTTCACGAAAACATATTCTTGTCAAACGAAAATTTGATTGCACAAATAGATATGCATTTATGAAACTTAAATGGACAGGATTTATAATCGCAAGAAAAGGGCCAGACGACTCTCATGCCTCTCGAAGCCATGGAAAAACGCGCTTTCAGGCCTCCCTGAAACCGACTATCCCCCGTCTGCCAAGCTCGCGCAGGAAGGCTGCCACGGCTAGCTCGGCCTCCCGGGCGGGCAGGCCGTACTTCCCGGCCAGAATCCCGGCCATGTTCAAGACCGAACGCTCGCCGTCGATGAGCCTGAAGCAGAAAGTGCCCAACTCGTCCAGTTCGAGCTTGCGTTCGAGCGGCCTGCCGTCCCACGCGCCTATGCGCCTTGCTATACCCGCGAACCACGGCTTGTAGGCCGAGAGATAGGTCAGCCGGACGAATCCGTTCTCCATGGTCTCCTGCCGCACCAGGCGGTTCACGGCCGGCCGCATGGAGAGGCTGCGCTCCCTGCCCGGGCCGGATTCGTCCGCGAGTGCGGACGCGGCCTTCCTACGTCGTTTGAACCACATAACGGCGGCATACCTCCTCGAACTGAAGCGGCGGCAAGTCTCCCCCATGGCGGGCGACCACGGCCAGTATGCGCGACGCGTCCGGCTTCCAGGCCATGCCCCGCGCGAACCTGGCCCGGGAGAAGACGCGGGCCGCCAGGGCGCGCAAGGCTTGCCCGGGGCCTCCACTGGAAGCGCTGGCCCACCACGCGCACGGAAAGCTGTCCAGATACCCCGGCCTGAAGACCCGATCCTGGCCGAGCGTCTGGACGAACACCTCCCCCGCCCAGCCCTCCAGGCTCTTGCCGCGCAGGATCACCTCAGAGGGTGCGAAACGGTAGTAGTCCAGCGCCCCCCGCCGGGAGCGGTAATGAAAATGGTAGTGCCCGAGCTGGACCTTGAAGGCGGCGAGGGCGAAGCCGTCAGGCGCCTCGCCCGCCACGTCGTAGATGCTGAATGCGCCAGGGTGCGACGCCGCGACGCTCGCAGCCGCCTCCGCCCAGGGGGCGGCCTTCTCGTCCGGTCTGGAGTGGGGGGCGGCGAGCACCGCCAGCCCGGCGTCAGGGAGCGTGAAGAGCACCGCGTCCGCGCCGCGCCCGGACGCGTCCGCGCAAGGCAACGCCCCGTGCCCGCCGGGGAAGGCGGAAAGCATGGCCGCCACCGCGCCTTGAGGCTTGCCGTCAGGCTTGAGGAAGGTTCTGCGGGCCAGACGCTTGAGCACCTTTTCGGGTCCGAGGCCCGTTCTCAGGCGCTGCCAGCGCAGGCTGAGCCTCGGGCCGGACGAATCCTCCAGCAGGACGTACCCCAGCCCGAGCCGCGCGGGTTCCCAGTGGGCGGGAACGTGCAAGGCGAGGCCGTCCCATGCGAAGCGCCTTGTCCCGGTCATGACACCACGATGTTGGTCACGTCCGGCGGGCATCCCAACCGCACCGGCAGCCCCGAATAGCCGAGCCCCGCGCTGACCGCGACCATGCGGCCGTCAACCCTGTTCAGGCCAGGCCCGATGCGCCTGTCCGCCTGGTTCACCAAGGCCCCCACGCCGGGGAGGCGGATCTGCCCCCCGTGGGTGTGGCCCGAGAGCGTCAGCCACGGGACCGCCCCGGCTGAGGCCATGAGCGCCTGCTGGGGATTGTGCGCGAGCATGATGGTGGTTTCCGGCGGATTCCTCCGCAGGATGCCGTGGTCCAGTTCCGGTTCGAAGACGTCGCGCATGCCGCACAGGTTGAAGCTCCCCCATGGTCCGGCCAGGGGAGCGCACTCCCCGCGCAGCGGGATCACCCCCCTGAGCCTCAGGAAGGCGGCCACTGCGTCCGCGCTAATGTAGGTGTCATGGTTGCCGATGACCGCGAAGGCCGGGGCCATGGCGGCGAGCCCTTCCAGGAATGATCTGGTCTGGTCGAGACAGCCGAGTTCGTTCTCCACAAGGTCGCCGCCAAACAGGATCGCGTCCGGCCTGAACGCTTCGATCCTGACCAGGGCCTGCTCCAGATGCTCCCCGGGCAGGAAGAAACCGGCGTGGAGGTCGGTGACGAGGCTCAAACGGAGCTCGCGCCCTCCCCGGGCCTTGGGATGCCGCTCCACCTCGATGCGACGCTCGGCCACCTGCGGCCCGTCCCCGGCGAGGGCTTCCACCCCGGCCAGCGAGATCAGACCTCCTGCCACGGCCACCGTCCCTCCGGCCAGGAAGCGCCTCCGCGATGGCTGGTGAGGGCCCTGGACGCGCGGTTTCCCGGCCAGGCACGACCCTGCCAGGAGAAGGCCGGGCACGGCGAACGCAGCGACGGCGCACAGGTAGTACATCAGCAGATACTTGCCCTGGGCGCGCGCCAAGGGCCAGCCCAAAACGAAGGCCAGGGCCATGCAGGCGTACGAGGCGAGATACACCCTCCTCGCGCTTTTGGACACCGCGCCGGGCCGCCGCCAAAGCAGCCAGAAGCCCCCGGACAGCGCCGCGAGCGCGAACGGGAAAAAGAAAAGCATGATGGGGTGGACCCCCCTGAATCCGAGAAGCGTCATGAAAAAACCCCGATTTTCAAGGCAAGGCAAGCATTGACAGACTTGCACCCCTCTGTCCATGGGCGTAGAGTAATGGCTGGGGGGAGGACACTGACGACCAAGGTTGGCAACCGGATGAAGATTCTGGACTTCAAGCGTCTGCGCCTGACGATCATCCTGTTCACCCTCGGATTTTCGCTCCTGCCGCTTCTGGTGCTCGGCATCGCGGTCAAGGAGCGATTTTCCAGCGCCTATCAGGGCGTCCTCCAGGGGAGCCTGCGCATCCTGGTGGACAGCAAGCGCAACGCCATCGACCTCTTCCTCACGGAGCGAATCGCCCAGCTCACAACCCTGGCCAGCGCCCTCAGCTTCGAGGAAGCCACCGACCCCGCCACCCTGGACCGCATCTTCACTCTGCTGCAAAGCTCGTCCCGCCACTATATCGACATTGGCGTCATCGACGCGGAGGGCGATCACCTGGCCTACTCCGGCCCCTACAACCTCGCCGGCAAGAATTACAGGAACGAGGAGTGGTTCGCCAAGGTGATGGCCAAGGGGATATACATCTCCGATGTGTTCCTGGGCTTCAGGCAGTATCCGCACATCATCATCGCGGTCCTGCGCCGCGAGGGCGGCAGGTCCTGGATCATGCGCGCGACCATCGACTCCGACGTGTTCGAGAGCTTCGTCAAGCGCGTGCAGACCGGCCTCAAGGGCGACGCGTTCCTGGTGAACGACAAGCTCGTACTGCAGACCAGCCCCCGCTTCGGAGGCCACGTCATGCAGGACATGGACCTGCCCTTCAGGATGGAGGGAAGGTTCCAGGGCATCCACATCGGCTCCCACGAGGTAAACCACCGGCCCTACCTCTACGGCTGGACGTGGCTCGAAAACAAGGATTGGATGCTGGTCATCCGCGAAGACCCCGAGGACAGCCTGAAGCCTCTGTTCGAGGCCGAATACCTCGTGTGGATTCTGCTCTGCGGCGGCGTGGCCGTCATCATCGCCGGGACGGTCGTGGTCACCAACACCATGATCCGCCGTCTGGAAAAATCCGAGAGGGAGAAGGCTGAACTCGACGCCAACCTCACCCAGTCGGGCAAGATGGCGGCGCTTGGCAAGATGGCCGCCGGAGTGGCCCACGAGATCAACAACCCCCTGGCCATCATCAAGGAGCAGGCAGGGTGGATACTGGACCTGGCCGAGGAGGCCGAGGTCAAGGCGGTGCCGCAGTACAAGGAGATCCTCGAATCGGTCCACCGCATCGAGCACCACGTGGACAGAGCCAAGAACGTCACGCACCGCATGCTGGGCTTCGCGCGCCGCATGGAGCCGGTGAAGCAGGCCGTCAACGTGGGCAAGCTGCTCTCCGAGACGGTGCAGTTCCTCAAGACCGAGGCCCTGCTCCGCAACATCGACATCCGCATGGACCTGGGCGAGAATCTGCCCTCCACGTCGTCCGACCCCACCCAGCTCCAGCAGGTGTTCCTCAACCTCATCGACAACGCCATCGACGCCATCGGCAAGAACGGTCGCATCGTCCTGACCACCTCCCACGACGCGGCGCGCGGCGAGCTGGCCGTGAGCATCGCCGACACCGGCTGCGGCATACCTCCAGACAAGCTCGACAAGATCTTCGACCCCTTCTTCACCACCAAGAAGCCCGGCGAGGGCACGGGGCTCGGCCTCTCCATCGCCTTCGGCATCATCGAGAAGCTGGGGGGCCGCATCACCGTGACCAGCACCGTGGGACAAGGAACCACCTTCACCATATTCATACCGGCGCAGTAGGGCGGAGGAAGCATGGAACAGGCCAGGATACTGGTGGTGGACGACGAGAAGGACTTCAACGAGACCATCGTCAAGCGTCTGAACCGGCGGGGCTTCGCGGCCCAGTCCGCCCTGTCCGGGCCGGAAGCCCTCGCCCTTCTGGCGAAAAGCGGGTTCGACGTGGCCCTGCTCGACATCATGATGCCCGGCATGGACGGGATCGAGGTGCTGCGCGAGATGAAGAAGCGCCATCCCTCGGTGGAGGTCATCCTGCTCACGGGGCACGCCTCGGTGGAGTCCGGCGTGCAGGGCATGTCCATCGGCGCCAACGCATACCTCATCAAGCCCGTGGACTTCGAGGAGCTCCTGGCCGCAATCGGCCAGGCCTACGAGCGCAACCGGCTGAACGCCACCGGCGGGTAGCGCTGACCCGGGGGAGAAAGAGGCGCCATGAAAGTTATTCCGGCCTTGAACACGGAATTCGCTTCCGCAGTCTCCGGCGCCCGGATTGCGCCGGACCGGGCGCTCACGGCGCAGACGCGTTGGACATGGGCCGCGTCATGAACGCCCAGCCCGGCGGCGGGGTGAAAGGGTTCGCGGGCAACGAATCGCGCGCCCTGATCGCGGCCGCTGGTTGCGCCCTTCTCGGGGCCGCCGCGCCCAGGCCCTGGTCGCTGGCTTTGGCCGTCGCGGCGTGCTGGGCCGCCTGGCTGGCGTTCCGGTCATTGCGCTTCCGCCTGGACGCCTCCGACCGCCGCCAGTGCGCCCTGGACGAACAGCTCTGCCAGTCCCAGAAGCTGGCCGCCATCGGCGAGATCGCCTCGGGAGTCGCCCACGAGATCAACAACCCCCTTGCCGTCATCACCCAGGAGTCCGAGTGGCTCGCGCACCTGCTTGCGTCGCAGCCCCTGCCGCTCGATGACGCCCGCTCGAGCCTCAGGACCATCCAGGCCCAGACCACCCGCTGCGGCGACATCACCCGGAGCCTCCTGGACCTGGCCCGAGCCTGGAAGCCCATCCGCCAGGAGGCGGACATAAGCCGCCTGGCCGAGGACATGGCCAAACTGGTCGAACGCGAGGCCGGGCCGAGAAACATTTCCATCAGGCGCGATTACGCTCCCGGATTGCCCCCCGTCCCGCTCGACCCGCCCCTTTGCAGACAGGCCGTTCTCAACCTGCTGGTGAACGCGGTGCAGGCCGTGAAGGACGGCGGCGCGGTGACGGTCTCCACCGGACTGGACGAATCGGGAAAGGCCTACATCCGGGTGGCGGACAACGGCCCCGGCATACCTCCGGAACACTTGAGCAGGGTGTTCGACCCATTCTTCACCACCAAGCCGCCGGGCAAGGGCACGGGGCTCGGCCTTTCCATTACGCACCGCATCGTTGACCGCATGGGCGGAACCGTCACCGCCGCCAACCGGGCGGGCGGCGGGGCCGTCTTCACCATAACGCTGCCCGCAAGCGGCAGGGGGACCCAGTCATGAACGCTCCCGTAAGACTCCTGGCCGTCGATGACGAGGAACAGTTCCTCAACACGCTGGCCCGCCTGCTCACGCTCAGGAACATGCGCGTCACCACCGCCACGAGCGGCGAGGCCGCCCTTGAACTGTTCGAGCCTGGCGCGTTCGACGTGGCCCTGGTGGACGTGAAGATGCCGGGCATCTCCGGGGTGGATCTGCTGACGGAACTCAAGAAGCGCGACCCGGCCCTGGAGGTCATCATCCTCACCGGGCACGCCTCCGTGGACGTGGCCGCCGAGATCATGTCGAGGGGCGGCTCGGACTACATGCTCAAGCCAAGCCCCACGGCGGAGGTGGAGGCCAAGATCGTGTCGGCCATGGAGCGGCGCAAGGCCAGGGGGCTGTAGTCCGGCCTGCCTTCAGCCGTCCACGCCGAATACGGCCTCTCCACGGAGGAAGCTGTCGGCCATGGCCGCGACTGCGCCCTCGCTGGTCATGAGCATGTCGGTCTGGCGCGTGAACTGGAGCAGGCGGCCGAGCATTACCAGCTTCTCCTCCACCACCTCGGGGGGGTATTTCTGGAACCGCCCCTCCACCCTGTCGGCGTTGACCGTCACCGTGAACCCCAGCCTCGAAAGAATCAGGGAGATGGCCCTGGCCCTGCGTTCGCGCCGGTCCTCACCGGCCGCGCCGCCCTTGAAGGCGAATGTGATGTAGTTCTTGTTGATGGTGCGGCCGCAATAGCAGTCCAGCACGCCGTAATGGTAGCCCACGCGGGAGCTGAAGTTGAGGTAGCGGTCCGATATCATGGCGTAGCTTCGTTCGCCGAAACGCTCAGCGCCCATGTTGGGACCGTCCACCATCTGCCGGCCCATCACCGAAAGGAACCCGCGGAGGTGCAACGGCCGTGGCCCCTTGGCCACGAACGCCTCGTCGGCCAATCCCTCCAGGAGCGCCCTGAACGGCCGCGAGAGTATCTCGTCCTTCCTCGCGGTACCCCGCTCCACCGCCTCCTCCGCAAGCCCCCCCCCGAGGTCGATGACGTGCAGGTCCAAGCCGACGCCCGCCTCCAGGCGCACGGCCAGGCCGCCCTCACCGGAAGCCTGGTCGCCAAGAGTGAACATCTCGGCGTATGATTTCTCGTGCAGGTAGCGGGTGATGTCGTGCAGGGTCCGGCAGTTCTCCGGCGTGAAGCCGGGCGAGCCCGGGTCCAAAAGCCCCAGCGGTCCGGTCAGGGAGTATATCTCCTGAAGCAGGCCGAGCACCTGCGTGCCGCGCATGGGTGCGGGCGGAGCCTCGGCCTTCACCAGCAGTTCCTCCACCCGCCCTGCGTAGACGCGGCGGTTGCAGGCATCCACCGTGACCGTCGCGCCTTCAGGCAGGCACGCCACCGCGCGACCCATGCCCAGGATGGTGGGCACGCCGAACTCCCGCGAGAGCGAGGCCATGTGCCCCGTGATGCTGCCATGGTCCGTCACGATGGCCCGCGCCTTCTTCATGGCCACCATGAAGCGCGGCGAGGAGTGGCTGGCCACCAGCACGGCGCCCTCCGGGAAGCGCGAGAGGCAGTCGTCATCCCGCACCACGAAGACCTCGCCGCAACCGGCGCCGGGGCAGGCAGTCTCGCCTCCTTCCAGGATGACCTCGCGCCCCGCCATGGCAGGCGACGGCGTGGCCTTGTCAGGACTCCCGGGCGCATCAGCCAGCGGACGCGTCTGGAGGAGCATCAGCCTCCCACGCTGGTCAACGGCCCACTCCACGTCCTGGGGCTTCCCGAAGTGCTCCGCCAGGCGGACACCCCACCCGGCCAACTCCCGGAGCGAGCCGGGGTCGAGACAGCGCTCCCCGGCCAGCGACCGGTCCACCGTTTGTTCCTCCACCCCCCCGCCGGGCTTGACCATGAGGCGCACATCCTTTCGTGACGCTTCCATTGAGAGGATCTCCAGGGTCTTCCCGTCTACCCTGTAGCGGTCGGGGGTGACCACGCCATCCACGGCGTACGGGCCAAGCCCCCAGACGGCGTTCACCAGCATGGCCTCGTCGTCAGTGTCGAAGGGATGCCTGGTGTACATTACGCCGCTGGCTCGCGATTCCACCATTGAAAGGCACGCGACCGACATGGCCGACGCCTCGTCCGGAACGCCCTTGAGCAGCCTGTATGCCATGGCGCGGGGGGTGTAGAGGCTGGCCGCCACGTACCGGTAGCTTTCCGCGAGCCTTGGGCGCGCGACGCCGAGGATGGAAAGATATTGTCCGGCGAAGCTCAATTCGCCGTCCTCGCCCACGGCGCTTGAACGCATGGCCACCTTGAGCGCGCCGGGTTCGACACCGAGACGGGCGGACAGAGCTGAATGCCGCTCAAGCAGTTCGCTTTCAAACCCCTCAGGGAAGGGCGCGAGGAGCATCATTCGCTGGATGTCCTCGCTGGCGGCTTGAATGGAAGCTGGTTCGGCCGGGTCGAGGTCCATGCAGCGCTTGGCGATCTCCCCGCCAAGCCCGGAATGCTCAAGGAAAGCCCGAAAACCCGAGGTGGTCACGGCGAACCCCTCCGGGCAGGGGAGCCCTAGAGCATTGCGCGCCTCCCCCAGGTTGGAGAACTTGCCGCCGACGAGGTCCGAGTCGATCATGGATGTTTCCCGCAGGTCCTTGAACCAGGGGCCTGGCTGCTGGCTGCCCACGGAGAGGATGGCCTTGAGGCCATCGCGGATGGCGCTGATTTTTGCGTGAAGCACGGGTTGCTGTTTGCCGGATAGGTTCTCGAACCCCCGGACCATGCGCAGGCAATGAAACACGGACTGGCTGGCCGAGGCGTGGAGGAAGGACATGCCGAACACCTCCCGCCCCGGCAGTTTCTCCTCCATGGCCGCGATGACGCGCAAGAGTTCCGAGTTGGATTCGAGCAATTCCTGAAAGCTGACGTATTTAAAACGGAACCTCGATTCCGCCCGTGGGGCGGGGTTGCGCGTTCCGCCCGTGACCTTCCGGACAAGCCTGCTCAGCGCGTACAGCACGGGGCTGTCGAGTGCCTTCACTTGTGCCCTCCGTTATCGCGCATAATCGCGCTAAACCGTCCCGGCCCGCTAGCCTTCCCGCCTTCCCGGCTCCACTGAAAGCACATACCTGGTGGCTGGGCCTTTACCCCTTACCTTGAGCAAACCCCGTTCCACCATATCGCGCAAGTCGTATTGCGCGGTGCGCGGAGGCACGTTCCTGCCCACTATGGACTGGTACTGTGCCCGGCTCATGGCCCCGTGTTCACGAAGATAGGCGAGCCCCACGCGCTGGCGCTCGTTGAGTTCGCCTTCCCCGGCGGCAAGAGGCCGCGCATCGCGCTCTTCGGGCGCGTCAGCCTCGAAAGCCTCTTCAGGGTTGCCAGCTTTGGGAGCGGGCCATCCTTTGGCCGGGGGCGCCGCCAAGGAAGGGGTCCGCTGTTCCGGTTCTCTCTGCGGCGGCGCGGTGTCGAAGCGCAGGTCCTCCACATAGAGGGTGCTGGTGTCGGCCATGGCAACGGCCCGCATGATGCAATGCTTGAGCTCGCGCACGTTGCCCGGCCAGTCGTGAGACACGATCTTCTCCCACGCGCCGCGAGAAAGCGTGGCGGGGGGTTTGTTCATGACCTTCGCGGACTCCTTGAGGAAGGCGTCGGCAAGAAGCGGTATGTCCTCCATCCGTTCCCTGAGCGGGGGAGTGTGGAGGGTCAGCACCTTCAACCTGTAATAGAGGTCCTCGCGGAAGGTGCCGTTTTCCACGCATTCGAGCAGGTCCACGTTTGTGGCGGCGATGACGCGCGCGTCGAAGGGATATTCCTCGTCGCTGCCGAGGGGAATGACGGTGCGCTCGGCCAGGGTCCGAAGCAAGGCCTGCTGCACCTTGAAGGACGCGTTGCCGATCTCGTCCAAAAGAATCGTGCCTCCGTGGGCGGCCAGGAAGGCCCCCTTGCGGTCCGTCTTGGCTTCCGAGAAGGCGCCCTTCACATGGCCGAACAGGGCGTCCAGGAGGAGGTTCTCGTCAAGCGCGCCGCAGTTGATGGAGATGAACGGCCCCTCCGAACGCCTGGAGAGCTTGTGGATGGCCTGGGCCGTCACCTCCTTGCCCGTTCCCGTCTCCCCGATGATGAGCACGTCCGGGTCCACCGAGGCCGCCTTGCGGATCATCCATTTGAGGTCCCTCATGGCGGGGCTCGTACCGATGACCCCTTCCACCGTCTCAGGGACTTGCCGTGTTTCCAGCTTGCCTCCAAGGTCCAGTGGCTGGCGCCGCATGTGGTCCTTGAGATGGGCGTCCTTGACGCGCAGTTCCTCGCGCTGGGACAGGACTGCGTCCACCAACTGGTTAATGGAATCCTTGAGGGTCGCGGTCTCCTTGTCGCGGCAGGGCGCCTCTATCCTGCGCAGGCCTCCTTCCTGAGGCATGGTCAAAACCTCCTCGGCCAGCATCTGCATTGGGCGGGTGATGACCCGCGACAGCACGTAGACGATGGCCGAAGAGACTGCCATTGCCGCGATGAAGATCACGAAGAGCACGTCGAAGAAGCTGTAGTCGGCCGCGAGGAGCACCCTGGACCTGTCCATGAAGGCCACCCCGCCCACGACCTCCGGCGCCTTGTCCCGTATCCCGTGAAAGAAAACGGGGGCGTAGCCCAGCGAGTAGCTCCTCATGGGGTTCACGGAGAAGTCAAGCTCGGCGCTGACGGTTTCTATGCCGACCTTTCCGGCCTGGATGTCAACCACCATGAGCCAGTAGGCCTCGTTGGCGGAAGCGGGGCGGAAAGCTCCCGGCATGCCCGGCATGCCGTGGTCGCCCGCAATGCCAGACCTGGCGTCGCCGGTAGAGAGCGGCTGCGCCCTGTCCTCGTGGTTGCCGGACTGAAAGAGCATCCAGCCCTGTACGTCGAAGAAGAAGCTGTATCTTTTCTCGGCCGTCCTGGAGAAGGCGGCCAGGGGGGACTTGGGGGAAATGTAGAGGGACAGGACGTCGCGGGCCGCCCTCGCGTCGATGCCCAGGATCCAGTATCCCTTCACTTCGCCTCCGGGGCCGATGTCCGGGGCGACCAGCCGGAAGAGCGCGTAAGTGGTGCCCCCCCCCATTCCCGCCAGCATGCCCGGGGGATACACCGCCTCGGAGATGCCGATCAGGGTCACGTCGCCAGGTTTTGGGTCCGAGACCTTGGACGGGGCCATGAAGGGGGAGTTTCCGATCCGGTCCGCCTGCCCCGTCTCCACCTTCTCCACACCCTGCCCCGTGTCCACGTAAAGCTCACGCTGGCCGCCGCTGGCCGAGACGTAGGCCGCCTCCCGGTAGACTCCAGGAGAAATCCTGGAGTGCTGTGCCAGGAACTGGAAAGCCGCGTCCGGCCCGCCGGAACCCCCGGCCAGGAGGATGATGTCCTGCCTCGCCTCCTCCAGGATTCGTCCGATTGCGTCGGCCTGCCCCATGGCCAGCACCTTCGTGGTGCGCTCCAGGGACATGGTCAGGTAGCGGGCCGAGACCCATCTCGTGGCGTAGCCAGTGATGGCCAGGATCAGGGCCACCAGCGGAATGACCGTTGCCAGGAGCTTGCGCCGGATGCTCCAGCATGAAAACGCGCCGAGACTTGAGACGATGCTGCCCAATACGGGACGCTGCGGTCCGAAGAAACCCATTGTATTTCCGCTCCTTTCCGGCGCGACAAGCCGCGGGATGCGCCACCAAGGCGCATAAACGCGCATGCCTTCTTGCGCAATATTGCGCGCAAGAACACATTTGTCAATCATTCCGAACAATAAAGTCGGCTGGCACGCAGGTTGCTTTTAAGTGTGCGTGATTGCGCGAAAAACCATCCTTGAAGGAGGAGGCAATGAAGATACTGGCGGCACTGGACATTTCGGATGAGGCCGGAACGGTTTTGGAAAAGGCCGTGGCGCTGGCGAAACAGCAAGGCGGCGAGCTTGTGCTCATGAGCGTGGCTGAAGACTTCCGCGTTTACGGGGACTACCTGGAATCGGTGAACGTGGGCGAGAAGCTCCTGGCCGCCGCGGAAAAGGCTTTGAAGGATGCCCAGAGCAAGGCCAAGTCCATGGGCGTTGACGCCAGGATCGTGGCCGAGTCCGCGCAGTCACCGGCGGACAGCATCGTGGATTACGCCGCCGCCAACGGCGTCGACCTCATCGTCCTGGGGCACAGGAGCAAGACGGGCCTGGAGCGCTTTCTCGTGGGCAGCGTCGCTTCGAAGGTAGTCACGCACGCGCCATGCTCGGTCATGGTCGTCAGATAACCACTCAACAGCAGGAGATCATCATGAAGAGGATCAAGCAGCTCTTCGCGGCCCTCGTCGTAGCCCTGACCGTTCCCGGCGCGGCCTTCGCGGCAGGAGGCGGCGGCGAGCCCATCGTCCTGGTGGCGGACACCCGCAAGCTCGACGGCATCATGGCCTGGTGGGCCAACCTCTACAACGAGAGCCACCTCTACTTCACCATCCTCACGGTGGTCCTGATCCCCACCATCGGCATCATCTTCGGCGTGGTGGCGGACATCATCATGCATTTCATCGGGCTGGACCTCAAGTCCCGCGATCTGGCCGAGCACTAGGCCGCAAGGAGGCACACAATGGAATGGCTCTACATCCTCATGCCCATCGCGGGCGTCAAGATCTTCTGGCCGGGCCTCGTCATCCTGGGCGTGGGCGTCGGTATCATCGGCGGCTTCTTCGGCATGGGCGGCGCGTGGATGGTCACGCCCGGCCTGAACATCCTGGGCTTCCCCATGGCCTTCGCCATCGGCACGGACATCGCCCACATGGCGGGCAAATCCCTGATCGCCACCCTGCGCCACGGCAAGTTCGGCAACGTTGACTACAAGCTGGGCGTCATCATGATCGTGGGCACGGTCGGCGGCTTCGAGGTCGGCGCCCAGATGGTCATGTGGCTGGAGCGTCTGGGCAGCGTCGAGAAGGTGGTCCGCTACATCTATCTGTTGCTCCTGTTCATGATCGCCTGGATGGTCTTCCACGACGTCAACAAGCGCCGCCAGAAGGAAAGGGCCGCCAAGGCCTCCGGCCAGCAGGTGGACGCCCTGGCCACCGGCATCGAGTGGCACAAGACCCTGCACAAGATAAAGATCCCCCCCATGATGCACTTCAATGCTGCGGGCATCTACTGCTCCGCCTGGCTGCCCATCTTGGTGAGCTTCCTCACCGGCTGGCTGGCTGGCATCCTGGGCATCGGCGGCGGCCTCATCCGCATGCCCGCCCTGATATACCTCATGGGCTGCCCGACCCACGTGGCCGTCGGCACCGACCTGTTCGAAGTCATGATCTCCGGCCTCTACGGCGCGGCATCCTACACCTTCAAGGGCCGCACCGAACTGGTGGCCGCCATCATCATGCTCTGCGGCGCCTCCATCGGCGCGCAGGTGGGAACCGTGGCCACCAAGTACATCAAGGGCTACGGCATCCGCATCGCCTTCGGCCTGGCGGTCGTCGGCTGCGCCGTGTCCATCGCCATGAAGCTTTTGGGCGCTGCCGTGAAGGAGTTGAAGGTGCCCATGGACGTGGCGTCCACGGTGCTGATCCTGGGTCTGGTCGCGTGCATGAGCCTCTACATCTTCGTGAAGATGGTCCAGGGCGCGAAGAGGGAACTGGCCGCCAAGAAGGCCGCGTAAACGGATTAGGGTACAAGGAGAACGAACATGAAGCGACTGAACCTTCTCTTGGCCGTCCTGGCGCTGGCCTCCCTGATCGGGTGCAGCGACTTCGGCAAGGTGGACCAGGGGCGCGTGGTGGCCTACGACAAGGATTCCGGGAAAGTCACCTTCATCCGCGACAAGAAGGCCGACACCCTGAACCCCGACTACTCCGGGCTGCCGGCCGTGGCCTACAAAATCCCCGACGACCCCATGGAAATGGGCCCCGCTCCCAAGGCCGGCCTGCGCATGAAGCTCGACACCCAGAAGAGCCAGATCGTGCTCTTCGACCCCGCCGCGCAGGCCTTCAAGACCATAAACTTCAAGATCCACGACATCCAGGAGAACGTGGACAAGGACCATCCGCTGGTGTTCGACCAGGCCGCGGGCAAGGCCAAGGCATTCCCCATGGTGGACAAGTCCAAGAAGACCGTCACCATCTACTCTGGCCGCCAGAAGATGCTCGTGACCTTCAGCGTCCCCGACGAGTACATGTCCCTGCCCGAGGCGGCCTGGGATTCCGGCGACGAAGTACGCGTGTACTACAAGGAGGACGGCAAGGCCCTGAGGCTCATGAACATCAGCAAGACGGACATCTTCAAGAAGTAGACAGGCAATGAAACGGCAATACCGGCGGGTCCCCACCCCCGCCGGGGACGCCATACAGCCCGGACCGGGGAAATAAAACCGCCCCCCTACCCCGTCCCCCGGTCCGGGCCACAACCAGGAAGGAGCACGGAATGAACATGAGGCAAAAGCTGGTCCTGATAGCGGTGGACGTGGCCATACTGGTGGAGCTCTGCATAGGGATGCGCGCCGCCGCCTTGGACCCTGACAATTTCACCCCCGCCTTCTGCAAAGCGTTTTTTTCGCTGTTCCTGCCCACCTTGGCCGCGGGGATCGTGATCATCCGGATGCTCCGCGACAAGCGCGAGAACGCCCCCGCCGCCTGAGCGCGGCCCAGGAGACGCCGGCATGAACCACGACATGGACATCTCCCGCACACGCCAGGCAAGAAATATTCTCGGCTGGATCACTTCCCTGCTGCTTTTCGCGGCAATCGCCTGCCTGGCCGACGCCCTGCGGGAGGGTTTCATGGACGGCGGCAGCGAATACAAAGCCGTGCCGGGCGAGACGGTGAGCTTCACATCTCCGCTGCCACCCGGAGCCGGGAGTCTCGAGGAAATGAAGATAACCGGCGGCGACGCCGATGTGGCGCTCAAGCCGGAAGGGCTCTACACGGGGTTTTGGCTCGGCGGAACCATGTGGAAGGGCTCCATCGCCGTGACTGGCGGGGCTGCTTCAGGTGAGAGGGTGTTCACCCTTGAAGGACCGCCTTTGGAACATTCCGGGAAAGGACCGGCCGGGATCGTGATCCGCGTGACGGTCTACAAGGATGCGCTTGCCAAGCAGAAGGCCTCGGCCTCCATGATCACCCGGGTATTCGGCGTGAGGCCCTACATGGTGAGTCTCGCAGCTCTCGGACTCGCCATCATTCCGGGCGTGGCCGGTTTCGCGGCGAGCAGGCGCGTGGAGAGGCTGTTGACTCTTGATGGAAAGGGCGTAGTGTACATGATGAAGAGAACTGGAGACGATGCCGTCATTGGGTTCTCGCTCGGTTCACGGCAAGGCCTCGCCCCTGGCATGACCGTGCCTCTTTTCGACAGGCAAGGACGTGGAATCGGCTTTGCCAGGGTGACGGAGAGCCTTCCTTCCGACGCCACCGCCGTCATGGTCTCCGGCAGTTGCGAAATCGGCGACATGGTCGTGCTCACATCGGAAGGCGCTCCGGGCCGTCACACCGGAGCGCAGCCGCAACACCGGTGACGGATGCCGGGAAGGTGATTCCACGGCAAGCGCAGCGTCGAAAGCCGTGCCGCGAGCGACGTGCTCGGTTCTGGTCGTACGGTGACGCCGGCACGAGGCGAGTCATCGGCGGTTGCTTTTTGTCGCGAATTCCAAGGCCGTTGCATCCCTCGCCGGTTTTGGCTCCGGCAAGAGCCCCGGCAAGGGCATAAACCATCCCGCCCCGGCGCCGCGCCGGAAAGGAGGCTTGCCGTGAAGATCGTAGCCTGCCTTGACCTCTCCCCACAGGCCCCGTTGGTTCTGGAAAAAGCCGTTGACCTCGCCAAATGGCGCAACGCCGAACTGATTCTCTTCACCGTCGCGGAAGACTTCCTTGATTTTGGGGAAGGCGTCACCCTTGCACTGACCGAGCAGATCAGGCAGCAAGCCGAGAAGACGGTGGAAGAATACCGGGCCAAGGCCCAGGCGCTGGGCATGAAGACGAGGACGGTCCTGGACAGCGGCGTCTCACCGGCCGATTCCATCCTCAATTTCTCCGAGAAGGAAGGCGCTGACCTCATCATCATGGGCAGCAGGGCCAAGACAGGGCTCGACCGCTTCCTTATCGGCAGCGTGGCCAGCAAGGTGGTGGCTCACGCCAAATGCTCCGTGATGGTTCTCAGATAGACATGCCTGCCTGAACCCGCCCGGCACGCCCGCGCCTGAGGAGACCGGCAGACCAAGCCCCCGCCCAATCCGGCGGGGGCTTCTTGATGCCGCGTCCTTGAATGACGCGGACAGGTTCCCAAGGGGGAGCGCATGCCATTGATTGCACGTGAAGCGTGGACCCGGCCCTACCCCCCTGCCGGAGAATGCCTGGGAACGATGACGTAGAACGACCCCTCGGCCTTGGCCGCCAGCCTGTTTTCGGAATCGTACACCATGGCCTGGATGCTGAGCAGCCTGCGGCCCTTGTTGACGAGAACGGCCTCGGCGGTCAGATCCCCGGACACCACCGGCCGGAAATAGCGCACCGACATCTCGACGGTGGCCGTTCGACTGCCCTCTTCCAGGTTGGCCAGGGCCACGTGGGCCATGGCCTCGTCCGCGAGCGCGGCCAGTATCCCTCCGGCCACTACGCCGCCCCCCTGAATGAATTCCGGACGGCAGGCCAGCGTGAGCACGGCCCGCTCAGGACTGGCTTCCCGGCAGGTCACGCCGAGAAAAGCGAAAAGAGGGTTGACCTTCTGGCCCTGTTCGCGGACGGCTGCGAGGTAACGCGACGGCATGGACTCAGGGCTGCCGGCCTTCCGCCCCCGCGAGGGGCTCCCGGGGCAGGATGAAATAGAAGTTGTTGCCGAGCGGCGTGGGCTCGTGCCCAACCACTCCGCCGTGGAGCTGCACCACCTCGCGGATGAAATACAGGCCGTGTCCGGTGCCGTATTCGCCCTGCGAATTGTCCCCCCTGAAGCCCTCGGTGAAAAGGTGCGCGCTCTGTTCAGGCCCCATGGGCGGGCCGGAGCTGAACACGTTGAGTTTGATGCCGTCGCGCCCGTCCTGGAAGAAATTCCTGAGCACCTCCCATCCGTAGGACATGAAACGCCTCTTCCGGCCGCCCTCCTCCACTTCGCGGGTGTACTTCACCACGTTCGAGAACAGGTTGGCGTACACCTGGGAGATGAGCCCCACGTCCGCCACCACCTCCACCTCCCTGTCCGGCACGCCGCCCATGGAGGTGTCGATCTCGATGCCGCGGTCGGCCAGGCGCGAACGGTAGCGTTCGACCTGCGGATCGATCACCTGGCTCTTGAAGTTGCAGGTCCGCTTCTCCAGCACGTAGCGTCCAGCCTCGAAGTGGCTCGAACGCAAAAGCGTCTCGAGGAAGAGGCTCGTATTCTGGTAATGACTGTATATCTCTTTGTACTGCTCTTGTATAGCATTATATATATACTCTATATCCTGATCAAGCTTGGACCATTCGGACTCGGAAGACGGAATCGACCCGGAGCACTCGCTCATCAGCCGCTTGAAGCGGGCATGAAACGGCTTCATCAGGCCGATGCGGGCTTCAAGGCGCTTGTAGAACAGTTTGAAGTACATGTTCGGGACGATGACATTATGTCCGATGTCCTTCACCAGGTTGCGGATGAACTGCACGTGCTCCTTGTTCTTGAGGCTGATGAAGCGGTTGTGGAGCTGGAAGCCGATCCTGTTGGCGTAGCGGCCCCAGAAAAGGCGGTCGTGGCCGGTCAGGCTGTCCGCCGGGAATATCTCCAGCATGCCGATCACGTCGCCCTTGGGCGTGAAGGGAAGCTGCGAGATGAGCTCCCGGTTGCCCTTGATGGGGATGAGAAGGTGGCCGTCCTTCACCGCGACCTCCTCGGTGAAGCTTACCTTGCTGTCCGGACCGGGACAGTGGGAGGCGCAACAGCTCAGAATGTCGCTCTGCCCATCGATGACGTAGAGCGTGCAGTCCAGGTCGAAGAGCACCTTGGGGACCATGACGCACACGGCATACACGTCCTCCACCGCGGTGAACTCCTGGGCGAGGTCGAAGAAGATGTTCAGGGCCACGCTTTGCAGTTGCGTGAAGTTGTAGGCTTTGTAGTTGCCGAGCTTGTCGCGGATTCGCCGCGTGACATGCTCCAGCCGGTCCTGGTGCGAGCCGGATGCAACCGGCCCGAAGGCCGGGAGAGGGGCGTTGTCGGAGTGATCCATGTCCGGCTCCTGGCTTACGCCTGTTGAAGCGATACCGGAAGCCTACACGCCCAGCGCCCTGAATTCAAGAAGAAGAGGAAAAACTATGGTCTCAACCTGATTGTCGTCTCGCCCGGAGCGTACCCTTTCAGTTCCCCGAGCATCGCCTGGATGCCAGCCTTGAGGATGCGGGCCACGAATGGGTTGAGGGGCAAGGGGACGCCGCCCGTCTCCACGGAGATATCCCCCCCCGCCGCGACGCAGTCCGAAGGGGACGCCTTGCCCGCCACGATCTCCACGGCCAGCTCGCGGCAGTCGTTCCGGCCGCACCCGCCGCAGTCCAGTCCGGGGAGCAGGAAGGCCCTGCTGGCGATGATCCCGGCCAGTTCGGCGGGATCGGTCACGGCGGGGACGGCGTCAACGCCTTCCGGCCCGTGGACGGCGATGGCCAGCCCGCCCTCTCCCGCACCCAGTTCGCGAGCCTCGGCCGCGCCCGCGGCGATGACCACGCGCGGCATGACCCCAAGCGCCTTGCCGCCTTCCACCACAAGCATCTCGCGTCCCAGCATGGGCAGGATGTCCGCCATGAATCTGCGCTGCTTCCAGAACACCGCCGTTTCGCATCCGCCGATGGCCGCCGCCGCTCCGCTGGCCTCCAGAAGCCTGGCCGTGTCCGTTCCATTCTTGTCCAGACCGTCCTGGTGGGTGAACTTGAGGGCTGCCGGATCGAGCCCCAGGCGTTTCAGTTCCTCGATGACTGACAGGCACAAGGTGGTCTTGCCGGTGTTCTTGAAACCCACGATGTTCACGGCGCGCATTGCACATTCTCCAGTCGGACAGGATTCATCCCCTCACGGGGATCGAGATGGTACATGTCGTCGCTGGCGCTTTCAAGCCATTCGCTGTCGTGGCTCACGGCCACCACGGTGAGGCCGCCGTCCCTGGCGGTCTTGAGCGCCGCCAGCACCAGACCGGCGCTTTCAGGGTCCAGGCTGGCCGTGGGTTCGTCCAGGAGCAGCACCTTGGGGTCGAGGGCCAGCCGGGCGGCCAGGGCCACGCGGCGCGACTCGCCGCCTGAAAGCTCCCACCACCAACGGTTCAGATAGTGCGCGGGATCGAGCCCGACCATCTCAAGCGCCTCCGCAACGGCCTTCCCGCCGCTCATGCCGCGCACCTTGAGCCCGTACTGAACGTTCTCGCGCACCTTGCGCCTGAGCAGCGCGGGGTCCTGGGGCATGAGCACGGCCTGTCTGCGCAGTCTCACATCCGTGCTCCCGGCGGCCTCCTCCCCCATGAAACGGACCGAGCCGCGCGTGGGGGAGTTCAGGAAGGCCATCACTGAAAGGAGCGTGCTTTTCCCCGCCCCGTTGGGACCCTTGATGCCCAGGATGCGCCCCGGACGGACAACCAGTTTCTCGCAGGTAAGCGCTAACCGGCCGCCGTAGCGGTGCTCGACGCCGGTCAGTTCGTAGACTGGGGTGCTCATCCGCCGCTCCTGCGCCTGAGCACCGCCAACACGGCGTTCACTGCCAGGGCGATGCCCAGCAGCACCATGCCCAGGGCGATGCCCTGGGCGAATTCGCCCTTGCCTGTCTCCAGGGCGATGGCCGTGGTGATGGTGCGGGTGTGCCATTTGATGTTGCCGCCAACCATCATGGCGATGCCCACCTCTGAAACAACGCGCCCGAACGCGGCCACGGCCCCGGCCAGCACGCCGTAGCGGGCCTCCCAAAGCACCCCCAGCAGGAGCTGGCGGCCGTCCGCCCCCAGGGTCAGCAGGGTCAGGCGGATTCGGCCGTCCATCTGCTCCACGGCCGATGCCGTGAGGCTGACGACCATGGGCAGCGCCAGCAGCGTGAGGCCCGCCGCCATGCCCGGAATGGTGAACAGAAGCCCCAATTCGCCCAGCGGCCCTCGTCTGGAAAGCATGGCGTAGACCAGCAGGCCGATGACCACCGTGGGGAAACCCATGAGGGCGTCTGAAAGCATCCTCGCCACTCGCTTCCCCGGAAAAGTGAAGTAGCCCAGGCAGAATCCTGCTGGCAGGCCGATCGCCAGCGCGGCGGCAAGGGAAAGGACCGTGGCCTCGAGCGTGGCGGCCACGGCCGAGAAGGTCTCGGCGTCGCCGCCTACGAGGAGGTCCACGGCCCTTGACAGGCCTTCGAGCAGATATCCCATTATTTCCAGGCGTTCGGAAAGAAGAGCTGTTTATCCATGTTTTTGAAGCCGGCGATCACCTTCTGTCCCTCGGTGGAAATCCACTTGGCGAACTTCTCGGCCATGTCAAGCTTGGCCTTGGGACACTTCTGCGGGTTCAGGGTGATCACGCTGTACTGGTTGAGCAGATGCTTGTCGCCCTCCACAACGATGGCCATGTCCTTGGCTTCGGGGGCGGACTCGAATTTGATCCAGGTGCCCCTGTCCGTGACCACGTAGCCGCCTTTCTCGGCGGCAAGACGCAGGCAGGCCAGCATGCCCTGCCCGGCGGACACGTACCACGTCTCCTTCTCGGGGGCTTCCATGCCCGCGGCCTTCCAGAGCTTCAGTTCGGCCATGTGGGTGCCTGACTTGTCGCCCCGGCTGATGAAAGGCGCCTTCCTATCGGACACGGCCTTGAGGGCGTGGTTCACGCTCTCGCCCTTTATCTTGGCGGGGTCGGCCTTGGGACCCACGATGACGAAGTCGTTGTACATGATCTGGGTGCGGTCCTTGCCCCCCCCTTCCTCCATGAACTTCATCTCGGCGGCGGGGGCATGCACCATGAGCACGTCGGTGTCGCAATTCTTCGCGATTTCCAGTGCCTTGCCGGTTCCAGTCGCCACCCAGCGCAGTTCGATGCCGGTCTTCTTCTTGAAGGCTTCAGCAAGTACGGGTAGAAGACCCGTATCGTCGGTGCTGGTGGTGGTGGCCATCATCAGGACGTTCTCCCCGGCCATGGCGGTAGCCGCGAAGGCAACCAGCATGGACATGGCAAGAGCCAGAACGAAACCTTTTCCCATTGCGCCCTCCCATCAAGTTTTCCAGGAACTTGCCAGCCGGGGCGCAATCATGTCAAGGATGACACATGTCAAATCAGGCATCTGATCTCGCTCACCTGCCCTGCAGGCAGTTCAAGGATGGGGCATGGCGGACCTTCCAGGATGACGCCGCGCACGAGATTCCCGTTTCCCTCGCAGTGGAGGGCGGCCAGGACAAGCAGCTCTGGGCCTTCCCAGACGGCCTGGCGGACCTGGCCCTGGGCCACGCCCTGCTGGACCTGGGCAGGGAAGGCATGATCCCCTCGGTGGAGCAGGCCGGCGAGCACGCTTTCAGGATACGCTTCTCGCCCGGCTCGGTTCCTCCGGCCACGCCCTGGCCCTCCCCCCTCACGCCGGAAGACATCCTTACCGGCGCGGCGCGTTTCATGGAGATCGGCGGCCGCTGGGACGCCACGGGATGCTTCCACAGGGCCGCGCTCTACGACCCCTCGCTCAAGGCATTCGTCCACCACGTGGAGGACATCGGCCGCCACAACTGCCTGGACCGCCTGGCCGGATGGGCTCTGGGCCGCAAGCGCCCGCTGGGCGGCCAGGTGCTGTTCGTCACGGCCCGGGCCACGGCGTCCCTGGTCACAAAGGCGGCCAGGTCCGGCTACGCGGTGATGATCAGCCGCTCCGCCGTGACCACCGCCGGGGTGGAGCTCGCCCGCAAGGCGGGCATGTCCCTGGCGGGCTTCTCGCGCGAGAACCGGTTCAGCATCTTCACCGACAAACATGGGCGCATCGCGCAGTCCTGAGGTCGCCGTGGTCCTGGCGGGCGGCAAGAGCCGCCGCCTGGGCCGCGACAAGGCCGCGGTGGAGCTGGACGGCTGTCCCATGCTGGCCAGGATGGTGTCGCTTGCCCGGCGGTTCTGCCCCACGGTGGCCGTTTCCGGGCGCGACCCGTCGCCCCTGGTGCGGGGAGTCCCCTGGTTCCTGGACCAGGAACCAGGGCTTGGCCCCATCGGCGGCATCGTCACCGCCCTGGAGCGCTACGCCACGCCCTGCCTGGTGCTCTCCTGCGACCTGCCGCTCTTGGACGAAAGCACGCTAGAAAGGCTCATGGACGCATGGAGGAACAAGCCCGGCGACGCCGTCATGACCACGTTCCTCCAGCCGTCCACCGGCTTCATCGAGGCCCTTGTGAGCGTGTACGAGCCCCAGGCCGCCCCGATCCTGCGCCGCGCCAAGGAGGAAGGCTGCCGCAAGCTCTCTCGGGCCATCCCGCCGGAGTTGCGCCATCACGTCCCCTACGCCGTGGACGAGGCGGGGGTCTTCTTCAACGTGAACACCCCCGCCGACCTGGAACAGATACTCTAGCGGCGGAGCCGGAATCCGGTCCGGCTCCGCGCTGCGTCAGCCCTGCCTGAAGGAATTGATCAGGCCCTCCAACTCCTTGGAACGATCCGCCAATTCGCCCACGCCCTGGGCCGAGCCGCGCATGCCGCTGGCCGTGGAGGACGTGATCCTGCTCACCTCCTCCACGATGCGGTTGATCTCCTCGCTTGAGGAGGACTGCTCCTCCGAGGCGGCCGCGATGGACTGCACCTGGGCGGTGGTCTCGTCCACGAGTTCCGCGATCTCCTTGAGTGTCTGCCCGGAGCGGCAGGCGAGCTCCGAGGCGTTCCTGGAGGCCTCGGCCGAGGATTTCACCCGGCTCACGTTGCGCGCGGTGCCCTCCTGGATGGCCCGGATGGAGTCGCCCACCTCCTTGGTGGCGGTCATGGTCTTCTCCGCGAGCTTACGCACCTCGTCGGCCACCACCGCGAATCCACGTCCGGCCTCGCCCGCGCGCGCCGCCTCGATGGCGGCGTTCAGCGCCAGGAGGTTGGTCTGGTCCGCGATGTCCGATATGACCCCCATGATGCCGCTGATGGAGCTTGCCTGCTCGCCAAGGGAGGCCATGTCCCGCTCCAGTTCGGCGGCCATCCTGTCAACTTGTCCAATGGCGTCCACCGCCTTGCCGACCACTTCCCTGCCCTCCTGAGCCTTGGCGCGGGCCTCCCCGGCCTGTTCGGCCGCGTTGGAGGCGCTGCGCGCAACTTCCAGCACCGTGGCGTTCATCTGCTCCATGGCCGTGGCGGCCTCTGCGGTGCGCTGCTCCTGAACGGACATGTCTCCTGCCGTGATCTCGATCTGCTTCGAGAGCTGTACGCTCACCACGCTTATGCCCTGCACCACCGCCTCCAGCTGCACGGCTGCCGAGAGCATCCCTTCGCGCCGGGCCGCCTCGGCCTTCCGGTGGGCCTCCTCCGCCCTGGCCTTGGCCTGGCTTGCCTGCTCCGCCTGTGAGGCGGCCTCGCGTGTCTTCTCCTCGGCCTCGGCAATCTTGCCCTTGATGGCCTTGACCATCTCGCGCAGGGCTTCGGCGAGATCCCCTATCTCGTCGTTGCGCCGTACGGGCAATTCCTCGTCCAGTTTGCCGCCCGCCACCTTCCGGGCGAAGTCGATGGTGGTGGTGATGGGTTTGGTGAGGTTTCTCGCCGCCAGGAGCCCCACGCCAAGCATCAACAGCCCCAGCACGCAGGCGGACCCCAGTATGCTCCACACCATGCCGGAACGGGTGGCGTCGATGCTCTGGCGGTCCTTGCCGATGAAGAGCATGCCGCCCACCTTGCCGTCCGCCGTCATGAGCGGCCAGTAGACCGTGTCGTACTCCAGTCCCAGGATCGTGTTGCGCGAGTTGAAGATCCTGCCGCCGCGCAGGACCGTTTCCAGCACCTGGGGGTTGTCCATCTTCGTGCCGATCACCCGCTTGCCCTCTCGCATGATGGAGGTGGACTCCCGGGTGTCGCCGTTGAAGATGGTGCATTCCACGCCCATGTCGCGTTTGACCTGGTCAACGAATCCGTGAGAGCCGAGGTCCTCCCCCACCGACACCGCGCCCACGATCCTGCCGCCGAGCTTCACGGGAGCGCCGCCGCGCACGGAGAGCTTCACCACCGTGCCCTCCTCGATCCCCACCGTCTCGAGGCCCTCAAGGCCCTTGCGGATGGCCAGCTGGCTCATGGCGGAGTCTCCTGTCTTGCCCGAATGGCCGCGCGCCACCACCATGCCCTTGTCGTCGGTGATTGTGAGGAAATCGATCCTGGTTTTTTCCAGGATGGTTTTGGCGTGCTTCTGGAGAAAAGCGATGTCCTTGCTCACGATGGCCTGGGCCAGGGCAAGGTCGGAAGCAATCAGGTACGTCTCAGCGAGGGTCTCTTCCTTGAGGGATTCCAGCTTGGAGGCCACGGATTTCTGGCGGGCTGACAATTCAATGATTGCCTGCCGGTCGAAACCGTCGGAGATGAAGTAGTAGGTTGTGAAGAAAATGCCCGCGCTGACCAGCGCGATGCTCAAGACGAGCAGCAGTGCGATCTTAAGGGAGAACGAGATACGCATGATGACCTCATTTCTCCCCCTACCCGTTTTTTCAGTATGACATTGCCGGACAGCTGTAAATCAAAACCTTCCCGGTATGTTATGCAATCCCCTCACTTGGTCGCTTCCGGCTGGCTGAAATGAAAAAGCCCGGCTCCGCGCATGGCGGGCCGGGCCTGATCAGCCGAGGCGAACGCTTATTCGGGCTTGGCCTGCTGCAGCAGTTCCATGGCCTGCAGGAGCTTGGCAGCCTGCTCGGGATTGTCCACCTGGGTGGAAAGGTAGGAAGCCTTCTGGGCCATTTCCATGATAAGGGTGCCCATGACCATGCGCTTGGACTTGGCCGGCAGATTCTCAAGCTCGGCCACCTTGGCGTCGATGGTGGTCATCTTGGCGCCGATTCCGGCAACGTCCTTGGTCAGGACGGCAAAGTTCTGATTGGCCTTGAAAAAGAGGACCCCGGCCAGAAGCACGGCCAGAAGAGCCAGCAGCAGGGCCATGCGGCTGATGTCCTGGGACGTCTTGGTATTGAGCTCGTTCATCGAAGGCACTTCACTCTCCTTGGGCTTGCGGAATTCGTCCATGGCAACGACCTTTTCCTCGGGCTTCATCGTATCCTCCTTGGCGATTGCCGAAAACACGCAACCGGCAATGGTTCGCAGTCGGGTCTTATTGGCATGTTTCCGCCTGTCTGTCCAGAAGCTGCCGGTCTGGGGCGGTCTTAGCGTATCCGGAGAAGACCCTCCGGAGCGGTCTCGGCGGTGACGAATCCCACCTCGCGGGCCATGTCGCCCGCCTCACAGAGCATGGCGGAGGCTTCGTCGACCTTGTCCGAGGGCACCGCGAGCAGCATTCCTCCCGAAGTCTGCGCATCAAAGATGAGATCTGAAAATATGCTGTCCACCGAGGAACCGGCATCGACGCTGCCAGCGAAATACCTGCGGTTGGCGTGGCTTCCACCGGGAATGAACCCAATGCGGGCAAGCTCCAAAGCCTCGGGAATGTAGGGAATATCCTGCGCTGCGAGCACAACCGCAAGCCCCGAGGCCCTGGACATCTCCAGCGCGTGGCCGCCGAGCCCGAATCCGGTGACGTCCGTGGCCGCCGACAGCCCGAGTTCACGCACGACCCTCCCGGGCGCGCTGTTGAGCCTGGAGGCCACTTTCCAGATGATCTCCTCCAAACGAACGGAGTCGGCATGACGGCCCTTGACTGCCGTCGCGAGGACGCCGGTTCCGATGGGCTTGGTCAAGAGCAGGCGGTCGCCAGGCTTGAGCCCACGGTTGGATGCGAACCGGCCAGGGTCGGCCAGGCCGGAGACGGACAGCCCGTACTTGAGCTCCTGGTCGTCCACGCTGTGTCCCCCGGCCATGGCCGCTCCGGATTCCGCGATTTTTGACAGCCCTCCGCGCAGGACATCCTTGAGGATGTCCAGTGGCATGCACTTTACCGGGAAGCACACGATGTTCATGGCGGCGTAAGGTTCGCCGCCCATTGCATAGACGTCCGACAGAGCGTTGGCGGCCGCGATCTGGCCGAAACGGAACGGATCATTTACGATGGGAGTGAAGAAATCGACGGTCTGGATCAACGCCTTCCCGGGTGGAAAGGACAGTACCGCCGCGTCCTCGTTGTCGCCGCTGCCGGTGAGCAGGCGAGGGTCGGATGGGATGTCGAGTTCCCTGAGTACGGCCGCCAGGTCCCCTGGGGCTAGCTTGCCGGCTCAACCGGCGGCTTTGACCGTATCGACCAGACGAAGAGGGCCGAGCATGGGCTGCTACTCCTTGGAGTTGTCCAAAAAATCCATGAAGTATCTCATGGCGGGGAAGACATGACGCTTGGCGTGCCGCACCATTTGGAAAGACCTGCGCATGACGAGGCCCGGCACCTCGATGGGGATGAGATCCCCCTTGTTCAGGCAGGGTATTACCGCCAGCCTGGACGTGACGCACAAGCCCAGGCCATGAGCAGCGCACTGTACGACTGTCTCATGGCTGCGGGCCTCAATAACGGTATTGAGACCGCGGATGTCCAGACCGATGTCGCCTAGAGCGCTCTCGAACGCCTTGCGCGTCCCCGACCCGGGCTCGCGCATGACCCAGGGCCATTCACGCAGATCGCCGGGTGAGATTCGCGGGCCGCCGTCTACGAGAAGCTCCTGTATGCCGCCGAGCTTTTTGGAGGCGACGATGATCATCTCGTCCTCAGCGACCGGGGTGAAGGCAAGGTCTGGGTCGGCGGAACTGGCGCCAACGACGCCCATGGCGAGATCGCCGCGAAGTATGGCGTTTATGATTTCCTGGGAGTCGCCCACGGTAAGCCGCACGCGCACTTCGGGATAGCGCCGGGTGAATTCGGCGAGGCGCTGCGGGAGCAGGTACGTTGCTGGGATTGTGCTCCCGCCGATGAGGATCTCGCCGCCCACGCGTTGTTGCAACAGGCCGATTTCGGCCGTGGCGTTGTCCAGCGAGGAGAATACCTGCAGGACGTGCTTGTAGAGAATGTCGCCCGACTGCGTCGGCAGGATCGTGCGCCCCAGCCTGTCGAACAGCTGGGTTCCCAGCTCATGTTCGAGGGAAAGGACGTGCGCGCTGATGGTGGGCTGGGAGAGGTAAAGCTCCTGCCCGGCCTTGGAGAAGCTGCGCAGTTCATACACCTTGCGGAATGCTTCAAGTCGCCTGATATCCATGGCTCAAATCCCTACAATCAACATTGTCAATGGTAAAGAACAAAAAAAGCGGAGCAGCATGGCTGCTCCGCTTCAAGCGCAAGTTCACCGCGAGGCTACTCTTTGGCGCCTTCCTCGGACTGAGGAGCGGCTGCGGTTTCTTCGCGACGGGTGAGTTCGATGACGGCCATGGGGGCGCAGTCTCCCACGCGGGGAAGGCCGAGCTTGTACACGCGGGTGTACCCGCCGCCCGCGCCGTTGTAGCGGGGGGCGATCTCGTCAAAAAGCTTCTGCACCAGCTGGTGGTTCTCCAGGACCTTGTAGGCAAGGCGGCGGGCATGCAGGTCGCCCCGCAGGCCCAGGGTCACCAGATTGTCGGCGACCTTGCGCAGCTCCATGGCCTTGGTCTCGGTGGTCTTGATCTGACCGTAGGTGAGAAGCGACCGCGCCATGTTGCGGAACATGGCCTTGCGGTGGGAGTGGGTCCTCCCGAGTTTCTTTCCGCCTTTGCTATGCCTCATTGGTCTGCTTCCTCTTCAACCATTCCTGGTATTTCGTCTCGAAGTTGTCGATGCGCATGCCGAAATCGAGGCCCAGCTCCTCAAGGACGCGGCGGATCTCCTCGAGGGATTTCTTGCCGAAGTTCTTGGTCTTGAGCATCTCGTTCTCGGAGCGCTGCATGAGTTCGCCAACCAGGGATATGTTGGCGCTCTTCAGGCAGTTGGTGGCGCGCACCGAAAGCTCCAGTTCGTCGATGGACTTGAACAGGTTGGGGTTCAGGTCGTGGTCGTCGCCTCCGCGGGAGCCTTCGGTCTCGGACTGTTTCTCGTCGAAGTTGATGAACACCGAGAGCTGGTCCTTGAGAATCTTGGCGCTGTAGGCGATGGCATCCTCGGGCGTGACGGAGCCGTCGGTCCAGACGTCCAGGATGAGCTTGTCGTAGTTGGTCATCTGGCCAACGCGCGCCTGGTCCACGGTGTAGGCCACCTTCTTCACGGGGGTGAAGCTGGAGTCCAGGGTGATGAGCCCGATCTCCTGGCTCAGGCCCTCGTGCATGTCGGCGGGGACGTATCCCTTGCCCATGCGGACCTCGAACTCCATCTTGAGATCGCGGGCCTCGGACAGGGTGCAGATATGCTGCTCGGGATCCAGGACGGTGACGTTCTGGTTGGCGCCGATATCCCCGGCCGTGACCGCGCCCTGCCTGTTCACCGAGAGGGTGAGCCGCTGCGGGGCGTCGGTGGTCATGGCGAGACGGATCATCTTGAGGTTCAGGACGATGTCCGTCACGTCCTCGATGACGCCGGGAATGGTGGTGAATTCGTGCTGAATGCCTTCGATATTCACCGACACGATGGACGCCCCCTGGAGCGAGGACAGCAGCACCCGGCGCAGGGCGTTGCCCAGCGTGGTGCCGAAGCCGCGCTCAAGGGGTTCGCAGGTAAAACGCCCGTAGGTGGAGCTGGACTTGGGATCGCGCGCCAACTTCTCGGGGCGGACCAGTTCAGACCAGTTGCGGGTGTTTATGAGCCTGTCGCCTGTACGTATGAGCATTGTGTCCTCTTACTTGGAGTACAGTTCGACGATGAGCTGCTCGTTCACTGCCAGCTGGATGTCTTCGCGGGTGGGCATGGCGTTGACCTTGCCCTTGAAGGCGGCGCCGTCGACCTCGAGCCAGGTGGGGCAGCCGCGGCGGGCGATGACCTGCTGGGCTTCCTGGATCACGGGAGACTGGCGGTTGCGCTCGCGCACTTCCACCACATCGCCGACGCGCACCTGGATGGAGGGGATGGTGACGCGGCGGCCGTTGAGAACGAAAAGGCCGTGGCGGACCAGCTGACGGGCCTGGTCGCGGGAGTTGGCGAAGCCCATGCGGTAGATCACGTTATCCAGCCTGCGTTCCAGATTGATGAGCAGGTTGGCGCCGGTGACGCCCTTCTGGCGGTCGGCCTCGGAGAAGTAGCTGCGGAACTGCTCTTCAAGGATGCCGTAAACGCGGCGTGCCTTCTGCTTCTCGCGCAGCTGAACGGCGTAGTCGCTCATCTTCTTGCGAATGCGGCCGTGCTGGCCGGGCGCATAGGGACGGCGCTCGTAGGCGCACTTGTCGGTGTAGCAACGATCGCCCTTGAGGAAAAGCTTCGCGCCCTCGCGGCGGCACAGGCGGCACTTGGGTCCGGTATAGCGAGCCACTGTATTGTTCCTCCTGAACTAGACCCGGCGCCGCTTGGGAGGACGGCAGCCGTTGTGGGGGATGGGGGTGACATCGCGGATGAAGCTCACCTTGAAACCGGCGGCGTTGATGGCGCGCATGGCGGCCTCACGGCCGGAACCGGGGCCCTTCACGAAGATGCCGACGGTGCGCATGCCGTTGTCCTGAGCCTTGCGGGCGGCGGTCTCGGCGGCGACCTGGGCGGCAAACGGAGTGGACTTGCGCGAGCCCTTGAAACCGGCGCCGCCGGAGGTGGCCCAGCTCACCACGTTGCCCCTCGGATCGGTGAAGGTGATGATGGTGTTGTTGAAGGTAGCCTGAATATGGGCAACCCCAACAGGGATGTTCTTCTTCTCTTTCTTGCCGGTACGGCGCGGTCTAGCAGCCATGGTAATCCTCTATTGAATAACGCGCTTGGGCGGTTATTTCTTCTTCTTTGCCATCACGGCGCGGCGCGGGCCCTTGCGGGTGCGGGCGTTGGTGTGGGTGCGCTGTCCGTGGACGGGAAGGCCCTTGCGGTGCCTGAGGCCTCTGTAGCAGCCGATTTCCATCAGCCGCTTGATGTTGGCCGTCACCTCGCGGCGGAGATCGCCTTCAACCTTGTGGTTGGCTTCGATTTCCTTGCGGATGGTGTTGACTTCCTCGGGAGTGAGGTCGTCGGTCCTCTTGGTCCAGGCCACGCCGGTGGCGTCCAGGATGGTAAGCGCGGTGGCGCGCCCGATACCATATATGTAGGTAAGGGCGATATCCATACGCTTGTTCCTGGGCAGATCGACTCCAGCAATACGTGCCACGTTCGATACCTCGCTTAGGTTCTGGGCTTATCCCTGGCGCTGTTTGTGCCGGGGATTTTCACAGACCACCCGCAGGACGCCGTGGCGACGGATGATCTTGCATTTCGGACAAAGCTTCTTCACGGAAGGCCGCACTTTCATTTTCTCTCTCCCATAATTGAAATGGGTAAAGCCTACGCCGCATGGCGTTGGCTTAAAATCTTCGGCCCGTCGCTGGTGATCACCACGGTGTGCTCATAGTGGGCTGAAAGGCTACGGTCCTTTGTGACCGCCGTCCACTTGTCCGCGAGGATCTCAACCTCCGGACCACCCATGGTGACCATCGGCTCGATAGCCAGAGTCATGCCTGGCTTGAGCGCCACGACCCCCGCCCCTTTGGGGACGAAATTAGGAACCTCCGGTTTTTCATGGAGGTTCCTGCCGATGCCGTGACCAACAAACCGTCTTACAACAGAGTACCCCTGGTCTTCAACATATTTTTGTATGGCCAGGGAAATATCATACAGATTTCCCTCCGCCTTGGCCTGCTCGATGCCCACATGGAGCGACTCTTCGGTCACTTTGAGCAGTCTGCGGACATCCTCGCCCACCTCTCCCACCGGGACGGTCCTTGCGGAATCGCCGAAGAACCCACGGTGGATGACGCCCATGTCGAAGCTGACGATATCCCCTTCCTTGAGCTCGCGCTCAGACGGGAACCCGTGGACGATCTCCTCGTTCACGGAGCAACAGAGGGCGAATGGGTAGCCGAGATAGCCCTTGAATGCGGGCTTCACCTCGAACTCTTTGCACATGCGCAAGGCGGTTTCTTCAAAGAGCATGGTTTTGACGCCTGGCCTCACGGCCTTCTCAAGCTCATCCAGGATGGCGGCGACGATGCCGCCAGCCTGGCGCATGATGTCAACTTCGGCGTCGTTCTTGATGTAGATGCCGCGATACTTCTTCAACCTAGGACCTGCCCTTGATCCGCCCCTTGGCCAGCAGGCCTTCGTACTGCCTGCTGATCATGTAGGACTCGATCTGGCTCATGAAGTCCATGGCCACGCCCACCACGATCAGGATGCTCGTGCCTCCGAAGTAGAAAGGCACGTTGAACTGCGCGATCAGGATCATGGGAAGCACGCACACCGCCGATATGTACGCCGACCCCCAGAGGGTAAGGCGCGCCAGCACGCGGTCAAGGTAATCCTTGGTTTTCTGCCCGGGGCGAATGCCAGGGACGAAGCCGCCCTGCTTGCGTATGTTCTCAGCTATCTGCTTGGGATCGAAAATGATCGCCGTGTAGAAATAGCAGAAGAACACGATCATGCCGATGAACAGCACGTTGTACACGATGGAGCTGGGGTTGAACCATCCGGCTACCATCTGCACCCAATCGGCCTGGTAGAAGTTGGCGATGGTGGCCGGGAAGAGCAGGATCGACGAGGCGAAGATCGGAGGAATGACGCCCGCCGTGTTGATCTTGAGCGGCAGGTGCGTGGTCTGCCCGCCGTACATCTTCCTGCCCACCATGCGCTTGGCATACTGGATCGGTATGCGCCGCTGGCCGCGCTCCATGAACACGATGGCGGCGATGGAGCCGGCCATGACGGCCACCAGCAGCAGGAATACCAGGAGGCTCATTTCACCCTGCCCGATGAGGGAGAAGGTATTGATGAGCGCACGGGGCAGGCCGGCAACGATGCCCGCGAAGATGATCAGCGAGATGCCGTTGCCGATGCCCTTTTCGGTGATCTGCTCCCCCAGCCACATGAGGAACACCGTGCCGGCGGTAAGCGTCATGACAGTCATGAACTTGAAGCCGATTCCGGGGGTCATCACCAAGGGGGCGCCGGTGGGGCTGGTCATGCTCTCCAGGCCCACCGCGATGCCCAGGCCCTGTATCAGGGTGATGAGCACCGTGCCATAACGCGTATACTGGGTGATCTTCTTGCGGCCCTGAGCGCCCTCCTCCTTCTGAAGGCGGGCGAGCTCGGGGCTGACCACCGTGAGGAGCTGCATGACGATCGAGGCCGAGATGTAGGGCATGATGCCCAGGGTGAAGATGGAGAGCTTGTTCAGGCCGCCGCCGGAGAACATGTCGAAGAGCCCGAAAAGGGTGTTCTTCGCGCTCTGGAAGAAATCAGCCAGAGCGAGAGGATCGACGCCCGGAACCGGGACGTGAATGCCCACGCGGTAGACGGCCAGAAGCACGAAGGTCCAGAGGATCTTCTTCTTGAGCTCCGGCAGACGAGCCAGATTCTCCACGCCTTGCAGTGCCACGTTAGCCTTCCGTCACGTTTTCCAGGGCTTTGGCGGACCCGCCTGCCTTGGAGATCTTCTCCAGGGCGGAGGCGCTGAACTTGTGGGCCTCGACGGAGACGGCCTTGGTGACCTCGCCGTTGCCCAGCACCTTCACCAGGGCCCCGCGATCGACGAGTCCGCGATCATAGATGAGGTCCAGGGTGATCTCGGTGGTCTCGGGGAACGCCTCCATGAGCCTGTCCAGGTTCACGGGGGAGTAGGAGACCTTGAAGGGGTTCTTGAAGCCGCGCTTGGGCAGACGGCGAGCCAGGGGCATCTGGCCGCCCTCGAACCAGGCTTTCGTGCCGGTGCCGGCGCGCGCGTTCTGACCCTTGTTGCCCTTTCCGGCAGTGCAACCCTGACCCGATCCGCGGCCGCGGCCGATACGCTTGCGGTCCTTGCGTTCCTCGGGGAAGGGGTAAAGCTCGTGCAGTAGCATGTTATTTCACCTCGATCAGGTGAGAGACCTTGAAAATCATGCCCCTGACAGTGGGAGTGTCCGGCAGGGTCTTCTCCTGACGGATCTTCTTGAGGCCCAGAGCCTCGAGAGTGGCCCTCTGCTTGGGGTTGCAGCCGATCTTGCTCTTGACGAGCTTGATGGTCACTTCACCGCTCATGGTCTTATTTCCTCGGGGTTTCAACGGCCATGCCGCGCAGTTCGGAGACCTGTTCGGCGCTGCGAAGCGACGCAAGTCCGGCCACGGCGGCCCTGAGCACGTTGTGAGGGTTGTTGGTGCCGATGGCCTTGGTCAGGATGTCGTGCACCCCGGCGGCCTCCATGACGGCGCGGACGGGTCCGCCCGCGATGATGCCGGTGCCCTTGGAGGCCGGGATCAGGACGACCCGCCCGGCTCCGAAGCGGCCCATGACCTGGTAAGGCAGGGTCCCGTCGAGCAGGGGCACCTTGATCATGGACTTCTTGGCCTGGTCGGTGGCCTTGCGGATGGCCTCGGGGACTTCGTTGGCCTTGCCCAGGCCATAGCCCACGGAGCCTTTGCCGTCACCCACGACGACCAGGGCGCTGAAGCTGAACCGGCGGCCGCCCTTGACGACTTTGGCCACGCGGTTGAGCGAAACGATCTTCTCGATCTGAGTCAGTTCGGTTTGTTCCATGATGAGCCCCGTTAGAATTGCAGTCCGCCCTCACGGGCGCCGTCGGCCAGAGCCTTGACGCAGCCGTGATAGAGGTAGCCGTTGCGGTCGAAGACCACCGATTCGATGGCCTTTTCCTTGGCCTTGGCGGCCACGTCGCGGCCCACCTTGGCGGCGGTTTCCTTGTTGGGCTTGAGAGCCTCACCGGCCTTGGACAGGACCAGGGAAGAAGAGGCAACCAGGGTCTGGCCGGTTTCGTCGTCCACGAGCTGCGCGTACATGTGCAGATTGGAACGGTACACCACCAGCCTCGGACGCGTCGCGGTGCCGCTGATCTTCTTGCGGATGCGGACCTTGCGCGATATGCGCGCGGCTTGCTTGGTCTTTTTCATGGCCAGCCCCTTACTTCTTGCCGCCAGATTTGCCGGCCTTGCGGCGAATCTGCTCGTTTTCATACTTGATGCCCTTGCCCTTGAAGGGTTCGGGCGGACGCACGCGGCGGATGCGCGCGGCCACTTCGCCGACCAGCTGCTTGTCGATGCCGGACAGGGTCAGCTTGTTGCCTTCGGCCTTGGCCTCGACCCCCGCTGGCAGGGGGAACTCGACCGGATGGGAGAACCCCACCGTGAGAACCACCGCCTTGCCGGCGACCTGGACCTTGTAACCCACGCCGATGACCTCAAGGGTCTTGGAGAACCCTTTGGTCACGCCCTCGATGCAGTTGGCAAGGAGGGTGCGGCGCAGGCCGTGCTGCGCGCGGGCGACGCGGGTGTCGTCGGCGCGGCCGACGCGCATGGTGTTGCCCTCGATCTCATAAGTGATCTTGGGATGAGTGGGCGTGGAAAGGGCGCCCTTGGGACCCTTGACGTTCACCAGATCCCCGGAGACCTTGACTTCCACTCCGGAGGGGATGGCGATTTCTTGCTTGCCGATGCGGGACATGGCTTAATCCTCTTACCAGACTTCGCAGAGCAGTTCGCCGCCCACCTTGGCGTTGCGGGCGGCGATGCCGTCCATGACGCCGCGGGAGGTGGACAGAATGCAGATGCCAAGTCCGTTCTGCACGCGGGGGATGTCATGGGCCCCAACGTAGATGCGGCGGCCGGGCTTGCTCACGCGCTTGAGGCCGGAAATGAGCGGACGGCCCTTGGCGTATTTGAGAACAAGCACCAGATCGCGCCCCTCAACGGCGAAATCATCAATGTAGCCCTGATCCTTTAGAATCCCGGCCATGGACTCCTTCATTTTGGAGTGCGGCATGGCGACCTTCTTGTGCAGCGCGTGGTACGCGTTGCGGATGCGGGCCAGCATATCGGCGATGGGATCGGTCACGGACATGTCGGCCTCCTACCAGCTCGATTTCCTGACGCCGGGCAATTCGCCGGCCAGGGCCATGTTACGGAAGCAGATACGACAGATGCCATACCTGCGGAGAAACGCCCGAGCGCGTCCGCAGATGGGGCAGCGGTTGTAGGCCCGGGACGAGAACTTGGCTTTGCGCCGGGCTTTCACCATGAGTGAAGTGCGTGCCACGGTCGTATCCTCCTACTTTCTGAAGGGCATGCCGAGAAGATCGAGAAGGACCTTGCCTTCCTTGTCGGTCTGGGCAGTCGTCACGATAGTGATGTTCATGCCCTTCACGCGCTCGACCCGGTCGATGTTGATCTCGGGAAAAATGGTGTGCTCCTTGATGCCCAGGGTGAAGTTGCCCCGGCCGTCAAAGCCCCTGTCCGGCACGCCGCGGAAGTCGCGGACGCGGGGCAGGGCGAAGTTCACCAGCTTGTCGAAAAAGTCCCACATGTGGTCTTTGCGAAGCGTCACCCGGCAGCCGACCGGCTGGTTCTCGCGAAGCTTGAAGGCCGCTATGGACTTCTTGGCCCGGGTGATGACGGACTTCTGGCCGGCGATGGCGTTCAGCTCGGCCACGGCCTCGTCGATCAGTTTGGAGTTCTGCGAGGCTTCGCCAAGTCCGATGTTCAGGGAGATGAACTTGAACTTGGGAATCTGCATGGACGACTTGTACCCGAACTCCTTCTGCAAGGCCGGAACGACCTTCTCGGAGTATATCTTTTCGAGGCGAGTCATGTTTACGATTCCCTTTAGCTGATGACTTCGTTGCACTTTTTGCAGAAGCGGAGCTTCTTGCCGTCGTCGGTGTACTTGTAGCCCACGCGGGTGGGCTTGGCGCACGCGTCGCACATGAGGGCAACGTTGGAGACGGCCAGGGGGGCCTCCTTCTCCTCAATGCCGCCGGCCTGGCCGGCGTAGGGGTTGCCCTTGCGGTGACGCTTCACCATGTTCACCTTTTCCACCAGGATCCGGTCGCTCTTGGGAAGGATCTTCAAGACCTTGCCGATCTTGCCCTTGTCCTTGCCCGCGATGACCATCACCTTGTCGTCCTTGCGGATGCGGTACGTTTTCATAGTTCCCTCGGGCTTCCGACCTAAAGGACCTCAGGAGCCAGCGAAACGATCTTCATGAAGTTCTTCAGACGAAGTTCGCGGGCCACGGGGCCGAAGATACGGGTTCCCACGGGCTCGAGCTGCGCGGAGAGCAGCACGGCCGAGTTGTTGTCGAACTTAATGTAGGTGCCATCCGGGCGACCCACTTCCTTCTTGGTGCGCACGATGACGGCCTTCATCACCTGCCCCTTCTTCACCTTGGAATGGGGCATGGCTTCCTTCACGGAGACCACGATGATGTCGCCGACCGAGGCGTAGCGGCGGCGGGAGCCGCCCAGCACCTTGATGCAGGCCACCTTCTTGGCGCCGGAGTTGTCGGCGACGTCGAGAACGGATTCAACCTGGATCATTTCGCCTTCTCCATGATCTTAACCAGATGCCAGCGCTTGCGGGCCGACAGCGGGCGGTGCTCGATGATCTGCACCTTGTCGCCCATGCCGCACTCGTTCATCGGATCGTGGGCCATGAACTTCTTGCGGCGGCGGATGTACTTCTTCACCAGGGGGTGCTTGACCAGGGTCTCGACGCGAACGACGATGGTCTTGTCGCCCTTGTCGGAGACCACGATGCCGGTCAGCATCCGGCGGTTGCTCTTGTGCTCTTCCATGGTTTCCTACCTGCCGCTTTTAGCTTGGCTCATCACCGTCTTGACGCGGGCGATGTCCTTTTTGAGTTCCTTGAGACGGTGCGTCTTCTCCAGCTGGGCCGTGGCGTGCTGGAAACGCAGCTTGAAGAGCTCCTCCTGCGACTGGGAGAGCTTCTCGGCAAGCTTGGCCTCGTCGAGTTCGCGCAGTTCCTTGGTGGTCAGCATGGCTAGGCGAGCTCCTTGGTGACGATCTTGGTCTTGATCGGCAGCTTGTGCTGGGCGCGCTTGAGAGCCTCGACCATGACGGCCATCTCCACGCCCTTGACCTCGTAGAGCACGCGGCCGGGCTTGACGGGGGCGCACCAGCCGGTGGGGGAACCCTTGCCGGAACCCATGCGCACTTCGGCGGGCTTCGAGGTGACCGGGAAGTCCGGGAAGATGCGGATCCAGACTTTGCCGCCGCGCTTGATGTGGCGCATGATGGCGACACGGGCGGCCTCGATCTGCTGGCTGGTCAGCTTGCCGTGCTCCACGGCCTTGATGCCGACTTCGCCGAAGGAGACCTCGGTGCCGCCGGTGGCGGGACCGTCAAGGCGTCCCTTCTGGCGCTTGCGGAACTTGGTTCTGTTGGGGGCTAGCATTACTGTTCGACCTCGCTGTCAAGAATCTCGCCCTTGAAGATCCACACCTTGACGCCGATGACGCCGTAGGTGGTCTTGGCCGTGGCCAGGCCGTAGTCGATGTCGGCGCGAAGGGTGTGCAGGGGCACGCGGCCGTCGCGGTACCATTCGGAGCGGGCGATCTCGGCTCCGGCCAGACGGCCGGCGCAGAAGACCTTGATGCCCTCGGCGCCGAACTTGCGGGCCAGGCCCACGGTGCGCTTCATGGCGCGGCGGAAGGCCACGCGGCGCTCCAGCTGCAGGGCGATGTTCTCGGCCACCAGCTGGGCGTCGACCTCGGGACGGCGGATCTCGTTGACCTCGACGGCGAACTCGCGGCCGAAGCGCTTCTTGAGGTCAGCGCGAACCTTCTCGATCTCGGTGCCCTTGCGGCCGATGACGATGCCCGGACGGGCGGTGTGAATGATCAGTTTGATCTTTCCGCCGGCGCGTTCAATCTCGATACGGGAAATCCCGGCGTGGAACAGGGAGGACTTCACGAACTTGCGGATCTTGTTGTCCTCGTAGACGAAGGCGGGATAATCCTTCTTCGCAAACCAGCGGGAAGTCCAGTTCTTGTTGTAGCCCAGGCGGAAGCCGTACGGGTGAACTTTTTGACCCATGGCCCCTACTCCTTCTCTTCCTCGACCACCACGGTGATGTGGCTGGTGCGCTTGAGGATGCGGTTGGCCCGGCCCATGGAGCGCGGCATGATGCGCTTCCAGGTGGGGCCTTGGTTCACGATGACTTCCTTCACCTTGAGCGCGTCCACGTCGGCGGACAGCTGCTCGGCGTTGGAAAGTGCCGAATGCAGCACCTTGCCGATGATCTGGGCGGCCTTCTTGGGAGTGAACTTGAGGATGTTCATGGCTTCCTCAACTCCGCGTCCCTTGATGGTGTCGGCCACCAAACGGGCCTTCTGGGGGGACACCCGGATGTATTTGGCTATGGCTTTGGCTTCCATGGCTTAGCTCCCCTACTTCTTGCCCTTGGCGGCCTTCTTGTCGGCGGCGTGGCCGTGGAAGGTGCGGGTGGGGGCGAATTCGCCCAGCTTGTGGCCGACCATGTTCTCGGACACGAAGACGGGGATGAATTTACGGCCGTTGTGCACGGCGAACGTGAGGCCGACCATTTCGGGAAGGATGGTGGACCGGCGGGACCAGGTCTTGATGACGCGGCGGTCCTGGGTCTCGTTGGCCTTCTCCACCTTGTCGGACAGGTGGCCGTCCACGAAGGGGCCTTTTTTGAGCGAACGGGGCATGATCTGCGCTCCTACTTCTCGTTGCGGCGCTTGACGATGAGCCGCGACGAGGCCTTCTTGCGATTTCTGGTCTTCTGACCCTTGGCCGGCTTGCCCCAGGGGGAAACCGGGTGACGGCCGCCGGAGCTCTTGCCCTCGCCGCCGCCCAGCGGGTGGTCGACGGGGTTCATGGCGACGCCGCGCACCTTGGGGCGCTTGCCGAGCCAGCGGTTGCGGCCGGCCTTGCCGATGGACACCTTCTCGTGGGTCACGTTGCCGACCTGGCCCACGGTGGCGATGCAGGCGGCCAGGACGTTACGGACCTCGCCGGAGGGCAGGCGCAGCAGGGCGTACTTGCCTTCCTTGGCGATCAGCTGGGCGTAGGTGCCGGCGGCGCGGCACATCTGGCCGCCGCGGCCGGGGGTCATCTCGATGTTGTGGAGCAGCGTGCCCACCGGGATCTTCATCATGGGCAGGGCGTTGCCGGGCTTGATGTCCGCGGCTTCGCCGGCCACGAGAACGTCACCGACGTTTATTCCAACCGGCGCGATGATGTAACGCTTCTCGCCGTCGGCATAGTTGAGAAGGGCTATGCGGGCGGAACGGTTGGGATCGTATTCGATGGAAGCGACCTTGGCCGGGATGTCGAACTTGTCGCGGCGGAAGTCGATCACGCGATACCGGGTCTTGTTGCCGGCGCCGCGGCGGCGCGAGGTGATGCGGCCCTGGTTGTTCCGGCCGGACTTCTTGGAAAGGCCCGAGGTAAGGGACCTCTCCGGCGTGGCCTTGGTGATCTCCGCGAAATCGGAGACGGTCTGGAAACGGCGGCCAGCCGAAGTGGGTTTCAGAGTGCGGACAGCCATGGCTTAGACTCCCTCGAAAAATTCGATCTTGTCGCCTTCGGCCAGGGTCACGTAGGCTTTCTTGTAGCCGGCGACGTGACCGGTGGGGCGGCCGTGGCGGGTGCGCTTCAGCGGACGGCGGCGCACCACGTTCACCTCGGCGACCTTCACGTTGAAGGCCTCCTCGACAGCGGCCTTGATCTCGATCTTGTTGGCTTTGGGGGCCACGAAGAAGATGACCTGGTTGGACTCTTCCTTGGCCTTGGTGGCCTTCTCGGAGATCAGGGGCTTAATGAGAATGTTAGCGTAGCTCATGGCTATTTCAACCTTTCCTGGACGGCCTGGGCAGCGCCTTGCACCATCACCAGCTGAGGATGCTTCAGCAAATCGTAAACGTTCAGCATGTCATGCCGAACGACTTTGATGCCGGGAAGGTTCCGGGCGGAAAGCTCGACATTGTTATTCGTTTCGGGAAGAACAATCAAGGCTTTTTTCAGCCCGAAGCTGCCCGCCACGCCGGCGAAAAGCTTGGTCTTGATCTCAGGGAGTTCAAGCTTGTCCACCACGATGAGGGATTCTTCCGCCACCTTGGTGGAGAGGGCCATCTTGAGGGCCAGGGAACGGATTTTCTTGTTGATCTTGAACTCGTAGCTGCGCGGCTGCGGTCCGTGCACCACCGCGCCGCCCTTCCAGATGGGGGAGCGCTTAGCGCCGGAACGGGCGCGGCCGGTTCCCTTCTGACGCCAGGGCTTGGCCCCGGAGCCGGAAACGAAGGACCGGGTCTTGACCTTGTGGGTGCCGGCGCGTTTGGCGGCCAGCTGGGCGCGGACCACGAGGTGCAGGATCTCGGGGCGGATAGCCACCTCGAACACCTCGGGAGCCAGGTCGAGCTGCCCCACTTCCTTGTTCGTCTGATCGAAAACTTTGACAGTGGCCATTGACTACCCCTGCTTGCGGATCATCACCAGGCCGTTGCGGTGGCCAGGGACCTGGCCTTTGACCAGGATGATGTTGTTCTCGGGCCGCACGTCGTACACTTCGAGGTTGATGCAAGTGACGGTGCGCGCACCCATATGTCCGGCCATCTTCTTGCCCTTCATGACTTTTCCGGGCTCGGTGTTGTGGCCGATGGAACCGCCGGAGCGGTGGGCTTTCTCGGTGCCGTGGGTGGCCTTGAGACCACCGAAGCCGTGACGCTTCATGGGACCCTGGAAGCCTTTGCCGATCGAGGTGCCAGTCACCTTGATCTTATCGCCAGCGGCGAAGATGCTCACGGTGAGCTCCTGTCCGGCCTCGTAGCCGTCCACGGAGTCAAGGCGGATCTCGCGCAGCTGGTTGAAGAAGCCCTTGCCCACCTTGACCTGATGGCCTTTCTCGGGCTTGTTGAGCTCCTTCTCCTCGCGTTCATCGAATCCCAGCTGAAGAGCGCAGTAGCCGTCCTTCTCCTGGGTCTTGATCTGCATCACCGGACAGGGGCCGGCGGCGATGACCGTCACCGGAACCACCGAGCCGTCGTCGCTGAACACGCGGGTCATGCCCAGCTTGCGGCCGATGATGCCAAGGGTTTTCTTGGCCATGATAGTCTACCCCTTCCTTTTAAAGCTTGATTTCAACGTCCACACCGGCGGGCAGGGAAAGCTTGCCCAGGGCGTCGACGGTCTGCTGGGTCGGCTCCAGGATATCGAGCAGGCGCTTGTGGATGCGCATCTCGAACTGTTCGCGCGACTTCTTGTCCACGTGCACGGAACGGTTGACCGTGGTCTTGTGGATGTTCGTGGGCAGCGGTATGGGCCCGGCAATGCCCGCGCCGGTGTTGCGGGCGGTATCAACGATCTCGGCCACGGCTTTGTCCAGAATGCGGTAGTCGTAGGCCTTGAGCTTGATCCGGATGCGATCGCTGTTCATTATCAGGTTACTCCATGATCTCGGTCACGACGCCCGCGCCGACGGTGCGGCCGCCTTCGCGGATGGCGAAGCGCAGACCGGTCTCCATGGCGATGGGGGCGATGAGCTCGACGTTGAAGGTGGCGTTATCGCCAGGCATGACCATCTCGACGCCCTCGTTGAGGGTGACCACGCCGGTCACGTCGGTGGTGCGGAAGTAGAACTGCGGACGGTAGCCCGAGAAGAACGGGGTGTGGCGGCCGCCCTCTTCCTTGTTCAGGACGTACACCTCGGCCTTGTACTTCTTGTGCGGGGTGATGGAGCCCGGCTTGGCCAGAACCTGGCCGCGCTCGACTTCCTCGCGCTTCACGCCGCGAAGCAGAACGCCCACGTTGTCGCCGGCCTGGCCCTGGTCCAGAAGCTTGCGGAACATCTCGACGCCGGTGCAGGTGGTCTTGGTGGACTCCTTGATGCCCACGATCTCGACTTCCTCGCCCACCTTCACGGTGCCGCGCTCCACACGCCCGGTCACGACGGTGCCGCGGCCGGAGATGGAGAACACGTCCTCGATGGGCATCAGGAACGGCTTGTCGATGTCGCGCTCCGGCTCGGGGAAGTAGGAGTCGCAGGCGTCCAGCAGCGCGTAGATGGGAGCGGCGTCGGCGGCCTTGGGATCGTCGCACTCCAGGCCCTTCAGGGCGGAACCCTGGATGACCGGGATGTCGTCGCCGGGGTAGCCGTACTTGGTCAGCAGTTCGCGGACTTCCAGCTCAACCAGCTCCAGAAGCTCGGGGTCGTCCACCAGGTCCACCTTGTTCAGGAACACCACCAGGTGGGGCACGCCGACCTGACGGGCGAGCAGGATGTGCTCGCGGGTCTGGGGCATGGGGCCGTCGGTGGCCGCGACCACCAGGATCGCGCCGTCCATCTGGGCCGCGCCGGTGATCATGTTCTTGATGTAGTCGGCGTGACCGGGGCAGTCCACGTGCGCGTAGTGGCGGGTGGCGGTCTGGTACTCCACGTGAGCGGTGGCGATGGTGATGCCGCGCTCTTTCTCTTCGGGAGCCTTGTCGATCTGGTCGAAGGCCACGTACTCGCCGAAGCCGCGCAGGTGCGACAGCTTGGTGATGGCGGCGGTCAGCGTGGTCTTGCCGTGGTCGATGTGACCGATGGTGCCGATGTTGACGTGCGGCTTGTTGCGCTCGAATTTGGCCTTACCCATGGTAATCCCCCTCAAATGTGGTCGTTCTTGGTGTGGCTGCCGCCAGTTGAATTCTATTGAATTTATATGGAGCCCACGACCGGAATTGAACCGGTGACCTCTTCCTTACCAAGGAAGTGCTCTACCTACTGAGCTACGTGGGCCTTCTTCTTGAAGCGAGGCCGGTGGGATGTGACGTGGAGCGGGAAACGGGACTCGAACCCGCAACCCTCAGCTTGGAAGGCTGATGCTCTAGCCAATTGAGCTATTCCCGCGTCATATCCGCAGTCCGAACGACGTATCTACCGTCTCCTGCGCTTCAAACATTATCTAGTGGTGGTGGGGGGTGGATTTGAACCACCGAAGGCTGACGCCGACAGATTTACAGTCTGTTCCCTTTGGCCACTCGGGAACCCCACCATTGTTATCCCCTGGAGCTGGCGAAGGGACTTGAACCCGCAACCGGCTGATTACAAATCAGCTGCTCTACCAGTTGAGCTACGCCAGCGCCAAGACGGCGAGCTTTAGCTCAATCTCCATTCACTTGCAAGGGCTTTTTTCGCCCTCGCGGGAAACGCGTGCAAACTCAAAGAGCGACGGGCTAAATGACTGAGGAACGCCCTCTTGTCAAGCGACATGGGAGAGAAATTTGCATTTTTCATCGCTACCGCTCCCGCCCGCTCCCGAGAACAGGGTCTTCGCCCTGGCCCATCCCGCGAAGACTCCGCAGGCCGAGGCGAAGCAGATAACCAGCCAGGCATGGAAATCAGATGACGGCAAACCTTCCCCGGTCCAATACGGATACGATACGGCCATGAGCGCCGGAATGCATGCGGCCGCACGGGACAGCATGCGGCCGAGGCGGACCATGGCCATCGTCGTGATGCCAGCTGCCGCCAACAGCGCACCGCCGGGAGCACTGGCCAGAACCGACGTGCCCGCGGCCAGGACAAGCGCGCCTCCCGCCCAAGCAAGCACCGTGCCCCGCCGGTCCGGACTGATCCGACCCCAGGCCAGCAGGACAGCCAGCGCTGACGATGCGCCAGCCCCGATGAAGAACCCCGCTGGGGGCAACAAAATGGTCGCGAGCGCCAGATAGCAGATGCGTCCAACCCAGGATGCCGCGTTGCCGCCCTTTGCGGGATGTATGCCCCCGAACGCCAGGTAAACGTAACACAGGGCGAACGCCAGGGCCGCTTGGGTGGTTCCGGCCGCGAGATGCGCCGTGGAGAGCAGGAACCAGGCTCTGAGCGGCTGGCCTAGCATGGCGAAGAACAGTATCGCCGAGGCCGCGAAAAGCGCCGTCCCCGCGGCAAAGGAAAGCCGCCTTGCCGCGGAGAGTCCATCGGCGCCTTCATAGTATCCGGCCCTGCCCACGAAGAACGCTCCACCGCCGAGCAGTACCGCCGCCTTGGCCGCCCACATCCACAACGCCGGCTGGCCGTCCGCGTTCAGGGCCACGCCGCCAGGCCCCTCCGCCCATACCGGGAGCATGGCGAACCAGCCCAGCGCGCCGAGCCCGGCCAGCGCCAGCCGGAAGAGGACCTTGCGCGCGCTCACGCCCTCTCCTTCGCCCAGGTCCGCCTGGACACGTACAAAACCTGCGGGTTGGTCATCGCGCCCGGGAGCAGCGCGAACGCGTCCAGGCCCTGCCTGAGCTTCTCCACGTCGCCGAAGGAGATAGCCCCGGTGGGACAGGCCTCGGCGCAGGCGGTCACGTACCTGCCCGGCCCGTCCAGCACCAGGCGGTGGGCGCACAGCGTGCACTTCTCCACGACGCCCCTGGGCCTCACGGAGGAAAACGGCGTCAGCACCGCCTCCATGCCCCTTGGCCAATCGGGGGCTTTCCAGGTGAAGCGCCGCACGCCGTATGGGCAGGCCTTCATGCAGGCCCGGCAGCCTATGCAGCGGGCGTACACCTGCCCCACGATGCCGCCCTGACCGCTTTTCCGGGTGGCCCCCACCGGGCAGGCCTTCACGCAGGGCGGGTCCTGGCAGTGCATGCAGGGCTTGGGAAGATTGACGGCGTCGGAGTCCGGACAGGGCCTGCCGTTGTCCAGGCGCTCCACGGTGATCCAGTCCGAGAGCAGGTCTCCCGGGCTCGCAGGGGGGATGTTGTTCTCCAGGCGGCACGCGCCCGAGCAGACGCCGCATCCGGTGCAGCGGTCCAGGTCGATGACCATGCCCCACGTCACGCCCATCATGCGCGCTCCACCCTCACCCGGCATCCGGCGAAAACCTGGACGCCGCTCCCGGGCTCCGGAAGCGCCGACGCCGCGGCCAGGGGATCGCCCCCCGGGGATTCGTCCAGGCCCAGCGGCAGGAGGACATGACCGTCCGCCACCGATTCATCGATCACCACGACGGCATCCACCTTCCCGGAAGAGCCGGACAGCCTGATCCGATGGCCCTGCTTCACGCGTACGGCCCGCGCGGTTGCCGCGTTCAGGCGGGCCGCCGGCAGGCCGTCCCTGGAATTGTCCCGGATGGCCGCCTGCAGCAATTGCGGAGGCACGCCCTCCCCCGGTCCTGCCACCACGCGCAAGGCCAGTGTCAGCGGGGCGCTCAGTTCGATGGCCGGTGGGGCCAGGGCACGGGCGAGAAACCGCGCGCCGCATGATAGCGCCGCAGACTCCGGGCGCGGATCGGCCCAGAGCAGCCCCGCCTCCAGGGCCTCCCACAGCCCGGCCTCCGGGGCGGGCTGTGGCTTCCCGGCCAGAATCTCCCATGGCGCTACGGGGCCGGCCACGTAGCCGCCGCGTTCATCCAGCCCGGAAACCGTCCGCCGCAAGGCCTGCTTGAAGGACGAGGCCGCGGGACGAAGACCGAGCCTGGCCGACAGTTCGGCCAGAACGTCGCCGGGATGGCGGACGTCCCCCCTGGCCCTCGTAAGCGGACGGGCGAGACCGTAGGCGCAAAAGGCCAGGCCGTAGGGGGTGGTCACGTCGTCCCAGCGTTCGAGCGGCATGGGCGTTGGCAGGATGAGGTCACACAGCTTCGCCGACTCGGTCATGGTGCGGGTCAGAGCCGCCTTGAATCCGGCCTTTGCCACGGCGCGGGCGCAAAGGACGGATTCGGCCAGCCCGGCGGCCGGGTCGGACTCCACGATGAGAAGCGCCGCCGGGGCGGGCGCGAGCCCGAGGGCGATGTCCTTGAGGCCCGTCAGAAGATCCGGCCCGCCGTCCTGGGATCGCGAAAAAATGTCGCGGGTAAGCCACACGCCGCCGGGCCGGTTCACCCGCCCGGTCAAGACGCAAAGGGCCAGCCCGGCCACGAACGGGGCGACCCCAAGCCCCCTGCCGCAGGAGGCCCCCGGCACGGGCAGCGCCCCGGCGGCTACCGCCTTGGCGGCTTCGCGCAGCGCCTCGGGCGGCACGCCGGTCATGGCCTTGACCCGGTCCGGTCCGAACCGCTGCCGGGCCAGGGCCAGGAAATCGGCCAGGTCCGGGGCCTTGCCGTTCACCCTGCCGAGACCGGCCAGCTCCCCGGCGATGCCCATGGCCAGGGCGGCCTCGGCTCCGGACGGAAGAGGCCGCCACTGACGGCACAGCGCGGCTGTCGGCCCGCGTTCCGGCCCGAAAGAGATGGACGGGGCCTCCCGGCGCGGGGCGAAGGCTTTCCTGAAATGCGGCGACGCGGGCATGCTCCCGAACAGGTCCGCGCCCAGGGCGACGAGGCCGGGAGCGTTGTCGAGGTCGTAGCCCGGCGTGCCCTCCCCGCCCATGACGCGCGCGGCGGCCCGGGCAAGGTCCGCCTCGGAGGGCATGCGGTAGTGCCGCCCGGCCCCGATGCCTTCCATGAAGGATGCGAGCGCCTGCTGTAGGGTTCCCCGGCTCGAGCCGCCCACGGCCATGACGTCAGGCCCGGCCTCTCCGAGCCTGGCGGCCAGCAGGTCCAGGGCGGCGGCCCAGGACACGGGATCGAACCCGCCACGGTCATTCTTGAGAAGCGGGGAGAGTACGCGGTCAGGCCGGTACAGGTCCACGGCCTCGGCCTGGGCCTGGGGCGTAACCGCGCCCGCGCTCAGGGGGTGGTCCGGATTGCCCCGGACGAGGATGGGGCGTCCCTGGGAAAACAGCACGGTGACGCCGATGCCCGAGGGGCAGGCAAGGCTCACGGTGTCGAAGCGTTCCAGAGGCCCCTTGGGCAGGTCCGGCAGCCAGGGCGGGTCCTGGGTAAGGCGGGTCAGGTCCATGGCCGCGCGCCAGGGTGCCGGGCTCGCCGCAAGCCCAGCGGCGGCGCCCGCTCCGATTCCGGCGGCCACGCCAAGGAATTTTCTTCTGCCAATAGCCATGAAGCCCTCACCTGTGGCAGGACACGCAGTCCCGCGAGGCTTTTTCGGATTCATGACACGAGACGCACGCCTTCATGGACATGGCCGCGCCGGACTGGCCGGAAATCCTGTTTCGCCTGAAGGCCGGATGGTCCTGGCCGGGCTTGCCGGGGTGGCAGCGGGAGCACTCGTACCGAAGATGCGGGCCGTGGACGAAGAGCACGTGGCCGGGCTGGGCGGCCAGCACCAGCCAGGGCACGTCTCTGCCTTTCTTCACGTATCCGGCCACCAGCTTGTCGATTTCCTTGTCGTCCTCGCTCCTGCCGCCCGTGGGCTCGGGGTGGCACCCGGCGCAGACCGCGATGGAGGGCAGACCCGAGAAGGACTTCTCCGGCCCGTTGAAATGACAGGTTGCGCAGCCAACCTCCTGACGGGCGTGGACCGCGTGGCTGAACCGGATGGGCTGGGTGACGCTCACCCAGGCAAGCCTGGGCCAGGCGAACCATCCCGCGAGGATTCCGGCGGCCAGCCCCGTCAGTGCCCATTTCCACGGCCTTCCTGGCTGGAAGAGGCCCCAAGGGCCGTCCGTCGGGCGCATCCCCGTCCTGCCGCCCTACTTCTGCCCGCCGGGCTTCAGATTGCGGCCGTAGACGTCGTCGAAGCGCACGATGTCGTCCTCCTCCAGGTAGGGGCCGGTCTGGATCTCGATGATCTCCACTGGCACCTTGCCGGGGTTGGAGAGCCGGTGCGTGGCGGTCTTGGGGATGTCCACGGACTGATTCTCGGTGAGGAGCATTTCCTTGTCGTTCACCTGGACCAGGGCGGTCCCCGACACCACGACCCAGTGCTCCGAGCGGTGATGGTGCATCTGCAGCGAAAGCTTCCCGCCTGCCGGGACCTCGATGCGTTTTATCTTGTAGTGGGGGCCGCCCTCCAGCACCGTGTAGCTGCCCCAGGGCCTGCGCACGGTGACGTGGGCGTTGACCAGGTCGCTTCCCTGGTCCTTCAGGGCGCTGACCACGTCCTTGACCCGCTGGGACTCGCTGCGCGGACAGACCAGGGTGGCGTCGCGGGTCTGGACCACGATCATGTCCTCGATGCCCACGCAGGCCAGCTTGCCGCCGTGGGAGATGAGCAGGCTGTCCTTGCAGCCGAGCGGCATGACGTCGCCCTGCACGGCGTTGCCTCCCTCGTCCTTGGAGCCCATGCGGTAGATGGCCTCCCAGTTGCCCAGGTCGTCCCAGCCGAAGCGGGCCTCCACCACGGCCTGGCGGTCGATCTTCTCCACCACGGCGTAGTCCACGGAGATGTCCGGCAGCTTGTGGTAGCCGCTGGCGAGGGGGGTCTCGCCGCGCTTCTCCCACCACTCCCGGAAAACCGGCTGGAAGCGGGCCACGGCGTCCAGGAAAGTCTGGGCGGAAAAGACGAACATGCCGCTGTTCCAATAGTATTCGCCGCTTTCCAGATAGGCCTTGGCCGTCTGGAGGTCCGGCTTCTCCACGAAGGAACGCACGTCGTAGGCCCCGCCTCCGAGGGGCTCGCCCTTGCGGATGTAGCCGTAGCCGGTCTCGGGCTTGGAGGGCTTTATGCCGAATGTCACGAGCCTGCCCTCGCCCGCCAGGGGCAGGGCGCCGGCAAGGGTCTCGAGCCAGTCCCCGTTGCTCTCGATCATGTGGTCGGAGGGGAACACCGCGGCCAGCGCGGCCGGGTCGCTCTCCACTATCTTGTCCAGGGCCAGCATGATGGCGGGCAGGGTGTTGCGCCCCATGGGTTCGGCCAGAACGCCGGACTCCAGGGCCGGGTTCACCTCGCGCAGCTGCCCTCGCACCTCGAAGACGTGCTCCTCGTTGGTGACCACCCAGATGTTGCCGGGCGCGAAGGCCTCCAGCGCCCGCGCGACGGTGCGCTTGAGAAGGGTCTCCCCCCCGTCCAGGGACAGGAGCTGCTTGGGCAGCAGCGTGCGGGACAGGGGCCACAGCCGGGTGCCGGAGCCTCCGGCCAGGATGACGGCGTGGCAGTTGGCGAATCGGGCCTTGGAGGATTCGTTGTCGGGCATGAGTGGCCTCTTTGGCTTTTCAGCCTTCGAAGACGAAGGGAGATTTGAAATCCTTGAAGAAACCGAGTTTCTCGTCCTTGGGGGAGAGGATGGGATCCTCGACGCCCCAGTCGATGGCCAGGTCCGGGTCGTTCCAGACGATGCCGCTGTCGTGGTCAGGGGCGTAGTACTCGTCGACCTTGTAAAGGAATTCCACGTCCGGGGTCAGGGTGACGTAGCCGTGGGCGAAGCCCTTGGGCACCAGGAGCTGGAGGAAGTTGTCGCCGGAGAGCAGAAACGACTTCCACTGGCCGTAGGTGGGCGAGCCCGCGCGCAGGTCCACCACCACGTCCAGAACCTCGCCTCGCGTCACGCGCACGAGCTTGGTCTGGGCCTTGGGCGGGTTCTGGAAGTGCAGCCCGCGCAGCACGCCCTTGCTCACGGACATGGCGTGGTTGTCCTGCACGAAGGGGATGTTCAGCCCCTCGGCCTCGAAGGCCGCCTGGCTGTAGCTTTCCATGAAGAAGCCCCTGCCGTCCTTGAAGACCTTGGGGGCGAAAAGAAGAAGTCCGGGAATACCCGTGGCCTGAAAGCCCACGTCGTCACCTCCTGGGCGTTGATGAAACTGGCGTCCTGTAGCGCATACGGCCGTTTACGGCAACCGGGCGGACCCGGTCCCGGCGAGAAGGCTCCCGGCGTCGTGGCTGGAGCGGACCAGCGGGCCGCAGTACATGAGCCCGATGCCCAGCGACCGGCCAAGCTTGGCCACCTCGTCGAACTCCTCGGGCGGCACGTAGCGCGCCACCGGGAGGTTGCGCCGCGAAGGCCTCAGGTACTGCCCCACCGTTACCATGTCGCAACCCACCCCCGAGAGGTCCCGAAGCACCCGCTCAAGCTGCTCCCGCGTCTCGCCCAGGCCGAGCATGAGACCGCTCTTGGTCTTCACCGGCGCGCCCGAGGCCTTGGCCCTGGCGAGAAGCTCCAGGCTTCGCGCGTACACTGCCTGAGGGCGCACCGCGGCGTAAAGCTCGGGCACCGTCTCCAGATTGTGGTTGAGCACCTCCGGCCCGGAGGTCAGCACCGTGGACAGGGCGTCCCGGTCGCCCTGGAAATCCGGGATGAGCACTTCAACGGCGGCATCCGGCAGGGCCTGGCGCACGGCGCGGACCGTTGCCGCGAAGTGGGCCGCCCCGCCGTCAGGCAGGTCGTCGCGGGTGACGGAGGTGATGACGGCGTGCCTGAGGCCGAGCTTAACGGCGGCCTCGGCCACCCGGCGGGGCTCGTCCGGGTCCACCGGGCCTGGAGAGCCGGGAGTCACGTTGCAGAATCCGCAATTCCGGGAACAGACCCCGCCCAGTATGAGGAAGGTGGCCACTCCCTTGCCGAAGCACTCGAAGATGTTGGGGCAGCGGGCCTGGCGGCAGACCGTGTGCAGCTCCTGCCCGGCCACCACCGAGGCGGTGCGGGCGAACGCGCCGTCTCGCGGCGGCTTCACCTTGAGCCAGGACGGAAGGCGCGGGCCTTTATCCCGCGATGGACAGGAAGGCTTGGACGAGGGCATTCTTCACTCTCCCCACGTCCGCGCCCGAGGGGTCGAGCCCCAGGCGGGACATTTCCAGGGCCGCCGAGGTCATCTCCACCCCAGGCAGGCCACAGGCCGTTATCATCGAAAAGAGGGACATGTCGCCGCAGGCGTTGAGGGCCAGGCCGTGGTAGCTCACCCAGCGGCGCACGCCAACGCCCACGCTGGCGATCTTGCGCGGCCCGGTCCAGACTCCGGGCCTGCCGGGATATCGCCCGGCCTTCACGCCCAGCGACGCCAGGGCGTCGATGCCCGCCTGCTCCAGGTCGTGAAAATACTGCTTGAGCCCGCCGGGCCTGCGGGTGATGCGCATGACGGGGTAGATCACCGCCTGCCCCGGGAAGTGGCAGGTGACGTTGCCGCCCCGGGTGGCGTGGTGCACCTCCACGCCCCTGGCCCTGAGCTCGTCCGGGGGGAAGCTCAGATACCCTTCCCCGCCGTGGCGGCCGAGCGTGACCACCGGCGTGTGCTCCAGCACGAACAGCCTTTCCTCGCCTCCGCCCAGAACCTCCTCCACCGCGCGCTCCTGGATGGAGAGGGCCTCGGCGTAGGAGATGAGCCCCAGATCGGTCACGCGCATCAGGGCCTTTCCTTGTCAAGGGGAGTGAGCCAGACGCCGCTCTTCGGGTCGCGCGCGCCGGGCGGGGGCAGTTCCGCATCCAGGAGAGCGCCGGAGACGAGCCCGGGCAGGGCCTGGCGGAAGGTGAGCAGCCGAAGGCCCTCGGCGCCGCAGGAATACACGCCCTGCCCTCCCGGCAAGGGGAAGCGGTGGGACACGACGCGCCTGAGGCGCGCGCCGTAGGCGGCCTTGGCCGCCATGTGCATGAAGCTCAGGCTCAGGCGATCCTTGTCCAGGCCGGAAAGCCTGGTCAGCGTGGCCAGCCAGCCGGGCACGCCCTCGGCGGGGAACACGAAATGGCACCAGGAGCGCCAGCGCGGAGCCAGCATGGGGCAGTCCTCGCCATGGGTGCAGGGAGCCAGAGGTTTGAGCCCCTCCTCCCTGAGCATGTCCCTGAGCCTGGAAAGGAGCTTGCCGCCCAGGCGCGTGCCCGGCTCCACCAGCAGCAGACGTCCCTCGGCGGACATGCGCTCCAGGAGCATGTCCGCCATGCGTTCCATGTTCTCATGGCCCTGCTCCCCGCGTCCGCGCGCCAGCTCGTTCAGTGCGTTGGCGGCTATGACCGCGTGGAAGGGCTCCACGGGGGCCTTGTGCGCCGGGGAATGCACCGTATCGATGGTCCAGGCCCCGCCCTTTTCGCCGGTGAGCGCCTCGAACAGGGCCTTGCCCGCGCGCAGCGCCTGGCCGGTCTGGTCCACGCAGACGAATCGCAGGCGGCGTTCGCGCAGCTTCGGGCGCGAAATCCACAGGGCCTGGGCCAGGGTGAGCGGGCCGCACCCCAGATCAAGCACCGAAGCTCCCTCGGGCAGGTCGAAGTCAAGCCCGTTCAGGAGCCGCGAGAGCCTGTAGAGGTTCCAGGGCAGGAAATAATAGAGGTAGGCGGAAAGGTTGGCCGGGCCGGAGAGGTAGTTGGCCTGGGGGCCGGGGCCGCGTTCCGCCGTGAGCGCCATGGACAGGCGCTTCACGTCGTCCGGCAGCCCGGCGCGGTGCTTGGCTTTTAGAGGGTGCACGGCCTCCAGCACCTGCCTGTACGCGTCCAGCGCGTCCGTCAGGGCGGGAGCCGGCCTGGGGAATAGGGGCGCGGCGCGGGGAGTTTGACCGGCCTTGAGCTCAGACATGGGTGAACCTCATGGATTCGATGAACATTTTCTGAAATCCCGGCCTGGAGACCACCTCGACGAGCCTCGTCCTGGCCGTGAGCCCGGACAGCCATTCGCGAACGTCCCGCCCGGCAGCGGCGAGACAGGCTCCCTCCAGGGAAATGTTGCCCACGGGGCGTACCCTTGCGGCCCCCCCGGGGGGAAAAAAGCCCAAAACCTCCAGATCGGATGGCTTGACGTGCTCGCCCAGCGCCCCTGCAAGCAACACGGCCGAGAGGTCCCGGAAGCCGAGTCCGGCCTCATCCAGCAGGATGCGCGCCGCCGAGCAGTAGGCGGCCTTCACCTTGAGCAGCGTCTCGACATCCGAAGCCAGCAGTCGCGCGCCCTCCACCTCCAGGCACGGCTCGCCCGCCTCATTCCGCAGGGCGCCAAGCACGCGGGCGGCAAGTGGCGACCCGGTCCTGGCCCGGAACCGGCCGGTCTCGTCCATGGCCCCCAGGGATACGAGCAGGGCGGCGAGGCTCACGTAGCCGGTTCCCGATATCCCCCTCAGGGGTTCCCCGCCGCCGCCGAAGCGCTCGGCGGCAATGCCCGCGGGAGAGGCCTGGAAGGCCACTGCCGCGCCCGGCCCGGCGATCATCCCGTGGGCCATGCCGACCCCTTCCAGGGCAGGCCCCATGGGCACGCTGGCCACCAGAACCCCGCCACCGGGCAGGACAAGGGCGAACTCGCCGTTGGTGCCCAGGTCGGCGAGGAGGCAGGGCGGCTCGGGCGGGTCCGGCCGGAAGGCCAGGGCCGCGAGCCCCGCGCTCACGTCTCCGCCCACGAACGGCGCGAGGAGCGGCGGGATGTAGACCTCGGGGAGCCCTGCGTCAAGGAGGGCGAAGTCTCCGCCGGGCCAGTCCATCCGGTACGGGGCGGCGGACAGGCCGGACACGCCAAGGCCCAGGGCGAGATAGGTCATGCAGGTGTTGCCCGCCATGCAGATGCTCCCGGGGAGGCATGGAAGCCCGGCGAGGATGCCCCGGACGGCGTCCGCCACATCCCGGCGCAGCGTGGCCGCGCCCTCGGGACTGGCCGCCAGGGCCAGCCGGGACATCACCTCCGACCCGGCCGCCAACTGCGGGTTCATGCCGCCGCCCGAGAGCCGCATCCCCCCGTGGGCGAACCGCCATTGCATGGAGGTGGTGCCGAGGTCGATGCCGAGGATCGCGCCGGGACAGACCTCCGGCAAGGGGGCCGGAGAGCCCGGCGTCTCCGGAATACGCGCCCGGACCACCATGCCTGGGGCGGGCTGCCTCCGGCAGGAAAGCCGCCAGCCCTTCTCAAGCAACCCAGGAGAGAGGATGGCCGTCTCCTCGGGCAGGATGGACGGGGCCTCCTTGGAGAAGAGGGTCCTGCACAGCCCGCACCTGCCCGCTCCGGAGCAGAGCGCCCGGCGGCGTAAGGCTCCGGCCAGGTACAGGTGCTGCGCCAGTGTAAGCCCCGGCCGGATTGGCAACCGGACCACCCTGTCCGGATTCGATTCGTCCTCAAGTAAGAAATGCTCCATGCAATGTAGCCTTTTTGTCCTCTTTCCCTCTGGAAGAACTACCATTATCAACAATGTCATCCAAATAAATTTTCATTATCTACACGATTTTTTGGATTTCGCAAACGACACAAGTGATTTTATTCTCACGACTTTTTAATTTTTCCCCCAAAAGGCCGAAAAATGCTGGACATTTTTTTCACGTATGGATAGATGACCTTCCCAAGGATGAGCCAGATCGCGGGGCTCCCGGCCGGGTTTCCACCCAAACGCATGCCGCCCCCGCTCCACGCGCCCTCCGTGCGGACCACCATCCGCCCCGGCGCGTCCCCGAAGGCCATCGGATGTCACGAGCGTTCTGTCCTTATCATCATCGCCGCGCCCTGACGGCGGACCGGACGCTTTCAAGTTTATCGCTCGACTGGACCTAACAAAAAAGGAGACGAGGAAGAGATGCTAGGCACCACACCCCTTGCCCCCTGGATGACCGTCCGCACCCTTGTTGTGTTCGCCATCCTGCTCACCACTACCGCCTGCGGTTCAAAACAGTACAATTCCCGGCAAAATCTCGCCGACACGGCCAAAGCCTCCGAAGAAATAGCCTCCGCTTTCGAACCGGCGTCCCCCTTCCTTCATTTCAACAACGACAACTTCTGCGCCCTGCCCATGCCCGGAGTGGTGTCCGGATCAAAGAACCCCTTCGAGCTCACGAGCCTCTCCGGAACGCCCACCCACCAGCGCCTTGTGGCCCTGGCCTTCAGCCAGATCGGCACGCTCTACCGCCCCGGCGGCACCGAACCCTCCACCGGCTTCGACTGCTCGGGATTCACCACCTGGGTCTACTCCAAGCTCGGCGTCAACCTGCCCCGCAGCTCCCGGGAGCAGTTCCATGAAGGCAAGACCGTCGCCAAAAGCCAGCTTCGCAAGGGCGACCTGGTCTTCTTCGGCAACAAGAAGCGCATAACCCACGTGGGAATCTATCTTGAGGACAACAAGTTCATCCACAGCTCCAGTTCCGGAGACACCGTGAAGATCTCCAGCCTGGACGAGCCCGTCTGGATGCGCAAGTACACCGGCGCCCGCAGGGTCTTCTGATCCGGGCGCGACCAGCGATTCTCCGCGGGCGGAAGCTTGGGCTTCCGCCCTTTTCTTTTGCTTTGGCTTCGGATAGGAAAACCGCATCTTCCAGCGGTGGTTTATCCCATGGCTTTGAAAAAAAAGAGAACACCGGCCAAGCGTACGCACCCCGTCATCATATTCGCCGCCGGGCTGTTTTTCCCTATCTGCATGGCCCTGGGCTGGCACGCGGCCTATGGCCAGCAGGACGCGCCCGCCTCCCCCGGGGCGGTCAGCCCGCTTTCACCGACATCGGTCCACAAGGCTGCGGAGCAGGAACTCGCCGAGCTTGACCCCGTGTTTGCGGACATGGTCCGCAAGCCGACCATCGAGAGGCTCAACCGGACCATCAAGATGTGGGAGAAATCGCCCAAGGTGGTGCGCGTCCTTGAGGAGCGCCGCCGCAGGCTGACGGAACTGCCTCCGGCCTACTTCGAGTTCATCCGGAGCGAAGTGACTGCCGTCATGGCCAAGGCAGGCAAGAGTTTCGACACGTCCCAGTTCTTCGTCTTCGCCGACCGCAATCCGGCCGCGCAGTTCGTCACCATCGGCCTTTACGACAACAAGACCGGCAGGATGTCATTCCTCGGCGCCGACCTCATCTCCTCCGGCAACATCACGAAGGGCGGGGACTACTTCGAGACCCCGGTCGGCGTCTTCGAGAACGTCGTGGACAACTTCTCCTACCGGGCCCTTGGCACCCCTAACCAGGACGGCTGGCGGGGTCTTGGCGTCAAGGGCAGCCGGGTATGGGACTTCGGCGACCAGCCGGGCCTCAAGAAGTACAAGGACGGAACCACCATAAGCCAGATGCGCCTGCTCATGCATTCCACTGATCCCGACAAGGGCGAACCCCGCCTGGGCCGCATTGATTCCAAGGGCTGCATACGCATTTCCCATGGACTCAACCGGTTTCTTGACACATACTCCATACTCGATCGCAACTATGAAGAGTGGGCCGCGTCCAAGCCGGATTCCTGGCTGCTGAAAAAGGACCGGACACCCACGCCTTTCGCGGGCAAGTACCTCATCATCGGCGATTCCTCGCCGCGGATGCAGGCCAGCGGCGTCAAGTAGCGCCGCCGGGGTCAACCCGCCACGGCAAAACGCGGCCCGGGAATCGAGGGTAGTTCCCATGCACATTCTCTGCGTCGATGACGAGTCGTCAATAAGGCTGACCATTGAAGCCTACCTCGAGGATCTCGGACACCGGGTCACTCTGGCCAAGGATGGAAGGGAAGGGATCGGACTGATCGAGTCTGAGGATTTCGATGCCGTTCTTCTCGACCTGGCCATGCCCGCCATGTCCGGCCTGGAGGTGCTGGCGAGGGTGACGACCTCGAGGCCCCTCCTGCCCGTGGTGGTGGTTTCCGGAACGGGCAACATCAAGGAGGTCATCCAGGCGTTGCGGCTCGGGGCCTGGGATTTCATAACCAAGCCCATCGAGGACATGGCAATCCTTCTGCACTCCCTGGACAAGGCCACGGAGCGCGCGAGGCTCCTCAAGGAGAACCAGCTTCACCGCGAGCGCCTGGAATCCCTGGTGGAAGAGCGCACCCGCGCCCTGAGCCAGGAGATAGCCGAGCGCAAGGCCGTCGAGAACGCCCTTCGAGGTTCGCTGGCCGAGAAGGAGGTGCTGCTCAAGGAAATCCATCACCGCGTCAAGAACAATCTCCAGATCGTCTCCAGCCTTCTCTCGCTCCAGGCCCTTCGCTTCGAGGGCGAGACGGCGTCCGCCTTCCAGGACAGCCAATCCAGGGTGCGGGCCATGGCGCTCGTCCACGAGAAGCTCTACCGGACCAAGGACCTGAGCCGCATCGACTTCCGCGCCTATCTGGAAGAACTGACCGGCTTCCTGGTGCAGGCATATTCCCCCCGGGGAACGTCCGTCTCCGTCTCCATCCAGTGCGGCGAACTCTTCCTGGGCGTGGACACGGCCATCCCTTGCGGGCTCATCCTGAACGAGCTTGTCACCAACGCCCTCAAGCATGCTTTCCGGGGGCTCCACGCCGGTTCGATTACCATAAGCGCGGCCATCGAAGGCGAATACGTCCGCCTGACCGTCCACGACGACGGCAGGAGCCTCCCGGCAGGGTTCGACATCGAGAAACTCGACTCCCTCGGCCTGCAGCTGGTCTCCAACCTTGCCCGCCAGACCAAGGGGACACTCACGGTTGAGACCCGCCCCAACGGAAAAACCTTCGCGCTCGTATTTCCCGCTGAAACGGCTCCCTAGGCCTGGAATGATCTGGCCAAGGCCCTGCAAATATTTGACTTTGCCATGAATCTGGGCAATTGAACCTATTGGAGGATCGAGCATGCCGAGCATCTCTGGCGACGGCTCGCGCCACGTGGTCATCGACCGCCGCCCGGGCCACTACCTTTCCTTCCCCGACGTGCGCCATCTCGGAGGGGAAAGGCTCCTGTGCGTCTACCGTCAGGCCGACAAACACGTGGCCGGCAGATGCGACATGCTCTACTCACTGAGCGGCGACCTGGGGCGGACATGGTCTCGCCCCCGCTACCTCTCGGCCCACCTGGGTCACTGCCCGCGCATCACCCGCCTGGACGACGGCAGGGTGCTCGTCATCGACGACCACACCCAGAGCCAGTTCTGGAGCCTGGACGACGGCGAGACCTTCATCCGCGCGCCGTATACGGGCTCCTACGTCACCATACCCGACCGCGTGCTGCCCATACGGCCCGACCACTTCCTCACCACCGGCCACACCCACCGCGGCGAACAGGCCCAACCCAAAATCCGCCAGGCTCCGACCGAACAGATGGTCTACGCTTCAAGCAACCAGGGAGCTTCCTGGCGGCCCTATTCCGTCATGGCCTTCGACCCGCACCTCGTGCTGTGCGAGGCCTCCATGACCAGGCTTGAGGACGGGACCATCCTCTCCATCATGCGCGAGAACTCCTTCGTCTTCGAGCCCATGTACTTTTCCCTGAGCCGCGACGACGGGGCCACCTGGTCCCTGCCCAGGCCCACGCCCATCGCCGGGCACCGCCCCACCATCGGACTGACGCCGTCCGGCAAGCTGCTCGTGACGTACCGGAACGTCGGCCCCGACGGCGGTACGGCGGCCTGGATCGGCTCTGTCGATGACCTCGACCGGGACTACGAGGTCCACGGCCTGCACCCGGACCCGGCCTCTCCCGCGCTCACCCCTGAGGGCCTGCTCATCGACAACGGGCCCGGCCTCGCCTCCGCCGTGCGTTACGCCTTGCGCCCCATGACCGATCCCGAGCGCGCCCGGGCCACGCTGTCCGCCGAGGTCCTGGTGGAGCACGCCGGGGAGAAGGCCTGCGCCATCCACTTCGGAGGCTGGTGGCGCTTCCAGCCGGACCGCGTCCTCCCCCCGGGAGAGGACACGCCCGCCATCGTGACCGAGCCCGGCTCGCCCGTCTCCATCATCCTTCGCTACACGCCGGGAAGCGTCGAGGCCGAAGTGAACGGCGTCCTGGCCGGGACGTACCCCGTGGACGCATGCAAGGCCCAGAACAGGGCGGTTATCTTCGGCAACGCCAACACCGAGGAGTCAAACGGCGGCAGACACGCCTGGAAGAGCGTGTCGCTCTCCATCCGGGAACCCCGCTACGAGCGCGATTATTCGTGGAACTGGGACCCGTCCATGGGGATGCCTGACGCATACGTGTCCGCGCGGGTCCTGGAGTTGGACAACGACCGCAAGGCCAATTCCGGCGATTACGGTTACTCCGGCTGGGACCCGCTCCCGGACGGCCGCTATTTCTGCGCCTACCACCACGGGGGCGGGGACGAGCCGGGTTACGAACCCAGCCGCTCCAGCCATATCCGGGGCGCCTGGTTCGAGGATTCCGATTTCACCCAAACCACATGAGGCTTCATGAGCACGCAAGCACCCTCGAAGCGTAAGACCCTGGGCCAGATCGAAGTCATGCGCGTCGTGGCCATGACAGGCATCTTCCTCTACCACCTCTGGTCAGACGTGCCCAAGGCCGGCACGGAAAACCCCATGGGCCCCGCGTTCGGGGCACTCCTGGCCCAGGGCTGGATGGGGGTCATCCTCTTCAACATCGTCACCGGTTTCGTGCTCACGCTGCCCTTCGCCGGGCCCGGCGGACGCCCCATGCCCGGATACTTCACCTTCCTCAGGCACCGGTTCCTGCGCATCTGTCCAAACTATTACATCGGGCTGCTGTTCTGGACAGTGGTGGCGGTGCTTGCCGGCAAGGCCGGAGCCAACCTGGCAAGCTCCTTCACACAGCACCTGCTGTTCGTGCACACGCTCAACCCGTCTGTTTTCTTCGACATCGTTCCTGCCTACTGGTGGATGGGGCTCCTGGCCCAGTTCTACCTGGCCTACCCGCTTCTCTGGCGGTGCTACGAGCGGTTCGGCACGCGCAAGGCGGCCGTGATCCTGGTGGGCGGCTGCTTCGGGCTGTGGGCCGCGCTGGAGGTGCTGGCCAAGCTCTTCCCCGGCTCGGCCTTCGCCATGTGCAACTACCTGTTCTACTTCAACCTGCCCTACCGCCTTGGCGAGTTCGCCCTGGGCATGTTCCTGGCCAGGCTCTGGCGCGACCCCGAGGCCAACCCCGTGATAGGGCAGGGCAAGTCCCTGGGTGAGGCCTTCGGCGGCAAGCGGCTGGCCGCATGGGTGGCCCTGCTGGCGCTAACGGCCTGGGGCATGGTGTTCGGCGTGCCGTCCTTCGTCCTGCTGGCCACGCACCTGTACTGGCTGGCCTGCGTGACCTGCGTGGGGCTCCTGTTCTTCTTCTCCGACACCATGGACCGGCTTGGGACCTGGGGGCCCGTGGCCAAGTTCGCGGCCGCCTCGTATAGCATCTACCTCATGCACCAGCCCATACTGGGGTATCTGGCCGGATGGGCGGCGCCCGCCATGGAGCCGTTCGCGGCGTTCATTTTCCTGACGGGCCTGTGCGGGCTGCTGTCGGTGTGGGCGGCCATGATCACCGACAAGATGGTGGCAAGGATCAACCAGTGGATAGGATAGAATAGGCAGAGAAGAGCGGAGAACGGAATGCCCTCATGATGAACTCCAGCTCATCATGAGGGCAAAAATTTCAAATCGGTATATTCGCCCTTGATTTGCCGGTCATTCCCCCGAACGCGGCTTCAGGCCGCCGCCTTCGAAGGGGTTTCGCCAAGCAGCCGCAGAACGAGGTCCGCATCGAGCCTGTCCAGGGGTCTGACCAAACCGGCCAGGAGAGCGCCAGGCCCCGCGCCCATATGCGAGCAGATGATCGAGTATGCCCGCTGAGTGTGTCCTGGCAAGGGCGTCAGCACTTCGCCGGGGCGGGTCCGCGCCGGATCTTCTCCGGCGTGGCACGCCCTACCGAAAACCACCAGCTGACGGCAGGACAACGGGCGCATGGGATATACCGAGCAGAGCCCGCCCTCCAGAAAGGGGCAGCCCTCGCTCCCGGGCGAGAGCATGCGGTCCAGAACCGGCTTTACGCCGTGCACGCCGCCCCTGCTCAAATGCAGAATAGCTCCCGCGATTTCGACTGCGGAGGCCAGTGGCGCTCGAGCGGAGCAGCAGCCTGAGCAACCGGGCGCGCAAACAGGAGCGCTGAGCCTCAACTGGCTCTCGCCGCGCATGGCCAGACGAACCCCGCTGTCCATGGCCGCCTGGGCTTTGTGCAGGCTTGGGAGCCAGCTTGGCCGCTCACGGCCGATATGCGGGGGTGTGTTCATGTTCGCCGTCCTGTCCATGCTATTTAAAACAATTTAGCAATTTTCATGCCTCACCATTGAGTTCCATTCTCTCCGCTGGAACCACACCGCCTCACGTCATGGCAAAAATCCGCTCCGGCAGGCCATCCCCCCCTCCTCTCGCTGCCCGAGAGCCCCTTTTTATTGCTACGGCAAGCCTCAGAGGCATGCCGGAGGCTGCAAAATTCCAAAATCATCAAATTTCCACCGCTCCCAGCTTTACTTTTTTTTGAGCCTAATTTACATTATTGAAAATGGCGCAGGGACGAGGGCGCACACGGACATGAAAGGCACTGCCGGAGCCTTGCGAGCCGGTCACGCCTGTGCAAGGGTCCTCGAAGCGCTACCCCCTGCCCATGGAAACGTTGCAAGGCATCCAACCCCGGAAACAGCGCCCGGCCGGCCCCTGGGAGTCCCTGCAGCGGTGTTTCCGCGCCAAGCAGGAAGCTGTGCCCACAAAGGGCATACAATTTTGTAGCATTTAGCATCCCTAACCCCTATGGAGAGCGTCCTATGAGTGGAATCCAGGCCCGTCTGAACGCCATCTCGGCCATCATCAACTACAAGCCTTCCCAGCCCCCCCTGAACTTCAGCGAAACCAAGCCCACCGAGGTTTTCGGCTCCAACGTCTTCAGCGACAAGGTCATGAAGGAGCGGCTGCCCAAGCACGTCTACAAGACCCTCAAGAAGACCATCGCCTTCGGCGAGAAGCTCGACGCCACCGTGGCCGACGTGGTCGCCAACGCCATGAAGGACTGGGCCATCGAGAAGGGGGCCACCCACTTCACCCACGTCTTCTACCCCCTGACCGGCCTGACCGCCGAGAAGCACGACGCCTTCCTGACGCCCGACGGCGAGGGCGGCGCCATCGCCGAGTTCTCCGGCAAGATGCTCATCCAGGGCGAGCCCGACGCTTCCTCTTTCCCCTCCGGCGGCCTGCGCGCCACCTTCGAAGCCCGCGGCTACACCGCCTGGGACGTGACCAGCCCGGCCTACATCCTCGAGAACCCCAACGGCACCTTCCTGTGCATCCCCACCGCGTTCGTCTCCTGGACCGGTGAGGCCCTGGACAAGAAGACCCCCCTGCTGCGCTCGCTCCAGTCGCTCAACAAGCAGGCCAAGCGCGTGCTGAAGCTGTTCGGCGTGCAGACCAAGCTGCCCGTCACCAGCTTCGCCGGCCCCGAGCAGGAGTACTTCCTCATTGACCGCAACTTCCTTTTCGCCCGCCCCGACCTGCTGCTGGCCGGCCGCTCCCTGTTCGGCGCGCCGTCCGCCAAGGGCCAGGAGTTCGAGGACCAGTACTTCGGCGTCATCCCCCGCCGGGTGCTTTCCTTCATGATGGAAGTGGAGCGCGAACTGTTCAAGCTGGGCGTGCCGGTCAAGACCCGCCACAACGAGGTCGCCCCCAGCCAGTTCGAGATCGCCCCCATCTTCGAGCAGGGCAACCTGGCCTGTGACCACAACCAGCTGATCATGACCACCCTGCGCACCGTGGCCAAGCGCTACGGCATGGTCTGCCTGCTGCACGAGAAGCCCTTCTCCGGCATCAACGGCTCGGGCAAGCACCTCAACTACTCCATCGGCAACGCCGAGCTTGGCTCCCTGTTCGATCCGGGCGACACCCCCCACGCCAACGCCCAATTCCTGGTTTTCTGCGCCGCCGCCATCCGCGCCCTGCATAAGTACGGCGCCCTGCTGCGCGCCACCGTGGCCAGCGCCTCCAACGACCATCGCCTGGGCGCCAACGAGGCCCCCCCGGCCATCATGAGCGCCTACCTGGGCGAACAGCTGGCCGACGTGTTCGAGCAGATCAAGAAGGGCGAGCTCAAGGGCTCCAAGTCCAAGGGCGTCATGCACATCGGCGTCGACTCCCTGCCCCCGCTGCCCATGGACCCGGGCGACCGCAACCGCACCAGCCCCTTCGCCTTCACCGGCAACCGCTTCGAGTTCCGCGCCGTGGGCTCCTCGCACTCCATCGCTGGCGCCCAGGTGGCCCTGAACGCCATGATGTCCGAGTCGCTGGACTACATCGCCACCGAACTCGAGAAGCTGGGCCGGGTCAACAAGGCCCAGTTCAACGAGGGCGTGCAGAAGCTACTGCAGAAGATCATGAAGGAGCACGACGCCGTCATCTTCAACGGCGACGGCTACTCCGAAGCCTGGCACAAGGAGGCCGAAAAGCGCGGCCTGCCCAACCTGAAGACCACCCCCGACGCCCTGCCGGTGCTCACCACCAAGGAAGTCGTGGAACTCTTCACCAAGTACGGCATCCTCTCCGAGGCGGAGCTCAAGTCCCGCCAGGAGATCTACCTGGAGCAGTACGTCAAGACCCTGACTACCGAGGCCAACCTGGTCATCCGCATGGCCCGCACCGTGATCTTCCCGGCTGCCATGCGCTACCAGGGACAGCTTGCCGAGACCTGCGCCAACCTGAAGGCCATCGGGCACGACTTCAAGATGGCCGCGCTCGAGGACGTCACCACCAAGCTGCGCTCCATGCAGGCCGAGGTGGACGCCCTGGAGAAGCTGCTGGCCCACGAGGGCGGCGACACTCTGGCCCACGCCAAGTTCATGTGCGAGAAGGTGCTGCCTTCCATGAACAAGGTCCGCGGCTTCGCGGACGCCCTGGAGACCGTGGTGGCCGACGACCTGTGGCCCCTGCCCTCCTACCAGGAGATGCTGTTCATCCGCTAATCCGGATGGCTGCAACGCATTGACCAAGGCCGCTCCCGGAAGGGGGCGGCCTTTTTTGGGCCCGTTTTGCCGGTCAACCCTGGGAATATTGTTCCAGTAGACAACTCCCCGCCGTTTTCAACAGCCTGTACGTTGATCGGGAATATGTGTACCGTCGTTCGAAAGCGATTGTTGCTTGGCTGCGGCTTGCTTTAGCCGGCTTCCGGCCTGCCATCATTAGCAGGGAGCCGCGTTTTTGTTCATGCGTGATGCCTCTTTCTGCCTCGCCGGGGGCAATGCCCGGACAGGAGAAGAATGCCCGTGACGACAAAAGGGAATGGCGGCCGCTGGGCGCAATACAGGCGGCGCTACGAGAGCGGCGAATGGCGGGCGGTGGTCTTCCGCGACATGATCCTCGATGACGCCAGGGAACTCGGGAATGGAGGGAAGAGCCTGACGTTTCTCGACATCGGATGCGGGGGCGGCTTCGACGCGGACAAGAGGCTCCAGGAGAGCCTAGCCAAGGCCGCCGGGCGCTACATCGGAGTCGAGCCGGACACAGGCGTCAAGGTTGGCGGGATCTTCGACGTGGTCCACCCCACATTCTTCGAGGACGCCCCCATCGAAGAGGAGTCCATCGACCTGGCCTTCGCGGTCATGGTCATGGAACATTTCGAGAATCCGCGGAGGTTCTTCGACAAGCTCCACGTGATACTGCGCCCCGGGGGCGTCTTCTGGGGATTCACCGTGGACATCAGGCACTGGTTCGCCCTGGGATCGCTTGTGACGGAGAAACTTGGCGTGAAGGACTGGTATCTGGACAGGCTGCACGGCGGCAAGGGCGGGGGCCGGTACGAGAACTACCCCGTCCACTACCGCGCCAACACCCCCTCAGGCATCCGCAAACTGGCCGGACGGTTCTCCCGCGTGGACGTGATCAATCTCAGCAAGGTGGGCCAACTCGACTTCTATTTCCCCAAAAGCCTGCGCTGGGCCGGAAGAGCGTTGGACCGCGCCGCCATGTCCCTGGGCCTGCCGGGCAGCATTCTGGCGGTCAGGCTGGCCAAGTGATGGTGCGCCGTCATCGAAGTGCATGAGCTTGTTTTTCGAAGGCATGGCCAACCATTTTATGTGCAAAGCCCCGAAACAAGATCCCGCCTTCCTTCCGGAAGCCCCGCCAAGCCCCGCGAAGCGGGCTTCCAGACGCCCCCGCGCCCTCATTCACCGATGATTTTCACGAGCACCCTCTTTCTTCGCCTGCCGTCGAACTCGCCGTAGAATATCCGTTCCCATGTACCGAAATCGAGCCGCCCTTCCGTGACGGCCACGACCACCTCGCGGCCCATGATCTGGCGCTTCATGTGGGCGTCGGCGTTGTCCTCGCCCACGTTGTGCCTGTAGCCGGAGACGGGCTCGTGCGGGGCGAGCTTCTCCAGCCAGACCTCGTAGTCGTGGTGCAGGCCGGACTCGTCGTCGTTTATGAACACGCTGGCGGTGATGTGCATGGCGTTCACCAGGACGAGCCCTTCCCTGACGCCCGATTCGCGCAGGCACTGCTCGACGTCGCCGGTGATGTTGACGAATCCGCGCCTGGACGGGACGTTGAACCAAAGCTCCTTGCGATAGCTCTTCATGGGGCCGCCTCCTGCCTTGCCGGTTTCGCGACAGATGCTCCATGCCGGGCCGGTTGTCAAAGCCGCGACAGAACATGCCCGCGCCGCTATTCCTGAAAGCGCACCCGCAGTCATGCGTTCCGGCCTGAGGAATCGAGAAGCGCAAGGGGATTGCTGCAACAACGCCCCCGCGCTCGCCCGCACTGAAAAAGCCCCCCGGCCTGGCCGGGGGGCTTCTCCGCAATATGACGCGAACGCCTTACAGGTCCTTGTACTTGACGGGAATCTTCAGCTTCGGGTTGAGCTTCTTGGCCATGGCGAAGTCAGCCTTGGCCTTGTCCGGCTGCGGCGGCAGCATGCCCATGTAGCTGATGCCCCGGTTATAATAGTAGCCGGCCGTTATGAGCGTCGGGCTGGACTTCTGCATGTCGATGACCTTGGTCAGGTCGGCCACGGCCTCGGCGTGCTTGCCCTGCATGGCCAGCACGCGGGCGCGCTCGTACAGGGCGTTCTGCAGATCCGGCTTGATCTCCAGCGCCTTGTTGAAGTCCGCCATGGCGTCGTCGTACATTTTCTTGTTGGAGTATGCGGCGCCCCGGTTGGCCAGGGCGTTGGCCAGGATGTCCTTGGAGGTCTTGGGGTTGTCGATGACCTTGGTCAGCGTCTCGATGCCGGCGTCCCACTTGCGGTGGTTCACCATTTCCACGCCCTTGGAGTAGGTGGCGGCGATCTGTTTCTCCTCGGACATTTCGGCCTTCTTGGCCGCCATCACCGGGGCCGCGCTCACGGCCAGAAACGCGACGAGCGTAAGAACGACGAACTTGATCCTCATTGGTCCCCTCCTGGTTTGATGAATAGAGCCATGCTCCATTGTCTGCACCAAGAGGACAGTTTGCGCAAGCGAAAAGCCAGCTCGGCCACCATGCGAACGGCCCAGGAAGCAGAAAGGCCGCCCCAGAGGACGGCCAGACGCGCGGCGGCGATCAGCCAGGACTGCGTTCCAACGCCTCGACCCTCTCCTCCAGCAGCTTCAGGCGGGCCTCAATGCCGGCTGTACTGGTCTTGCCGTGTGTCCGCTGGGCCAGGGTCTCCGCGATGAGGTCGTCGCGGATGAGTGTCTTCTCGAAATAGATCTTGATGAGCGTTGAGAGGTACCGGCGCCCCATCTCCTTGAGGTGCAGATTGGAGCTGCCCCAGGTCCGCCCCTGCCAGGAGATGGGAACCTGCAGGATGTTGTAGTTGCGTATGAGCGCGGAGAGGGAAAGCTCGATTGTGATGTTGAAGTGGCTGGCGCGATATGGACCGCACTCCTTGATGACGTAGGAGCGGTACGCCTTGAACGAGTTCGTGAGGTCGTTGAATCGCGTCCAGAAGAGGATGCGCATCATGGTGTTCACCAGCCTGTTCACCATGAGCTTGAAACGCGGGTAATTGCTTGTCCTGGACCCCTTCAGGAAACGGGAGCCGAATACGCAGTCGTAACCGTTGCATATCTCCTTGTAGTACATCACCACGTCGGATGGATCATCGGAGGCGTCGGCCATGTACAGGACGATCACGTCCCCCCGGGCCTCGTCCAGGCCCGTCCTGACGGCCCTGCCGAACCCCCTGGGCGGGGTGCGGTCCACCCCCCTCACGCGCGGATTCTCCCGGGAGAGACCGGCAATGACGCTGGACGTTCCATCCGCGCTGTTGTCGTTGACAACGACCAGCTCGTAGTCGATCCCGGCCTGGTCGAGCAGCTCCCAGAGCGGCCGCAGGCTGCCCGGGAGGTTCATCTCCTCGTTGTAGGCCGGTATCACCACCGAGAGGGTCAACTTGCGCTCATTGTCCATAATTATCAGCAACCTCAATGTGTTTGCGGTCAGCGTGTCAAATGCGGCTCGCCGAAATAGGCCATGAGCGGCTGCCGGGAGGTCATCCAGAGCTGCGCCGCACCGGACAGCTCGAACCTGATCAGGAAGCCCTCCCCGTATACGGGAAGCGCGACCTCGCGCCTGTTCTCGAAGCCCGTGCCCGGAGGCGGCCCCTCGTAGGCCAGCCTGTCCGCGACGATCCAGCCCGCGCCGTCGCCCGGCACCAGCACGCGGATTTCCTGTCCCGGAGCGGTGAACCTGGGATAATAGACGAGCCGGGACCCGCCGCCGGGAACGGACGCCGGAGCCTTCAGCACGAGCGCGCCTTCCGCGCCGGTTGGCTGGAGATAGTCTCCCCAGTCCTTGAGGCCCTCCACGCCAGCCGCCTCCATGCACCCCCCTCCCGGGCAGGGGTGGCGTGGCCCCGCGTAAGCCAGGATGGCCGAGGCCTGCCGGGGGGTGTACACCGTGTACCGGCCTGCCTTGAAGTCCACCCGGTAATAGGACCGGACCAGCCCGGCCAGGTCGCTGGACATGAACACCTGGCTGTCCACGAACGCCGCGGCCCCGCGCTCCCTGATGTCGCGGGCGAGGACCGAGTCCGGCAGGCTCCACAGACCGGTCTTGTCGAAGAAGTCCGTCTCCCAGGCGTCATAGAGTCTCAACCGTGAAAACAGCGGCTTGCCCAGGAACACGTAGGCTCCCTCGGCGTCCATGATGACCGGCCCTGCGATCTTCTCCAGCCGGGACTCCAGGGCCTGGGCGGCCTCGCGCTCGGCGGCGGTCCCGCAGGGGTCGGGGCCCGAGGGGATTGAGAAAGAAAACGCTGGCGGCGCGATCAGGGCCAGGCACAAGGCGGCCCAGCCGTACCGGCGCTCCCTGAACAGGGCCGCCAGCAGCGTGCACGATCCGATGAGCATGAACAGGGCCAGGCTCAGGAAGTGGTTCACGGACGAGCCCCACCAGCGCATGACCATGACCATGGATCCAAGCCCCGCAAGGAACATAACCTCCATGAGGCCAAGCCTGCGGCGGCGCGTCGCCAGGGAGGCCGCGAACACGGCCGTGAGGCCCCAGTGCGACATCAGGAACTCCCGGAAGCGCTCCCAGGCGCTGGCGAAGCTGTTGTAGCTGGAAAGGGCGGACATGCGCTTGGGGAAGAGGAAGGTCTGCCGCAGGTACTCGCCGCCGGTGGCCCACTGCATCCCGGCCAGGGCCAAGGCGCAGCCCGCCGCCATGACCACGGCGAGGCGCGTGCCCAGCGGGCGAAGGTTCGCGTCCCACAGGCACCAGCCCAGCGCCGCCGCGATGAAGACCCACGTCTGCTGCTTGGAGAACGCGGCCAGGATGAAAAATGCCGCCGCGCCCCAGAAGGACGCGCCCATGCGCCTGGGCGTTTTCATGGCGCCGAGGAGGCAGTACAGGCCCGCGAAGAGGGTCAGCCAGACGAGCACGTCGGGCCTGGCGTGCGCCGCGTAGCCCATGGTGGGCGTGGTCAGGGTCATGGCGGCGCAGGCCATTGCGGCCAAAACGCTGCCGGTCAGGCGGAAGACCACCCCTCCTGCGACGGCCCCCAGCGCGATGCCGGACACCACGCTCACCAGCCGCGCGGAGTGGACGCCTGGCCCGCTCATCACTGACGACACCGCCGCCAGCACATAGTAGAAAGGACCGTAAAGGGTGACGAAAAGCGGATAGCCGTCCAGTCCGGTGTAGATGCCCTGTCCCTGGGTCAGGGCCCAGGCCTTGACGATCTCGCGGCCCTCCATGATCTCGCTGATGAACTCTGAACGCAGCCCGCACACGGCAAAGTAAGCGGCCCTGTCGGCCACGCGGGCGAACAGTCCTGATGCCGCCAGCGCCAGGCAGGCCGCCCCGAGCCAGACGGCAAGCGTCCGCCCCGCCCGGGCGGCGCCTTGACGGGGAACAGCCGTCAGCGCGAGTGACGCGCCGAAGGCCCCGCACATCCACAGGAAGACGGCCTGTCTGTCCAGCCAGGGCGGGGCGAGGAACAGCGCCGCGCAGACGAGGAGGGACGCGGCCCAGGCCAGAGGTGTCGGGCGTTCGGAAGTCATGGCAAACGCTGGGCTAACCTCATCGCCCGCGCGCGTCAACGCGCGGCGGCGATTGACCGCCGCCCCGGCGTATCGTAGGGGGTGTGCGGTTTCATACTTCAACCCGAGCGAGCACATGCCGGCCCTCCACGCCCCCGCCACGCTTTCCCAATCCTTTACCGCAGGCGGCCAGGCCCTGTCCCTGTCCGGCCGTCTCGACGCGGCGGGCGTGGCCGCAATATGGGGCGAGGCCCTCCGCTTCGCGGCCTCTCCAGGCAAGGCTCTCGCCGTGGACGCCTCGGGAGTGGCCTACTGCGACGGAGCGGGGCTCGCCCTGCTTATCGAGTTGCGCCGCAAGGCCGAGGCGGCCGGAGCCGGATTCGAACTCTCCGGACTCGCCCCCGGCTTCCGGGAACTCTACGACCAGTACGCGGCCGCCGCCCTCGTCCCCGCGCGGGAGACGCGGGTCAAGCCCAGCCTCCCCGAGGAAGTGGGCCGCAAGGCCCGCATCCTCCTGGACGACATCCACGCGCTGGTGGCCTTCGTCGGCGAACTGTCGCTGGCCCTGGTCCGGGCCGCCGCCGATCCGCGCGCCATCCGCTGGCGCGACGCCGTCCGCGTGGCCGAGACCGCCGGAGCCGACGCATTCCCCATCATCGTGCTCATCGGCTTCCTCATGGGCCTCATCATGGCCTTCCAGTCGGCCATGCCCCTCAAGCAGTTCGGCGCGGAGATCTTCGTGGCCAACCTGCTGGGGCTTTCCCTGCTCAGGGAGCTGGGGCCGCTGGTGACGGCCATCATTCTTGCCGGGCGCTCCGGGTCGGCCTTCGCCGCCGAGATCGGCACCATGACCGTCAACGAGGAGATCAACGCCCTGATCACCATGGGGCTCGACCCCGTGCGCTTCCTGGTGGTCTCGCGGGTGTTGGCGGCCATGGCCATGACCCCGCTCCTGACGATATTCTTCAACGCCGCGGGGCTGGTCGGGGGAGCGCTGGTGATGCTCTCGCTCGGCTATCCGCTGGTGGCCTACGTGCAACAGGTGGTGAGCTTCGTGCATCTTGGCGACCTGTTCGGCGGTCTCTTCAAGGCCTGCGTCTTCAGCCTGCTGGTGTGCGCCATCGGCTGCCAGCGGGGGCTTCGCACGCGCGGCGGAGCCAGCTCCGTGGGCCAGTCCACCACCAGCGCGGTGGTTTCCGGAATCATCCTCATCGCCGTGGCCGACGGAGTGTTCGCGGTGGTCTTCTTCGTGATGGGCTGGTGATGGGCGAGACTGTCATCGACGTTTCCAACCTGACCCTGGGCTACGGAGACAAGGTTGTCCTGCGCGACATCTCCTTCACGGTTGAACGCGGCGAGGTGTTCGTCATCCTGGGCGGGTCGGGGTGCGGCAAGTCCACGCTCCTCAAGCACATGATCGGGCTCTACCAGCCCATGTCCGGCTCGGTGCTCATCGAGGGGCGCGACATCGTCGCCGCCAGGGGGCGCGAGCGCAGGGACATCCTCCGGAGCTTCGGCGTGATGTACCAGTCCGGGGCGCTCTTCGGGTCGCTCACGCTTCTTGAGAACATCTGCCTGCCCCTGGAGGAGTTCACCCGGCTGCCCAGGGACGCCCGCGAAGCCGTGGCCCGGCTCAAGCTCGCCCAGGTGGGCCTCACCGGCTCCGAGCACAAGCTCCCCTCGGAGCTCTCCGGCGGCATGCAGAAGCGCGCCGCCATCGCCAGGGCAATGGCCCTGGACCCGGCCATCCTCTTCCTGGACGAGCCCCAGGCCGGGCTCGATCCCATCACTTCGGCTGGCCTGGACGAACTCATCTTGACCCTGGCCGGAAGCCTTGGCATCACCTTCGTCATCGTCAGCCACGAGCTGGCGAGCATCTACGCCACCGCCCACAGGGTGATCATGCTCGATCCGCAAACCAAGGGCATCATCGCGCAAGGTCCGCCGGCAGAACTGCGGGACCATTGCGACAACCCCAAAGTCCGCCAATTCTTCAATCGGGAGGCTCAGCCGCAACAATGAGCGCCAGTGCCAACTATTTCAAGCTGGGCCTCTTCATCATCGGCGGGGCCGCCGCCCTGCTGGTGGCTCTCGTGTTCCTTGGCCTTGGCGCGCTTCGCAAGGACAAGATCATGCTGGAGACCTACTTCAACGAGTCCGTCCAGGGGCTGGACGTGGGCTCGCCGCTCAAGTTCAAGGGCGTGAAGATCGGCGCCGTGGAGCGCATCCGCTTCGTGTTCAACAAGTACCACGACATCAAGGACATCCCCTTCCGCTACGTGCTCGTGGAGATGGCCCTGGACCCCGAGTCCCCGCTGGCCATCACCAGCCGCGACGCCATGGGCGAGGCCATCCGCAACGAGGTGGAGAACGGCCTTCGCGTGCGCATCGCGCCGCAGGGCATCACCGGCACGGGCTACCTTGAGATGGACTACGTCAACCCCAGATCCCAGAAGCCCCTGCCTATCGACTGGACCCCGGAATACTTCTACGTGCCCTCCTCCCCCAGCACCATAGCCCGCCTGGAGGAGACCTTCGAGACCTTCTCCAAGCTCCTGCGCAAGATCGACGATTCCGGCGTGGACGTGGCCGTGCGAAACATCAACAATCTGCTTGTGGTCATCCGCGAGGCGGTCAAGGACGCCAACGTGCCCGGACTCTCCGAGAACGTGAACTCCCTCATAGGCGACCTGCGCAAGACCAACGACAACCTGAACGCCATCATCAAGAGCCCGGAGGCCCGGGAGAGCTTCAAGAACCTGGGAGAGACCCTGGCCAACCTGAAGACCTCCACCGAAAACCTGCCCCAGGCCATTACCGACCTGCGCAAGCTTCTGCGCGAGGTCAACGCCCTCGTGGCCAGCCAGCGCGACGAGGTCCAGGGCCTCCTGCAACAAGGCAAGCAGGTGTTCGAGAACCTCAACGACCTCACCGGCGACGCCAAGCGCAACCCCTCGCGCCTGTTCTTCGGCGCGCCCCCGGCCAAGGTCAACCCGGAGAAGAACAGATGACCCGGCTTCATCGCCAGCAAACCGGCCCAGGCGTCCCGTTGCGCCGCCGCAGCCGGGCCGGACTCGGATCCCCTCGCGCCATGAACCGGTTCGGGACGCCCGCCGGGGCGCTCCTGGCCCTCCTGGCGTGCCTGTTCCTCGCCGCCGCCTGCTCGCCGTCGCCGCTCAACCGCCCGGCCCCGGAGCGCAGGCTCTACAACATCGCCGCGGTACGCCCCCAGGCCGCGCCGCCAGCCGGGGACAAGTCCGTGCTCAAGGTGCGCCCGCTCCAGATCAGCCCGGCCTATCAGGGCAAGGAGATGGTCTACCGGCTGGACGAGACTCAATACGAGCAGGACTACTACAACGCCTTCTTCGTCCAGCCCGCCCTGAACCTGACCCAGCAGGCCAGCCAGTGGCTCGGTCGCGCCGGGCTTTTCGGCAACGTGGTGGACTCCACCAGCCAGGTGCAGGACACCCACCTGCTCGAAGGCATGGTCAACGCGCTTTACGGCGACTTCCGCGACCGCGCGTCGCCCAAGGCGGTGCTGGAGGCTCAGTTCTTCCTGCTCAGGAACGTGAAGGAGAACTACGCCGTGGCCCTCTCAAGGAGCTACCGCAAGGAAGTGCCCTTCGCGTCAGGCTTCAAGGACGCCTCCGGGCTGGCCGAGGCCTACAACAAGGCCCTGGCGGAGTTGCTCGGGGAGCTGGAGGCGGACCTGCGCGCGGCAAAGTGACGCCCCCCGTGCGCTTCGCGTTCAGCCGGCTGTCCCTTCGCCGCCCTAGCCAACACCCCGCCGGTAGTGTAGAGACAAACGCATCCGGCCTGGCCGGACGCATCCCGCCTCACCGCTTCCCTGCCGGCCGGCCGGAGGCCACTCCGCCGCCCGGCGCCCGCAACTCAAGCGAGGTCGTACATGTCGAGCGCGCAGCATCTGGCCCTCACGGAAGTGGGCACCAACGAAGTGGAGATCATGTGCTTCTACATCGACCTCCACCAGGGCGAAACGGTCTACCGCGCCTTCTACGGCGTCAACGTGGCCAAGGTCCTGAAGATCACCCGCCTGCCCGAGCAGGTCATGCGTCCGCCCTCGTGCTCGCACTCGAGCGTCTGGGGGGCGTTCCACTTCAAGGACCGCGACAAGGTGGTCCCCATCGTGGATCTCGCCTCCTACCTTGAGCAGGACAAGGTGGACTCCCCCGACCTCAAGATGATCATCACCGAGTTCAACCAGGTGATGACAGCCTTCCTGGTCTCGGGCATCACCCGCATCTACCGCCTGAGCTGGTCCGACGTGGAAAAGCCCGACCGCAACATCAACGAATACTCCCACAACGCCTTCACCGGCATCGTGAACCTGGAGGGGCGCATCGTCTTCATCCTGGACCTGGAGAAGATCGTCATCGAGCTGAATCCCCAGGCGGGCAAGGACTTCTTCGGCGTTTCCATGGACGTGAAGGCCGACCGCGACATCAACGTGCTGCACGTGGACGACCAGCTCCTGGTGCGGCGCATGGTGAAGAAGGCCCTGGAGCAGGACAAGTCCTTCAGCGTGGATTCCGCCGACAGCGGCAAGGAAGCCCTGGACATGCTGCGCGCCAAGGCGGAAGAGGCCCGGGCCGCCGGGAAGAAACTCACGGACCTGGTGAACGTGGTGATCTCGGACGTGGAGATGCCCGTTATGGACGGCTACACTCTCTGCAAGTCCATCAAGGACGACCCCGAACTGAGGAGCGTGCCGGTGTACCTGTTCTCGTCGCTCATCACCGAGGAGACCCTGCACAAGGGCGAATCGGTGGGGGCCAACGGCCAGTTCCCCAAGCCCCAGACCGAGATGATGGCCAGGGAGATCATGGCCGACCTGGCCAGGAAGGTGATCGAGGAGGCGTAAAGGTTCGACCTCACTGCTTGCCGGAAGCTCCGGCAAGCAAATCCTCCACCGCCTCCCGCATCTTCTCCGGGCTGTCCGGAATCATGGGCCTGCCGAAGGTCAGCGTCACCTTGTGGCGCTTGAGCTTCCCCCCCACCGGCCAGGCTTCGAACGTGCCCGTGATCGCCACCGGCACGACAGGGACGCCCAGTTCCTTGGACAACGTCACCGGTCCCCTCCTGAACTTCTGAAGCTCCCCGGTGGGCGTGCGCGCCCCCTCCGGGAACACGCACAAAAGCCCGCCGCTTCGCAGCACCCGGGCCGACAGGCGCATGGTCTCCGAGATCCTGCCCGCGTCCACGGAGATGAGCCGGAACCGCGCGGCCAGCCGCTTCACCATTGCCGAGTCGAAGAAGCGCGCCAGCCCCAGGAAGTAAAGCCGCATCCTGTGCCGCCTGGGAACCCCGGCGAAAACCATGAACCCGTCCAGGAAGCTGGCGTGGTTGGGCGTAATTATGGCGGGGCCGTCCGGGATGTTCTCCCCGCCGCGCACCTCAAGCCCGAAACCGAGGCGCGCCGCGCCTGCAATGACACCCCACAGGGCGTCCGTGGCCAGCTTGTCGAAGGTCCCGAACTCCAGCCGGACCTTCTCCGCTAGGTTTTCCGGCAGTTCAGCCAAAAGCCCCTGTCCTGACCCGTTTCCCGGCTCCGCCGTCGGCGCGCCGCCAGCCAGTTCCACGGCCAGGTCCGCCACTTCGCGGGCCGTTGCCAGCCGCTGGAAGCGCTCCTCCGGGACGGCGCGGCCCAGGGCGTCCTCCAGAAGGGTAATCAGCTCCAGGCGTTTGAGGGAATCGAGCCCCAGATCAAGCTCCAGGTGGGCGCCCGGCCCGAATCGCTCCACACCGCTCGCCCGAGCGACGGCCTCCACCGCCTTCCGGCCGGACTCGTCCAGTTCCGGCCAGGATTCCGGTTCGTCCGGGCCGGTCTCCCCCGTCTCCAGCATCTTTTCCACAAGATGGCGCTTGATCTTGCCCAGGCGGGTCTTGGGCAGTTCCGCCGTGACCACGGTGAAGTTGCCTACGCGTTTGTACGGGGGCAGCCCGCGCGAGAGCACCTCCAGGTCCCAGCGGATGTTGTGGCGGATGTCCGGCGAGTCCGTCTTGCGAAAGAACTCCATATCGGGGACCACAACAGCCTTAAGCGACCCGCCGGGAGCCTGGAGCACACATATTTCGGCCACGCTTGGGGCCTGGCGGTAGTGGGTCTCCACCTCCTCGGCGGGGAACTTCTTGCCGCTTGGCAGCACGATGATGTCGCGCTCCCGGCCGCGGATGAAGATGCGGCCCGCCTCGTCCATCCTGGCCTGGTCGCCGGTGCGAAGCCAGCCGCCGCCAAGGGCCTTGGCCGTGGCCTCCGGGTCCTCGAAGTAGCCGGGCATGACGCTCGGGCCCCGCACAAGAAGCTCGCCGTATCCGTCCTGGTCCGGCCGGTCCAGGCGCGCCTCCACTCCCTCAAGCGGCGCGCCCACGCTGCCGGGGACGCCCGTTTCGGGGTGGTTGAAGCTGACCACCGGCGCTGTTTCCGAGAGGCCGTAACCCTCGATCACGGGGATGCCCAGCGCGGCCATGCCCTGGATCACCTCGGGCTCGCAGCGGGCCCCGCCGGTGAGAAAATAGCGGAAATTGGGTCCGATGCCGCGCCGGATGGCCCGGCGAAGGAAGGCCAGCCTGTCGGGCCTTCTTCCCGCCGTAACCGTGAGCAGCCTGACCGCGAGCCTGCCGAGCCCGATGGGCATGTCCTCGATTTTTTTCAGGATGCGCCGGTGAAACACGCCCACGTACTGGGGCGTGAGCACCAGGATGGACACCTCGGCCGTTTTCAGCGCGGAAAGAATGGCGTCGGGTTTCAATGTCTCCACGAAGGTGGTCCGCGCGCCGGTCAGCAGCGGCACGAGCAGGTTCACCATGCACGGGTAGGCGTGGTGCAAGGGCAGCACGGCCAGGAAGTTGTCCCGCCTGGTGAGAAGCCCCGTTCCCCACACGGCCTTCACGTTGGCCAGGAGGTTGGCGTGGGTGAGCATCACGGCCTTGGGCCTGCCCGTTGTCCCGGAGGTGAAGATGAGCGCGGCCAGGTTGCCGGGCTGGGGGCGGTGCGCTTCGGCAAGCGAGAGCGGAGCGGAGGAGAGCGCCTCTTTGGTCCCCACGGTCAGGACGCATCCTTCGGGGAGGCCGGCGGGGAAGATGTCCCGGCGGTAGGTGAACACAACCGAGGCGCGGGACTTTTGGAGGTAGTAGGCGGCGTCGGAGGGCACGGACTGCGCGTCCACGGGCACGGCCACTCCCCCTGCCAGGAGCACGCCGAAATAGACCGCCCCCCAGGCCGGGGAGTTCTCCAGGCAGATCACCGCCCGGCCGCCGGGCGGCAGCCCCTTATCCCGGCACCACGCGGCCACGCGCAGGGCCATGACCAGGAAGGCGCGGCGGTCCATGTCCTGAAAGGAGCCGTCCTCGCGCACCGAGCGCGCGAACCATCCGTCCGCGAACTCGCGGACGGCGGTCTCCAGGGCCTCCACGAGGGTCGTGCTCTGGGGAAGGGTCATGGACGGCGGCCCCTATCGCCAGAACGCGAGCACGCTCTCGACGCTCTCGCGCTTCTTGATGACGCGCGCCCGGCCGCCTTCCAGGCCGATCACCTTGGGCATTTGGCGGCTGTTGTATCGCGACCACATGCCGTAGGTGTACGCTCCGGCGTCCAGAACGATCACGAAGTCGCCCGGCGAGATGTCCGGCAGGGGGCGGGACCGTGCCAGGAAGTCTCCGGAGAAGCAAAGAGGTCCCGCGATGTGCCAGGGCGATCCGGGCCCGCGCTTGAGCGCCCCGTCCGGCCCGGCCACGGCGATCCGGTGACGCCAGGACTCGGGCGCGTAGCAGGGCCGCAGGAACATGTCCGCCCCCAGGTGAATGACGGCGGTGCGGTGGCCGGGCTGCTCCTTCACGTACTCCACCCGCGAGGCCGCGAAGCCCTGGTTGGCGAAGAGCCAGCGGCCGAATTCGGTGAACACGCCGTACCCGCCGTCGAAAAGCTCCGGGCATTCGCGGCGAAGGGCGGCCGCGTAGCCGGTCATGAACGGGGGGGATTCCCCGGGCCCGTACGCCACCGGCAGCCCGCCTCCGATGTCGATGCGCGTCACCTGCCTGCGCCCCGCTGCCGAGCAGATGTCCCGTACCAGGTCGAGGACTGTCCTGGCCGCCCTGGTGAAAAGTTCCAGCCCGCACCCCTGCGAGCCCACGTGCATGTGGATGCCCGTGAGCCACGGGCGGCGGAGGTAGGCCTCGATGATCTCGCGGCGTTTCAGCACGGGTTCGCCGAATTTGGAGAACTCTCCGGCCACGCTGGTGGCCTCGATGGCCCCCTGTCCCACCTGGGGGTTGACGCGCAGGCCCATGCTGGCTTTCGGGGCGGTCTTTGCCGTGAACGCGTCCAGCCGCTCAAGTTCCTGGAAATTGTCGGCGTTGAGGTGGACGCCCAGGGCGAGCGCCTCGCGCAATTCGGCCGCGGTCTTGGCGGGGGAGTCGTACACCACGCGGTCCGGGGGGCATCCCGAGGAGAGGGCCAGATGCATCTCCGGAAGCGACGCGGCCTCCATGCCCGCCCCCAGCGCGGCCAGGCGTCCGAGCAGGGCCGGGAGCGGCGCGGCCTTCACGGCCACGGCGTGGAGCGTTCCCTCGGGAAAGGCGTCACGGGCTTCGCGGAAGCGGGCGTCCAGCGCGTCCAGGCCGTAAAAGAGCGCGGCAGTGTCCTCGCCGTCCATCACGCCGCAGGCCAGAGCGGCCCGGAGTCCCGCCGCGGCTTCCTCCTCCCGCATGGGATCGCCTCCCCCAGGGGCGCTCACGCCCTTCCCTCCATCTCGAAGGCGAACCGGCCCGAGGAGAACAGGTCCACGCACACGTCCACGGCCTCCGGGTCGTAGAGAACCCCCCTGTTCTTCCTCACCTCGCCCAGGGCGCGGTCCAGGCCGAGCGCGGCGCGGTAGGGCCGGTGCGAGCTCATTGCCTCCACCACGTCGGCCACGGCGAGTATCTTGGATTCCTGCATTATCTGTCCGTTCTTGAGGCCCGTGGGGTAGCCCGTGCCGTTCATGCGCTCGTGGTGCTCCAGCACCATCCGGGCCACAGGCCATGGAAAGGGAATGTTTTTCAGGATGTCGAAGCCCACTTCGGAGTGGGTCTTGATGAGCCCCATCTCCATGGACGTGAGCATGGACGGCTTGGCCAGTATCTCGGCCGGGATGTATATCTTGCCGATGTCGTGCAGGAGTCCGGCGACCCTAAGCCCTTCCAGCCTCTCCTCGTCCAGGCCCATCACCGAGGCGATGGCGGCGGCGAGGCTGGCCACGCGCTGCTGGTGACCGGCGGTGTAGGGGTCGCGCTTCTCGGCGGTCACGGCGAGGGCCTGGACCGTGGCCTCCAGCGTGCGCCGCAGGTTGGCCACGTACTCGCGCATGTTCTCCTCGCCCTTGACCCGCTCGGAGATGTCCCGGAAGACCAGCACTGAGCCTATGTTCACCCCCCAGTCGTCGATGATGGGCGAGATGTTGGTCTCGATGGGCACCTCGTCCCTGGCCCGGCTGCTGATGCAGCAGGTGTGGCTGCCCAGGTGCGTCAGGCAGGGATCCTTGCGCCTGAACAGTTCCTCGATGGTGCTTCCCGCAGCCTCTTCCTTGGACATGCCCAGGAAGGCTTCCGCCACGGGATTCATGAACTGCACCCTGCCGTCCGGCCCCGTGGTGACCACGGCCTCACCCAGGCTCTTGAGAGTGGTGGCCAGCCAGCGTTCCGAGAGCACCAGCCTTCGGTCGGTCTCGTACTTGTAGATGGCCATCTCGATGGTGGTCTGGAGTTCGCGGTCCTCGAAGGGTTTGATCACGTAGCCGAAGGGGTTGGTGATCTTGGCCCTGTCCAGGGTCTGTTGGTCGGCGTAGGCCGTCAGGTAGACGACGGGGATTCCCAGGTCCGCGTTGATGATCCCGGCCGCCTCGATGCCGTCCATGCCGCCTTCGAGCATTATGTCCATGAGGATGAGGTCGGGCTTGAGCTGCCCGGCCCGGGCCACGGCCTCCTCCCCGGAGGAGCAGATGCCCGCCGCTTCGTAGCCCATGTGGCGCAGCCGGTTCTGGATGTCCAGGGCGACGATGGCCTCGTCCTCCACGACCAGGATTCGTTTCCTCTCGGCGGCAGAGGCCGATGTGGATTTGCCGATCACTTTTGGTCGCCCCCTTTAGTGTTGCCAGCAGGTTTGTTCAGCGAGGGGAAAGGATATGCCGCAAGGCCCCTGCCAGGCGGGGGTGCTTGAACACGTAGCCCATTTCCACCAGGCGCTTGGGGAAGGGACGGTTTCCCGAAAGCAGAAGCTCCTCGGCCATCTGTCCCATGGCCAGCCTAAGCGCCGAAGCCGGGATGGAAAGCCCGCACGGCCTGGACAAGGCCCGGCCGAGCTCCCTGCAGAATCCGGCGTTGGAGGCCGGTTCCGGCGCGGTCAGGTTGAAGGGGCCGGAGGCATCCGCGCGGCCGACCAGAAAGAGCATGGCCTCCACCTCGTCCTCTATGTGGATCCAGGGGAAACCCTGTTCGCCGCTGCCGAACGCGCCGCCCAGGAAGAACTTGAACGGGGTCAGCATCTTCTCCAGCACGCCGCCGCCCCTGCCGATGACCAGCCCGGTGCGGACCACCACCCTGCGGACCCCCATGGACTCGACGGCCCGGGTGGATTCCTCCCACTGCAGGCAGACGTCGGCCAGGAAGCCCTGGCCCGGGGGTGAGGACTCGTCCACGGGCTCTTCGCCGGTGTCTCCGTAGTAGCCCACCGCCGAGGATTGGATGAGCGTTTCCGGTTTTGCCTTCGCCTCTCTCACGGCATGGACGATGGCCAGCCCCGCCATGACCCGGCTCTCGATTATCGCCTGCTTGACCTGCGGCGTCCAGCGCCTCTCCCCGATGCTCTCTCCGGCCAGGTTGACGATGACGCTCGCCCCGTCGGCCAGGTGTCCCCAGCCTTCAGCGGTGCGCCCGTCCCAGTGCTCGAAGGCCGGCAGGGGGCCGTCCGGCGTGACGGATGGGGGGCGCGGGCGGCCGCGGGTGAGCACCGTCACCTGGTATCCGCTGGCCATGAGCGCCCGGCACAGGGGCTTGCCTATGAAGCCTCCGCCTCCGGCCACCACGGCCCGTTTAATGTCCTGTGTCTTCATGGGGGGGTCCTCCACCATGAAAAAGCGTAGGGGAATACTTGGCAAAAGGTCAATAGGAGAAGTCGAGCCTGTAGGTGGCCGGCTCCATGGAATCGAAATTCCAGAAGAAAAGAGCCCCCTTGAGCCAAGCGGGGAGGTCCTGGCGCAGGAGGCGTATCTCCAGTTCGAGAGAGTAGGACCGGCCGCGTTCGAGCGCCGCCCAGGAGCCAAGGTCCATGGATATGCCTCCCCAGGCCTCCTTCATGACCAGCTCGAGGTCGCGGCCCCGGTAACGCTCCCGCGACCGCCCTGGCATGGTGATCTCGAAGGGGCCCTTGTCGTGCAGCACCAGCGTCGAGAGCAGCTCCGCCTCGCCGGCCAGGGCGTCCCACGCGTAATCCCTTTTGAGATACAGCCTGGCCTTGCAGCCGAGCGCCAGGACCTGCCCGTTTTCCAGGGCCTCACGGATGGGATCTGCCTGCCTGAAGGACACGCCGAAGCGCACCTGCGCCCGGCCCGCGTGGTTGTCCACCACCAGGTTCGACAGCCCGATGCGCTCCGCGCGGACGGATGTCGCCGCGGCAAGCGCCAGCAGGAATGGAAGAAGGAGGATGAAAAGGCTGCGGTGCATTGGCTTTTCCCGGGCCGCTCGGACCCATGTAAAACCTACCCCATGCCCCGGCCTTTGACAACCGCGTTGCCTGGGGGTAGCGTGAAGGCGCCGATGAACCGCATAAGGCTCCTGTTCGTTGGGGACATCAAGGCCCCTTGGGCGTCCGAGGCCTGCCGGCACTACCAGGAGGCGCTCTCCCGGCATGTCCGGTGCGACGCTGTCATCCTGCGCGACGCCAAGGACGCCAAAGCCCCGGACGTCAGGCGCGCCAAGGAAGGCCAGGCGCTCCTGACCGCCCTTGGCCCGCGCGAGAGGGTGATCGGCCTGGACGAGCGCGGCGCGGCACATGGCTCCATGGGCTTGGCCGCGAAACTCAGGGGATGGCTCGACGACCCAGGCAAGGTCCCCTGTTTCGTCATCGGCGGGCCTTTCGGTTTCAGCGCCGAGGCCGCGTCGAGGTTCGACGAAAAAATGAGCCTGGGCCCATACACGCTCCCCCACGAACTGGCCCGCGTGGTGCTTCTGGAGCAGCTCTACAGGGCCATGAGCATTCTGGCGGGGCACCCTTACCATCATGAATGAAACCGGGCGCGAATTCTCCCCTCGACTTTTGTCGCGGAACATGTTTTCAAGCGCTTCGCGACGGTGGTCCGAAACGGCCGCCGCAGCCTTCACATCCCGGCCACTGCCTTACGCGCGGAGTTGAAATGTCTTTTCCTTCCCTTAAAATAGGCGATCTTACCGTCAGAACACCCATCATCCAGGGAGGAATGGGCGTCGGCATCTCCCTTTCCGGCCTCGCGTCGGCCGTGGCCGAGTCCGGAGGCATCGGCGTCATCGCCGCCGCCGGGATAGGCATGAGCAGGCCCGGATACGCCACGGACTTCATCAGGACCAACAACGAAGCCCTGAGCGACGAGATCCGCGCGGCCAGGGCCAAGACCTCGGGCGCGCTCGGAGTCAACATCATGGTGGCCCTGACCAACTACGCCGACATGGTGGGCACGGCGGTGCGCGAAGGCATCGACGCCATCTTCTCCGGCGCCGGCCTGCCCCTGGACCTGCCCGCACATTTGCCGGAAGGAGCGCGGACCAAGCTCATCCCCATCGTGTCCTCGGCCAGGGCGGCAGCCATCCTGTGCAAGAAGTGGCTTTCCCGCTTCGGCCGCACCCCGGACGCCTTCGTGGTGGAAGGCCCCATGGCGGGAGGACACCTTGGCTTCAAGCCGGACCAGGTGGACGACCCATCCCACACCCTCGAGAAGCTCGTCCCCGAGGTCATCGAGGGGGTGCGCCCCTTCGCCGGACCGGACGGGAACCCCATCCCGGTCATCGCGGCCGGAGGCGTGTACACCGGCGCGGACATCCGCAAGTTCATCCTCATGGGAGCCGCCGGGGTCCAGATGGGCACCCGTTTCGTGGCCACCGACGAATGCGACGCCGACATAGCCTTCAAGGAAGCCTACGTGAAGGCCACCAAGGACGACATCGGCATCATCCAGAGCCCCGTGGGACTTCCCGGCCGGGCCATCCGCAACGAGTTCCTGGTGGAGGCCGCCAAGGGCAACCGCCGCCCCAAGCTCTGCCCCTTCAACTGCGTCCACTCCTGCGACCACGCCACCACGCCCTACTGCATCATGATGGCCCTCATGAACGCCAAGCGCGGCAAGCTGGACCACGGCTTCGCCTTCGCCGGGCAGAACGCCTGGCGCGTGGACAGGATCATGCCCGTCAAGGAGCTCATGGAGAGCCTCGAAGCCGAGTACGACCAGGCCGCGGCCCAGGAATAAGACCATGCCCATGTTCGACTCCGCCTACCTGGAAAAGCTGGAGGCCTACTTCGACTCCGGCGACCTGGAGATGGATTTCGAATACGCCGACGAGGAAAAGCGCGGCCGCATCCTGGACTTCCTGGAGCGCCTCATGGACCTGGCCGACAAGGCCGACGAGCATGCCACGAAGCTGATCTTCAAGGGTCAGCTGGAAGCCATGCTGGGGGAGAACACCCAGAAGTAGCCCGCTCCTCCCGGGCGGGGATACCGCCTGGACATCGCCAGTCCGTAGCCCTCCGGCACGCCCGTCTCAGGAGCTGCCTCGTTCGAGAAAACCACCACGTAAGGCCCAGGCCCTCCGCCGGGGCTTTCCTGCAGGAACCGGCGGGATGTTTCCAGAAACTCCCGCCACGGCTGGAACGCCCTAGAAAGACACACCAGGGCCTTTTCCTTCACGTCTTCGGCCCTGCCCTCCAACACCTCGGTCCTTTTCAGGCGCATCATGGCCGCGCACTGGCGCAAAAACGCGGCGCGCTTGGCCCTGGGCTCCACCAGCACGTAGCGCCCGGCATCCCAGAACACCCTGAGCGGCACGCCTGGTATCCCCGCGCCTGCCCCGAAGTCGATGGACACGCACTCCTCCGGAAGGCCAAGCCCGCCCAGCAGGTCACCCAGATGCCAGCTGTCCGCCACGAGCTCGACAAGCATGTCCCGCCAGCGCCGCGGCCCCACCAGGTTTGTCTTGCGGTTCCAGGCCTCAAGGAGGCCAAGGTAGACCGACAGGCCCGAGGCCTGGCCGGGAGTCAGCTCGCGCCCCAGGGCCGAAGCCGCCAGGGACACCTCTTCGGGGGTGGGATTTCCGGTTGCCATGCGCGCGGATATGGCCCAAGAATTGACGCCCGTCAAAGGATGCTCTACCAACGCGCCAACACGACCATCCCACCCGCAAGGAGTCTTCCAACGTGACCACCACCGCACGCGCCGTGGCCGTCCTCTTCCCCGGCCAGGGCTCACAGGAAAAAGGCATGGGACGCGACCTGGCCGAGGCCAAGTCCGACGCCATGGACCTCTGGAAAAAAGCAGAAAAGATTTCAGGCCTTTCGCTTCGCGAGATATACTGGGACGGCGACGACGCCGCCATGGCGGACACGCGAAACCTCCAGCCCGCCATGACCGTCACCACCCTGAACCTCTGGCGCGAGATGGCCGGAAAGCTCGACCCCATGGGCTTCGCCGGGCACAGCCTGGGCGAATACGCCGCCCTGGCCGCCGCCAAGGCGCTGCCCGTGGATCAGGTGCTGGAGCTGGTAAGCCTGCGCGGCCGCCTCATGGCCGAGGCCGGAGGCGGCGACGGGGCCATGGCCGCCATCCTCAAGGTGTCGCTCGAGGACGTGGAGGCCATCGTGGCCAAGGCCGCCGGGGCCACCGGCGGCACGCTCCTGGTGGCCAACTACAACACCCCCGGCCAGTACGTCATTTCCGGCCGCAAGGACGCCGTGGACCAGGCCGCCGGGCTGTGCAAGGAAGTGAAAGGCCGGGCAATCCCCCTGGCCGTGAGCGGCGCGTTCCACTCGCCAATGATGGCAGAGGCCGCCACCGAGATCGAGAAGATCATCAGAAAGGCGGACTGGAAGGCCCCCTCCGCCCCCGTGTTCGCCAACGTCACGGGCAAGGGCGAGTCCGGCCCGGAGAAGCTCATGGGGCTGCTCACCCGCCAGATGACCTCCTCGGTGCGCTGGATCGACACCATGGGCGCCATGTACGAAGAGGGAGCCAGGGTCTTCGTGGAGATCGGCCCCAAGGGCGTGCTCGCCAAGATGGTCAAGCCCAACCTGGAGGGCAGGGAAGGCGTTTCGGCCACGAACGTGGCCACCATGCAGGCCGTCGAGGAATTCACCCTGCCCTAGGGCGGGGTCTGGTTAGCGCGGCGCCGGCGGGCGGGAGACCTTCCGCCGGGATCGCGATTGCGAGTCGTATCAGGAGCCTCCGGCGGCCAAAGGGGCAAGCCCCTTTGGAATCCCGAGCGAGGATGACAGTTCGTTTTCCGGGCTAAAGGCCCGAAGCGGGAAAACCGGGATTCAACGGTAAGCGGGACAGGAAAACATGCGCGCGCTGACACATCTCAGGAGCCTCATCGGCTCCATTCTGGAGAAGAAAGGGGCCTCCTGGCCCGAGAAGGCCACCATAGAGCCCCCCAAGGACAAGAAGTTCGGAGACATGGCCTGCAACGTGGCCATGCTCACGGCCGGGAAGCTCGGCATGAAACCCCGCGACCTGGCCGAGGAACTGGGAAGGGAGCTCCTGGCCGCCGACCCCTCCCTGGCCAGCGTCGAGGTGGCCGGTCCGGGCTTTCTGAACGTCACCTTCGCCCCGGCCTTCTGGCAGAAGACCGTGGAGGAGGTGCTGGAGGCCAGGTCCTGCTACGGAAAGTTCAATCTGGGACGCGGCCGCAAGGTGCAGGTGGAGTTCGTCTCCGCCAACCCCACCGGCCCGCTGCACATCGGGCACGGGCGCGGCGCGGCCGTGGGCGACTCCATCGCCCGCATCCTGCGCGCCATGGATTTCGAGGTCTCCACCGAGTACTACATCAACGACGCCGGACGCCAGATGCGCCTTCTTGGCGAATCCATCTGGGTGCGCCTGCTCGAGTTGCTGGGCCTGCCCGTGGAATACCCCGAGGACTGGTACAAGGGCGAGTACATCAAGGATCTCGCACGCGAGCTTCTGACGCTGAAGGGCAAGGCCCTGGCCGAACTGCCCCCGGCCGAGGCCCAGGACGTCTGCTACGAGTACGGCATGAAGTCCATCCTGGACGGCATCAAGAAGGACCTCTCCGACTTCCGGGTGGAGCATCAGGTGTGGTTCTCGGAGAAGTCCCTGGTGGCCGCCGGGAAGGTGGAGAAGACCATCGAGAGCCTCAAGGAGCGCGGCCTGGCCTTCGACAAGGACGGCGCGACCTGGATGGGCACCTCCGCCTTCGGCGACGACAAGGACCGCGTCCTGCGCAAGTCCACGGGCGAACTCACCTACTTCGCCTCCGACATCGCCTACCACGCGGACAAATTCCAGCGGGGATTCGGAACGGTGGTGGACATATGGGGTGCGGACCACCACGGCTACGTCCCGCGCATGAAGGCCGCCGTCCAGGCCCTGGGCCGCGACCCCGATGACCTCAAGGTCATCCTGGTGCAGCTCGTGAACCTCATGCGCGGCGGCGAGCAGATCGCCATGTCCACCCGCGCCGGGCAGTTCGAGACCCTGGCGGACGTCTGCGCCGAGGTGGGAGTGGACTCGGCCCGCTTCATGTTCCTCTCGCGCAAGTCCGACAGCCACCTGGATTTCGACCTCGAGCTGGTGAAGCAGCAGTCCATGGACAACCCGGTGTACTACGTTCAGTACGCCCACGCCCGCATCTGCTCCCTCTTCGCCAAGGCCGCCGAACGCGGCGTGGCCATGCCGGAATGTTCGCCGGAGCTGCTCTCCCGTCTGGACACCCCCGAGGACCTTGACCTCATGCGGCTCATGGAGCAGTATCCCGACACCCTGGCCAGCGCGGCCCTCGCCATGAGCCCGCACATTGTCAGCTTCTACCTGCGCGAGCTGGCTGGCCTCTTGCACAGGTACTACACGGTCAACCCGGTGCTGGCCGCCCAGGACGAGGACCTCATGCGCGCCCGCATGCTGCTCCTGGCGGCCGTGGCTGAGCTTGTCCGCAACGGCCTGGAGCTGCTCGGAGTGAGTGCCCCGGAGAAAATGTAATCCCTCTCTAATGGATTAATCTTCCCTGGCCGTTTACATTCCCCGCCGTCCAAGACCGCCGGGGGCGGCGCGGACACGAACACAAACACGCAACCGGAGCAGCGCATGAAGGTCATGGACCGTTTCAACGTCTCCAAGCCGCCCGAGGGGCCCAGGAAGTTCACCTTCGAATTCTCGGGGCCGGGGCTGGTCTCCGTCGTGGTCGTGGCCGTGCTGGGTATCGTCTGGGTGTTCATCCTGGGCGTGCTGGTGGGTCGGGGCTACAAACCCGAGGAGGCCGTGCCGCAGGTGGCCCAGATCATGCCCGCCCCCGCGCCGTCCGCCCAGGCTGAGAGCAAGGAGCCGCCCACGGTGCTCAAGCCGGAGCAGCTGGAGTTCCAGGACACCCTCCAGGGCAGAAAGCCGCCAGAGACCGTCACCGTGGACTCCGCCAAGAAAGCGGAGGAGACGCACCCGTCCATGCCCGGCGGCGCGGCCTCGTCCGCTGCCGGGGCGCCGGCCGCCGCGGCGGTGGACAACAGCACCCTGGCCACCACCCCCGCACCGCTGCCCAAGGGCAAGGTGGCCACCGCGCCGGCCCAGCCGGACAAGAAAACCGCCAAGGCCGACCCAGCCCCGGACAAGGCCCAGGCCGTGGACGCGAAGAAAGATTCCAAGGATTCCAAGGAGAAGAAGTACAGGGCCAGCTACCAGCTGGCGGCCTTCGACGAAAAGGCCCAGGCTCAGTCCGAGGCCGACAGATTCGCAAAGAAAGGGCTCTCCACATCGGTCGTGGAAGCGCAGGTGAAAGGCAAGACCATGTACCGCGTGATGGCCCAGGTGAAAGGCACGGAAACGGAGATCAAGCAAGCCCTTGAAAAAGCTGGGGCAAAAAAGCCTATACTTCGCGGCAAAAAATCTTTATGAGCATGTTCCCCCGCGAGGCGGGGAGGCTCTCCCACGGAGGAAACCGAATGTTCGGACAAACGTTCGTCCCGACCAAAGCCTTCTTCACCAGAGGCATTGGCCGTCACAAGAATAAGCTGCAGTCTTTCGAGCTGGCCCTGCGCGACGCGGGCATCGAAAAGCTGAACCTGGTGTACGTCTCGAGCATCTATCCGCCGAACTGCACGCTTCTTACCATGGAAGAGGGCGCCGCGCTGCTCAACCCCGGCCAGATCACCTTCTGCGTCATGGCCCGCAACGCCACGGACGAGAAGGGCCGTCTGGTCGGCTCCGCCGTGGGCATGGCCTTCCCCGCCAGCAAAGACCACTACGGATACATCTCCGAGCACACCGCCTTCGGCAAGGACGAGAAGGAAATCGGCGATTTCGCCGAAGACCTGGCCTCCACCATGCTGGCCACCACCCTGGGCATCGACTTCGACCCGGAGACCGCCTACGACGAACGCCGCGAAATCTACATGATGTCCGGCAAGATCATCGAGTCCACCTCCCAGCCCAGCGTCACCCAGGGCGTCTCCGGCATGTGGACCACCACCATCTCCGCCGTGGTCTTCCTGCCGTAACCAGTTGATCGCACTGAATGAAAAAGCCCCGCTCGCGCGGGGCTTTTTTGTTGCGGGCGCAGGCCCGGCTTCATGCCGTGTACTTGCGACGCGCGTCCTGCTAAAGAGAGTGGCATGTCTGCATCCAACCGGCTGAGGGCATCCGATTGAGCCACCGCCTCCTGCGCTCCCTGAGGGCCGTCCTCGCCCGCTACCGCCGCCCGCGCGGGCCGCTGTCCGACCATTTCGACGGCACGCATTTCTTCAACCCGTGGGACCGCACAGAGCGCACCTTCCTCGACCTCCTCAAGTGGCGCTTCACGGGCGAGTCCACCCCCTGGCCCCGCTCCGTGCCGGACGCCCCGCGCGACACGCCGCCCGAGCGCGTCCACGGGGACAGTCTGCGCGTAAGCTTCATCGGCCACTCAACCACGCTCATCCAGACAGCCGGACTGAACATCCTCACGGACCCCGTCTTCTCCAAGCGGGCCGGGCCGCTGGGGATTCTCGGCCCCAGGCGCACGCGCCCGCCCGGCATCGCGCTTGAGGCGCTGCCGCCCATCGACGCGGCGCTCGTCACCCACAACCACTACGACCACATGGACCTGCCAGCCCTGGCCGCCCTGCACGAGCGACACGCGCCGCGCATCCTGACTCCTCCGGGCAACGCCGCGCCCATCCTCAAGGAGGCTCCGGGCGCGGACGCGTGCGAGCTCGACTGGTGGCAGTGCGCCGACTTCGGGGAAGGCAGGCGCGTCCACGCCGTCCCGGCCAGCCACTGGTCGGCGCGCGGGCTCTTCGACAGGCGCGGGGCGCTGTGGTGCTCGTTCGTGGTGGAGACGCCGGGCGGCAACGTCTACTTCTGCGGCGACACAGGCTACGGCGGCGGAGTGGTGTTCCGGCAGGCCCGGGAGCGGTTCGGGGGATTCAGGCTGGCGCTTCTGCCCATCGGGGCCTACGAGCCCAGATGGTTCATGGCCCCCGCGCACATGAACCCCGAGGAGGCGGTCCAGGCCATGCTGGACCTGAACGCCGGCAGGGCGGCGGCCATCCACCACGGCGTTTTCAAGCTCTCGGACGAGGGCATCGATCAGCCGCTCATCGACCTGGCGGCGGCGCTGGACAGGCTCGGCGTCGCGCCCGGCGACTTCCCCGCCCCGGCCCCCGGAGAAGCCTTGGACGTGCCGGACGGCGGCACGGCCAGCCGCCCAGGCTAGACGGCCGTCCATCCCGGCAACGCAACACTCTGAGATTTCGCAACATTGCCCCCGGGCGAGCTTTCCGGTATCCCCCTACCCCATGACAGCCAAGGAACGCGCCCCAATCATCTTCGAGCGCCTGCGCGCCCGCTACCCCGAAACCGTGCCCGCCCTGGACCACCGCGACGCCTGGGAGCTCCTGGTGGCAACGGTGCTTGCCGCCCAGTGCACGGACGCGCGGGTGAACATGGTCACCCCCAATCTTTTCGCCCGCTGGCCGGGTCCCGCCCAGCTGGCCGCCGCCTCCCAGGAGGACCTGGAGGAGGTCATCCGCTCCACCGGCTTCTACCGCAACAAGGCAAAAAACCTGATAGGCGCGGCCACGCGCGTCATGGAGGCCTACGGCGGCGAGGTCCCCCGGACCATGGACGACCTGACCACCCTGCCCGGCGTGGCCCGCAAGACGGCCAACATCGTGCTCTCCAACTCCTTCGGCGTCCACGAGGGCATAGCGGTGGACACACACGTCACACGGCTAGCCTACCGCCTGGGTTTGACCGATTCCGAGGACGCGGTGAAGATCGAGCGCGACCTCATGCCGCTCTACCCCAAGGACCAGTGGGGCGAGATCAACCACCTGCTGGTCTACTTCGGGCGCGAGGTCTGCGCGGCGCGCAAGCCCAAATGCCCGGAGTGCGAGCTGAACGACATCTGTCCCAAACGCGGAGTGGCCGGGAAATGAGCATGTCCGCCACCGGCCTCAAGGCCCCCGGAACCTTCACCGTCCACGCCACCGACGGAGCCGCCCGCCTTGGCGAGTTGCACACCGCCCATGGCATCGTGCGCACCCCGGCCTTCATGCCCGTGGGCACGGTGGGCACGGTCAAGGCCCTGTGCCCGCGCGACCTGCACGAGGCGGGCTCCCAGATCATCCTGGGCAACACCTACCACCTCTACCTGCGCCCCGGCGACGAGCTGGTGGCCCGGCGCGGCGGCCTGCACTCGTTCATGGGCTGGGACGGGCCTATCCTTACGGATTCCGGCGGCTTCCAGGTTTTCTCGCTCTCGGCCCTGCGCAAGCTCACGGCCGACGGCGTGGAGTTCTCCTCGCACATCGACGGCTCCAAGCATTTCTTCACGCCCGAGAAGGTGCTTACCATCCAGCGCAACCTGGGCTCGGACATCATGATGGTGCTGGACGAGTGCGTGCCCTACGGCGCGGACCACGCCTACACCGAAAAATCCCTGGACCTGACCCACGCCTGGGCGCTCAGATCGCGTGAGAACCACGCACCGGGCCGCAACGGGCAGCTCCTCTTCGGAATCGTGCAGGGCGGATTCTTTGGGGACCTGCGCGCAAGGTCAGCCGAGGCCATCTGCTCCATGGGCTTCGAGGGCCACGCCATCGGCGGCCTCTCCGTGGGCGAGTCCACGGAGCAGATGTACGAGCTCATGGCCCACACCGCGCCGCTGCTGCCCGCCGGAAAGCCGCGCTACCTCATGGGCGTGGGCAAGCCCATGGACATCCTCGAAGGCATCGGAAACGGCATCGACATGTACGACTGCGTGCTGCCCACCAGGAACGCCCGCAACGGCACGCTCTACACGAGCCTGGGCCAGGTGAACATCAAGCGCGCCGAGTTCAAGGAGGACGACTCCCCGCTGGACCCGGCCTGCTCCTGCTACACCTGCCGCACCTTCTCCAGGGCCTACCTGCGCCACCTCTACGTGGCCCAGGAGCTGCTCTCCTACAGGCTCAACACCATCCACAACGTGCACTTCTTCCTGGAGCTGGCCAGGGGGGCGCGCGAAGCCATCGCCGAAGGGACGTTCACGGCCTACAAGGCCCGCTTCCAGGCAGTCTACCCCGGCAACGGGGGACAGGGATGAAGCTCGGGGCAAGCACCCTCTTCCACGTCGTGGAGCACCTTCTGCTGGCCGGCGCCGTGACGGCCCTGGCGCTTCTGCTCACGGCCGGATTCTGGCTCCAGAACACCGACTATCCGGCTCAATCGGACGCCATGGTGGTGCTGGCGGGCAACTTCAACCGCCCCGCCTACGCGGCGGAACTGTACCAGCTTGGGATGGCGAAAAAAATATTCATCGCCAGGACGGCCAGGTTCCCGGGCGAAAAGACGCTGGACGACAACGGCATCGATTTCCCCCGCCGGGAGAAGCTGTACCGCGCCATCCTGGTCAAGCGGGGAATCCCGGACGACGCCATCGCGTTCTTCGGAGAGGACCTTGACGGCACCGTGGCCGAGGCCGAGGCGCTGGCCGGGGAGCTGAAGGACCAGACCGGTTCCCTCATGGTGGTCACGTCGCCCTACCACGCGCGCCGGGCTCGGATGCTGTTCTCGAGAGCCCTGCCCGGATGGGACGTGCGCGTGGTCGGCGCGCCCTCCGAGCGGCTTCCCGGCGCGTGGTGGTCCGACCGGAACGCCGCCCGCGCCGTGCTCGCGGAGCTGCCCAAGACCGTCTTCTACATGCTCGGCGGACGCTTCAGCTCCGCCCGGGCATCCAACTGATTCGATTCCACGGAGGATACGATGGGCAAGACCGCCCTGGTGACCGGCGGCAACAAGGGCATCGGCCTGGACGTGACCAGAATGCTGCTTGAAAAGGGATACTCAGTGTGCGTGGTGGCCAGGGACTTTTCCGCCTTCCCGCTGGCCAATGAAACAAACGTGAGGACGATTGCGTACGATCTCTCCGGCGTGGAGGGCATCCCCGCACTGGTGGCGGAAATCGGGGACATCGACGTGCTGGTGAACAACGCCGGGGTCATGTACGCCCTTCCCTACGGCGATTACCCCCGCGAAAAGATGGAGCGCATGCTGCGTGTGAACATCGAGGCCCCGGTGGCGCTGATGCGCGAGGCGTCCGTCTCCATGATCCGGAACGGCGGCGGCAGGATCGTGAACAACGCCTCCGTGGCCGGGCAGATCGGCCACCCGGACGTGTGGTACGGCATCACCAAGGCGGGCCTCATCAACGCCACCAAGAGCTTCGCCAAGATACTCGGCGGGAAGGGCGTGGTGGTGAACGCCGTGGCCCCCGGCCCCACCGGGACGGACATGCTGGAGGTGATCCCCCTGCCCCGGCGCGAGGCCATCATCAAGGCCGTCCACCTGGGCCGGTTCGCCAAATCGGAGGAAGTGGCCTCCGCCATCGTCTGGCTTGCCACTGAAAGCCCGGAGTACATCAACGGGACCTGCATCGACATCAACAACGGCTCCTTTCCCAGGTGAGCATGGCGCGCGGGGCGTGACGCCCGGAAAGCGCGCCCGCCCCGCGCAAGGGAAACGTTTTTTGTGGTTGGGCCGCCCGATTTGTCATACCCTGTCTGAAGCAAGCTAACCGGAGGCTCCATGCAAAAACGCGCCAACCGGCTCTTCAGAGAAAAAAGCCCCTACCTTCTGCAGCACGCGGGCAACCCCGTGGACTGGCTGCCGTGGGGGCCCGAGGCGTTCGAGAAAGCCAGGGCGGAAAACAAGCCTCTGTTTTTGTCCATAGGCTACTCCACCTGCCACTGGTGCCACGTCATGGAGCGCGAGTGCTTCGAGGACGAGGAGGCCGCCCGGCTCATCAACGAGACCGTGGTGCCGGTCAAGATCGACCGCGAGGAACGCCCGGACCTGGACAACATCTACATGACCGCCTGCCAGGTGATGACCGGCGCGGGCGGCTGGCCCCTCTCCATCTTCGCCGACCACAACGGCCGCCCCTTCTTCGCCGCCACCTACATCCCCAAGCACACCCGCTTCGGGCGCATGGGGCTCATGGAGCTCCTGCCGAGCATCCGCGAGGTGTGGGACAACCGGCGCAGGGAGGTGGAGCAGGCGGCCGGCAACGTGCACAAGGCCCTTGCGGAGCACCAGCGCTCCGCCCCCTCCGGGACGGCCCCGGGCAGGGAGATCATGGATGAGGCATACCGTCAGCTGGCCCAGCGCTACGACCCGGACAACGGCGGCTTCGGGCAGGCCCCCAAGTTCCCCTCGCCCCACCAGATCCTGTTCCTGCTGCGCCACCATGAGCGCACGGGCGAACGCCTCGCCCTGGACATGGCCGCCAGGACGCTCATCGCCATGCGCCTGGGCGGCATCTTCGACCACGTGGGCCTTGGCTTCCACCGCTACTCCACGGACGGCTCCTGGCTCCTGCCCCACTTCGAGAAGATGCTCTACGACCAGGCCATGCTGCTGATGGCCTACACCGAAGGCCACCAGGCATCCGGGGATCCCCTCATGCGCCGGACCGCGCTGGAAATCGCCCGCTACGTGCTGCGGGACATGACCAGCCCCGAGGGAGCGTTCTTTTCGGCCGAGGACGCCGACACCGAGGGCGAGGAAGGACGGTTCTACGTCTGGACGACGTCCGAGCTGGAGAGCGTCCTGTCCCCGGAGGACGCCAGGCTCTACGCGGAAATGTACGGGTTCCTCCCCGAGGGCAACTTCCTCGAGGAATCCACCCGCCGGAAAACCGGAGCCAACATCCCCCACCTCTCGAAACTGCCGCCCGAGGAGCTGGCCTCCAGACTGGAGGAGATCCGCCAGCGGCTCTTCGAGGTCCGCGGGGAACGCCCGCGTCCCCACAAGGACGACAAGATCCTCACCGACTGGAACGGGCTCATGATCGCCGCCATGGCCCAGGCCGGGCGCGCGCTCCACGAGCCGGACCTGGTCCGGGCCGCCTCCAACGCCGCTGATTTCGTCCTGGCCCGCCTGCGCGACCCGGCCGGCAGGCTCCTGCACCGCTACCGCGACGGCGACGCCTCGGTCACCGGCACCCTGGACGACCACGCCTTCCTGGCATGGGGTCTCGTCGAACTCTACCAGGCGACCTTCGACCTGGGATGGCTCCAGGCCGCGCTGGACGTGACGGACCAGATGCTCGCCCGCTTCCTGGACGAGGAGAACGGAGGCTTCTACTTCACCGCGTCCGACGCGGAGACGCTCCTGGTGCGGCCCAAGGACTTCTTCGACGCCGCCCTGCCCTCGGGCAACTCCGCTGCCATGCTGGTGCTCTCCAAGCTGTCGCGCCTGGCCGCCCGCCACGAGCTGGCCGAGCACGCCGACAGGCTGGCCCGCTGCCTGGGCAAGACCGTGGCCAGCTACCCCGCCGGGTTCACCATGCTCCTGTGCGGGCTGGATTTCGCCATGGGGCCGGGCTCCGACGTGGTGCTCTCCGCCCCGGACGACGAATCGCTCGAGCCCGTTCTGGCCGCCCTGCGCGGACGCTTCCTGCCCAACACCCTGGTGCTCAGGCGCGACGAAAAAGGCGAGCTGGCCTCGCTGGCCGCCTACACCGCGGGAATGTGCCCCGTGGACGGCAAGGCCACGGCCTACATCTGCCGCGACGGCCGCTGCGAGCCTCCCACCACGGACATCGCCAGGATGCTGGGGCTTTTGAGCTGAAAGACGAAGAGCAGGATGCCTCCGGCGGCCAGAGAGGGCGCTGCCCTCTCTGGACTCTCCCGCCAGGGAACTTCGTTCCCTGGACCCTTCACGGCTTCGCGGGTTTGTGGCGAAACGATCAGGAAGAGCGGGGAGCGTGCGAAAGCCACGCTCCCCGCTCACGCAATTTTAACTTGCCTCTTTCGTATTGTAAAACTATACGAATCGTCATGCCTAAGCAGACACCGCTTCCACTCCCCCTGGCCCACGCCCCGGCCGGTTTCCCCTCCCCCGCCGAGGACTACGCCGATCAGCGCCTGGACCTGAACGAACACCTCGTCCGCAACCCCGCCGCCACCTACTTCATCCGCGTCCAGGGCGACTCCATGCGCGGGGCGGGCATCGCCTCGGGCGATCTGCTGGTGGTGGACCGCTCCGTGGAGCCCCGGCCCGGCCACGTGGTGGTGGCCGCCGTGGACGGCGATCTCACGGTCAAGCGCCTGAAACGCCTGGGACGGGGGCTCGCGCTGGCCCCCGAGAACCCGGACTACGCGCCCATCCTCCTGGACGGCGGCCGCGAGGTGGACATCTGGGGAGTGGCCACGCACGTCATACACAGACTGACGCCATGCAACTCGCGCTGATGGACTGCAACAACTTCTACGCCTCCTGCGAGAAGGCCTTCGACCCGCGCCTGGCCCGCGTGCCCGTGGTGGTGCTCTCCAACAACGACGGCTGCATCATCGCCCGGTCCGGTGAGGCCAAGGAACTGGGCGTGCCCATGGGCGCGCCGGAGTTCAAGTGCCGCGAGATGTTCCGGCGTCTGGGCGTGGCCGTGCTCTCCTCCAACTACGCCCTTTACGGCGACATGTCCGCGCGGGTCATGGCCACGGCCGGGGCCATGGTCCCGCGCATGGAGGTCTACTCCATCGACGAGGCATTCCTGGACCTCTCCGGGCTGCCCGGAGGGCCGGAGAGGGCCGCGCGGGAAATCCGCCGGGCGGTGCTCAGGGCCACGGGCATCCCCGTCTCCATCGGGGCGGGGCCCACCAAGACCCTGGCCAAGGCGGCCAACAAGCTGGCCAAGAAGGACGCCTCGCTTGGCGGCGTGCTGGTCCTGCCGGACGGGGAGACGGGGCGGGAGGAGTTCCTGGCCCGCGTGGAGGTGGGCGACGTGTGGGGCATCGGGCCGCGACACGCCCGGAGGCTGCGCGAGCGCGGCGTGCTCACCGCCCTGGACTTCACCCGCCTGCCGCGCGACCTGGTGAGGAAAAAAATGACCGTGGGCGGCCTGCACACCTGGCTGGAGCTTCGCGGAACGCCCTGCATCCCGCTGGAGATGGCCCCCAGGCCCAAGAAGGCCATCGTGTCGTCGCGCTCCTTCGGCCGCCCGGTGACGGCGCTGGAGGAGATGCGCGAGGCCGTGAGCCAGTACGCCGCGCGCGCCGCGGAGAAACTGCGCGCCCAGAAGGGACTGGCCGCGTCCATCCTGGTCTGGGTGCAGACCAACACCTTCATCGAGGGCGAGCCCCAGTACAGCGGCGTCACCAGCCTGGCGCTCTGCCCCCCCACGGCCCACTCGGCGAGCATCGTCAGCCGGGGCGTGGAGGCGCTGGAGTCCATCTTCCGGGCCGGGTACCGCTACAAGAAGGCCGGGGTGATGCTCTCGGGGATAGAAAGCGAGGCGGGGGCGCAACTCTCCCTGCTCGGCGAACCCGACCCCAGGCGCGACAGGCTCATGCAGACCCTGGACCGGGTGAACGCCCGCTGGGGGCGCGGGACGCTCTTCCCCGCCGCCTGCGGCGTGGAGCGCCCCTGGAGCATGAAGCAGGCCCGCCGCTCCCCCCGCTACACCACCTGCTGGAGCGAACTGCCCGTGGCCTACGCCTGAGTGGTTGACACTCCCCCGCCGCGGGCGTAGCAGAAATGGATGCAGACGATCATCGCCCGCGACGCCCTCTCCTCCGCCGTACTAAACGTAGTACGCCAGGTAGTTATCGAGGCCGCTTCCAGCGGGGTGTGATCACGCATAGGCTTAAGTCCACCCAACCCCCGCCGGCGCGGCCCGCCGGCGGGGGTTTTCCGTTTTCTTAGCGCCAGAAGCCTCCCGGCGGTCCGCCCGGCCAAACACGAAGGAGGCTGACCATGAGCATGACCGGCGCGCTCTACATAGTGAAATTCCTGGAGTCCCAGGGCGTGCGCACCGTCGCGGGCATCCCCGGCGGCTCCATCCTGCCGCTCTACGACGCCCTGGCGGCGCACGGCGGCATCCGCCACGTCCTGGCCCGCCACGAGCAGGGGGCGGCCTTCATGGCCCAGGGCATGGCCCGCGTCACCGGCCGCCCCGGCGTGTGCCTGGCAACCTCCGGGCCGGGCGCGACCAACCTGGTCACGGCCATCGCCGACGCACGGCGCGACAGCGTGCCCCTGGTCTGCCTGACCGGGCAGGTCCCCTCCCCCATGATCGGCACGGAGGCCTTCCAAGAGGTGGACATCGTGGCCATCACCAGCCCCATAACCAAGATGAGCAGGCAGGTGCAAAGCGCGTCCGAGCTGCCCGGAGCCCTGGCCGGGGCTTTCAGGCTGGCGATGTCGGGAAGGCCCGGGCCGGTGCTCCTGGACATCCCCAGGGACGTGCAGTGCAAAAGGATGGAGGATGGCTTCCTTCCGCAGCCGGTCCGCGCGGAGAACGTGGCGTCCTCCTCGTGGGACGCCTCCCGCGCGGCGGCCATGATCAACGCCGCCAGACGGCCCGTGCTGCTCCTGGGCGGCGGCGCGGCCAGGGGCGATGCCGCCGCCTTGGCCCGCGAGCTTGCCGAGAAGGCCTCCATCCCCGTCACCATGACCCTCATGGGCCTTGGCGCGCTCCCGGCTTCGCACCCGCTCAGCCTCGGCATGCACGGCATGCACGGCCACGCCTGGGCCAACCGCGCCCTGGACGAGTGCGACCTGCTCATCGCGCTCGGCAGCCGCTTCGACGACCGGGCCACCGGAAAACCGGAATCCTTCTGCCCGAAGGCCAGGATCATCCACGTCAACCTTGACCCGTCCGAGCTCGGACGCATCAAGCGCGCGGAACTGGCCGCCGCCTCGGACGCCGCACGGTTCCTCGCGTCCGTCCTTCCCCTGACCGCGCAACGGGACCGCTCCGGGTGGATGGGCGACATCGCCCGGTTCAAGGCCGAGGCCCCCTCCGGGGGCGTGGCGGCCTGCCCCGGATGCGCGCGCGGGCTCATCGGTGAGGTGGCGTCCTTCCTGGACGAAGACGCGATCATTGTCACGGACGTGGGCCAGCACCAGATGTTCACGGCCCAGAGCTTCCCCTTCCGCTCCCCCGGACGCTTCCTCACGTCAGGGGGCCTGGGCGTGATGGGCTTCGGCCTGCCCGCGGCCATCGGAGCGGCCCTGGCCGAGCCGGAGTCCAAGGTGGTGCTCTTCACCGGCGACGGCAGCCTCAAGATGAACGTGCAGGAGCTTGCCGCCCTGGCCGAGACCGGGGCCGACGTGAAGATCGTCGTGCTGGACAACCAGAGCCTGGGTCTGGTGGCGCAGCAGCAGCGCCTGTTCTTCGGGGGACGCAAGAGCGCCTCCCGCTTTGCGCGCGGCACGGACTTCGCCGCCCTGGCCGAGGCCTTCGGAGTCCCGGGCCTGGACCTGGACTCCTGCCAGGACCGCCGGGCATCGCTCAAGGTCGCCCTCTGCTTCCAGGGGCCGGCCCTGATACACGCCCGCGTGGACCGGGAAGCCATGGTGTTCCCAATGGTTCCGCCGGGCGCGTCCAACTCGGACATGCTCCACGGCCATGAGCGGATAGAGGAAGCGGATTTGCCCGAGGCCGTCAACATGGGGTAGGTGCGCGAGGATTGCATACCGATGGGAGGCCATCATGAGGGAGGTCCTGCGCCCGCTTGGCTAGACCGGCCCAAGCGTGTAGAAGCGCCCCATGCCCTTCGACGTCTTTCTGGAGCGTTTCGACGACTACGCCTCCCCGGACCTTGACCGCGTCTGCGCCAGCCTTCTGGAGGCCGCAGGACTGAGGCCCGCGCGGGGCGACACGGTGCTGGTGAAGCCCAACCTGGTGGCCCCCTCCAACACGGCGCTCTCCTGCACGCGTCCGGAGGTGGTGCGCGCCGTGTGCCGCCACTTGTCCGGCTTCGGGGCCAATGTCCTGGTGGGCGACTCCCCGGCGTTCGGCACGGGGCGCATCGTGGCCCGGGCCTGCGGCCTGGACAGGGCGCTTCGCGGCCTGCCGGCGAGGCTCGTCAATTTTTCAAGTCCCAGGAGCCTCGCGCTCACGCAGGGCGGCTCCATCGGGGTGGCCTCGCAGGCCCTGGACGCGGACGTCATCGTCAACCTGCCCCGCTTCAAGGTGCACGACCAGATGCTCGTCACCCTGGCCGTGAAGAACTTCTTCGGAGCGGTCACGGGGTTCCGCAAGTCGCTGGCCCATCAGGTGCACGGCGAGAAAGGGACCCGCTTCGAGAGCATGATCATGGACGTGTGCCGGGCCATGCCCCCCTCCGTCAGCCTCGTTGACGGCGTCATCGCCATGCACGTGCGCGGCCCGGCCAAGGGCGAGGCCTACCCGCTGGGGCTGCTGGGAGCCTGCCGCGACCCCGTGGCGCTTGACGCGGCCTTGCACGCCGTGCTGGGCCTGGCTCCAAACGCCTCCCCACTGGGCAGCGAGGCCCACAGGCGCGGCTACGACCAGGCAGTCTCCTATCCGAATAAAAAACCTGGGGATTTCCATACGGACGGCTTCACGCTGCCGTGCGGGCTGGCCCCCGTGGCGTTCAAGGCGGGCCGGTTCATCAAGGGCCGCCTGAAGAGCCTGTATACGAGCATGCGCGGCACGGCCTGCCGGGATTGACCGGCAGAGCCTTTCCCCGCCACCCAATCCGGCGTCCGCGAAGATAACGGACACTTGTTTCGTGGATGGATACTGAAACCGTCATTCTTGTCTTGCAAAGACATGATCATGCTTTTCATGGACGCGACTCCGGCGGCTGCGTCCGCCCGGGAACAAGCGATGGAGTGTGTGGATGGCTTCCGATGAACGCGACCGCCATGTCGTCGTGGGGCGTGTGCAGGGCGTGGGCTTCAGGCCCTTCGTCTACCGCCTCGCCCTGAATCACGCCCTGACGGGGCACGTGCTCAATTCGCCTGAGGGCGTGGTCATCGAGGTGCAGGGCGGGCGCGCCCGCCTGGACGGCTTCTCCCGCGACCTGGTCGAGACCCTGCCGCCCCTGGCCATGATCGTTAAGCATTCGCGCGAGAACATCGATCCCGTCGAGAACGAGGAAGCCTTCGTCATCAAACAGAGCGAGCGCGGCCAGGGGCATCACGTGCTCGTGAGCCCGGACGTGGCCACCTGCCCGGACTGCCTGGCCGACATGGCGGACCCGTCCGGACGCAGACACCGCTATCCCTTCACCAACTGCACCAACTGCGGCCCGCGCTACACCATCACCAAAAGCCTGCCCTACGACCGCTCCACCACATCCATGGCCTGCTTCGAGCTCTGTCCCGAGTGCCGGGCCGAGTACGGGGACCCGCTGGACCGCCGCTTCCACGCCCAGCCCAACGCCTGCCCGGCCTGCGGCCCGGAAGTGTGGCTCACGGACCGCAAGGGAAAGGAACTGGCCAGGGGGGACAAGGCCATCCGGCGCGCGGCCAAGGCCCTGGCGGAGGGCAAGATCCTGGCGGCGAAAGGGCTGGGGGGATTCCACCTGGCCTGCAACGCCCTGGACCACAAGGCCGTGGCGGAGCTCCGCCGCCGCAAGAACAGGCCGTCAAAGCCCTTGGCCGTCATGGTCCCCGACCTGGAGACGCTCTCGCTCATGGCGGACTTGGGGCCTGACGAAGCGGCCATGCTCGCGGGCCGGGAAAGGCCCATCGTGCTGGTGGACCTGAAACCCGGCTCGCCGCTATCGCCGGACGTGTCCCCGGACACGGACCAGCTCGGGGCCATGCTGCCCTACACCCCGCTGCACCACGTCCTGCTGGAGGCGGTGCGGGAAGCGTCCAAAGGCCCGGCCGCGCTGGTCATGACCAGCGGCAACCTGAGCTCGGAGCCCATCTCCCTGGGCAACCGCGAGGCGCTCTCGCGGCTTGCGTCCATCGCGGATCTCTTCCTGCTGCACAACCGCGACATCCTGGTGCGCACGGACGATTCCGTCGTGCGCTTCCTCAAGACGGAGGGCGGGCAGCCCGCGTTCCAGTTCCTGCGCCGCGCCAGGGGGTTCACGCCCTCGCCGGTGTTCATGCCCGTGTCCGGCCCCAGCGTGCTGGGCGTGGGGCCGGAGCTGAAGAACACGGTCTGCCTCACCAAGGGCAATCAGGCCTTCATGAGCCAGCACATCGGGGACATGCAGAACCTGGAGACAGCCTTGTTCCACAAGGAGGTCATCGCCCACCTGAAGCGCATCCTCCAGGTGGAGCCAGAGCTGGTGGTGGCGGACAAGCACCCGGACTACCTCTCCACGAGATACGCCCTGGAAGAGTGCGGCCTGCCCGTGCTGCGTTTGCAGCATCATTTCGCCCACATCTTCGCCGCGCTGGCCGGGATGGACGTGGACGGGCCGGTCCTGGGCATCGCCCTTGACGGATCCGGCTACGGCGACGACGGCACGATATGGGGCGGGGAGTTTTTATATGTCGATCCCAGGAAACTCGTCCTCAAGCGGCTGGGGCGTTTCTCGCACACGCGCCTGCCAGGCGGGGAGGCCGCCATCAGACAGCCCTGGCGGCTGGCCCTGTCGTGTCTGAAGGAACTGGGAAAGGACCCGTTCGCCGGAAACTGGCCCTGGCTAAAAGGACGGGAGCAGGCGGCGGAGCTGGTGGCGTCCATGCTGGACAAGGGAATCAACAGCCCCGTGACCAGCAGTTGCGGCCGTCTCTTCGACGCGGTGAGCGCCGTCACCGGTCTTACCCAGGAAATCCAGTACGAGGGACAGGCGGCAATCCGGCTGGAACATGCCCGCGACAAGAGCGAAACCGGCAGCTATTCCTGCGGCGTCCTGCGCCAGGACGGGCTTGCCGTGCTGGACACGCTGGAACTCTTCGCCCAGGCCGCGGACGACGCAAGCCGGGGCGTCCACCCCGGAATTGTAAGCAGCCGGTTTCACAGCGGCCTCGCCGCCGGGGTTTCCGGAGCGGCCTCCACACTTTGCGATGAAGTTGGCATCAAGCAAATTGCAATTAGTGGAGGTGTATTTCTTAACAAAATCATTTCACACGAAATACTGTCCCGACTTATAGACAAGAGTTATAGAGTCATCATGCACGAACATGAACCACCTGGGGATGGATGTATATCCATAGGACAGGCATACTATGGATTGATTGCGGCAAGTAAATAATAAGCTGACGGAAATTACGTAACTGCGAAATAATTGCAACAAGTAGCACATTTATTATGCGCAGTTGAAACAGCACCAGCCGTCACGCTCCATTCTTATCTCTTCCGTCGAAACAACCTGGAAACAAAGCCTGTTTTCTCCTTTGGTCCAGGGGCATTACGCGCCATCCTCCGTCGAGACGGAGGGAAACCCTACTTTTTTCACTTGCGCTTCCCCGATTCATAGATATAGATATCCGACTACATTGTCTGCTTGCGCTCAACCAGCGCCTAAACTGCATCAGCCGTGATTGTGCTGCATGATGACCGGACAGACAACACCGCGCCAGTTGCTCCACCCCGCTTGCGGGGCAGCAGCCGTGAAAACGCGCGGTTTTCGTGCGAACCGTGGCGTGTCATTGTATGACAACACGCAGTGAATATCATAAGAAACGGGATGCTCCAGGTCTTCCCCGGAGCACGAGGTGAACCATGTACAGCGCATTCGATGAAGCACTCGACCGCATCAAGCGCGCCACCGGCGCGCGAACCCAGGTGGACCTCGCGGCCATCCTCGGCATACGCCAGTCAAGCATCTCAGACGCCAAGCGCAGACAATCCATACCCGCCGACTGGCTGCTCAAACTTTACCGCAGCCACGGCCTCAACCCCGACTGGATCACCTCCGGCGAGGCTCCCCAGGTATTGCGCGAGGGCATTGCCCTCCCGGTGGGACTCATGGAACCCGGCGCGGGTTATTCCGGCGACAAGCCCAAGTCCCGCACGGTCACGGTCAGTTCCATGACCGGGGTCATCGCGGAGGACGGCGCCTTCCAGGAGAAGCCCGTCGAGATGCTCTCCATCCCCGAGCCTTTCGCTTGCGCCGGGCTTACCGTGCTCAAGATGGAGCACCAGAACATGGAGCCCGTTCTTCGCAAGGGCGCCTACATCGGCGTCAACAAGGACCAGAAGCAGCTTCGCTCCGGAGAGGTCTTCGCCTTGGCCGTGCCCAACGAAGGCCTTGTCATTCGCAGGCTCTTCAACGACTTCGAGAACGAGCGGGTGATTCTGCGCAGCGAGAACCCCTCCTACAAGGAGGAGTCACTGCCCGCGGCCGCCATAACCGGCAATATCATCGGCCGTGTCTGGTGGGTTCTTCAGGAATTGTAATCGCCGATTTCCCTTAAAACTTTTAGCCGCCCCCCCTTACCGGGAGGGGCGGCTTTTTTTGCGCGCTTCATCAAATATAGATTTATTGTACTTCAGTCGCACATCATCCAATCACGCCCCCAATCTGTCCGGGCTGGCAACATCGTTGATTGCGTATTGCACTTTCAAATAACCGATGATAACCTCCCTGTTTGCTATATTCTATATAGGGACATAGAAGCGGCAAGGAGACCTGTCGATGCTTTCAAGCCTTTCCAAGCCCCCACGCCATGACGGCCCGTCGTCGAACACCACCGTCAACGAATTCGTCGCGGGATTCTCACGCATAGCCGAAGCGCTCTCCATCGACACCCAGTTGGAGCTGGCCGAGATTCTTGCAATACGGCAATCGAGCATCTCCGACGCCAAGCGCAGAGGGGTGATCCCCGGAGAATGGGCGATCAAGCTGTTCCAGAAATTCCGGCTCAACCCCAGCTGGGTCTACGACGGCCTCCCCCCCATGTTCCTCGGATCTTCCTCCGCCCTGGACGAAAAACACGCCGGCGGGACCTCCTTCCTCCTGAAATACAAGGAGGGAGCCGTTGCGGGACTGATTGTTCCGGACTCATCCATGGAGCCGGCCATCCCGTGCGGGAGTCTCGTGGGCTTGAACACGCTTGAGAGATCCATGGCTCCGGACTGCCTTGTGGGGATCGATCTGCCCCTGGAGGGGCTGTCGATACGCAGAATCGGACAGGAAACGGCTGGCGGCATCCAGATCCTCGCGGACAACCCGGAAATCCCCGCGCAGAGGGTCACGGAGGATTTCCTCTCGCCGAGGATCGTGGGCCGGGTGGTCTGGATACTGCGCAGACCCTGAAGCGCCGGGGAAGACAAGCGGCCGGCATTGGGGTATGATTCTCCCCCCATTCTCTGCAAGGGAGGAATCATGCCAACCAAGAGGTTCACGGCGCCGGACGCCGCCGCAGCCAAGGGCAACCGCCGCCTGGCGGTGATCACCGCCTACGACGCCGGTCAGGCGGCCATCGCGGAGACCGCGGGAGCGGACATACTCCTTGTGGGCGATTCCCTGGGCATGGTTGTACTGGGCCTTCCCGACACGCTCAGCGTCACCATGGAGCACATGCTCCATCATGTGAAGGCCGTGTCCAACGGATCGAAAAGCGCCCTCGTCCTGGCGGACATGCCGTTCATGTCCTACCAGGCTGACGTGGCGGAGGCCGTGCGAAACGCGGGACGGCTGGTGAAGGAGGGCCGCGCCCAGGCCGTGAAGCTCGAAGGCGGCAGGGCCGTGCTCCCTCAGGTGAGGGCCATCGCCGCCGCCGGAATTCCGGTGATGGGACATCTGGGCCTGACCCCGCAGCATGTGGCCTCGTTCGGGGGGTTCAAGGCCCAGGCGAAGACTGCGGACGCCGCGCTGGCCCTCATGGAGGACGCCAGGGCCCTGTCGGACGCGGGCTGCTTCGGCGTAGTGCTCGAATGCATCCCCGCGGAAGTGGCCCAGGCGGTGACGCAGGCAGTGGACGTGCCCACCATCGGCATCGGCTCCGGGCCGCACTGCGACGGCCAGGTCCTGGTATTCCATGACCTTCTCGGTCTCTACGGGCAGTTCCGGCCACGCTTCGTCAAACGGTACGCCGAACTGGGCGAGGAGGCGGTCAAGGCCCTCGGCCGGTACGCCGGAGAGGTTCGCTCCGGGGCGTTCCCCGGCCCGGAGCACGGATTCGGCATGGCCCCCAAGGAGCTGGAGGCATTTCTAGCGGGCCTGCAAAGCTCCTGATACGGCTTCATGCGGCGCTTGCCGTGCCAAGCGCCGGAACCCGGCGGCATCGTCCGTTCAGGAGAACGCCACCCTGCCGATGCGGCCTTCCTCCTCCCGGACTGACCGGCAGTGGACGCAAAGGGTGGCCGAGGGTTGCGCATGGAGCCTGGCGAGCGAGATGTCCTCGCCGCACTCCTCGCAGATTCCGTATTCCCCGGCTTCGATTCTGGCCAGGGCTTCCCGGATGTCCTCCAGCGCACGGCGGTCCCGTTCCCGCATGAGAAGGGCGAAGCTTCGTTCGGCCTCCATGGCCGCGCGGTCGGCCTCATCCGGGGGAAGCCTGTCGCCATCGGCCATTGCTTCCATGCCGGCGTTCACCTTGCCCTGTACGTTCTTCATCAGGGCGTTGAGCGAGGCTGAGAAATTTTCGAGCATGAGGGCGTCCATATCCGGCTCCTTGCGAGGACGCTCCGGGCTTTCCGGCCGATCCGGTCTCCCGCCGTCCTCCTCCTCTTTGTGCCTTCATGCATGCCCTGCGTTGCGGCGAAGTGTCGCGCAGGTTACTTCCCCGCTCCGGGGACCCGCTTTTTTTCCTCAAAGTCTTGCTTGTTTTCCTTGCTCCCCTTATCATTGCAGGGGCGTGAGGAAGCGCCGCCTGCTTGACAAGCGCTGCCTCAAACTGCAGTAACCCACGCGCCAGCCGATGGAGGTCTCAGGGATGAATGCCAAGGTGTACGATGAAGACGTCAGAGAGTTCGTTAACCGCCAAAGAGGCGTCTTCCTTGTCTTGTCCCACGACCCTCACTTCAACAAGAACCTTCGCAGCACACTGCAAAGACATCTGCACATCAAGGATGACTGCGTGCTCAACGTTGTCAACCAGGACCAGTTGCAAAAGGAAATGCGGCAACTGGTCGGACAGGGCAACAAAGTGCTGTTTTTCGTTGAGCGCGAGATCAACGGCAAGTTCTGCAACGAGCTCGTCCAGTTCCTGAAGAACCAGTACCCGGAAGTATTGATCGTGGTGCTCACCGGCGAGGTCGCCCGGGAGATTTTGATATATCTCCACGAGATAGGCGCGAACAACGTCATCACCAAGCCCATCTCGGCAGACATGCTCATCGAGAAGATCGCTTTCACCGTCAAGCCGCGCGGACAGCTCGGCGAGCTCATAGAAGCCGGAAAGAAGCTCAACGAGAACGGCAAGTTCGAGGAGGCCGCCTCCATCGCCAGAAAGATACTCGAGCTCAAGCCCGGAAGCCCTGCCGCGCTGCTTCTGCTCGGGGACAGCTACAAGGGGCAGGACAAGATGGAGGACGCCCTGAACGCCTACATGGAGGCGTCGCGCAACGGAAAGCTCTTTCTTGATCCCATCAAGAAGCTGGCCGAGCTCCACAAGATCACCGGCAACGTGCGCGAGGAGACCAAGTTCCTCGAGAAGCTGGACAAGTTGAGCCCCCTCAACGTGGAGCGCAAGATCAGCATCGGCGACAACTACATGTCCATGGGAGAGCAGGAGAAGGCCGTCGAAATGTTCGACACCGCCATCAAGATCGCCACCAAGGAAGCTATGGACAAGGTGGGGCGCGTCAGCAGGTCCATCGCCGAGAAATGCCTGAGCAACGCTCCGGACATCTCCGAAAAATACCTCCGCCAGTCACTGGAAGCCAAGAAGGGCATGCTGGACAAGTCCGACATCGACACCTTCAACAGACTCGGCATCACGCTTCGCAAGCAGGGCAAGTGGGACCAGGCCATCGAGGAATACCGCAAGGCCGTCAAGATATCCCCAAGCGACGCCGGCCTGCACTACAACATGGCCATGGCCTTCAGCGAGGGCCGCCAGTACCAGGACGCATTCAACTACCTGGACAAGGCCCTGCGCCTGAACCCGGACCTCTGGAGCGCCAACGAGACGGTCTGCTTCAACATCGCCATGGTCTACCACCGCGCCGCCCGCAAGGAACTGGCCGTGGATTTTTTGCAGAAAGCCCTCACGATAAACCCGCAGTTCGAGCGGGCCAAGGCCATGCTCCGCGAGTTGTAGCTCCAACGGGCGGCGCCATCCTGGCAAGGGCCGCCCTGGCCCTCGTGACAACCCTTCCCAAAGGCTCTTTTTCCCCATGATCGTCCATCCCGACATCGACCCCGTGGCGTTGCACCTCGGCCCTCTCCAGGTCCGCTGGTACGGCCTCATGTACCTGGCCGGATTCGCCATCGGCTGGATTCTTGCCCGCAAACGCGCCGCGCGTCCCGGCTCTGGGTGGACCCCGGCCATGGTGGACGATTTCATCACCTGGTGCGTGCTCGGACTGGTCCTGGGCGCGCGCCTGGGATACGTGGTCTTCTACGACCTCCCGGCCTACATCGGGGACCCCCTGGCCATACTCCAGGTGTGGCACGGCGGCATGAGCTTTCACGGAGGCATGATCGGGCTGTGCGTGGTCACATGGCTCTTCGCGCGCAAGCACGGGAAGACCTTCCTGGAGATCGGGGATTTTCTCTCTCCCCTCGCGCCTCCGGGCCTGCTGGCCGGGCGCATCGGCAATTTCATCAACGGGGAGCTCTGGGGAGCGCCCACCGCGGCGCCCTGGGGCGTGCTGTTCCCGGACCCGAGGGCGGGCGGCGTGCCGCGCCATCCCTCACAGCTCTACGAAGCTGGGCTGGAAGGCCTGGCGCTGTTCGCCGTGCTGTGGATGTATTCGTCCAGCCCGCGTCCCAGGGGCGCGGTCACGGGGCTGTTCCTGGCTCTCTACGGGTGTTTCCGCTTCGCGGTGGAGTTCGTGAGGGAGCCGGACCCGCAGCTGGGCTATCTGGCGTTCGGATGGCTGACGATGGGACAGGCCCTCTCGCTGCCCATGGTGCTCGCTGGGGCATGGCTCATCGCCCGGGCCTACTCGAGGGAGCGCGGCCGGGCCTGACCTCAGGGAGGGCCTCCCCCCGGGACTCAATCCTTCTGGAGCGGGATGAGGGCGAACTCGCCGCACACGTCCTCGGCCTTGGTTTCAGGCCATACGGCGATGAAAGTCTTCCCGCGCAGCAGCTCGATGTTGTCCACAAGCGGCCTGGGCGCCTGCCGCTTGCAGTACCCCCACTCGCCCTTGAGCACCTCCTCGGGCGGGCAATAACGGGATTCGCAGGGGATAGGGCCTTTCCAGTAGCGGCAGTTCCTGCACCGTGCTCTTCTCATTGTCCGGGCAGCCCCTCCAGGGCGAGTTCGAAGGTTTTGGGCCAGAGCTTCCCCGTCACGTAAAGCCTCCTGGCTACGGGATCCCAGGCCATTCCGTTGAGGTCGGACTCCGGCGGAAGGCCCGTCATGCGGGCGCGCAGTCCGGAGCAGTCGATCCAGGCGGCCACCTTGCCCGTAGCCGGCGAAATCACGGCGATGCGATCCTCGTGCCAGACGTTGGCCAGGACAAATCCGTCCAGCCATTCCAGCTCGTTGAGCCTGTGAACCGGCCTGCCGCCGTCAGTGACCGGCAGTTTCCTGACGGCCTTGAACGTGGCCGGATCGCGCCACGTCAACGCGTTGGAGCCGTCGCTGGTCACGATGCCGAAGGGGGTCGCGGCCGCCCCCCAGCCCTCGCCGTCCAGGGGAAGCCTCCCCGCCGGGGCCAGGGTCGTGGCGTCGTAGACCAGGACCTGGCGGGACTTCCAGGTCAGCTGATAGAAACGCCCGTCCCACAGGGCCAGCCCCTCCCCGAAATGCGCGGGGTCGAGCATCCTGATGTCCAGCACCCGGCCTGTGCGCGGGTCGGTCCGCCGCAGGGAGGAGCGGCCGTTCAGGCCGGTGCTCTCGTAGAGATGCCCGCCGTGCAGCACGAGCCCCTGGGTGAAGGCTCCCGCGTCGTGCGGATGCGCCGCCACCACCCTGTAGGAGATCTCCCCGGCCCAGGCGCGGGCGTCGAAAAAAACGGCCACGGCGAACAGGACCGCGACAAGCGCCGCGCGGCGAGGATGTGACCCAAGACCGCCTCTGCTCAATGGGACTCCCCTCGGACCGGCCGAGCGCCGCGCCCTGAAAGGACACGGACATGTTCTTCGAGGACCAAAACAACCATTTCAGACCTCGATCCATGCGATAAGCTTCCACGTTCCTCGTGGACGCCGCGCCCGCCTCGCCAAAGCGAGGCCGCAGCCGTCCTTCCCGGTCCACGGACTGGCAAGTATCCCAAGAAGCGCGGCGGCATCAAGGTCCGGGTGAGCGGCCCGCCGGGATTGGGGAACGAACCGGCGCGGCGGCGTCCTCGCCGGCAGCGCGCCTCGCCAGGCGCGAGCCCCCCGCAACCATCCCCTGAAGATCATTAGGGCTTGGCAATCTCGGGTTTTATCCCGGCATGGCAAACGACCGCAATGCCATCATAACAAACTGTTCATGCAGAAAAACATCCCGGAGCAGTACAAAAAAATGCGCGCCTCACCTTGACCTTAAGGATACCATGAACATTATTTAACGATACTAGGCGGCCCCGCATTTTGACATTGCCCGCTCCCGTGCTATGAATGGCATTCACTGGAAATTCCAGTTGAAGGAGGAAGACATGACCAATCTGTTCAAAAAGACGTTTGTCCTGGCCCTTCTCCTGGCTTGCGGCCTGTCCGCCGGCCTGGCCCAAGCCAAACCCCTGGACGCCGGCACTTTCTACATCGAGCCCAAGGTCGGCTTTTACGGCAACTCCAATGACCGCATCTATTCCATGTTCACCTACGGCGCCGAAATCGGGTATTTCCTTGTTGACGGATTGTCGCTGGGGTTCGAGGGACAAGGCTACATCATCACCCAGAGGCGTTACCCCAACTGGTCATGGGGCGGCAGCAGCAACAATGAGACCGTGAACGCTTTCAGCCCCATCGGCATCGCCCGTTGGCACTTCATCAATGAGGAGAAGTTCTCGGTATTCGCCGGAATCGGCCTGGGCGGATTCTTCTCCGGAGTGAAGGTCCCGCGCAACGGCTACGACAGCAACCTCACCGAGGTGGTCGAAGCGGGCGCCAGCGTGTTCTTCAACGACAACATGAGCCTGCTGCTGGCGGCCCGCTGGCAGCACATAGGCGAGTTTTCCAGCAAGGGCGCGGATAACTGGGGCGGCAACCTGGCCTTCAAGTATTCCTTCTGAGCCAGCCCGCATAACGTTTCAACGCAGGCGGCCCCTCCATCCGGAGGGGCCTTTTTCTTTTGACCGAAAGCATGTACATCACTGCCCGTTGACGTATACTACGCGCCATCGAAGCACATATCCAAACCAAGGCACTCATGGACAACACACAGGACACCCCCAAGTCGCCCGAAGAGTTCGAGACCCTCATCGAACCCGAGGCGTCCCTCCCCGAACTCTCCCTGGAAGAGCTCCCCGAATCCCTGCGGCAGGCCGTGGCCCGCTCCGGGTGGCAGTCGCTCATGCCCGTGCAGGCCAAGTCCCTGCCCTACCTGCTCGCCGGACAGGACCTCATGGTCCAGTCGCGCACCGGCAGCGGCAAGACCGGAGCCTTCCTGCTGCCCATCCTGCACCTCTTGGACCCTTCCCTGGCCCAGACCCAGGCGCTCATCCTCTGCCCCACCCGCGAGCTGGCCAAGCAGGTGGCCATGGAGGCGGAGACCATCTTCAAGGACACCGCGCTCTCCGTGGTCACGGTCTACGGCGGCGTGGGCTACGGCCCGCAGAACGACGCCCTGCGCGCCGGAGCGCACCTTGTGGTCGGCACCCCGGGCAGAATCCTGGACCACCTCCTGCGGCGCAACTTCACCCTGGACCACCTCAAGGTCCTGGTGTTCGACGAGGCCGACCGCATGCTCTCCATCGGGTTCTACCCGGACATGAAGGAGATCAAGCGCTATCTGCCGAGACGCCGCGTCGCCACCTTCCTCTTCTCGGCCACCTACCCGCCCTACGTGCTGCGGTTGGCCGAGGAGTTCATGGACCACCCGAACTTCCTGTCCCTCTCGGCCAAGCAGGTCCACGTGGCGGACATCCTCCACGTCTACCACGAAGTCCCGGGCATGGACAAAGACCGCTGCCTGGTGCGGCTTCTCGAGATCGAGAACCCGGTCTCGGCCATCATCTTCTCCAACACCAAGGCCAACGTCCATTACATCACCGAGGTGCTCAAGGGGTTCGGCTACGACGCCGAGGAGCTCTCCGCCGACCTCTCCCAGGCCAAGCGTGAGGAGGTGCTCCTGCGACTGCGCAAGGGCAACCTGCGCTTCCTGGTGGCCACCGACGTGGCCGCGCGCGGCATAGACGTGCCGGAGCTCTCACATGTTTTCCAGTACGAGCCGCCCGAGGACCCCGAATCCTACGTGCACCGCGCCGGGCGCACCGGCCGCGCCGGAGCCTCCGGCACGGCCATCACGCTGGTGAACATCATGGAGGAGCTGGCCATCAAACGCATCGGCCAGCGCTTCGGCATCGACCTGATCAAGAAGGCCCCGCCTACGGACGACGACGTGTCCGCCGTGGTGGCCGAGCGCATGACCGCCCTGCTCGAGGCGGAGCTGCGCAAGATGCCGCCGCTCAAGAAAGTGCGCCTCCAGCGGTTCCTGCCCCTGGCGGCCGAGATCGCCGCCTCCGGCGACGCCGCCCCCCTGGCCATGCTCCTGGACGAGCGCTATCAGGCCACGCTGCACGCCATCCCGCCCCAGCCCGAAGGCGCGCCCGAGGAGCCCAGGCGCGAACGCGAATCGCGCCGCGAACGCCCGCCCCGCAAAGAGCGCGACAAAGACCGTGACAGGGACCGCGACCGCAAGGCCGAGCCACGCGAGTCTCGCGAGCCGCGCGAACCACGCCGTGAACCCGTGGCCGCCCAGGACGAAGCTCCCGAGGCCGCGCCGGGGACCGCCACCGTGAACGCGGCCCCGGCTGAAGCATCCCTCGAGGACGCCGAAAGGAAGAAAAAACGCCGCCGCCGCCGCCGCAAGAAGAAGCCCTCCGGCGAACAGGCCGCCGCGCCATTGGAAGGCGCTCTGCCCGTTCAGGATGAGGAGGAGGACATCTACGCGGACGACAGCTACGGCTTCCATGCCAAGCCCGCCCCCGCCAGCAGGCCCGAACCGGCCGCCGAGCCCGCCGAGGATGACGGGGATGACGGGGCCGAGGCCCTGGCCGCGTCCGAGGACAAGCCCAAGGCAAAGCCCCGCTCGCGGGCGCGCTCCAAGCCCAAAAGCGAGACCAAGAGCGAGTCCAAGGCCAAGCCCAAAAGCGAGTCCAAAAGCGAGTCCAAAAGCGAGGAAAAGCCCGCGAAGACCGTCGAGCTTGAGTACAAGCCCGACGAGCACAAAGGCATAGAGTGGGATTAGTCCAGGGCAGGGTTTAATCTGCCATTCGCCGGGGGGGGCCTCTCCCCCCGGACACCGCCGGGACTAGAGTCGCGTCCACAAAGACATGGATGTTTTTCACGCGCCAATGCACTGCAATAGTAATTTTCATCCTCGAAACACATGTTCATCTTTTTCGAGGACGCGACACCAGGCGGGCGGATTACCCTGTCTGCCAGCGGCGGCGACGTGAGCCCCTTGGCCCGCGATCACATCGCCCGGACACGGGCCGAAGTTCCTTTCGCCAACAGGGGCGGCAATACCGAAGGCCGATGCCGTCCCACGCGAGCACGGCCAACGAGCCGGGGGGGTACCCTCGCCAGGAGGGCCGTATCCCTGAAAGCCAACGCAATCTCGCGTAAGCGCGGCCAATTTGCCGGGAAAATCGTTTCGCCGAGAGGCCGTCAACATTGAAGACGCATCTCCCACGCTCACCGTTCTTGGCCGCTCTCCTCGTGATCGCGATCATGATCGGGCTCCCGGCCGTTCAGGCCCTCGCCAACCCCCTGGACGCCTCGCGCCAGCTGGTACTGGTGATGGCCGATTCATGGGAATCGCGGCGCGGCGAGATGCGTCTGTACGAGCGGTCTCCCGGAGGCGTCTGGAAGCAACATGGCGGGGCCATCAAGGTCGAGCTCGGCAAGAACGGACTCGGCTGGGGGCTCGGGCTGCACGGCGAGCCGGGTGACGGCCCAGTGAAGCGCGAAGGAGACGGCAAGGCCCCGGCCGGAATCTTCAGGATCAGCGGCGCGTTCGGCTACGCCCCCGCGCGCAAGCTCAAAATCCCCTACATGCACGCATCGGACACGGCCGTCTGCGTGGACGACGCGAAATCCGGCCGGTACAACCGCACCTTCGACAGCTCTTCCGTGTCCGGCCAGGACTGGAAAAGCGCCGAGGACATGCGCCGCAAGGACCGTCAGTACGAGCTTGGCCTCTTCGTGGAGCACAACACGGCCCCGCCCGTGCCCGGCGCTGGCTCCTGCATCTTCTTGCACGTGCGCGAGGGCAAGGGAAAGTACACATCCGGCTGCACGGCCATGACGCTCAAGGAGATGACTAAGCTCGCCTCCTGGCTGGACGCGTCGAAAAATCCCGTCCTCGTGCAGCTGCCCCGCTTCGAGCGCTCACGCTTCGCGAGCATCTACGGCACTCCCTGACGAAAGGTCTCCGCACACATTCCCGCAATGATAAAGCCCCGGCCGAAAAACCGTGGCTTTCTCAATCAGCCAGACCTGGGATCCCCCCCCTACTCCACCCCCATGCCCGGATGGTGGGCGGCCACGTCCATGTCCACGGTGTGGCAGGCCTTGCAGTTCTTCGAGCCGCCCAGCGCCTTGGCGTTCTTCTGGTATTGCAGGGGCTGGAGCACGTCGCGGTTCTTCCCGTAGGGATTGTCCGCCGGGTACACGGCGTGGGCCGCGCCGTGGCAGCTGGCGCAGGTCAGGGCGTCCAGGTCGTCGCGCTTGGACTTGAACAGGTCATTCTCCCCGGCGGTCCAGGCTCCGAAGGCCTGGTCGTTCTGGGGCGACTGGTAGCCCACATGGCAGGTGAGGCACTTGGGCTCGTTGACCCAGGGCGTGCGCGGGGAGGGGGCCGAGTTGCGGGGTTTGATGAGCGCCATGAGCGGCTTGGCGGCCTTGACACCCTCGGCGTCCTCGCGGGCCAGCAGCGAAAGGGCGTGGTCCTCCATGACGCCGTGGCAGTTGGAGCAGTCGAACCCGGCGGCGGCGTGGGGGTCGCGGAAGGCGCGGGTCGCGCCCTTGGGGTCGGTCGGGTGGCACATGTTGCACGCCTCGCCGCCCCGCCCGGCCAGGTAGACCGCGTGCAGGCCGTGCATCGCCGCCGACAGGTTCAGCCGCCTGTCTCCTCCCTTGGCCTCGCCTCCGTGGCAGGACTTGCAGTCCACCGGCCCCCCCTGCTTGGAAAGCCGAGTCAGGCTAAGGCGGTCGTGGGCCTTCAGCACGTCCTCCCCCGTGGCCGGGGCGATGCCCGCGACCTTGCGGGACCACTGCCCGCCGTGACAGTTCTTGCAGCCCATCTCGGTGGAGACGGGCAGCACCACCTTGGTCTCCGCCAGAATTTTGCCGGAAGCGTCCTGGGCCTGCACCACGGCCACCGGGTACGGCTGGAAGCCGTCCGTGGAGGGATAGGGCGACACCGCGATCTTTTCGGCGCGGAAGCCCCGGCCCGAGGGGTTGAGGCTTCCGGCGGCCTGGCCCTCCACGGCGTAGGTGAGGGTGACGCCGTCCTTGACCAGCGAAGGCGAGCCGTCGCGCTTGACAAGGTAAGCCGTCAGCCCCTGCGTCCCTATGCCCATGGTCCACCGCCCGTTTGCGTCTGGGAGCATGTTCACGCCCCTGTCCGCCACGGCCGTTAGCATGTACTCGGATTTGTCCGCGTTGAAGGGCGGCACGGCCTCCTCGGTCCGGGCGATCTTCACCTCTCCATCGGGCCCGACCCCGTGCAGCCCCCCGGTGAGCCACGCGGCCAGGGCCTTTTTCTCCTCGGCCGTGCCGAAGAAGGGCGGCATGTATTTGCCTATCTTGCCGAGCCCCGTCAGGAGCGCCTCCATGCCAGAGGCGGAGTATTTGGCCGAGCGCGGCAGGATGTCCAGCATGGGTCCGCCGCGAGAGTGGCAGCTGGCGCACTGGAGGTAATAGAGTTCCTCCCCGGCCTGCATGGCGTTCTCCGGCGTCACGGACTTCACCCTGCTCCACCTGGCCGAGGCCAGGACGCCCTTCCCGTTCAGGCCCTGGGACTGGGAAACAAGGATGCCGTTGGAGTAGATGTGGCCGGTTATGAGGTAGGGCCTGCGCGCGGCCTCGCGCATGTACTCGAAGGAGCCGATGAAGAGAAACGACGCGGCGAGCGTGGCGGCGGCCACGGCCCGCGCGGCCTTTCGCGGCAGGCCCCCCGCCAGGAGCGCCCCGCCCGCCAGCACGCACGGGACCACCCACCAGAACACCCGCATCCCGGCGGCCACCTCCGGCGAACGCCCGAGCGCCAGGGCCTGCTGCTCCGGGGATAACGCCGATATCTGCCACCATCCGGCCGCCACCACCAGCGGAATGGGCAGGATGGTCCACAGGGAGCAGAAGCGCGTGAGCCCCTTGCGGTCCTTTTCGTCATCCACGCCCTGGGCCGTCATGAGGCCGAACACCCCCGCCAGCACGGCGGCGATGCCCGTCCGGAAGGCCAGGCCCGGCAGGTAGGTGGGGTTGAGGAAACCGTCCCAGTAGCGGTGGGTGGAAAGCCATTCGCCGGGGGTGAGCATGAAGGAGATGAACCCCTGCACCACGGCCAGCGATCCCCACGCGAACACGAAGTACAGCCAGGCCAGGATCAGCCTGCGGCGGGAGCGCTCGGCCTCGAAGGAGCGCATGTAGGTGATGAGGGTGACTATCTCGGCCAGGAAGAAGGTCCACTCCGTGGCCCAGCCCAGCACGAAGCCGTGGATGAGCGCCGACGTGGCCGCCGGGGCCCCGATTGAGATGGAAAACCAGATGCCGACCCCGGTGAGCCCGCCCACCACCATGGTGAACACCAGGAAGAACCTGGCGTAGCGGCGCAGATAGTCCTTGAGGCTCGTGAGCCCCAGGCGTTGCACGCGCGTCTCCATCACCGCGATGAAAAGGCCTCCGCCCACGGCGAAATGCGCTATGAAGACGTGTATGGTGGCCACCAGCGCGATCAGCAGGCCGCCGCCCCAGAAGTTCCAGTGCAGAACGGGATATTCCATGGATCAGGCTCCCTTGTGCGACGGGGCGGGCTGGTCGGTCTTCGGGTGGCGGGCTGCCCAGACCACCACTATGAGGGCCAGGACGAAACAACCCAGGAACATGGCCAGCGTGGAAGGCTCGGCGATCACCGGCAGCTTGTCCGCGTCGAAGTGCGGCATGAGGTAGAGCCCCCGCAGCACGCCGCGCATGGCGGCCATGACGCCCACCGTGTATGCGAGAGCCCCGGCCGCGAGCATGGCCCTGCCCTTGAAGGCGAAGGCCAGCGCCGCGCCCGCGCCGGTCACTCCGGCAAGAAGAAGCCCCGAGGCCAAGGCGTCCCCCCCCATGAAGGCCAGCATCACCTGCCTGGGCAGGCTGATGAGCCACCACACCCCGATCACGACCTCGGCCAGGGTGGCCCAGCCGAACCAGGAGAGGCCCTCGGCGGTCAGTTCCGCCCCGTGGGGGTCGCGTTGTCTGGTCCTGCGATGGCCGATCATGGCCAGGCCGATCCCGCCCACCGCCACTGAGGCGGTCACGAAATGCAGCCAGCGCGGCAACAGGGTGCGGTCCCCCCATGCCGTGAGCGTGCCGGATGGGTTGTCGAAGTAGCCCTGCCAGAGGTCCGGCCGGACCAGCAGCAGCGCGTTGTGGGTCTGGACCAGGGTGGCGTAGAGCATGAGGACGGCCATCAGCGCCCAGGCCAGCGTCCCTGGCCCCTTGCCCGCGTGCAGGGCGTACTTCTGACGGTAGGCCAGCCCGTATGCGGCCATGACCGCCAGCACCAGGCCGAACCAGTACACCCCCATGAGCGTGGAGCTCACGTACAGGAACTGTCCGTAGAGCACCTGGAGGAACAGAAGCGGGGCCACCCCGACGTTCACCGTCAGCGCCGTCAGGTTGGGCAGGAGCCCGGCCTGCTGGCCGAGTCCCCGCGCGTCACGGAAGGACCGGACAAGCCCCAGGAGCGTGAAGCCCAGCATGGCGTTCATGAGAAGGATATGCACGGAGAACGTGGCGTCCAGGAGCGCGCGGAAAAGCCAGGGAGCCGCGGGGATCGCGTCCGCCGCCGGTATGAGCGAAGATGGATTCATGGTCACCCCTTTTTCGGGAAAAAGCCTGCACCCCGACAGACCATACCAGCTTTTCAAGTTATGGAAAATAGTCTATCAACAGTCGTCTTTGCGTCCCCCGAAAGTCCCGGCGCGCCCGGAGAACGACATGGCCCTTCTCTTCTTCGACATCGGCAACACCAACATCAAGATCGGCCTGTACCGCCGGGAGGCGGGCCTTTCCTCCTACGTGCTGCCCACGCCCCGGGGAAGCACCTCCGACCAGCTGGGGCTGGACCTGGCCGCCCTTCTCGCCCGCGAAGGCCTCGACCCGGACAACCTGGAGGCCATCCTTGCCGTGAGCGTGGTGCCGCCGGTGAACCCCATGCTGCGCCAGGCCTGCAACCGTTTTCTCGGCAAGACGCCGCGTTTTGTCCCGGAAGATATTCCCGTCCCGCTGGAAAACCGCTACGAACGTCCTGAACAGGTGGGCGCGGACAGGCTGGTGGCCGCCTACGCGGCGCGCCGCTCGGCCACGTCCCACTGCGTGGTCAGCGTGGACTTCGGCACCGCCACCACCTTCGACGTGGTGCGCGGGTCCAGCTACCTGGGCGGGCTCATCTGCCCGGGCGTGCTCTCGTCGGCGCGCGCCCTGGCCCAGGACACGGCCAAGCTGCCCCAGATCGACCTGGAGCCGGAATCGCTCAAGCTCTCCATCGGGCGCTCCACGGTGGAGAGCCTGAACCAGGGCCTGCTCTTCGGCTTCGCGGCCATGGTGGAGGGCATCCTGGACCGTTTGGAGGACCACCTGGGCGAGCCGGTGACGGTGGTGGCCACGGGCGGCTTCGCCCCGCAACTTTCACGCGTCTGCCCCGCCATCGCCAACGTCAGGCCCGAACTTCTTCTCGACGGCCTGAGACTCGTGTATGAGGAATCCGCGGCGAAAACCAAGCGCCGCGACTGACAATCCGAACCGAACATCCTGAAAGGAGAATACGTCATGAGCACCATCGCTGCTGTCTGGGCCAGGGAGATCCTCGATTCGCGCGGCAACCCCACCGTGGAGGTGGAAGTCACCCTGGATTCCGGAGCCGTGGGCCGCGCGGCCGTGCCCTCGGGCGCGTCCACCGGCACCCGCGAGGCCCTGGAGCTGCGCGACGGCGAGGACGGCCGCTACGGCGGCAAGGGCGTCAGCCGCGCCGTGGAGAACGTCCAGGGCGAGATCGCCGAGGCGGTGGTTGGCATGGAGGCCATGCGCCAGACAGCCCTCGACAATCTCATGATCGAGCTGGACGGCACCGAAAACAAGGGCCGCCTGGGCGCCAACGCCATCCTGGGCGTGTCCATGGCCACGGCCCGCGCCGCGGCCAATTTCCTGGGCATGCCGCTGTACAACTACCTGGGCGGCGTCAACGCCAAGGTGCTGCCGGTGCCGCTCATGAACATCATAAACGGCGGCGCGCACGCCCCCAACAACCTGGACATCCAGGAGTTCATGATCGTGCCCGTGGGCGCGGACACCTTCGCCGACGCCCTGCGCATGGGCGCCGAGACCTTCCACGCCCTGAAGAAGATCCTGGCCAAGGACGGACACATGACCGCCGTGGGCGACGAGGGCGGCTTCGCCCCCAACCTGAAATCCCACGAGGAGGCCTTCGAGTACATCATCAAGGCCATCGAGGCCGCCGGATACAAGCCCGGCCCCGAGATCGCCCTGGCCATCGACGCCGCCGCCTCCGAGTTCTTCAAGGACGGCAAGTACTCCTTCTCCGGAGAGAACAGGGTGTTCACCTCCACCGAGCTGGTGGACTACTACGCGGGCCTCACCAAGAAGTACCCCCTCATCTCCATCGAGGACGGCTTGGCCGAGGGCGACTGGGACGGCTGGAAGCTTTTGACCGACAACCTCGGCGACACCATCCAGCTGGTGGGCGACGACGTGTTCGTCACCAACCCGGACATCCTGGCCGACGGCATCAACGAGGGCATCGCCAACTCCATCCTGATCAAGCTCAACCAGATCGGCACCGTCACCGAGACCCTGGACTGCATCGAGATGGCCAAGCAGGCGGCCTACACCACCGTGGTGTCACACCGCTCCGGCGAGACCGAGGACTCCTTCATCGCCGACCTGGCCGTGGCCGTGAACTCAGGCCAGATCAAGACCGGCTCCCTGTGCCGCTCCGACCGCCTGGCAAAGTACAACCAGCTGCTGCGCATCGAGGAGGAGCTGGAGGACGAGGCCCTCTACTACGGACCTGTCATGGCCGCCCAGTGGTTCGAGGAAGAGGAATAGCCGCTCCGGGCAACCTTCACGTCTTCAAGGGGGGCTTCGGCCCCCCTTTCCCGTTTCCCGCCCCCCATGGCGCAAAGCGCATGAACGCATCCCCATTCCGCCAGCCCCTGCCGCCGCCGTGCCAGATGCCGGACAAGCGCGCCGGAGCTTGCCCTCCAAACACTAGATTGGTATTTATTTCCCAATCCAATCATCCTGGGCTCATGAACCAGTAAGACCAATCAAGGAATCATCATGGGCAGCGAATCTCCTCCCCCAAGCCGCGTTCTCGTTGCCGACGACGAAGCCCTGAACCTCAAGGTCATCTCCAGCTACCTGCGCGACTTCGGCCACACCGCCGTCCAGGCCGCCTCCGGAGACGAAGCCCTGGCGCTCCTGGACGAATCCATCGACCTGGCCCTGCTCGACGTGCTCATGCCCGGAATCGACGGTTTCGAGGTGACGCGACGCATACGGACGAGCGAGCGGTTCAAGGACGTCCCCGTCATCATGGTCACGGCCCTGTCCGGACGCGAGGACAGGCTCATGGCCGTGGAGGCCGGAGCCAACGACTTCATCGCCAAGCCCATCGACAAGACCGAGCTCAAGGTGCGGGTGGCCTCTCTTCTTCGCATGAAGCACTCCCGGGACCAGCTCAAGCGTTACCAGTCCGGGCTCGAGGACATGGTGGAACAGCGCACCGAAGCCCTGCGCATGGCCATGGACAACCTGCGCCAAATGCAGCGTTCCGTCGAGGCCTCCCAGCGCGAAACCATATACAGGCTCTCGGCCGCCGCCGAATACAAGGACGAGGACACCGCCCGCCACATCATGCGCATGAGCGACTACTCGGCGCTGTTGGCCGGCCTGCTCGGCCTGTCCGCGCAGGCCGTGGATCTGGTGCGCCTCTCAAGCCCCATGCACGACGTGGGCAAGATGGGCATCCCCGACGCCATCCTGCTCAAACCCGGCAAACTCACGCCAGGCGAATGGGACGTCATGAAGACCCACTGCGCCATCGGGCGAGACATCCTCAAACAGTCCGACTCGGAGCTTCTGCAGATGGGCGAGATCATCGCCTACTCCCACCACGAGCGTTTCGACGGCTCCGGATACCCGGAAGGACTCGCGGGCCAAGATATCCCTCTGTTCGGACGCATCTGCGCCATAAGCGACGTGTTCGACGCCCTGACCACCCCAAGGCCCTACAAGAAGGCCTTCTCCAACGAGGAGGCCCTTGACATCATGCGCTCCGAGCAGAGCGGCGGGATGCATTTCGATCCGGACATTCTCTCACTTTTTCTGGACAATTTCGCCGGGTTCCTGAATATACAAAGGAAATTCCAAGACTGACGGCAGCAAGGAGGAACACCCATGGCGAAGGAGAACGCCCGCAAGGTGCTTGGCGTCACGGCGGCTGTTTTTGCCCAGATGGGCCAGATTTCCCAGGAGGAAGCCCTGGAGATCAGCGGCATGGACAAGAAGACCTTCGAGGAGGCCGTGCGCAAGGCCCAGACCGCCGAGGCCGAACTCAAGGCGCAAAAGAAGGAGCCCAGCTTCTACGACATCGTGTCCAAGGCCGCGGCCGAGTACATGGGGCTCATGAACAAATAGGCAGGCCAGCGGGCGCCCCTCGGGGCGCCCTCGACTTTTGGATGCCCGGGCGCGTGCGGCCCGGACTCGCGGTAAACCCCGCCCTTGCCTTTGCCCGCGGCGGCGGACATGATCGCCCGCGTACCCGCGAGGCCCCCGCGCACCGTCCCGCGCGCGATCCTCTCACCATCCTCAAAACCCAAACCGGCGGATCTCATGGAATTCGACTCTCAGGACGTGCTCTGGGCCTTCTCCCTGACCCTCTTCGCGGGTTTGGCCACGGGCATTGGCGCGCTCATCGCCTTCGTCACCCGCAGGACCAACACGCGCTTCCTGTCGCTGGCGCTCGGCTTCTCGGCGGGCGTCATGATCTACGTCTCGTTCGTGGAGATATTCTTCAAGGCCAAGAAGGTGCTGGTGGAGGCCAACGGCGAGGTGGCCGGAACCTGGGCCACCGTGGCGGCCTTCTTCGGCGGCATGGCCTTCATCGCAGTGATCGACAAGCTGGTTCCCAGCTACGAGAACCCCCACGAGATGCACTCCATCGAGGAGATGGACATGGGCCAGAGGAATCTGCCAAAAAACGAGGCGCACGACTTCGCCAAGCTCAGGCGCACCGGAGTCTTCGCCGCCCTGGCCATCGCCATCCACAATTTCCCCGAGGGCCTGGCCACCTTCACCGCCGCCCTGGCCGAGCCGTCGCTGGGTCTGGCCATCGCGGTGGCCATAGCCATCCACAACGTCCCCGAGGGCATCGCGGTCTCCATTCCGCTCTACTACGCCACGGGCAGCAGGAAAAAAGCGTTCACATACTCCTTCCTCTCGGGCGTCACTGAGCCGGTGGGGGCGCTGGTTGGCTACCTGCTTCTCCTGCCCTTCTTCACGCCGACCGTCTTCGGGGTGCTGTTCGCCTCCGTGGCCGGGATCATGGTGTTCATATCCCTGGACGAACTGCTCCCCGCCGCCGAGGAGTTCGGCGAGCACCACCTAGCCATATACGGGCTCATCGCGGGCATGGCGGTGATGGCGCTGTCGCTGCTGCTGTTCCTGTAAGGCGCATCCCGGCGGGCTTGCATTTTCCCGCCCAGGGATTATCTGGCCTTTTTGCAGCACATTTCCGGAGCATCCATGAGCGACAAGCCAGTCATCCGCATCGAGGGCGCGCGCCAGCACAACCTCAAGAACATCTCCCTGGACATCCCCCGCGACCAGCTGGTCGTGGTCTGCGGCCCATCCGGGTCCGGCAAGTCCACCCTGGCCTTCGACATCGTCTACGCGGAAGGGCAGCGCCGCTACGTGGAGTCCCTCTCGGCCTACGCCCGCCAGTTCCTGCCCCAGATGGACAAGCCCCAGGTGGACAAGATCGAGGGTCTCTCCCCGGCCATATCGCTGGAGCAGCAGTCAACGTCGCGCAACCCGCGCTCCACCGTGGGCACGGTGACTGAAATCTACGACTTCCTGCGCGTGTTCTTCGCGCGCCTGGGCACGCCCCACTGCCCCAAGTGCGGCCTGCCCATCGCCGCCCAGACCACAGACCAGATCGTGGACGACATCCTGGCCCTGCCCGAAGGCGCGAAGTTCATGGTGCTGGCCCCGCTGGCGGAGCACCAGAAGGGCACGCAGGCCGAGAAGTTCAAGAAGCTCAAGAGCCAGGGCTTCGCCCGCGTGCGCGTAAACGGCGAGGTGCTGCCCCTGGACCCGCTGCCGGAGCTGGACAAGAACAAGCGCCACACCATCGAGCTGGTGGTGGACCGCCTCGTCTCCAAACCCGACATCAGAAAGCGCCTGGCCGACTCGGTGGAGCTGGCCCTGGCCCAGGGCTCGGACCGCCTCGTCGTGCACGAGATGGACAAGAAGCAGGACCGCTACTTCTCCACCACATCGGTCTGCCCCACCTGCAAGATCAGCGTGCCGCCCCCCACGCCGCAGCTGTTCTCCTTCAACAGCCCGCAGGGGGCCTGCCCCACCTGCTCGGGCCTGGGCAGCGTGGAATACTTCGAACCGGACCTGCTGGCCCCCAACAAGGGCCTGTCGCTGAAGGAAGGGGCCATCCTTCCCTGGAAGAACGAGCGCGTCTTCGCCCGCTACGCCGACCTGCTCGCCGGGCTGGGCAAGCGACACGGCTTCACCCTGTCCACGCCTCTGAAGGAGTTCACGCCCAAGGCCTGGGAGGCCCTGTTCCAGGGCGACCCGGACATCGGCTGGAAGGGCGTGACACAGCTCATGGAGATGGGCCAGGCCATGGGCTCCATCTGGCGCGACGAGCTGGCCCGCTTCCGCCAGAACAGGCCCTGCCCGGCCTGCAACGGGGCGCGGCTCAGGCCCGAGTCCCTGGCCGTGCGCGTGGATGATCTGAACATCTTCGAGTTCTGCTCCCTGCCCATCGAGCGCGCGCTCAAGTGGATGAAGGAGCGCGCCTTCCAGGGCGCGCGGGGCCTCATAGCGGAGCCCCTGGTCAAGGAGCTGGACCACCGCCTGGCCTTCCTCTCCGGCGTGGGCCTGGACTACCTGAGCCTGGCCCGCAACATGTCCACCCTCTCCGGCGGCGAGGCGCAGCGCATCAGGCTGGCCGGGCAGCTGGGCTCGGGGCTGGTGGGCGTCACCTACGTGCTGGACGAGCCGAGCATCGGCCTGCACCCCCGTGACAACGAGCGTCTGCTCGGCACGCTGCGCATGCTCCAGAAGCGCGGCAACACCGTGCTGGTGGTGGAGCACGACGAGGCCACCATCGAGAGCGCCGACCACGTCATCGAGCTGGGCCCCGGCTCGGGCCTGCTGGGCGGCGAGATCGTGCATCAGGGCGACGTGCGGAGCCTGCTCGAATCCGACACCCTCACGGGCAAGTACCTGCGGGGCGACCTGTCCATACCCCGCCCCGAGACGCGCCGGCCGCCCAAGGGATATCTCTCCCTCAAGGGCGCTCGCGCCAACAATCTGAAGAACCTGGACGTGTCCTTCCCCCTGGGCTGCCTCACCTGCGTCACCGGACCAAGCGGCTCGGGCAAGAGCTCGCTGGTGGTGGACACGCTCTACAAGCACCTGGCCCTGTCGCAGGGCATCAAGGTGGACCTGCCGGGCCTGGTGGACGGCTTCGAGGGGGCTTCGGCCATCGAGAAGATCGTCTCCATCGACCAGACCCCCATCGGCCGCACGCCGCGCTCCAATCCGGCCACCTACACCAAGATTTTCGACGAGATAAGAAACATCTTCGCCGCCACCTCCGACGCCAGGAAGCGCGGCTACAAGCCCGGCCGCTTCAGCTTCAACGTGCGCGGCGGGCGCTGCGAAGCCTGCCAGGGCGACGGCGTCATCACCGTGGAGATGCACTTCCTGCCGGACATACACGTCACATGCGAGGTCTGCGGCGGCAGGCGCTACAACCGCGAGACCCTGGAGGTGCGCCACAAGGGCCTGAACATCGCCGAGGTGCTGGACCTGCCGGTGCTGGACGCCCGCAGGCTCTTCGAGAACCACCCCGCCCTGGCCCGCAGGCTTGAGATCCTGGAGCAGGTGGGCCTGGAATACATCCGCCTGGGGCAGCCAGCCACAACCCTCTCCGGCGGCGAGGCCCAGCGCATCAAGATATCCCGGGAGCTCGGCAAGCGAAGCCTGCCCGGAACGCTCTACATCCTGGACGAGCCGACCACCGGCCTGCACATGCACGAGGTGGGCAAGCTCATCCAGGTGCTGCACCAGTTGGTGGAGCGAGGGGCCACGGTGGTGGTCATCGAGCACAACACCGAGGTGATCCTCTCCTCTGACCACGTCATCGACCTGGGGCCGGGCGGTGGCGAGTACGGCGGCAGGATCGTTGCCAAGGGCACGCCGGAGGGGATCATGGCGGACCCGGAGTCGGTTACGGGGCGTTTCCTCACCCCCTGACGGGATGGCCGCTTTTTCGGGTTTCCCCTCCTTGTCCCCGGGAGGAAAAGGTTCTAGGAATTGTTCCGTACGCGAGCGTCCGTCATGGACGGCCACGCAGCGCGTCACGGGCTTTCGTACCACGCCCGCTCCCAACCACGAACAACGGAAGCGGCAGCATCAATGAGCGATTTCCCCGCCATCCTCGGCGTCTTCTCCCTGCGCAAGACCGACGACATCGGCACCGGCGCGACCCAGGCCAGGCACGCCCAGCTCACCTACTGGTACGCGCGCCAGATGGACCATCAGAACGTGGAGACCCAGCCGCTCAACGTCTACCACGTCCCGTCGGGAATCCGGAAGAACGTCCTCCTGGACGAGTTCCTGCGCGGCTACACCCCCGAGCCGCGCTACTACGAGGCCAACACCGTCCCGGCGCTGAAATCGCTCAAGGCCAAGATCGACCAGGGCGAGAAGTTCTTCTCCATGGGCCTGCTTGACGACGCTGAGAAGGCCTTCCTCAAGGCCCTCATGATCGACGAGATGAACGTCCCGGCCAACTACGGGCTGGGCGACGTCTACACCGAAAAGAAGGACTTTTTGAAGCTGCGCAAGGTGCTCACGGTCCTGATGGGCCTGGACGACGCCTTCTCCATCGAATACCGCCAGAAGCTCAACACTTTCGGCATCAACCTGCGCAAGCAGGGATTCCTGGACGAGTCCATCGCCTTCTTCAACAAGGCCCTGGAGATCCGCAAGGATGACGAGAACATCTACTTCAACCTCGCCAGGGTCCATTTCGACAAGGGAGAGATGGACAAGTGCCTCGGCATCCTCAACATCGCCACCACGCTCAATCCCGAGTTCTCGGAAGCGAGGAAGTTCATCGCCTACTGCGAGCGCATGTGCTCCCAAGCCGGTTCCCGGCCCGCCGTGAACTGAACCGCCACTCCCGAGCTTTCTCAAGTGTTGCGTCCCCATAATCCATCCATACGGATTTTCATGGCAAGCAGCCAAAACCATTTATTTTTAATATTGAAAAACATATCCATGTTTTTCAAAACCGCGACACTTGCCGGACCTCCACCTGGTTTGCGGCCCTCCCCTTTTCCGGGCCGCAAACCAGCCGAAGCGCTGTAAAAGCGTCCGACACATTCTCTGACGCTTTACAGTGCCAGCTCTTCATTCCTGCTCCAAATCCTGAAATGATTGACGATGCCATCATGCCTTTCTGGTTCGCTTCTTGCTTGACACCGTCGAGGAGCGCACCAAGAACAAACATATCAGGCATATGCACCGCTCTCGCTTTCGTCTCGCCTGCATCAGGATGAGTAAAGAAGCGCATATCGCGCATTGCCTGGAAAATTTTGTTTTTGAACGCCGCCCGGCAAAACTGAGCGCGAAACCAGCGCTGGAGCAATTACCAGCAAGGCTTTTTTATGAATGCATTTCGAACCAGGCCATTAATCCTGACAGAGTTTCATTTTCAGAAAGTATAAACGCAGACACTCGCGAGCATGACAAAGGCAATCAATAAATATTACATTCAACTGCTCACAGATATTTACAAGATTTCACAATGAACACGGAGGTGGCCAAATGGAAGAACGCAGACGCTATCAGCGCATTTATGTACAGCGCCATGCCGGTGAATACGACTGCAACATCGAAATGAACGGAAAAAACTACTACGCCACTCTTCTCGACATCGGAGCTGGCGGCGCTCGTTTCAGCGTGAAAGACGCTCCAGACTACGACATGTACGGACAATACGGCGTGGTGAAGAACGACCATTACGACCTGCCATACATCCTGAGCATGAACTACAAGGTGGCCTGGAACTATGGCGACGAGATCGGCGTGGCCTTCAGCGACCTGCTGGACGAAGATTACGAGACCCTGAACAACTACTACACGTCCTACTCCTAGGTCGTTCGAGCGCGGGCGCGCACGCTCAAGGCAAGCCGCGGTCCGGACTGGCGAGCGGCCCTCCAGGGACGCCCCTCCGGAACGGCAACGGGCCGGATTCGACACGAATCCGGCCCTGACCATTGCCAGGCAGGCGCCGTGCGGCTGTCCTGCCTGGCCCGCGACTTCCCGGCTACATCTTCATCTTCGACATGGGCTTGTACTTGTCGTCGAACTTCTTGTACTCGTCCTGCGTCACCTTGCCGTCCTTGTCGGCGTCAGCGTTGGAAAACTGCTCCTTGTAGTCCTTGCCCATCATCTTGAATTCCTTCTCCTCGAGCACCCCGTCCTTGTTCTTGTCCATGAACTTGAAGTGCTTCGCGGCGGAGTCGTCACCGTGGCCGTCCATACCCCCGTGGCTCTGGGCCACGGAGGGGGCCGCGATGCCCAGGGTGAGGACCAGGGCGGCCGTGCCCGCGAGACCGGTCAGTTTCTTGGCAGGGTTCATTTCGCCTCCTTGAGTGATCCGCGCGGCGGCGCGTCCGGGAGAGCCGGGCGCTACGAAGCCGCCTCGCGTCGTTTGAGTTTATTCTCCTCCATCCAGCAATACTGGATGGGAACGATGAACACGGAAAGAATCGCGATGCACATGCCCCCGAAGGACGGAATGGCCATGGGCACCATGATGTCCGCCCCGCGCCCTCGCGAGGTGAGCACCGGCAGCAGGGCCAGCTTCTTGTGCTCCAGGGCCTGGCGCAGGATGACCGGATAGGCCTTCTGGAACAGCTGGAAAAAGAGCATCAGTCCAAGGATCAGCGCCCCCGTGAACAGGGTGTTCGGCGCCGCCCCCCTGCCCGGCCCCAGCGGAAGCCAGTGCACGGCCAGCACCGAGGTGACGGCGATCACCACGGCCGCGTTGTCCGCGATTCTGAGCCTGTCCTCGAACCGGCCGGGCAGGACATTGCGGCCGGCCAGCCTGGCGGCCACGTACAGGAGGATCAATCCCAGCCACCAGGAATGCCAGACGAGCGCGGCCAGCGCGCCCGCCGCGCAGGGAAAGGCCAGAAACAGGATGACGAGCAGGGCCGCCGTGGTTCGTGCTGGCATTGAGGCACCTCGCGACTGACGTTCACTGCCGCATGGTTGCGTACAAAAAATCTGAGCATTTTCTATGTGCTTAGCACACGCTTGCCGATAATCGCAATGCGGGGAGGCAATCCCGCTGGAATCCGGCCGCCTTCCGGACCCGCCCCGCGGACGCGGCTGACCGGTTGCCGCGCCGGCATCAACCAGCGGCGGCATTCAGCCAACGGCCGCCACAAACGCCGTTCCCCCTTCATCCCCGTAAGTCCGGGAGAACTTCCCGGTTTTCCGGGATGTTTACCCATGGACAACAACTTGGATATCCAGTGTTTATCCTCCGGCCCCGGGATTAGGGGCACAAACATCACTACCCGGCAGGAGGGGAAATGCTCAATCTTTCCAAAAGCAATGACGTCTTGGGGACCATGAATCGCGGCAACGTGGCCGAATCCGGGCTGTGCACGCTCTGCAGGGCGGATTGCGCCGGAAAGTGCGAGACGTGGATGTCCAGCCTGAAGGGCCGGGCCATGCTTTACCCGCGAGATTTCGGTCTGATCACGGCGGGCAGCGGCAACACCACCCATGTGGGCGTGAGCTACAACTCGCTGCGAATTCAGGGATACAACTACGGAGCCAAGGGAGTTGCCGCGGACCGCACGACAAATCCCGACGACTGCCTGTTCACGGCAGTGGGGCTGGAAACCACGTTCGGCAAGGGCCTGAAGGCCCGCCTGCCCCTCATGACCGGAGCGCTCGGCTCCACGTTCATAGCGGCCAAGTACTGGGACAGCTTTGCCGCCGGTTGCGCGCTCGCCGGAATACCCATCGTCGTTGGCGAGAACGTGGTCGGCGTGGACCGCAAGGCCGAGCTTAAGAATGGCAAGGTGGTTGCCGCACCCGAACTTGACCGGCGAATCGAAGGCTACATGCGCTACTATGACGGGTATGGGGCCATCATCGTCCAGCTCAATGTCGAGGACGCGCGCAACGGCGTGGCCGAATATGTCATTGACAAGCACGGCGACAAGGTTGTCATCGAACTCAAATGGGGCCAGGGAGCCAAGAATATCGGCGGTGAGATCGAGGTCAAGGATATCGACTATGCCGTATTCCTGAAGAAGCGGGGCTACCTGGTGGACCCGGACCCCGAACTTGCCGAGGTGCAAGAGGCTTACCGCCAAGGCGCCGTCAAGGGGTTCGCCCGTCATTCACGCCTGGGCTACACGGATCTGCCCTCCGAGAACGCCGTATACGAAAGCTTCATGTCCAGCGTTGAGAGCCTGCGCGCGCTCGGTTACCGGAACATATCGCTGAAGACCGGGTCGTACGGCATGGAGGCCCTGGCCATGGCCATGCGCTACAGTTCCGACGCCGGCCTTGACCTCCTGACCATGGACGGTTCGGGCGGCGGCACGGGCATGAGCCCCTGGAACATGATGGAGACGTGGGGCGTGCCCTCGGTGCTGTTGCACGCAAAGGCCCAAGAGTACGCGGCTCTGATGGCCTCTCGCGGCCGCAAGGTGACGGACATGTCCTTTGCGGGCGGCTTCGCGCGCGAGGATCATATATTCAAGGCCCTGGCGCTGGGCGCGCCCTACGTGAAGCTGGTTTGCATGGGCCGGGCCATCATGATCCCCGGATTCCTGGGCGCCAACATCGAGGGCGCCTTGAACCCCGAGCGGCGCGAGGCCGTCAGCGGCAATTGGGATCACCTTCCCAAGGCCGTCAAGGATATCGGCTCGACTCCCGAGGAACTCTTCGCCTCCTGGTCGGCGGTGAGCTCGAAAATCGGCTCCGAGGCCATGCGCTCCGTGCCTTATGGTGCGGTGGCCATATGCTCCCTGGCCGACAAGCTGGGCGCCGGCCTGCAGCAGCTCCTGGCCGGAGCGCGCAAGTTCGGCGTGTCCGGGATCAGCCGGGAGGACCTGGCCTCGGCCAACCGCGAGACCGAGCGCGAGACGAGAATCCCCTTCATCACCGATGTGCAGGACGAAACCGCCCGCAATATCCTGCTGTCATAGTATGGCGCCTGAAGCGGCCGTTTGCTAGAATTGCCCGCGCGCGGATCTCCCGCGCGCGGGCAACGTCGCACTGGAACGGACGAGGCGAACCCATTGGAAGACCTGCTCCCCGGACAAACGGACGAAAAACTGGCCCAGCTCATCACCAGCCACCAGCGCACCCGCGATGCGCTCAAGGAGCGGGTGAAGGAGCTCGGCTGCCTCTACGGGATTACCCGCCTGGCCCAGCGCGAGAATCTAAGCGCTCCGGAGCTCGCCCTGGGAGTCGCCGAAGAGCTTCGCCGTTCCTGGCAGTATCCGGAGCTGGCCTGCGCCCGAGTCGTCGCCGAAGGATGCGAGCACCGCACCCCTGGCTACCGCGAAACCCCCTGGGCGCAATCCGCCCGGGTTGTCATCGGCGCGGAGGAAGCGGGGCTCGTGGAGGTTCGCTACCTGAAGCCGTGCCCGCCCCGCGACGAAGGGCCTTTCCTTGCCGAGGAGCGCCATCTGATCGACGCGGTGGCCGAGCTTCTAGGGCAAATCCTCCGTGCGCGCCGTGCCGGGGAGCGCATGCGCAGGCTCTCCCGGGAGCTCATCAAGGCGCGCGAGGCTGAACGCCAGCGCATCGCGCGGGAACTGCACGACAAGACCGCGCAGGACCTCTCCCTTCTCAAAATCGGAATCGAGGAGCTGATTGCACGCCCAGGCCAACCGGACGGCCCCGGTGAGAGCCGCTTGCGCCGGCTCGCGGAAATGACGGCCGGGATAATCAGCGAGGTTCGAAGCCTCTCCTATGCGCTCATGCCCCCGGAACTCGAACAGCTTGGCCTGGCCTCGGCGGCATCGCGGCTGTGCGCCAGGTTCGGCGAGGAGCAGGGCCTGTCCGTGGACTTCTCCTGCGAGGGTTTCGAGGCGCTGGGTTTGAGTTTCGAGACCCAGGTCAACCTGTACCGCATCATACAGGAGGCCCTGGCCAACATCCGCAGGCATGCGGGGGCTTCTCGAGTGCGCGTGCTGCTGGTGGCAACGTATCCAAACCTCATACTTCGCGTGGATGACGACGGCGAGGGATTCGATCCCAGGACCAAGCCTGCTGGAGAAACGGAGCGAGGGGGCATGGGGCTTTTGAGCATGCGTGAACGGGCGCGTCTGCTGGGGGGCACGTTCGAGCTGCGCTCGAAGCCCGGGGGGGGCACGCGCATCAAGGTGGAAATACCCGTTTCTGACGAAGATTTATCGTGAAAACGACCACTTCCATACTGATCGTGGACGACCATCCGCTCATACGCCAGGGAGTGCGGTCACTCATCGAGAAGGCGCCGGGGCTGAGCGTGGCGGGAGATGCGGGAAGCATTGCCGAGGGCAGGCGCCTGGCACTTGAACTCAAGCCGGGAATCGTGCTCGTGGATATCGGCCTTGCGGACGGCAGCGGAGTGTCTCTCATCCGGGAGCTTTCGGAAAAGCTGCCAGGGACATCACTGATCGTGCTCAGCATGCATTCAGCCATCGAGATGGTCGCGGAGTGCTTCCAGGCCGGGGCGAAGGGCTATATCGTCAAGGAATCGGCCAGTGAGAGGCTCATCGAGGCTGTTGAAGCCGTGATCCGGGGAGAGCAGTACCTGGACAGCTCGATTTCCCCGCGAGTAATCCGTGGCCTGCTGGAATACCGCGCCCGTAAGGCCCGCCAGGGAGGGGCCTCCTATGCCGGACTCACCCGGCGAGAGCAACAGGTGCTTCGCCAACTGGCCGAAGGGCTCTCTTGCGCACACATCGCGGAAAGGCTTCATATCAGCAGAAAGACAGTGGAAAATCATCGGGCCAACATCATGGGCAAGCTCAACCTGAAGACACCGCTTGATTTGGTGCGCTATGCCATGCGCAAGGGCCTCATCGACATGGACGATCCTTTCGGCGACAGGTGAATTTCAATGACCATGTTCACCGCGCTGCGTCATGCCGCCGTATCCATGATTCCAGTGGCATGGCGCGACCTGCTGGTTTCAAAAGAAATGCAGACAGAATCCGCCATGCAGAGGCGGCGTTAAAGCAGGAAGTCAAGAGGACAAGGCGGCGTGCCGAAACAGGCGCAAATCAGTGCCAATCCGCGTGTGCAGCGACACTTAGTCTTGGTCTAGGCGAGGAACCGGGATATGGCGGGCCAACGTGGGATGAAGTGGGACGGGAAGGCGCGTGGATGCTTATTTGAAGCCCTGGGTACGGCCTGGCGGAGAGCTCCGGTAACTTTTGCGCCGACGACACTTAAACGGCCCCGGCAAAGCATGCCGGCGACATTTAGTTTTGTTCGGAAACGCGTCCAGCGCTAGAAATAGCACGCCCGGTATCGACCCTTATGCAGAAGTAGGGAGTCCCTACCTGTTATAGCCGTTCAAAATCATTGATAGGTAAGGTCCATTGCTCCACACGGGGGAATTTAAGCAGCCTTCCCCGTTTGTTCAGGCGCTTTTTCTGGCCGCTTCATCTGCCTGCCCATCTATAGCCCCTTCACGTGGCGCTCCTCGTGCCTCCAGGCGGGCCAAGGCTACCCGCAGGTCGCCGTTTTCCTTGAGGAGCTGCCTGTTCTCCTGGCGCAGTTCGCGGTTTTCCAGCCGTAACTCTCTATTTTCACCGCGCAGAGCTTCTAGCTCATCATGATGATATTCCGATGGGTCAACAATGAATGGAGGGGCTTCATCTTCTTCACTGGAGAGATGGAGCATTTCCCCTTCTCCCAACACCAGCCAGTCAGTCTTAAGACTAAAAACACCACACAACCTGGCTATTGTATCGGAATTAGGCAGAGAATGCCCTTCCTCGTAGTTCCTCACAGTGGCCACATTAATTTCGAGGCGTCGTGCGAACTCTGCGCGGCTTAGCTTGCCCCTTACGAGCCTTATCCTCTCAGCTATGCTCATGGTGCAAAAGTTTCACCCTTGAAAGTTTTGCGTGAAGTTTTGCACCGCAAAATCCTTAATCACCCGAAATGAAACGGGAAATAATTTTTTGACTATTTTTAACTTTTGCGTCCAAAAATCGTTGACCGACAGGCAAAAATAGTCAAAAACGGATTTGCGGGCGGTAGACAAAAACACTTCGCAAGTCACCTCTACCCGCCCGCAAGCAGGGGGTCAACGTCCACGGGTGTTCCGAGTTCGGACGGCGACCCAAAAAGCGGAGCGGGAATGCGGCAACTCACTCTTTTCGAAAACGACCCCCACTCGCTCGCGGGCGTCCTTCCTGCCGTGCGGGCGGCAATGAACGCCGCCGCAGGTTCCAGCGACGAGGGGCGCAAGCTCCTGGTCGACCGGTTGAACGATCTCGCGGCCAGGGCCAACGTCCGCCTCACGTCCGGCAACGCCAAATCCATCAGCAAGGACACTCTGGACAAGTGGCTGTCACCTTCCGACCGGGACCACCCGCCGTCGATCCTGGCGGTGGTGATCATGTGCATGGCCACCGGCGACCCCGGAGCGATCCAGGCCATGCTCAAACCCCTGGGGTTTGAAGTCATGACGCCTGAGGACAGGAAGCTGCGCGATTACGGCCGGGCAGTGATCGAGGAGAAGGCAAGGGCCAAGCGCAAGCGCCGCATGGAGGACGAGCTGCTGGAGGGGGTGAAGTGATGGCCGCTGCGGGCAAGGAACGTCAGTTCTGGAGGATCCGGGAATACCTGGACGGCCTTGGCCTCAACATGGCCGAGGTGGGGCGCGCCGTCGGCGTGACCAGAAATCTGGTCCGGGAAACGGCGCAGGGCAAGCGCAACAACAGGAAGGTGCTCGCGCACCTGCGCGATCTGGGCTGCCCGGAGAGGTGGCTTGATCTGCCGGAAGACATGAAAGCCAAGGAGGCGGCGTAACAATGTCCCCAGTCTACGCACTCACTCTGGAATTCTCTCATGCTTCGCGCCTCCTGTTGCGGGTTGGACGGTAGGGGTACCGGAAGATCGTAGCAGGGGGCGCGAACCTCTACAAGGCAAGGCTGGCAGGACATGAAGGACGCATACACCGCGCAAGAGGTCAAGGACGCCATGGGCATTGCCATTTCGAGCGTCCATCGCCGGGCCGAACGCGAAGCATGGCCGTACCGCAAGCGTTCCGGCAAGGGCGGCGGGTATGAATACCTTCTCGCCGACCTCCCCGCCGACGTGCGCGAGGCCCTGGCCCGGGTGGCCGCCTCCGAGGCCGCCACGGCTGGCCGCAAGCACGCCCTCCAGCTCAAGTTGAACGACGATTTGAACGCCCGCGCCGCGCAGGCGGCAAAGCAGGGCGGGCTGGCCAGATTCGTCTGCCTGGACGGGGCCGCCAAGGCCCGCGCCGAGGCGAAGGCCGCCCTGGTCGCCGCCTGCCGCGAGTTCACGACCTCGGGGGGCTTCACCATCCGGGCCGGGCGCGAGGTTTTCTCTCTCCAGTACAACGCCGGGGACATCGAGGTGGACGCTCAGATCCGCGAGCTGGTACCGGCCGTGTGCGCCAATTCCCTGGCCAACTGGACCAAGGCCCTGGAGCGCGAGGGGATAGCCCGCCTGGCCGGAAACTACGGCCAGCACAGGCGCGGCACGGGCGCGATCGATTCCGATCCGGAGCTGCGTGAATTCATCCTGGCCATGCTGGTCGACTACCCGCACGCCGACGCCAAGCGCATCTTGCGCGGTGTCGAGGCAAGATTTTCTGACAAAAAAATGCGCGTCAGCCTGCGCAATTTGCAGCGCTGGCTTCGGGTCTGGAAGGAGCAGAACGCCCAGCTGCACCTGGCCATGACCAACCCGGACGCCTGGCGCTCCAAGTACAAGGCCGCCGGGGGAGACGCCAGCGCCAACGTTTTCCGGCTCAACCAGCGCTGGGAGATCGACTCCACCAAAGGCGACGCGATGCTTTCCGACGGCCGCCGCCATGTGATCATAGGCTGCATCGACGTCTATTCCCGCCGCTTCAAGCTCCATGTGGCCCGCACGTCCAGCTCCGCCGGGGTGCTCGCAATCCTCAGACGCTGCCTGTTCGACTGGGGCGTGCCTGAAGAGCTGGGAACGGACAAAGGCTCCGACTACGTGAGCCGCCAGGTGCAGCTAGTGCTGGCCGCGCTGAAAATCCGGCAGGACATCGCCCCGCCTTTCACGCCGGAGCACAAGCCCTTCGTGGAACGCGCCTTCAAGACCTTTTCCCACGACCTCCTGGAGCTTGCGGCGGGTTTCATCGGCCACAACGTGGCCGAACGGAAGGCGATCGAATCCCGCAAGAGCATGGCCGACCGCCTGTTCAAAACAGGCGAAAGCGTTGAACTGGCCATGACCCCTGAGGAACTGCAAACCCTCTGCGACCGCTGGACGGACGACGTGTACGCCAGGGACCCGCACGCCGGGCTGAACGGTCGTGCGCCATTTCAGGTGGCGTGCGACTGGACCGAGCCTGTCGCCCGCATTTCCGACGAACGCGCCCTCGACATCCTGCTCATGCCCGCCGCCGGCGGCGACGGCATACGCCGTATCGGCAAGAAGGGCATCCGCCTTGACGGCGTCTGGTTCGACCACGCGGCTCTTGGCGGCCATGAGGGCAAGCAGGCGCGGGTGCTTCTGGACGACGCCGACATCGGCGCTGCCTACGTGTTCATTCCGAGCGCCGACGGCGGTTGGGAGTGGCTCTGCAAGGCCGTCTGCCCGGAGATCGCGGGCGTTTCGCGCCGGGACGTGAGCATTGCCCGCCAGCGCCGCCAGAAAGCCCTGATTTCCCAGCAGAAGAAGGAACTCAAGGACGCTGCCCGCTCGGCAGGGACCAAGGAAATCGTCACCGAGATCCTGGAGCACAGCGCCATCGAGGCCGGAAAGCTCACCCGTCTGCCCCAGCCGTCCATCCCCCACGAAACCGAGGCCTTGCGCCAGGCCGGGCTTGCCGCCCGCGCCCAGGACGGCCCAACACCGGCCCCGGCCGGAGAGGCCCAGGCCATGCGCGAATTGGCCGCCCGGGAGATGGCCAAGCCTGCCGTGGTGCACCAGATGCCCCAGACGCCGCAGCAGCGCTACCGGCGGTGGGTGAAGCTGGACGAGG
>JBMORI010000027.1:0-22702 GCA_049322415.1 Thermodesulfobacteriota bacterium | reverse complement strand
CACGAAGCCGTTCACGTCCTGGGGACCGCGAGGCGCGCCGATGCTCCAGCCGGCCAGCATGTTGGCCAGGGCGTTCACGTCCTGGGGCCTTGCCTTGGCGGCTTCGCCCATGGTGTGGGCGGTCAGAAGCTCGCGGGCGTGCATCTCCACCAGAGGGCGTTGCAGGCCCTTTCCGGCCTGGCTCTCCGGTGAGGCGCTCTGCCAGTTCTCAAGATGGATGAGCATGGCCGGATGGCGGGTCACTGCCAGGAGCATGTCCCCGAAGCGGCCCAGGACATGCGGACGGATGGCCTCTCGCTCGAAGCTGCCTACCCAGAGGTGGGCGAGCCCCTTGGAGGCGGGGACGTTGAAATGGTTGTACCAGAAGTCGCAGAGGATCTCCTCGAGCTGGCGAGGCGAGAGGATGGCCCGCCAGAGCTTGGCCTCGGCGGCTTCGGTCTGGATGAAGGACGCCTTTTCCTTCGCGGCCTGGATCTCCTCCAGGGTGGGGTTCCTTCGCGGCCCGCCCGGGGCTTTGGGCCCGTATTCGCGGAAGAGCTGGACCGTGTCCATGGATTCGGTCCCGAGCGCCGCGAGCCTTGCCGTGAGAGCCTGCGGCAGGGGCAGCTTCTCCGGGTTGAGCTGCTCCTCCACGTAGGCTTTCCAGCCCATGGCCCGCACGCGTTCGATCTCCCCCGGAAAAGGGCCGAAGGACAGGCGGCCAAGGACGTGGACCGCCATGGCATCGTCCGGGAGCGCCTGCGCCCTGCATTCCCAAGCGGCCAGCAGGCACGGCAACAGGATGAGCGCCAGAAGTTTCACCCGCATTGCGTGGCTGTTACCGCGCCCGACCCTAAAATTCAATCCGTTTTGCTCTTTACCGCGGAGGCGGCGGGGAGTAATAATAATGATAACAAGGCAAAATGGAGGCCACTATGTTTCGCATCCTCATCGCCGCGTTGACGGGGGTGATCCTGCTGTCCGCCCCCGACGGTTCCTGGGCCAAGAAGAAGGACTCCCCGCCACCCCATGGCCCTGGCGAGTTCGTCCCGCCCGGACAGGCCAAGCCGAAAGGGCCGCCGCCTTGGGCTCCGGCCCACGGCTACCGGGCCAAGCAGCGCTACCGCTACTACCCCGCCCACAACATCTATCAGGACCCGGCCACCGGGCTCTTCTTCTCACTCCAGGGCGGGGCGTGGACCAGAGGCCTGCCCGCCGGACTCAATCCCGCCAAGCTCGGCCGGCACCGAGACTTCGACGGATACGTGGACGAGCCCTGGAAGAACAACCCCTACAAGAAATCGAAGAAATAATAAGAGCTTTGGAGCTTCAACGCACCACGGCCTCCCCGGGCTTCGCCCGGACCCACCAGGGCGGAGCCCTGCCGGATCTGGGCGGAGCCCGGCTCCTACTCCCCTCCCCTCAGGGCGTCGATGGGGTCGAGCGATGCGGCCTTGCGGGCGGGCTTGAGCCCGAAGATCACCGCGATGGCCGTGGCCGACAGGAGCGCCAGCACGAACAGCTTCCCGGAAAGCTGGATTTCCAGGATGCCTAGCTTGGTGAGCAGTTGCCCCATGCCGATGCCGATGGCTATCCCGGCCAGCGCGCCCATGAGCGTGAGCAGCACCGCCTCGGTGAGGAACTGGATGGTGATGGCCGCGGAAGTGGCGCCGAGGGCCTTCTTGAGCCCGATCTCCTCGCGGCGTTCGCTCACGGAGAGAAAGAGCAGATTGGCCAGCACGAATCCCCCCACCACGATGGCCGCTCCGGCTGTTATGCCCAGAAAAACCATGATGCCGCCGGTTATCATTGTGAGGAACTTGAGGATCTCGCTGGCCGAGAGGATGGAGAAGTCGTCGGGGTCCTCGGGACGCAGCTTGTGGTTGTGACGCAAAAGCGAGCGCAGGTTCTCGATGTGGCTGTCCATCATCTCCGGTTCCAGGAACTTGACGCGAAGCGCCCTGAAGAAGCGCCGCTCCAGGTGGAAGCGCTGGGTGAGCGTGGTGAGCGGCATGATGATGCGGTCGTCCACGGGCGCGCCGCCTCCGCCGGGCGCGAAGCCCCGGTAGGCCAGCCTGCCGATGACCTGCACGGGCAGATCCTGCACCAGGATGACCTGGCCGATGGGCGACTCGTCCCCGAAGAGCTCCTTGGCCGGGTAGTCGCCGATGAGGCAGACCTTGGCCGAATGCTTGACGTCGTCCTCGGAGATGTCGCGGCCTTCGGCCAGAGGCCAGTTCCAGGCCTGGGCGTAGTCGGCGGTGGCGCCCACCACCACGGACGTGACCATGTTGCGGTTCTCGAAGCGAAGGGTGACGCCGCCCTTGGCCCGCATGGGCACCACCAGGTACGCGCCGGGCAGGGAGCGCTCGATTGAGAGCGAATCCTCCCAGGTGAGGGTCAGGAAGCGTTGCCCGATGGCCCTGGTCTCGATGTTGCCGCCGAAGACCAGCACGGCGTCGGGTCCGAACCAGTCCACGATTTCCAGGGCCTTGCGCCGCGCCCCGTCCACCGAGGCAATGATGATGGTGAGCGCCGCGATGCCGAGCGCCACGGCCAGCACCACGAAGAAGGAACGCAGCTTGTACGCCCAGACCGCGCCCCAGGCCATGCCCAGCACGCGCCACATCTTCAGGGCCGCGCGCAACGGCTCAAGCGATCTTGCCGTCCAGGACCAGGACGCGGCGTTTGGCATAGCTTGCGGTCTCCTCGTCGTGGGTGACCACGATGATGGTCTTTCCCATGGCGTTGACTTCCGCGAAGAGGTTCATGATCTCCACCGACGTCTTGGAGTCGAGCTGACCCGTGGGTTCGTCGGCCAGGATCAGGTCGGGGTCGTTCAGCATGGAGCGGGCCAGGGCCACGCGCTGCTGCTGGCCGCCTGAGAGCTGCGACGGCTTGTGGTGCATGCGGTCCGCCAGCCCCACCTGGGTGAGCAGCTTCTCGGCCCTGGCGCGCAGCTCGGACTGGGACGCATGGCTGTAAAGACCCGGCAGCAGGACGTTGTCCAGGGCGGTGGCGTACGGGATGAGGTAGAAGCTCTGGAACACGAACCCGATCAGCTGGTTGCGCGCCTCCGACAGGTCGTCGTCCGGCAGCTGGGACACGTCGCGTCCGCGCAGGAAGTATTGCCCCCCGGTGGGACGGTCCAGGAGGCCGATGATGTGCAGGAGCGTGGACTTGCCCGAGCCGGAAGGGCCCTGGAGCGCGAGGAACTCGCCCGGCTCGATGGTGAGCGAGACGCCCCGGAGCACCTGGGTGTCCACGTCTCCAAGATGGTAGGACTTGGAAATATCCTCAAGCCTGATGAGCGGTGTGGCTTCCATGACGCGGATCAGTCTGCCAGATTGCCGGGCGGAGGTCGAGGGGGGGAATGTTTTCCGGCGCGCCGCGCGGGGACTAGGCAACGACGGCTCGGCCGGAATACGGAATGGACCCGTTATCTTGAACGCGGTCGTGGCCTCGATGGTTCGATGCAAGAGCGCCCCGGTTTATGGCCGGGGCGCTTCCATTTTCATTTCGGATGGCCGTGCTAGGGCTTCGCGGAGCCGGGTTCGGGCTTCATCCCGGCTGATTCGCCCTGCTCGCCGGCTTTGGGCGCGGCTTTATCTGAACCATCTCCAGCCTGCTCACCGGCGCTCATGTCAGAGGAAGGTTCCTTAGCAGGCTGCTCCAGCCCCGTTTCAGCTCCAGGCACGGTGCTTTCCACGGCCGTGGGACCGGTCGAGGCAACGGCCTCGTCCATATCGTGCCCAAGCGCGGCCTGTTCGTGGGGCTCGCGCTCGGCCACCTCGGCGTCCCGGGGGGGTTCCGCCTGCTCCGGCGCGGCCTCGCTTCCGCTCACGGCGTCCCCGGCCTTCTCCAGAGACTTCGTCTCTTCGAGTTGGGGATTCTCCGAGGCGTGAGCCTCGTCCAGGGCCGAATCGACGGGGCCCGCGGGCGTGCCGCCGCCGGCGGATTCGTCACCGCCGCCGGTGGTGGCTGGCAGGGTCTCCTCGCTTGGGGCTGGCTTCTTCTTGCCGAAGAAGTAGGCCACCCAGATGCTCACCTCGTAGAGCACCGCCATGGGCGCGGCCATGAGTATCTGGTTCACGGCGTCCGGGGTGGGCGTCAGGATGGCGGCAACCACGAAGAACAGGACGATGGCCCAGCGGCGCTTCTTTCTGAGCCACGTGTGGTCAACCACGCCGAAACGGGCCAGGAAGAATATGAACACCGGCATCTCGAAGATGATGCCGAAGGCGAAGAGCAGGCTCAGGCTGAATGAGTAGTATTCGGAGAGCTTGGGCATCAGCGTCACCACGTCGGCCGCGTAGTTGGCCAGGAAGGTGAAGCCGAAGGGGAATACGACGAAATAGCCGAAACAGGCCCCGGAGACGAAGCACAGGGCGGTGAAGAAGGCCACCGGGACGGCCAGCCTGCGCTCCTCCTCATAGAGGCCGGGAGCGACGAACTTCCATATCTGATAGAAGATGACCGGACTCACCAGGAACAGCCCGGCCACGAAGGCGGCCTTCATGGAGACGAAGAAGCCTTCGGTCAGGCCCGTGGTGATGAGCTCGCTCTTGGGCGGCAGCACCTGCTTGAGCGGGTGGAGCAGGATCTCCAGGATGCGCTCCGCGAAGGCGAAGCAGACCGCGAAGCCCGCCACCGCCGCCAGGATGCAGCGGACCAGGCGCACGCGAAGCTCCTCCAGGTGTCCCAGGAGGCTCATCTCGTGGCCGGGTCCGGCTGGATCGGGAATGGAGCTCACGCTCTCCCGCCCTGAACGGCTTGGGGCTCCTCGCGCTGAAGGGCGTCCAGGCCGGAGCCCAGGTCGGCCAGGATGGGGCTGGCCACGAAGATGGAAGAGTAGGTTCCGGTCAGGATGCCGATGATCATGGCCAGGGAGAAGTCCTTGAGCACGCTTCCGCCGAAGATGAAGAGAACGGTGACGGTGAAGAGTGTGATCAGCGAGGTGAGCATGGTGCGCGAGAGGGTCTGGTTCACCGCGCTGTTGATCAGGTTGATCAGGGGCTCGTCCTTGGTGCCGTGCAGGCGCTCGCGGATGCGGTCGAAGACGATGATGGTGTCGTTGAGGGAGTAGCCCAGGATGGTCAAGAGCGCCGCCACCACGGTGAGGTCGAACTCCAGGTCGAAGATGGAGAAGATGCTCACGGTGATGAAGATGTCGTGGATGTCCGCCAGCAGGGCTCCCAGGGCGAACTTGAGCTTGAGCGCCCAGCACAGGGCCAGGGTTATGATGAGCGCGCCCACGATGAGATAGCCCGTGGAGAGGCCTGCCTTGCTCAGCAGCCATATGCCGATGGCCAGGCCCGCGGCCATGGCGCCCGCCGCGAACCAGCGCTGCTCGAACCGGCCCGAAATGTAGATGGCTATGAGCAGCACCGCGTAGAAGATGGCGTTGAGCGCCCCGGCCCGCAGGTCCGCGCCCACCTTGGGGCCGACCACCTCTAGCCGCTGCACCTCGAATGACCCGTCGCCGAGGGCCGCCATCAGGGCCGACTCCACCTTGACGCGCACCTGCTCCAGGGGCTCGCCTTTCTCCGAGGCGCTGAGGAGGAAGGAGTTGTCCTTCTCCTGGCCCATGCGCTGCACGAAAACGCCCGTCAGCCCGGCGGCGTCCAGAGGCTTCTTGATCTCCTCGGGCGAGACGGCCTTGGCGAACTTGAGCTGGATGGTCATTCCGCCCGCGAAGTCGACGCCGTAGCGGGGGCCGCCCTTGTAGACCAGCGACACGATGCCCATGAGCACCAGCAGGGCGGAGAAGACGTAGGCGTATTTGCGGTAGCGGAGAAAATTGAAGTTCAAATCCGGCTTGATCAACTCAAGTCCCATGGAATCCCCCAAAGCGGTAGTAACGCCCAGTGTGGCGCAAGTGGAGTGAATTCGGCCTTTTCTCGGGCCTTGTCAAGTCTCGAGGGCGGGAGGTCAGCTTTTGCCCGGGGGCTTCCTGGCGGGATTCTTGGAGACGGACTGCGCCTTTGAAGTTTTCCGGACGTTCAGCTTGGAGCCCTGCTTCACCGTCTTCCTGGAAGGAGTGACCCGCGAGGAGAGTTCCGGCAGAGGGCTCACGCCCCGGAACTCCTCTTCCACCGGCTTCAGGGGGACGGGTTCGACGGGCGCTGGGCGGCCGCGCTCCACGAGCCGCGTCATGGCCTGGACGCCGTCGGCCGAGCAGAGCTGCCCGCCCTTGACCACGAGGGCGGCGAACAGGGCCGCGAGAAGGATCAGCTTGAAGTTGAAAGCCCGCATCGAGTTCCTCTTGAAGGGGCAGCCGGGCCGCCAAGCGGAAGATGGGCCTTGGTTACACCTGCCTTTATGATTTGGCAAGGCCGCCCGCGACCTGGATTGGTTTCAATCACGTCACGTTTGGCCCCGTTGCGGCGAAGCAATAAAAAGGGGGCTTGCGCCCCCTCTGCAATCCAGGTCGAAGATCTTTTATTTCAGATACTTCATGAATCCTGAGCCCGGAGTCATGATCACCCGTCCGTTGTCCTTCAGGGACTTCCTGTAAGCCTCCAGGCTGCGCATGAAGGAGTAGAACTCCGGGGATTTGCCGAGCGATTCCGCGTAGGTCTTGGTGGCGATGGCGTCGCCCTCGCCGCGCAGGACCTCGGCCGCCCTGCCCGCCTCGGCCAGGATGACCGTGCGTTCACGGTCCGCGCCCGACTTGATCTTGGCGGATTCCTCCTGGCCCTCGGAGCGGTACAGCTTGGCCTGGCGTTCGCGCTCGGCCTTCATGCGCCCGAAGATGGCCTTCTCGTTCTGCGGGGGGAGGTCGGTGCGGCGCACGCGCACGTCCATTATCTGGAGGCCGAAGGCCTTGGCGGTGTCGTTCACGTTGCTGGTGACGATGGACATGATCTCGGCGCGGCGCGAGGAGACAACCTCGTCCATGGTGTAGTTGCCGATGGCCACGCGCACCTCGGCGTAGACCAGGTCGTCCAGGCGGGACTGCGCCCCCGGGATGGTGCGCAGGGTGCGGTAGAACAGGAGCGGGTCCACGATGCGCCACTTGGCGTAGTTGTCCACCACGAGGTTCTTCTTGTCCTTGGTGAGCACCTCGGCGGACTTGGCCTCGTAGTTGAGCACGCGCGAGTCGATGTAGACCACGTTCTGGATGAAGGGCAGCTTGAAGTGCAGCCCCGGCCCCTTGGTGCCGGACACGGGCTTGCCCAGCTGGAGCACTATGGCCTGCCTCGTCTCGTCCACGGTGAAGAGGCTCTGCATGAGCACGATGGCCGCAACCACCGCGATGACGGCGAGTATGGTGAAACGGCGCATGGCTACCTCCCTGCCTTCTCGCCGGACCTGGGCCTGCCCTGGCGGTCCAGGGGCAGGTAGGGCACGGCATGATTGAGCGCGTCGTCGGAGAGGATGGTCTTCTCAAGCTCGGGGTTGGCGAAGATTTCCTCCATGGCCTCGATGAGCATGCGCTCGCGCGTAACGTCCTTGGCCTTGTCGTACTCGGCCAGGATGGACAGGAAGCGGGCGGCCTCGCCCTTGGCCTTGCGCACCACGGACTCCTTGTAGGCCTGGGCGTCGTTGATCATGGCCGCGGCCTGGCCTCGCGCCTTGGGCAGGATGTCGTTGGAGTAGGCGTCGGCCTCGTTGATGACGCGGTTCTTGTCCTCCAGGGCGCTGGCCACGTCCTTGAAGGCGTCCATGACGTCCTTGGGCGGATGCACGTCCTGAAGCTGCACGGCCACCACCTTCACGCCGGTGTTGTAGCGGTCGAGGATGGACTGGAGCAGTTCCTTGGTTGTGTTCTGTATCTCCAGTTTGCCCGTGGTCAACGCGGAGTCGATGGTCTTGTTGCCGATGACCTCGCGCATGGCGGCCTCGGCGGCGGCCTTCACGGTCTCCCTGGGGTTCTGGATGCGGAAGAGCCACTCGGCCGGGTCGCCTATCTGGTACTGGACGATGAACTGCACATCGATGATGTTCTCGTCGCCCGTGAGCATCAGGGCCTCCTCAGGGATGGCCTTGTACTGGATGGCCCCGCCCTGCTGGGTCCCCATGCTCTTGAAGCCGATCTCCGCGCGCTGCACTTGCGAGACCTTGGGCGTCTGCACGCTTTCCACCGGGAAGGGGATGTGGTAGTGCGGTCCCGGCCCGGTGGTGCGGTCGTACGCGCCGAAGCGTTGCACGACGCCAACCTCGTCGGGCTCCACGATGTAGATGCCCGAGGCCAGCCACAGAAGGCCCACGATGAGTAGGATCAACTTAGGCCCGCCGGGTATGCGGAGATTGAATTCGGAGATTTTCTTGAACTCGTCCCCAAGGTTCTTGAAATCCGGCCCCGTGCCGAAGCTCCTTTGCCGCTTGTCCTGCAATTTTTCCCAATCCCAGTTCATTTAACACTCCCGTTCGAGACGGACGAAGACGATCATGAAGAACATCTCGCCTGACATTTTCAGAGCATACGACATAAGGGGCATAGTGGACAAGGACTTTGACCCCGCCTGGGTGGAGGTATTCGGCCGCGCATGCGGCGCGTACTTCCTGAAAAACGGCTTCCGCCGCGCCGTGGTGGGACACGACGCCCGCCTCTCCTCCCCCGTCTACCAGGAGCGCCTGGCCAAGGGGCTAGCCGAGACCGGCGTGGACGTCGTCACGGTTGGGATGGTCTCCACCCCTGTGTGCTACTTCGCCTGCAAGCACCTGGGCACCGACGCGGGCGTGATGATCACCGCCAGCCACAACCCACCGGAATTCAACGGGTTCAAGGTCATCGCCGGGCCGGCGACCATCTACGGCGACGAGATCCAGGAACTCTACCGCATCATGGCGGCGGGAGAATTCCCGTCCGGACGCGGCCTCGTCTCGGTGCATGACATCGCCCCGGCCTACGTGGAGGCCCTCTCCTCCCAGACGCGGCTCTCCCGCCCCCTCAAGGTGGTGGTGGACGGCGGCAACGGCGCCGGCGGGCCGGTCACCGTTGACGTGCTGCGCGCCATCGGGGCCGAGGTCATCGACATCTTCTGCGAGCCCGACGGAACCTTCCCCAACCACCACCCCGACCCGGTGGTGGAGAAGTACATGGCCTCGCTCATCGAGCGGGTCAAGGCCGAGGGCGCGGACTGCGGCATCGGCCTGGACGGCGACGGCGACCGCCTCGGCGTGGTGGACGAAACCGGAAAGCTCATGTTCGGCGACCAGCTCCTGGCCATCTACGCCCGCGAGGTGCTTAAGGACCACCCCGGCGCCACCGTGATCGGCGAGGTCAAGTGCTCGCACCTCACCTACAAGGACATCGCCGCCCACGGCGGCAATCCCGTGATGGGGGCCACGGGGCATTCGCTCATCAAGGCCCGCATGCTTGAGACCGGGGCCAAGCTCGCCGGGGAGATGAGCGGCCACATGTTTTTCGCTGACCGCTATTTCGGATACGACGACGCCACCTACGCCGCCCAGCGCTTCCTGGAGGTGCTGGACCGCCACCCGGAGCGCAAGGCCTCCGGCCTGCTGGCGGACTGGCCCCGGACGTACAACACCCCGGAGATACGCTTCGACTGCCCCGAGAAGATAAAATTCAAGGTGGTCGAACGCGCGCGTGACCATTTCCGAAACGGATACGACATGATAGACGTGGACGGCGCGCGCATAGTCTTCCCGGACGGATGGGGCCTCATCCGGGCCTCCAACACCCAGCCGGTGCTGGTGCTGCGCTTCGAGGCCGAAAGCCCCGAACGGCTCAAGGAGATACGGTCCGTCATCGAAACGCCGCTGGCCGCATGGATAGCGGAAATGAGCTGATCATCATGCGAAACAAATGGGTATGGATCGCGGCCGCCGTGCTCGTCCTGGCGGCTGGCGCGGTTTTCCTGAACCGGGGCGGCAAGGCCAGGGAGATAAAGGTCCTGGCCACGGCCCAGGCCCAGATCGGGGACGTGCGCAAGGTGCTCCAGGCCACGGGCATCGTGAAGGCGCAGGTGGGGGCCATCGTGCGCATCGGCGCGCGGGCCACCGGCACCATCAAGGAAATGCGCGTGCGCGTGGGCGACCAGGTGAAGGCGGGGGAAACCATCGCCATCATCGACGACCGCGAGCTCCAGGCCCAGAAGGACCAGGCCGAGGCAGCCCTGGAAAAAGCCATGGCCGAGCAGCTCAGGGTCAAGGAGGTCTACCCCCGGCGCATCAACGAGGCCGAGGCGCAGCTCAAGCTGGCCGAGGCCCAGTACGCCTACGCCAAGGCCAACGCGGCCCGTCAGTCCGAGCTTCTGCGCAAGAACCTCGTCTCCCACGACACCCAGGAGGCCGCCATGCGCGAGGAGCTGGTCACGGCCAACACCGTGCGCGCCCGCAAGGCCACCCTGGACCTCACCAGGACCGAATTCACCCGCGAGGAGGTCAAGGCGCAGAAGGCCGTGGAGGAAGCCCAGGCCGCGCTCGAGACCATAAAGACCCGCATCTCCTACACCCGCATCGTCTCGCCCATCTCCGGAGTGGTGAGCCAGGTCTCCACGCAACAGGGAGAGACCGTGGTGGCGGGCCTGCAGGTGGCCAACCTCATCACCGTGCTGGACCCCACCCGCCTCGAAATGTGGATCTACGTGGACGAGACCGACGTGGGGCAGGTGAAGCCCGACATGCCAGTCGAGTTCAGGGTGGACGCCTACCCGGACGTGACCTTCAAGGGCGAGGTGGACACCATCTATCCCCAGCCGGAAATACGCGACAACATCGTCTATTATCAGGCCCTCGTGCGGCTCTCCAGCGAGGAGGCCACCAGGCTCAGGCCCGAGATGACCACCCAGTGCCAGATCGTGGTGCAGGAGAAGAAGGGGGTGCTCACCATCCCCAACTCGGCGCTCAAGTGGGTGGACAACCAGCAGGCGGTGTTCCTGGTGGAGAACGGCAAGGCCGTGAGGATTCAGCCGGAACTGGGGCTTTCTGGCCTTCACGAGACGGAGGTGCTCTCCGGCATCGCCGAGGGCCAGACCGTGGCCACGCAGATCGTGCTGCCCGCCACCGGCAAGAAGCCGAGCGCCCAGGAGCAGGCCGGAGCGCGCCCCGGCGGCAACGGCGGCGGCCAGCAGGGCGGCGGACCGAGAGGGCGGTAGGCGCACGGGGGGGACACCCCCGGACGGCCCCGAATAATCAAACCGGCGGGCAGGCCTCCCCTTGAAGCCTGTCCGCCGGTTGTCTCCCGCCCGTCAGCGTCGCGTCCCTGCCTGCTTTCGGGCCGCGCCACCACTCGCTTGGTCCGTCTCCCCGTTTCCGGTCGGGGCCTTACTTCCTGGCCCCACGGGCCGGAACACGGACCTACGCGTAGTCGCGCCTGAACCGGTGAATGCCTTCCGTGACCACACCGGCCAGATAAAGAACACCGTTGAGCATCGCCGGAATCATGTCCGGGATGACCTGTCCGCGCTTGTTCTGGACGTCCTCTCCCGCCTCCGCCTTCTCCTCGCCCCATTCCCGTCCGGTCCAGCGCTCGTAGAGCGAGTGTGCGTCGTCGTCGTGGGGGTCGAGCATGAGCGCCTGCGAGATGCTGCGCTTGGCGAACTCGGGCTGGCGCTTGAAATGGTAGGCCTTGGCCAGCTCCAGGTGGGCCTTGGCGTCCATGGGCTCCAGAATCACAGCGTTGCGAAGCGCCATGAGCGCGCCGTCCCAGTCCATCTCGCGCCCCAGGCGCATGCCCAGGCTCACGAAGGGGTTGAAGCCGCGCGGGTCGGCCTTGAGGATCTTGAGGAACTCGTTCTTGTAGTGCTCGAACTTTTTGGCCTTGGTGCAGGCCTCGGCGGCCTGGGTCAGGGCCTTGCGAAAGCGCACCTCGTCGCCGAGCGACAGCCAGCAGCGGGCCAGGCCCAGGTGGGCCTCGGCCATCAGGGCGCTTATGCGCACCGCCGCCGTGAAGGACTCCACCGCCTGGGTGTACTGCCCTGAGGCCAGACGCCTGAGCCCCTGCTCGTAGTGGTGTCGGGCGTCGTCGGGCGTTTCCAGGGCCTTTTCAAGCTTCGGCATGGCCTCTCCGGCCCGGCCCTCCTCCACCAGGTCCAGGCTCGCCGCAACCTCGTCCATTTCGGGCCGCAGGTACCAGCGGGACTGGCGGGCAAGCGCCAGATGCTTGAAGAAGGCGTCCAGGGTGTAGGGGCGCACCAGATAGCCCACGCATCCCAGCCGGATGGCCTCCACCACGCGCTCCCGGTCGCCGGTGGAGCTGACCATCACCAGCGGGATGTCCTTGAGTCTCGGGTCGGACTTCACGCGGCGCATGAAGTCCCAGCCTGCCCCGTCCTCCAGGGCGTCGTCCACGAGCACCACGTCGGCGCCCATCTTGTAGAGATGTTTGAGGGCATCAGCCCCGCTCTTGACGGCGCGGGACACGTGGACCTTGGCGTTCTTGAGGCTTAAACGGTCGACCCGGGCGTGGCCTTCGCTCGCGCTGACCACGAGGGCGGTGCGGAGGGGGGCCTGGGAAGAGGATGTCCTGGCTGCGTTCATGTCGAACCTCGCATTCTCTGGATTCGAAGGACAAGGCTGTCCTCCGGCTGCTCCGCGGCCTCGCCTTCCCCAAGGCTTTGAACGGCCGCGTCGCAGTCTCCTCTCCCTTGCAAAGGGTATCGGTGGTTTCCGGAATTGCTTTAGGGGAGCGGGGCGAAAAGAGGCGGTGAGCGGGAAGCCCCGGCAAGAGCTGACAGATGCCCGGAAGTGCGGACGGGCAAGGCAGCCTCCCGGCGGGAAGGGAATCCGGGAGTCCCCTCCTGAAAACGCGAAACGCCCCGGCAACATGCCGGGGCGCGGGTGTTCGGGATAGGGGGCCGGCTTCAGACCTTCTTGTCGAGCACCTGGCCCGGCGTGAGGCCGGACCTGTCGTAGGGGTTGCCCGAATCCACGCGCCTGCGCCGGACCTTGCCGCCGCGGCCGCGTCGCTTGGACCCGCCCGCGCGTCTGCCGGGCCTGGATTCCGCGGCCTGGGCGGCCTGCTCCTCGGGCTGGGAGGCCTGCCCGGCGGAAACCGCCTGGACGCCGCCGTCAGCCAGGGCGGCCCCTGCCTCGCCGCCCTCCACGGGGAATCCGTTCTCGTCCACCAGCGGGGCCATCTCGCCGGCCACGGTCTCCCCGGTCCCGCCAGCCCCGGTCTCGGCCAGACTTGCATCCAGATCGTCCTTGGCCTTGTTCATGAGAAGCGAATCAGGGTCCACGGCGTTCTTGGTGAACTTCTTCATCATGGCGGAAATGGCCTGTCCGGCGGCCTGGCCCAGGGCGTCCTGGGCCTCGTCCAGCTCCATGGCCAGGAAACTCTCGTCCTTGCCGTTCTGGAAATAGCCGTTAAGGGCCTGGTTGAGTTCGCCGTTGAAGAAGGCCATGGCCTTGTCCCCGGCCGCGATGCCGAATGTGCGGTCCAGAAACTCCAGGCCGTTCACGAAGGCGTCGCCCATGGAGCCCTCGTCCATGGCGCGGCCTGAGGCGTCCTTCAGCACGATGCCCATGAAGACCCTGGCCGCCCGGTCCCCGAAGTTCTCCTCCACGAAGCCCACCGCGCCCTCGATGGCCTTCTGGAGGCCTTCGTCGCTCACGGTGCGCTCTTTCCCCTCGGGCACGGCCGTCTGGGACGCCCGGCGGGTCATCTCCAGGGCGAAGCCCTCCACGGCCCCCCGCTCCAGGGGGATGAAGGGCTTGAAGAACGAGCCGGGATTGAGCGGCGTGGAAATGGGGCCGAGGTTCATGCGTGAAGCTCCTTAGGCGCCTTTTCGGTCGCGCCGGAACAAACTTTAGGGTTGCCCGCCGCCCCCGCGCGCGGGTAAAGACCGCCCCCATGAACGGCCAACTTTTCGGATGGACCGGCTTCACCCTCAAGGTGGACCTCTCGGCGCGCACCGCGTCCCGCGAACCCGTCGACCCGCTGGTCCTGCGCGTGAACATCGGCGGCAAGGGACTGGCCGGGCATTTCCTCGATCCTTTCGTCCATCTGCCCTGGGACCATCCGGACATGCCCCTGTGCCTGTTCACCGGGCCGCTGGTGGCGACCATCGCCCCCACGTCCGGCCGGGCCTGCCTGGCCACGCGCTCGCCGCTGACCGGAACCACCTGCGACGCATCCGTGGGCGGAACGCTCGGCACCAACATCAAGAAGGCCGGGCTGGACGGGCTGGTCATAACAGGCAGGGCGGACCGCCCCGTGGGCATCGTAGTGGAGGACGGACGCGCCGAGGTCCGCGACGCCTCGGACCTCGCCGGGCTCACCCGCGACGAGGTCCGCCGCCGCCTGGACTTCAAGGGTTCCCTGGCCGTCATCGGCCCGGCCGCCGAGGCCGGGGTGCGCTACGCCTGCGTCATGGTGGACGGTCACCACGCCTTCGGGCGCGGCGGCATGGGGCTGGCGCTGGCCGCCAAGAATCTCAAGTATGTCGCCGTGAAAGGCACGGGCAAGGTGCGCGTGGCCGATCCCGAAGGCCTCAAGAAGGCCCGCGAGGACATCTTCCGCCTGGTGGCGGCCTCGCCGGTGCTCTCGGGCGGCCACGGGTTCTCCTGCTTCGGCACGGGCGCTCTCTACGACCTCATGGACTCGCGCCGCATGATGCCCACGGACAACTTCCGGGCCTCGCATTTCGAGCCCGCCGGACGCCTCAACGCCGTACGCTACAAGGAGGCTTACCGCACCGAAAGGCACGGCTGCCGGGGCTGCCACATACAGTGCAAGAAGGTGGCGGCGGACGGCAGGTCCATGCCGGAATTCGAGACCATGTCCCACTTCACGGCGCTTATCGGCCTGGACGACATGGAGCTGGTAGTGGCGGCCAACGCCCTGTGCAACGACCTGGGCATGGACACCATCTCCGCCGCCGTCACCCTGGCCTGCCACGCCGAGCTGACGGGAGAGCGCCTGACGCCCGCGCGCGTGCTCTCGCTGCTTGAGGACACCGGGCGCGGACGCCTGCCGGAGCTGGGCCTGGGCGCGGCGGGGTATGCGGCCTCCAAAGGCCGTCCCGAGGCGGCCATGACCGTCAAGGGCATGGAGCTTCCCGCCTACGACCCGCGCGGGGCCTACGGCATGAGCCTGGCCTACGCCCTGTCCACGCGCGGCGGCTGCCACCTGCGGGCCTACCCCGTCAGCCACGAGATCCTGCGCAAACCCGTGGCCACGGACCGCTTCAGCTTCATGGGCAAGGCCCGCATCATCAAGATCGCCGAGGACGCCAACGCCGTGGTGGATTCGCTCACGGCGTGCAAGTTCATCTTCTTCGGCGCGTCGCTTGAGGAGTACGCCCACGCCCTCCAGGCCGTGACCGGAGAGCCCTCCTCCGCGCAGGACCTTTTGAGGCTTGGCGAGCGCATCTACTACCGCGAGCGCGTCATGAACGCGCGCCTGGGCTTCGGCAGCCGCCACGACGACATACCGGCCCGCTTCTTCGAGCCGCCCGGCGGGAGCGGCCTGGCGGACGACATCCGCCCCGTGCCGCGAGGGGAGTTCCTGGAGGCCCGCGCCAAGTACTACGCCATAAGGGGGCTAACGCCAGACGGCATGCCCACGCCGGAAAAGGCCCGCGAGCTGGGGCTTGAGGAAAGCCTCTCCAGGGGGGACGCCCATGTGGCGAAGGGGTGAGTATTTCATATCAACCGACCGCTCGCTCCTGGACCATGAAGCCGTCCACCGCTTCATATCCACCGAGTCCTACTGGGGCCTCGGCAGGAGCCCGGAGCTCATGCGCCGGGCCGCGGACAACTCCACCCTCTGCTTCGGCGTCTACCGCGACGGCGGCCAGGGGCGCGAACAGGCTGGCTTCGCCAGGGTCCTGAGCGACCTGGCCACGTTCGGATACGTCGCGGACCTGTTCATCCTGAGCGGACATCGCGGGAAGGGCCTGGGAAAATGGCTGATGCAAACAATCGCCGGGCATCCCGAATTGTCGGAGGTCCGGAGGCTGGCACTTTTCACGGCCACGCCCGGCTTCTACTCGGAATTCGGATTCACCGTTTACGAGCACACCGGGCAAAGCGTCTTCATGACGCGCGTGGCCGCACCGGACGGACGATCCCCCGGAGACATCGCATGATAAGGCTGCTCCAAAAATTCGCGGAAAAGATCGTCTCCGCCCGCCTGGCCGCCCCCGGCGCGCCGCTCCTGGCCGGGCTGGACGATGCGCTGGTCTTCAACCGGGAGGCCTCCGAGGCTCCCGTGCTGGCCGGCGTGTTCGAGCGCATGAGCATAAATTCGCTGCTGCTCCTGCCCCCGGCCGAGCCCTATTCCACAATCGTGGACTTCCTGGCCGCGCGCTCCGGCGGGGCCATCGCGCCGAGCGACTGCGAGACCCGCACCTTCCTGCACGACCTGCCTGTGGTGGACACATTCACCCCGGACGCCGTCGCCTCGGCCCTCAAGCGCCGCAAGAGCGTCATCGTGCCGGGCAGGGGCGTGCTGGCCCACGGCACGGTAAGCCCCGAGCAGGCATTCGTGAGCGCAAGCTCCGTTCTTTTCGCCTGCTTCGTGAAGTTCTTCGCCGACTACCTCGCCGCGCTTCGCGACGGCAAGGCGGACGCGGAGTACGCACAGGCCGTGAAGCGGGCCAAGGCATTCCTGCCCCCCGCGCATAACCGCCCGCCCGCGCTCATGGAAGGGCCGTTCACCGCCCGCGAGGACATAATCCGGGCCATGGACCAGGCAGGCAAGGCCACAGTGGGCTATGGGCTGGTGGACTCGTTCTTCGGCAACATCTCCTACACCAGTGACGACGTTCTCTACATCAGCCAGACGGGATCGTCGCTGGACGAGCTGCCGGACTGCATCGACCCCTGCCCCCTGGACGGCTCCAGCTGCGCCGGGCTCACGGCGTCCAGCGAGCTCATGGCCCACCAGGGCGTGGTGCTGCGCACCGGGGCCAGGGCCATACTGCACGGCCATCCGCGCTTCGCGGTGATCATGTCCATGGACTGCGATCGGCGCGACTGCCCGAACCTTGGGCGCTGCCACGTGGACTGCTCGCAGGCGCGCTTCGTTTGGGACGTGCCCGTGGTGCCGGGCGAGGTTGGGACGGGCCCCCGGGGGCTCGTGAACACCCTGCCCCCGGCCATGACCGGGAAACGCGGTGTGATAGTGTACGGGCACGGCCTGTTCGCCGTGGGGGACACGGATTTCCGCAAGCCGTTCGCCACGCTCCTGGAGGTGGAGAACTGGTGCCGCGAAGAGTACTTCAGGCGGGTGGAGCTTCTGGGGGACTAGTCCCGGCCGCGTCCGCCCTTCCCCACCGCCCACTTGATCTGGCGGCACACGCCCATGAGCAGGTTGAACTCGCTTCGCTTGAGCCGGATGCGTTCGATGAAGGCCCGCACGGGCAGCATCCAGTAGTCGGGGTTGTCGTCCTTCAGGAAGTCGATGGCCGCCAGGGTCTCCTTGAGGTTGGCGAACAGGGCCTCGCGCTCCTTGTGCGTGGCGGCGCGGCCAGGCTCTGCCCCTCCCCCGCCTCCTTCCTCCGGAGCGGCCGCTGGTTCCGGCGCGGACCCGGCTTCCTCCGCCGCGTGCCTGGTCCTGCCCGTCGCGGCCTTCATGAACTCATAGAGAATGATGAGCACGGCCTGGGCCAGGTTCAGCGAGCTGGCCTCAACGGCTGTGGGAATGCAGACGAGCCGGCCGCAGACCTGGGTCTCGTCGTTGGTGAGGCCCTTGTCCTCGGGGCCGAACAGCACGGCGATCCTGCCGCCCGCGCGGATCGTCTCCGCGCCCCGGACGGCGGCTGTCTCCGGCGTCAGAAGCCCCTTGCGCCAGCCGCCCGTGCGGGCCGTGGTGCCGTAGACGGCCTCGAAGGGGGCCAGCGCGGCGGCCAGGCCGTCCGTCACGGTCATGCGGTCCAGTATGTCCTGGCCTTTGGCCGTGGCCAGGGCGCGGGCGCGGCCCTCGTCGAAGTCCTGGGGGCTGACCACGATGAGGTCGCGGCAGCCCATGTTGGCCATGGCGCGGGCCGTGGAGCCGACGTTCTCGGAAAACTTGGGGCGGAAAAGGACGACTGCGAGGTTGGCGAGCATGATGGTCTCCGTGGCCGGGGCGTGTAGCGTCTGGCGGCTTGGCTTGCAAGCCCGGCGGTGCTAGTGTGCCGCGCCCGGACGGGTCGCGCCTTGCCCCAGGGTCGCCGCGCGCGCCTCCGGGGCAAAGCGCCCCGAACACATGGCTCGGGCGCGTCGGAGACCTTTTCGAAGGTGCTCTGGAGCTGCTGAAATCGACACCCCCGGAGGAACCATGGCGGTATCGCCCGACAAGAACATCTACCTCGTTGGCCCCAGGGCCTGCGGCAAGACCACCATCGGCCGCATGATCGCCGAGAAGCTGGGCCGCCCCTTCATGGACCTGGACGAGGAATTCGTGGAGACCACCGGCCGCACCATCGCGGACGTGGTGGAAACCGAAGGCTGGGAGGGCTTCCGCGAGCTTGAGACATCGGTGCTGGCCGCCGTCTCCGAGACGCCGGGCAACGTGGTGGCCACCGGCGGCGGGGCCGTGCTCAAGGCCCGCAATCGCGAGCTTCTCGCGCAGGGCGTGGTCGTCTATCTCCAAGCGGACCCTGAGAAGGTGGTGGCCCGGCTCATGGCCGAACTCCTTCCGGAGCAGCGCCCCGCCCTGACGGACCTCTCCCTCGAGGATGAGGTGCGCCGCACCGTGGCCGAACGCGAACCGTACTACATGGCAGTGGCCCATGTGGTGGCCCCTGAACGCCCGCTGGAGGAACTCGCGGAGCGCCTCGCCAGGGAGCTCACGGACTGGCGGGAGTGATCTCGAAGGCGTTCACCATGACCGCGAGCCCTTCCTTGTCCTCCGGCGCGAAGGTGTCCTCCGGGGCGCGGCGGTTGTAGCGGGAGAAGGATATTTCCAGTTGGGACGGGCCTGCCGGGGCGTCGAACTCCGCCGCCAGCGGGACGAATCCGGTCAGGCGCGGCACTGCGGGCAGGTTCTCGTAAAGGGCCACCGTCCTGCCGCCCAGGGACACGGCCACGGTCTGGCCCTCGAGCGGATTGGAGACCCTAAACGTCAGCCTGAGCCTTATCGGGGCGTCCAGGGTGAGCCTGATGGACGCCTTGGGGCCCGTCAGCCACCTGAAGGCGGTCCCCGCCGCCCTCTCCACGGGCCGGACCCCGGAGGCCTGAACCGCCGGAGGGTCAAGGGCCATAAGGTCCACGGGAAACGCCGTGGGCGCACCATTCACGGGAGACTTGCAGGATATGACCGCCATGGCGCACAGCGCGGCCAACAACGGCAGGATGACCTTCGAACGCGTCGTACTTTTTTGCATTCTCGCTCTCGGCGCGGGGTTGAGGTTTTACAACCTGGGCGCGCCCTCCATGTGGTGGGACGAGGCGCTCGTTCCGCTCATCAACCGCTTTCCCATGGAGAGCATCCTCGAATGGCTCCGAACCACCGAGATGCACCCGCCGCTGTACTACCTGCTGTTCAAGGCGCTCATGCCGGAGTACGCCTCGGACGCAACCCTCCGGCTGCTTTCCGCCCTTCCCGGAACGGCGTGCATATATCTTCTTTACAGGATCGGCAAAGACCTTTTCGGGCCGGCAGCGGGCCTGGCCGCGGCCGGGCTGCTCGCAGTCAACCCCTATGCGGTCTGGCTGTCCCGCATCGTGAGGCCCTACGGGCTGTTCCTCTTTTTCTTTCTGGTCTCGCTCCTGGCCCTGATCCGCTGGGCCCGCACCGGAAGCCGCAGGGCGCTCCTGACGATGATCGCCTCGAACCTGTGCCTGTATTGGACCCACTACATGATGATCATCCTCGCCCCGGCCTTGGGCGTGGCCGTCCTCATGCGCTCGTGGCCCAGGCTCCGGGATTTCTGGATATTCTGCGCCGCCACGATCGCGTCCTTTCTGAGCATACTGCCGTTCTTCCTGCACAACCTGAAAGCTTCCTGGACCAAGGGAGGCTCGCTGCTTCATGTCCTGACATCGTCGGGGGCCAACGCTTTCAAGCTGGTGTGGTTCTTCAACGGCCCCGCCCGGTGGATTCTTCTGCCGCTGGCCGTATACGGCCTGTGGCTGGCTGCCAGGCGCGACAAGGGCTCGTTCTGGACCGCGGCCTCCATCGCGGTGATCCCCGTGGCGGTCATCGCGGCCAGGGGCCTGAACTGGACGGAGGAACCCCGCTACTTCCTCGCCCTGCAGCCGGTCCTGCTGATCGCGGCCGGACTGGCGGCAGTCACGCTGGCGAAGCGATGCGGCCCACGGGCGGAAAGATGGGCTCCCGCCGCCCTGACGGCGGCGCTCCTGCCTGCCCTGCTCTGGCATCACGGTTCACTCTACAGGGAAGAGGCCACATTCAGCATCGACTGGATCAAATACAAGACCGCCGCCCGGATGATCCCCGCCATCGTCAGGCCGGGCGAGCCCTCGGTCGTCTCGGACCAGGGGCTCCACAACGCCCTCGACTGGCACCTTGAGCGGCAGGGGGGGGCCAATCCCCTGCGCATGGTCAACATCACACCGCACGACAGGGAAGCCATCCTCAACTTCCTCTGGTTCGGCTCCATGGGGCACATCGCCCAGACGCAGCAGGAGCTGGCCGGGAAATTTCCGGGGATGGTGGAGGTGGGCACGGTGGGCAGACTGACGTTCCTCAAGGCCGTGGTGCAACGCGCTCCCGCTGCCGTCTCCGCATTGCTCCCCTGGGAAAGGACCTTCCGGGGGCTTGCCGGGTTCCTGGGGGAAAGCCACGCTCTGGAGGGTCTCAACCCCACGCCCTTCTGGGGAGTGGAGCTGCAGCCGTCGCAAAACGGCAGGACAGGATACGTGGAGTTCCTGGTGGAGAACGGAACGCCGGACGCGCCCAGGCGGGTGGAGCTGGCCGTGCGGTACGTCAACGAGGGCGAGGACAACACCCTGAGGCTCCTGGCCCGCTTCGACGGCGAGCCCTGGATCGAGGCGGCCTCAAGCCGAGGACCCGACAGGCACTTCTACCGCCGGGCCTTCCTGGACCGGGACAGGCCTTTCAGGAGGCTCCTAGTCCGGGTGGAGATGAACTGCGCCATGAAGACCGCCAAGTATCCCGGGGGCAACCTGGACTCGCTCAGGCTTTCGGAAGTGACGGCCGCCATGCGCCCGCTGGCGGATGTCGCGGACTGACAAGGGCCTCCCGGATGGAAGCCACGCTCCCATCGCCAGGCGAACCGGACTGCCCCTGCCCTTCCGGGCGGAAGCGGCATCCCTCTCGCGCACTATCCGGCGGCCCGGCCTACATCGGGCACAGCGGCGAACCGCGCTTCACCATGGGCGATATGTCGTACTGCCCCGTGGATTCCAGCACCGCCCGCCAGTAATCCGACCTCAGGTCCAGCTTCTTGCGGCGCCTTGTCACCAGGTCGAGCGGCAGATGGACGAAGCGTCCCCACACCTTGCCCACCACCATGCCGGTCTTCCCGGCCATGGCCGCATGCACCGCGAACTGCCCCAAGAAGCCGCAGTAGACCCTGTCGTTGGAATTGGCCGGGACCGAGCGGATGATGTAGCTGGGGTCGATGTACTTGAGCGAGTACGGCACTCCCCGTTCCTTGAGATAGCCGTGGATTTCGTCCGAGAGCAGCGTGGCGATGTCGCCGAGCACCGGGTTTCCCGAGGCGTCGGTCTTCCCGGACTGCTCCAGCAGATGCTGGCCCGCGCCCTCGGCAACCACGATCACCGCATGCCCGCGCGCCGCGAGCCTGCGCTCCAGCGACGGCAGCAGGCCGTGCTCGCCGTGGAGCTGGAACGGGTCCTCGGGCACCAGCACGTAGTTCACCTCCTTGAGCGCCAGGGCGGCCTGGGCGGCGATGAATCCGGACTCGCGCCCCATCAGCTTGACCAGGCCGATGCCGTTTCGCGCGCCGAGGGCCTCGGTGTGGGCGCAGCGGATGGCGTCCGTGGCCTTTTCCACGGCGGTGTCGAAACCGAAGGACTGGGTGATGAGGTTGATGTCGTTGTCGATGGTCTTGGGCACGCCGATGACGGCTATTCTCGCCCCGCGACGGTCCACCTCCTCGTGGATCTTTTTCGCGGCCTTGAGGGTGCCGTCCCCGCCGATGACGAAGAGAACGCCGATGTTGGAGCGCTCCAGCGCGTCCACGATCTCCTCAGGCTGCTGTGGCCCGCGAGAGGAGCCGAGCATGGTGCCGCCGAACTCGTGGATGTTGGAGACGGACCGGGGGGTGAGTTCCACTATCTCATGGCCGTACTTGGGGATGAAGCCCTGCAATCCGTAGCGGATGCCGAGCGTCGCGGCCAGATTGTAGTTGTGGCGCGCCTCCATGACGATGGCCCGGATGACGTCGTTGATGCCAGGGCACAGGCCGCCGCAGGTGACGATGGCCGCCTTCACCTTGGAGGAATCGAAGAATATCTCGGCCCGTGGCCCCGCCGCCTCGAAGAAGACGTCGCTGTCCTGGGCCGGGTCGTCCAGATCCTCGGGCGAGAGGCGGATGGGGATGCGCTCCTCGTCGCTGACGAAATGACAGTAGGTCAGCGGAGAGGGAATCTTCGCGGGCCCGAGGGTCTTGATGGCGGTGTCGAGACCGGCCGCCTTGGCGCGCTTGGGCATGAAACCTCCGGTGTTTTCGGCTTTCAGCACCGTATATAGCCCAACGGCGCGAAAAATCAAACTCCCGGCGGCTAGCCCGCCATTTGAAGACGCCGCTCCATTTTTGTAACAAACGCACCATTATTGCGAGTCTTGCCACAAAAATGTAAGCGCCGCCGCTCATATTGCCCCGCACATGCGGCGGTAGTTGTCGCACTCGGCCTTGCTGACGAACGG
>JBMORI010000026.1:0-22794 GCA_049322415.1 Thermodesulfobacteriota bacterium | reverse complement strand
CCCCCCCCCCCCCCCCCCCCCCCCCCCCCCCCCCCCCCCCCCCCCCCCCCCCCCCCCCGCCGGAGGCCCATGAAATCACTTCTGGTAATAGACGACGAACCCGGCCACCGCATGATGGTGCGGGCGGTGATGCAGGACGCTGGCTGGAGCGTGACCGAGGCCGCCTCCGCCGAGGAGGGGCTCAGGCTTTTGCGCGGCTGCAAATCCGGGGCGTGCCCTTCGGTGGCGCTTCTGGACATGAAGATGCCCGGCATGGACGGCATGCAGGCCCTGGCCGCGATCCGCGAGATATTCCCGCAACTGCCCGTGGTGATGCTCACGGCCTACGGCACGGTGGGGTCCGCCGTGGAGGCCATGAAGCGCGGGGCCTTCGACTACCTGACCAAACCCGCCGACAACGACGAACTGGTGGCGGTGCTTGGCAAGGCCCACGAATACGTAAAACTTATATCCGAAAACAAGGAGCTCAGGCGGCGCGTGGGTGAGTCGGACGCGGCTGCCAAGCTCATAGGCGAGAGCCTGGCCATGCGCCGCGTGCGCGAGCTGGCCGCCCAGGTCGGCCCGGCGGAGGCGACGGTGCTGATCCTCGGGGAATCGGGCACGGGCAAGGAACTGGTGGCGGAACTTGTGCACGCCATGAGCCCGCGCCGCGACAATCCCCTCATCAAGGTGAACTGCGCCGCCCTGCCGGGCGAGCTTCTGGAGAGCGAGCTGTTCGGCTACGTGAAGGGCGCGTTCACCGGCGCGGTCAAGGACAAGCCCGGGCGTTTCCAGCTGGCAAGCGGCGGGACGCTCTTCCTGGACGAGGTGGGCGAGCTGCCCGTGGGACTCCAGGCCAAACTCCTGCGCGCGCTTCAGGAGCGCGTTGTGGAGCCGCTGGGCTCAGTGAAGCCCGTCCCCACCGACGTTCGCATACTGGCGGCCACCAACCGCGATCTGCGGTCCGAAGTGGCCAAGGGAACCTTCCGCGAGGATCTGTATTTCCGGCTGGCCGTTCTTGAGATTCCCATCCCGCCGCTTCGGGAGCGCATCGAGGATATTCCCGAGCTTGCGTCCCATCTGCTGGCCAAGCTCGGAGCCAGGAACAAGAAGGCGGTCCGTTCGGTGAGCCCGGCCTTCCTGGACGCCCTGACGCGGTATCCCTGGCCGGGCAACGTGCGCGAGCTGGAAAACGTGCTGGAGCGGGCGCTGATACTGGCCCGCTCGGACCAGCTCACGCCGGAGACCCTGCCCCCCCATCTGCTGGAAACGGTGGAACCGGCCGCCAACCCCGCCACGCAATCCGGCGCGCCCGCGAGCTTCGAGGAAGCCGAGAAGCAGACCATCCTCCGGGCGCTGGAGGTCAACGAGGGGCACCGCGAGCGCACGGCGGACGCGCTCGGAATAAGCAGGCGCACGCTCCAGTACAAGCTCAGGAAGTTCGGGCTGGCCAAGCGATGACCGACCGCGCCGCCAGGATGCTCGAAGCCCTGCCCGAGATTTTCAGGCCGCTGCTCGGCGAACTGCTCGAAGCGTTGGCCTCCGGCCTGGATGAGGCGAGCCGGGCCGTTTCGCGCGGGGACATGGCGTCGGCCGCCACGGCGGCGCACGGGCTCAAGGGGGCGTGCATGCGATTCGGGCTTGAGGAGATGGCCAGGCTCGCGACCCTGGCCGAGGAGGCCGCCCGCACGGGCGGCGCTCACGGCGCGGCGGCGGCTCTTGAGGCCTTCGCGGCCATGCTGCAGGAGGTGAAGACTCTGGCTGGTTGAACGGGACCAGAGGGAGCGCCCTCCTGCGTCACTGGACTGGCGAATCGCCGTGGTGAGCGTGCTTCCAATGGAGGCGGCGGAAATCTCGCCGCGCGGCGCGGGGATGTGCTGGGGCGGCACGGGCAGGGCAAGGCCCCGTGCCGGTCATTCTTCGATGAGGCCGTTTTCCAGGCAGAAGGCGGCAAGCTCCAGGGAGCTTCTGAGGGCCAGTTTCTTCTTCAGGTTGGTCTTGTGCTTCTCCACCGTCTTGACGCTGACGAAGATGGCGTCCGCGATGTCCTTGTTGGTCTGTCCCTTGGCGGCCAGCTTGAGCACCTGCCTTTCGCGCTTGGAGAGGCGTTCCAGCGGGTCGGCCGAGCTGTTGGGACCCCGGCGGCAGACCTGGGCCAGCATGGCAGAGACCTCGCGCGAGAAGAACGACTGGCCGGCCGAGACGGAGGTGATGGCCGCGAAAAGCTCTTCGCTCGGGCTGTTCTTGAGCAGGTATCCGTCCACCCCGGCCTGCACCGCCGAGGTGAGGAAGTTGTCCTTGTCATAGGCCGTGAGGGCCAGGATGCGGATGCGCGGGTGCCTGGACTTGATCTCGAGGATGGCGTCCACCCCGTCCATGCGAGGCAGAGAGAGATCCATGAGCACCACGTCAGGGTTGAGGGCAGCGGCCTGGGCCACTGCCGCGTGGCCGTCCGCAGCCTCTCCCACCACTTCGAAGCCCGGATTGGAGAGAAGGAGGGCCTTGAGGCCCTTGCGGACGATCTCCATGTCCTCCGCGATGAGAAGCCTGATTCGTTTCATAGCGCCCGTGGAGCTGGGGTTACGCGAAGCGTCCATGAAAACCATAGCAAAGCTGCAAAGCGAGTCAATGCAAAAGTCGCATATGATGCCATGCAGCCAATACCAGAAGCCCTCTTGAATTCAAGTATTATGGCCTGCCTACGATCCGCAAACACAATTCGGAAAAATACAATTTAAATCGTATTATCGATATGAGGCCTCGCGCCTCGTCGCTATTACGCGGCTCATGGCGACAGACTCCAACGCGCACTCAAAAGGACAGGGGCACTCCTTGTATTTGCCTGCAACAGTCACGCTCTCAATCCAGGCCCAGGCCGGCCAGAACTTTTTCGGCCGGACGCCTCTCCGGCACCACCCTCACGGGCATCCCGCCCTCGTTCCATTCCTTGCTGGCGTAGAGCCCGCAGAAGCAGGTTCCGTACTCCTTGACGTCCGCTTCGCGGTAGACGCAGGGGCAGATGATGTCCCGGTCCATTTCAAAAACGCCGGACGCCAGGCGGCAGGGGCAGGCCATGTGCCCGTAGCGCTCCTTGTTCACCAGGAGCATTTCGAGCAGTTCCATGACCATCTTGGTGTCACGGTTGAAGTAATAGCCCTTCTTCTCCTGGAATTCCTTGAGCTTTCCGTATAGTTCGCTGGCGTTCATGGCTAGTCCTTGAGGGCTTCGTCGATCTCTTCGCGGTTGAAGCCGACAATGACCTTCTCCTCGATGACGACGGTGGGGAATGACAGGCTCGGGTTGATCTTTTTGATCTCGTCGATGGTGGACTTGCGCTCCTCTCCGGCGAGCTTGTCCACGTAGACGCATTCGTAGGTCCTGCCCTGCTCGTCCAGGTATTCCTTGCAGTGCTTGCAATGGATGCAGGTGGAGAGGGCGAAGACCTTTATCGGCTTGGTCATTGAGGCACTCCTTTGGGCTTTGCGGCCGTCCGGCTTCGCGGAGCGGATTGGTAGGTTATCCGCCTTTCCAGGCGGTAGGTCAAGACGGAGAGGGGGTAGGTCAGCAGGAGGTAGAACACGGCCAGGGGCAGATAGGCCTCGAAGGTCTTGTATGTGGCGGCATTGACGATCTCGGCCCCCTTGGTGAGCTCGCGCACGGCGATCACGGAGAGAAGCGAGGAGTCCTTGATGAGCGACACGAACTGGCCCGTGATCGGCGCAATGATGCGCCGCATGGCCTGGGGGAAGACCACGTGCCGCAGGGTCTGGGAGTGGTTGAGGCCCGTCGAGCGCGCCGCCTCCCACTGCCCTTTGGAGATAGACTCGATGCCCGCGCGCACCATCTCCGTGATGTAGGCCCCCGAAAAGAACGCCAGAGTGACCATGCCCGTCAGGAACGGGTCGTCCACGTGGACGATCACGGCGAAGCAGAAGTAGAAGATGTAGATTTGCGTCAGAAGCGGCGTGCCCCTGAAGATCCACACGTAGATGGTCGCCGCCTCGCGCAGCCAGATGTTCTCCGAGACCCTGGCCAGCCCGCCCAGGACGCCGATGATCAGGCCGAGCGTTATGGCACCGCAGGAGACCAGGATGGTGTTGGCGAAGCCTTTGACGAACAGTTCACGGTACTGCCAGACCACCCACCAGTTCCAGTTGTAGCTGATGGTGGACATCATCCCTACGAGCAGGGCGGCGGCGGCCGTGATCAGGACCAGTCGGACGAGTATTCGCTTGGGCATGGCGCGGTGGCCCCCGGCGCGGGCGCGACGGGGGCCGGGGGTCGTCATTTAAGGAGGGGCGCCACGTACTTGTCGCGCAGTTCATCCAGGGAGCCGTCGGAGCGGCGCAGAGTCACGAACATCTCGAACCAGTTGTAGAGGTCGAAGTCGCCCTTGCGCATGGCGATGCAGAAGGGCTCGTAGGTGAAGGGCTTCAGGATGGCCCTGGTGGCCTGGGGGTACTCCTTCGCGTGCTTGGCGATGGAGAGCTGGTCGTAGATGAAGGCGTCCGCCCGGCCGTTGACCACCTCCTGAACGCAGGCGGACTCGTCCTTGTAGCGGTTGATGGTGGCCTTGGGGAACTTCTTCGTGGCCAGGATGTCGGACGTGGTGCCGGTCTTCACCGCGATGACGCGCTTGGGGTCGTTCAGCTGGTCCACGCCCGCCACGTCCGGGGCTCGCTTGGCGGAAAGCAGGGCACACAGGCCGGTGGTGAAGTAGGCGCTGGTGAAGGTGATGCTCTTGGCGCGCTCCAGGGTGCCGGTGATGCCGGAGATGATCAGGTCGATCTTGCCGGTCTGCAGGGCCGGGATGAGGCCGGTCCATTCCATGTCCTTGATTTCGAGCTCCACACCCAGGTCCTTGGCGGCCATCCTGGCCAGCTCCACGTCCAGGCCGATGGGCTGGCCCTTCTCGTCCGTGGACTCGAAGGGCGGGTATTTGAGCTCCATGCCCACCACCAGCTTCTTGCGGTTCACTATCTCGGTGAGAAGGCTCGCCTTGCTTATGTCGAACGGCGTCTGGGCCAGCACTCCCTGGACGGTGAGCAGCAGGGCGGCCAGCGCGAGCAGGATGCGTCGTGCCATGTTCCATCCTCCTGAATGTCTGAAATTTACTCTTTCTAGCCCAACAAGCAGACGGCGCAAAGCCTTTTCTCGAAAGCCGAAGAAAGACGCGGGGATTGCGACGGATGTCGCTTCAGAAGCCCTTGGCCTGCAACGCGGCGCGGACTTGGCCGAATACGGCCTGGGGGGCTGCGGATGCGTCCACCACCGCGAATCGGCCGGGCTCGCGTCCGGCCAGGGCCTTGAAGCCGTCGCGGACCCGCTGGTGGAAGTCCAGCTCCAGGGCCTCGAAGCGGCCTTCGGCCAGGCACGCACCGGCGGCCTTGTTGCGGCACTTCGCGCGCGAAAGCCCCTCCTCCACGGGGAGGTCCAGCACCACCGTGACGTCGGGCCTGAGCCCTCCTGCGGCCATCCCGCCAAGCATGATGAGCCGCTCAACGTCCAGTCCCCGGCCGTAGCCCTGGTAGGCCACGGTGGAGTCGTGGAAGCGGTCGCAGAGCACCACCTTCCCGGCGGCCAGGGCGGGGCGTATCACCTCGGCCACGTGCTGGGCGCGGTCGGCAAGGTACATGAAGAGCTCCGCCATGGGGTCCAGGTGGGTGTTGCGCGCGTCCAGCAGGATGCGGCGCAGCTCCAGCCCCAGGGGGCAGCCGCCGGGCTGGCGGGTGGTCAGCACCTCGCGCCCCAGGCCGCGAAGCCAGCTCTCGGCCAGGGCGATCTGGGTGGACTTGCCCGCGCCCTCTACGCCTTCAAAGGTAACGAACATTGGGCCGGGCCTTTCTCGGTGGTTTTTCTGGGCGCGCCGTTCTCCGGCTTCACGCGCACGGGGTTGTAGACGTAGCGGTCCAGGGCGCGCACGAAGGGGGTGACGCCGATCTTCTCCGGGTCGTCCACGGCGGCCAGGAACTGGTGCACCTTGGCGTCGATGTTGTCCGCGAAGTGCAGGATCATGGCCTCCGGGGTCATGGGCGTCTTGGGGGAGCCGAAGGCCAATTCGCCGTGGTGGCTGACAAGCATGTGCTTGAAGTGCAGGGCCAGGCCGGGGTCCAGATCCTTGGCTTTCTTGAAGAACGGCTCCAGCAGGGTGAGCGAGAGCACGATGTGGCCGAGCATCTGGCCCTCGTCGGTGTATTCGCGGGTGAGCCCCGAGGTGAGTTCCCAGGCCTTGCCCATGTCGTGGAAGGCGGCCGCCGCCAGCAGGGTGTCGCGGTCCAGCATGGGGTAGAGCTTGCACAGCGAGAGCACCACCCGGCACACGGCCAGGGTGTGCTCCACCAGCCCGCCCCGGTAGGCGTGATGCATGGCCTTGGCCCCGGGCGCGGCGATGAGCTTTGAGCGTATTTCCGGGTCGGAGAGAACCTTCCTGCAGAAACGCCGCCAGGGGGCGTGGCCGATGTTGAGTGAGAGCAGCTCCTCGAGCTGGGCGTAAAGGGCCTCGGGCTTCTCGGCGCTCTCGGGCAGGAAGTGGCCGAAATCGACGCCCTCCGGCGCGGGGCCGAGGGGGACGAGGGAGTCCAGGTTGAGCTGGGGCTGGTCGCGGTAGGTGTTGACCGTGCCCGATGCGATGGCGAACTGCCCGGCCTGGAGGTCATCGAAGGCCTGGGCCCCGGGCGACCAGAGCTTGGCCTCGATGACGCCGGAAGCGTCCTGGAGCTTGAGGGACCAGAACGGGCCGTTGCGCGCCTGGCCCTTGGAGGCCTGCGCCAGCAGGAATGTCTCGCGGACCTGGTCTCCCACGGACAGGTCGCGCACGAAGATGCGTTTGTCGGTCACCGGCTTGCCTCCAGCGGGGGCATGCGGTACTTGCCCGCAATGCCTGGGCAAAACTGCCCCGAGGTCCGGGGCGTTGTCAATCGAAGCGGACATTTTCCCGGGCATCAACGGAGAAAGCCGATGAAAATACTCCTCACCAACGATGACGGAATCCAGGCCGTGGGCCTGCGCTCCCTGTACCACGCGCTTGTCCGGGCGGGGCATGACGTCCATGTGGTCGCCCCGGTCACGGAGATGAGCGCCGTGGGTCACGCGGTCACGCTGGCAGCCCCCCTGCGCGTGAAGATATTCGAAGAAAAGGACTTTTACGGCCAGGGCGTGTCCGGCACGCCCGCCGACTGCGTGAAGCTCGGCCTGACCACCCTGCTCGAATCCCCGCCGGATATCGTGGTCTCCGGCATCAACGCCGGGGCAAACGTGGGCGTGGACATCCTCTATTCGGGCACGGTGTCCGCCGCCACCGAGGGGGCGCTCATGGGCTATCCCGCGCTGGCCGTGTCCTTCGACCACTTCAGCCCCGAAGACCTCTCGGCCCAGGGCGACCGCACCGCCGAATTCCTCGCCAGGGTGGACTGGGCCGCCCTGCCAAGGCATTGCGTGCTCAACCTCAATTTCCCCAACCTTCCCGTGTCCGAGGTGAAGGGCCTCAAGGTCTGTCCCCAGACCCGCGCGGGCTACCACGACTGGTACGAGGAGCGCGAGGACCCCAGGGGCAGGAAGTACTACTGGCTCACGGGCTACATCCCGCCGGAGCGGGTGTCCGCCGGGAAGGACCGTGCGCTGCTCACCGAGGGCTACATGACCCTCACCCCGCTGCGGTTCGACTTCACAGACCACGACACCATGCAGCGCCTGTCCGGCCTGGGCTTCTGAAATCGGTTCACCAACACGCCTGAAAGCCCCTCCAGGGGCTTTTTGCATTGCGAAAGCATGGAAAGAGTGTAATCTGGCCGCAAAAAAACGAAAGGCGGGTGCGGTGTGCTGAACATACTCACCGTCGATGACGACGAAATCACCCAGTTCCACCTTAACCAGTTGCTCCTCCCTTTGGGACGAAACAGGATGGCCTATTCAGGGGAGGACGCCATAGCACGCGTGGAGGAATCCATCGCCTCCGGCGACGGGTTCGACGTGATCCTCATGGACGTCATCATGCCGGGAATCGACGGGCTCAAGACCGTCAGCGAGATAGTGCGGCTGTTCAACGAGAAGCGAATCCCCCTGGAGCGCAGGCCCAAGATCGTCATGCTCTCCTCGGTGGAGGAGCGCGAGACCCAGATAGACGCCCTCTACGCCTGCGGCGCGGACCACTACATCATGAAGCCCGTGGACGAGGAGGTCCTGCTCGGCGCGCTCAAGGAACTCGGAGTGATACCGCCGGGGCAAACAGGCTTGCGCCCTCGCTGAGCGGCCGTTTCAGGCGCGCCAGCACCAGCCGGACGCGACGGGAGAACCCGTGGCGATCCGGCTTTTTTCGCGCGCGGCGCCGGCATCCGGACCATCGGGGCCGCGAGGCGGGGCCTGCGTGGAGAGCCCGCGCGCGGCGCGGCAGGGGCAACCCTGGTCACCGCCAGCCGGGAGCCGGGCTGGTGCGGGGCCCGCGCGCGGCGCGGCCGGACGGAGAGGTCTGGAAGCTACAGCTCCACCTGGACGCCCAGCTCCATCACCCGGCCCGGCGGGATGTTGAAATAGGCCGACGCCGGGCGGGAGTTGCGGCTCATGAACTCGAACAGGCGCTTGCGCCACGGGGCCATGGGCGCTTTCCCGGTGGTGAAGAGCGACTCCCGGCCAAGGAAAAAGGTGGTGTCTGCGGGGTCGGCCTCCAGCCCCGCGCCGCGGGCGAATTGCAGTATCCGCGGCACGTCCGGGGTCTGCATGAAGCCGCAGACCGCCACCACCCGGTAGAATCCCTCGCCCAGGCAGGTGATGGAGAGGCTCTCGTTCAGGCTGGTGTAGGGTTCGTCCGAGGACTGGATGGAGAGGATGATCACCTTCTCATGGAGCATCTTGGTGTGCTTGAAGAAGTGCAGGAGAGTCACCGGCGCGCCCGTGGGGGAGACGGAGAGGAACACCGCCGTTCCCTTGGCCCGGTGGGGCTTCCTGCGCTTCACGTCGTCCAGGAAGAGTTCCAGCGGTACGGTCTCGCCGCGCAGCGCGAGCCCCAGGGCCTTGCGCCCGGCCTTCCAGGTGCTCATGCAGGTGACGACTATTATGGCGATGACCACCGGTATCCAGCCGCCGTCGAATATCTTGAGCAGGTTGGAGCCGAAGAATGAGATGTCGAAGCTCAAAAACAGCGCCAGGAGGGGCGCGGCCTTCCAGAGAGGCCATCCCCACCGCTTGTGGGCCACCAGGAAGTACAGGAGCGAGGTGATGGTCATGGTGGCGGTCACGGCGATGCCGTAGGCGGCGGCCAGACGGCTCGATTCCTTGAAGATGAGCACCAGCGCTATGCAGCCCCACATGAGGAAGCTGTTCACCTCGGGGATGTATATCTGTCCTTCCATATGGTGGGAGGTGTGGATGATGCGCACGCGCGGGTAGTAGCCGAGCTGCACGGCCTGACGGATGATGGAGAAGATGCCCGAAATCATGGCCTGCGAGGCGATGATTGTGGCCATGGTGGAGAGGACCACCATGGGGTAGATGAAATTCTGGGGCACGATGCCGTAGAAGGGGTTGGCCACTATGGCCGGATTGGCGATGAGCCCCGCTCCCTGGCCGAAGTAGTTCAGCAGCAGCCCCGGGTAGGCGTAGAAGAGCCAGGAGAGCCGGATGGCCTTCTTGCCGAAATGGCCCATGTCCGCGTAGAGGGCCTCGCCGCCGGTGATGCACAGCACCACGGAGCCCAGCACGATCAGTCCGTGAAAGTGGTTGCGCGCGAAGAAGCTCACCGCATGTGCCGGATTCAGGGCGGTGAGCACGTCTGGATGCTTGAATATCTGGATGACGCCAAGACCGCCGATCACGAAGAACCACGCCACCATCACCGGGCCGAATATCTTTCCTATGCCCGCCGTGCCGTGCCTCTGGGCCATGAACAGCCCGAGCAGGATGACCAGCGTCAGCGGCACAACCAGCGGCCCGGCCGCGTCCGTGGCCACCTCCAGGCCCTCCATTGCCGAGAGCACCGAGATGGCGGGGGTGATGACCGCCTCGCCGCACAAAAGCGACGCGCCGCACAGGCCGAGCATGGTGGTGACGGCCACGGTCCTCGCGCCGAGCTTCCGGGCGGGCAGAAGTTCCAGCAGGGCGAACATGCCGCCCTCGCCCTTGTTTCCGGCGCGAAGGATGAAGGACACGTACTTCACGGTGATGACCACCGTGAGCGACCAGAATATCAGGGACAGGACGCCCAGCACGTTCGGGGCGGTCAGCTCGATGGCGTGGAGGCCATGGAAGCACTCCTTCACGGCGTAGAGCGGCGAGGTGCCTATGTCGCCGTACACCACGCCGAGGGCTCCCAGCGCCAGGAAGAAGGTCTTGTTTTGGCCGGAATGGCTGGAGGGGTCGGCAATGCTCATGGCTGGCGGTGTACAGCCGGGTGTCGAAGGGTGTCAAACGGGAAGCGGCCTTTTTATTGGCGGGAACTTGCGGGAAAGCGGCAAGCGGGGTATCAGCGGGCAATTCCCCTTGAAGGAGATACGCATGAAATCGATACTCTTCGCCATGGCACTCATGGCCGCGTCCTCCACCGCCTGGGCGCAGCAGCCTAAAGTCTACCAGTGCGTGCGCCCTGACGGCACGGTGGTGTGCAACGTGACCGGCAAGACGGGCGACCCCAGCGTCACCTGCAACTACGAATGCGTGGACTGCAACATGGTCTGCGTGGCGCGCCTGAAGCTTGCGGACGAGGGCGGCGCGCTGACGCCCGTCGCGCCGCCCGCGGTGAACGGCGAGCGCCGCCAGCCGTCCCCGGGAGCGGAGGAAACCCCCGAGTACTGCCGCCAAGTCTACCAGCAGTGCGTGGCCAAGTGCAAATCCGACCCCATGAACAAGACGAAGTACGACGTGGACGCCTGCGTCTCCAGCTGCAGCAGCTGGTATTCGGGCTGCGGCATGAAGCCGTAGGGACAGGGCCGGCCCCGCTCCCCTTTTCCAAAGAGAACGGCCGGGACTTTCGTCCCGGCCGTTTCACGTCACACTTACCGCCCAAACCCGCGAAGCCGTCGAGGGTCCAGGGGGATCAACCCCCTGGCGGGAGAGTCCAGAGAGGGCAACGCCCTCTTTGGCCGCCGGAGGCCTCTTCCCGCCTCGCCTCTCTTACTAGAAGATAAAGTTCATCTTCTCCTTGAGCGCCTCGATGGTGGCCCTGGCCGCCTCCCTGGCCTTCTCGTCGCCCTTTTTCAGGATGTCCCAGGCCAGACCGGGGTCCTTGTCGAACTCGCGGCGGCGCTCCTGCATGGGCTCCAGCACGGCCAGAAGGTTGGCGAACATCTTCTTCTTGCAGTCGCCGCAGCCCATGGTGGCGGCGCGGCAGGCGCAGGCGATCTCGGCCACCTCCTCCTGGGGGGTGAGCAGCTGGTGGTAGGGGAAGAGGTTGCACTCGTCGGGCTCGCCGGGGTCCTTGAGGCGAACGCGGCGCACGCAGGTGACCATTCCCGTGACCTTCTTCCTGATCTGCTCCGGGTCCTCTCCCAGGTAGATGGAGTTCCCGTAGCTCTTGGACATCTTGCGCCCGTCCAGCCCGGGCAGCTTGGGGGCCTCGGTGAGTTTGGCCTCGGGCTCCACGAAGATTTCGCCCCATAAGTGGTTGGCGCGCCTGGCGATCTCGCGCGCCAGCTCCAGGTGGGGCAGCTGGTCCTGCCCGACGGGCACCCATTTGGGATTGTAGATGAGGATGTCGGAGGCCATGAGCACGGGGTAGCCAAGGAAGCCGAAGGTGGAGAGGTCCTTGGTTCCGTCGAGCTGGTCGCGCACGTCCTTGTAGGTGGGGTTTCGCTCCAGCCAGCTGACCGGGGTGATCATGGAGAGGAGCAGGTTCAGCTCCGCGTGCTCCTTGACCGCCGACTGCTGGAACATGACGCACTTCGCGGGATCGAGCCCGGCCGCAACCCAGTCCTTGACCAGCTCTGGCACGAAGCCCTTGATCTTCTGGGGCTCGGCGTACTCGGTGGTCAGGGCGTGCCAGTCGGCCACGAAGAAGAAGCAGTCGTGGTCCTTGTGGAACTCGATCCAGTTGAGCAGCACCCCGAAGTAATGGCCGAGGTGCAGGGGGCCCGTGGGGCGCATGCCGGAGACGATGCGGTTGTTGGCGGTCATGTGGGCTCGCTATCGGATCAGGATGTTGTAGAAGTAGCTCACCACGGGGCCGAGGAACCTCCCCAGCACGCCCGTGACGGCCAGCAGCAGGACGATGAAGAAGCCCCAGCGCTCCAGGCGCGACAGCTCGTAGGCCCAGCGCAGGGGCAGAAGCCCCATGAGCAGGTGCCCGCCGTCCAGCGGCGGGATGGGCAGCAGGTTGAACACGCCCAGGGCCAGGTTCACCTGGATGCTGGCCACGGTCATGTAGATGAGCGGGACGAGGACGGAACCGGCCAGCGGCGACCCCCCGGAGGCCGACGCGGCAATTTCGAGCACCCTGAGCATCAGCGCCGAGAGCACGGCCAGCACGAAGTTGGAGGCCGGACCGGCCGCCGACACCAGTGCCATCCCCGACCTGGGGTTCTTGAAGTAGCGCGAGTCCACGGGGACGGGCTTGGCCCAGCCGATCATCTGGGTGAGCACGAAGACGAGAAGACCCATGGGGTCCAGGTGCTTGATGGGGTTTATGGTCAACCGTCCGGCGAGCCTGGCTGTGGGGTCGCCCAGCATGGACGCGACCACCCCGTGGGAGACCTCGTGAAAGGTGACGGCCATGAGCATGGGGGGAGCATAGATGGCCAGCTTGATGAGAAACTGGCTCACGTCTTCAAACATGGGCAGGGGCTAGCATGAAGGCCCGGCGAGGGCAAGTGGACGCGGCCGGGACAGGCCCCGGCCGCGGCGGGCGCGCGTCAGCTCGCTGCCTTGCTCAGAGCCAGGGCGACCTTGGCCTTGAGTTCGGTGAGATCGACGGACTTGACCACGTAGTAGTCTGCCGCGATGGATTTGAGGTCGTGCTGGAAGGAGTCGTAGGCAGTCGAAAGGATGACCGGGATGACCTGATCCTTGCCGCGGATCTCCTGGAGCAGGTCCAGGCCGGAGCGGTTGGGTCCGAGCTTGATGTCCAGCACCACCACGGCGGGTTTCTCTCGTTCGAGCACGGCCAGAATGGGCTCACCGCCGTCCGAGGTGGCCACGACATAGCCCTCGCCTTCCAGCTCTTCCTGATAGAGCATGCGGATGTGCTTCTCGTCGTCCACCACCAGGACCTTCTTCGAACTCATGGAAAACCTCCGGTGCTTGGCGCGTGGTGCGCTCTTACAATCAAATCCTATGCTCAAAAACAAGGGGCCGGTCAACACGTTTCGCTGGGTCCGGGCCACTTGCCCTTCCCGGCGGCTCGCGTTAGAGCCCGCCCATGGTCAACGTCGTCATCGAATCCACGGGGGAGCGCATCGAGTTCCGCCACCTGAACACAGTCATGCAGCTTCTGGGAAAACTCAAGCTGAAATCCACCGAGGTCCTGGTCATAAGGGGCAGCGAACTGCTCACGCCGGACCGCAAGATCGGCCACGAAGGCGACATCCGCATCCGCCACGTGGTCTCCAGGGGGTAGACGTGAAGTGCCGCCGCTGCAAGGAAACGGCCCAGGTCGCCCTCCCCAGCCACCACACAGGCTTCTGCGCCCCCTGCTTCGAGACATACTTCCTCAGGCAGGTTGAGCGCGGCATCCACGAGCACAAGCAGTGCACCCGCGACGACCGCATGCTCCTGGCCGTGTCGGGCGGGAAGGATTCGCTGGGCCTGCTGCTCGCCCTGAAGGAGCTTGGATACAACGTCACGGCCCTGCACATCGACCTGGCCATCCCCGTCTCCTCGGAGAACGCCAGGAGCACCGTGGAGGACTTCTGCCGCAAGCACGCCATCGCGCTCCAGGTCCTGGAGATGGCCGGGAAGGGCCTGCCCATCCCCGAGGTGAAAAAGCGCATAAACCGGCCCATCTGCTCCATGTGCGGCAAGATCAAGCGCCACTGGTTCAACCGCTACGCCTACGAGGAAGGCTACGACGTGCTGGCCACCGGCCACAACCTGGACGACGAGGTGGCCCGCCTCTTCGCCAACACCCTGCGCTGGGACCGGGCCTACCTGGCCGGGCAGGGGCCGGTCATGCCCGCCGGGGGCCGCTTCGTGAGGAAGATAAAGCCCCTTTGCCGCCTGACCGAGTACGAAACCGCAGTGTGGTGCTTCTTCAAGGGCATCGACCACGTGCTGGCGGCCTGCCCCTACTCCGGCGGCGCGAGCTTCACCGGACACAAGAAGCTCCTGGCCGACCTGGAGGAGAGAAGCCCGGGCATGAAGATGCAGTTCTACGAGCACTTCCTGAGAAACGGCAAGCCCGCTTTCGAGGCCATGGCCCAGTCCGCGCCGCCGCTCAAGGAGTGCGTCTCGTGCGGCTTCCCCTCCTCCCTGGACAAATGCGGCGTGTGCCGCGTGAAGGAACAGCTTGAGGCATGAGCGGCTCGCTGGAGGACTGGATCCAAGGCCGGGAGAAGGCGGCGCTCAGGCGTGTGAGGCTCGCCGGCTCCGCCGCTCTGGCCTTGATGCTCTGCGTGGCGGCCTGGCTGGGCTGGCGGGAGGCCGGCCTGAGAGGATTGCCCGCCCGGACCGGGGAGGCCGTCGCCGCGCAGGCCTCGTCCGAAACGCTCCTGCGCCTCAAACAGCTGGCCCACGTGGCTTATCTGGCCAAGGTCAGACAAAACGCCCTGCTCTACGACCTGCTCGGGCAACGGGACCTTGAAGGCCTCTGCGCGGGGGGGGGCGACCTGCGGGGCCTGCCCGATGGTTCCCCCTGCGCTTCGGGATGGCTCGGGGCCCTAGGGACGATCTGGACCTCCGCCCACGGCGCGGAAGCCCCGCCTGTCCCCGGGGAGTTCAAGCGGGATGGATACGGCAGCCCGTATCTGCTCAACCAATCGGAATTCTCATGCGGCCATTTCGGCTCCTGGTGCCCTCCCGACGCGGTGCGCTCGGCCGGACCGGACGGGCGGCCCGGCACCCCCGACGACATCCAGGCGGCCGTCCCGCAACACCTAGGCCCCTCGCGGATCAAGTAGCCCAAGCGGCCGCCGTCCGCCCGAAGGGGCCGCGCCGCCCGCAAGCCACACCGGGGTAAGGCGCGGCCTGACCAGCGCGGCGGGGCATCCCTCCCCCCTGCCCTCGACGATTTCCCTGGCCAGCGCGGCCTTGTCCTTGCCGTTCACCAGGAATAAGGCCAGCCGCGCCGCGTTGATCACCGGCAGCGTCAGGGTGAGCCTCGGCACGGGGGGCGACGCGCCCGCGTATTCCACTGGAACCACCCAGCGCTCGCGCTCCTCCAGGGCCGGCTGGCCCGGAAACAGCGACGCCGTGTGCCCGTCGCCGCCCAGGCCCAGGTGCAGGGCGTCGAACTCGGGGGGGGCGTCGCCGAAGAAGGAGCGCAGCCCGGCCTCGTAGGCCCTGGCCGCCTGGTCCGCCCCGGAAGCGTCGCCCCGCATGGGATGGATGTTCGCCTCCGGAATCGGGACGCGGGAGAGCAGGCGCTCCCGGGCCAGACGGTAGTTGCTGTCAGGGGAATCCGGCGGGACGAGCCTCTCGTCGGCCCAGAACACGTGGCCGTAGACCCAGGGAAGGTCTTCTTCGGCCAGAAGCTCGAAGTAGCGGCCCGGAGTCGATCCGCCCGAAAGGGCGATGGCGAAGCGGCCTTTCTCGCGCATCGCCATCCGGCAGACCCTTGCCGTCAAGCTCGAAGCCCTGAGGCTCGCGTCCTCCAGATCGGCGAATGCCTCAAGCTTTGCGGCGTTCATGGATGAGCACGTCCTTGAGGTAGTTGAGGTGGACCATCTTGGCGTCGCGCGGCCCCCAGCTGCCGGCCGGATAGAAGTTGAGGTTCTTCTCCATCTCCCCGGCCTGGCCGCACATCTCCAGAAGCGGGGTCAGGTAGCTCCAGGCAAGCTCCACGCCGTCCTGACGCCAGAAGAGCATGTGATCGCCCAGCATGCAGTCCACCAGCACCTTCTCGTAGGAGTCCACGGGCGGCCCGGTGAACCCTTCCTTGAAGTTGAAGCTCATGGACGCCGTGCGCAGGCAGAATCCCTCGCCCGACTTCTTGGCCTGGAGGGTCATGTGGATGCTCTCGCTTGGGTAGACCTCCATGATGAGGCGGTTGGCCATGATGTGTTCGCCCACGATGTCGCGGTAGATGGAGTGCGGCACCTCCTTGAACTGCACCACCATGCGGGTGATCTTCTTGGCCAGCCGCTTGCCCGAGCATATGTAAAAGGGCACGCCCTGCCAGCGCCAGTTGTCCACGTAGGTCTTGAGCATGGCGAAAGTGGGCGTGACCGAATTCTTGTCCACTCCAGGCTCGTCGCGGTAGGCGGGGAGCCTGCCGTCCTCGCTGGCCGCGTACTGCCCGAGCACCAGCTGGCCAAAACCCTTCTCCGGGTCGAAGGGGCGCAGGCTCTTGAAGAGCTTGGTCTTCTCGTCGAGCACCTCCCGCGCCCTGAAAACCGACGGCGGCTCCATGGCGGCCAGGGAGAGCAGCTGCATCATGTGGTTCTGGAACATGTCCCGGAGCACCCCTGCTTCCTCGTAATACCCGGCGCGGTGCTCCACGCCCAGCTCCTCGGCGGCCACTATGGACACATAGTCCACGAAGTTGCGGTTCCACACCGGCTCGAACACGGCGTTGGCGAAGCGGAACAGCAGCACGTTCTGCACCGTCTCCTTGGCCAGGTAGTGGTCGATGCGGAAGATCTGCTCCTCCTTGAAGTGCTGGTGCATGGCCGCGTCCAGCTCCCGGGCGGACGCCAGGTCTCGTCCGAAGGGCTTCTCCACCACGATGCGGGTCCACGTCTCCTCCACGCGCTTGCCGGAGAGCCCGGCCGCGCCCAGCATGCCCGAGACGCTCTCGTAAAGCGTGGGCGGAATGGCCAGATAGAACATGCGGTTGCCGGGAAGCTCCTGCCTGGCCTCCACCCCGGCTATGAAACGCGCCAGCTCCAGGTAGCCGCCGAGCCCGGCGTATTCCATGGAGAAGTAATGCACGCGCGAGGAGAAATCGGACCAGTCGATGGTCGCGAGTTCCCCTGACTTCTTCAGCCAATCATGGACCTTCTCCCTGAATTCCTCAGAGTTCATGGAGGTGCGGGCCGCGCCGACGATGGCGAAGTTCTCGGGCAGGTCGCCGTTGGCGTACAGCCGGGCCAGGGCCGGAAAGAGCTTGCGCGACGAGAGGTCCCCCGACGCCCCGAAGATCACGATGGCGCATGGGTGCGGGCGCTCCGATATCCTGCACTCGCCGTCGTCGAAATCAGTCTCGAAACGGGCCACCGCTATTTCTCCTTCCTCACCACGGCGTGCCCGCCGAACTCGTTGCGCAGCCCGGCCAGCACGCGGTCGCCGAAGTCGTTCTCCTTGCGCGAGCGGAAGCGCTCCATGAGGGCGAGCGTCAGCACCGGCGCGGGCACGGCGTTGTCCACGGCTTCCTGCACGCTCCAGCGTCCTTCCCCGGAGTCGTCCACATAGGCTTTGAGGCCGTCCAGGCGCGCGTCCTTGGCGAACATGTCCTCGGCCAGCTCAAGAAGCCAGGAGCGGATGACGCTGCCCTGGTTCCACAGGTGCGACAGCTTCTGGAAGTCGAGTTCCCGGGAGTAGCGGCAGGCGTCGAGCAGCGCGAACCCCTCGGCGTAGGCCTGCATCATGCCGTACTCGATGGCGTTGTGGACCATCTTAACGTAGTGGCCCGACCCCGTGGAGCCGCAGTGCAGGTAGCCCTCGGGCGGGGCCAGGGTCTTCAGGACGGGCTCGATGCGCTCGAAGGCCTCCCTGGGGCCTCCCACCATGGTGCAGTAGCCCACCTTGAGGCCCCAGATGCCGCCGGACACGCCCGCGTCCAGGTAGGTGACGCCGAGTTCGGCCAGTGCCGGGGCGCGGCGGATGTCGTCCGTGAAGCGGGAGTTGCCGCCTTCCACCAGGATGTCGCCCTTCTGGAGCAGGGGCTTCAGCTCCTCCACGTGCTCCTCGGTGACGTCCCCGGCGGGCAGCATGAGCCACACCACGCGCGGCGCTGGCAGCTTGGAGACGAGCTCGGCAAGGGTATAGGCCGGGATTGCCCCCTCCTTGGCGATCTCGTCCACCTTGGCGGGAGTGCGGTTGTAGGCGACGACCTCGTGGCCGCCCTGGACAAGGCGGCGGACCATGTTCATTCCCATGCGGCCGAGTCCGGCCAGACCGATGCGCATAAGCGTCTCCTTCGAAGGGTTCTGGGTGAACCCATACGGGATTTCGCGCGCCGTCGCCAGTGGGAAGAGGGAAAAAAGACGGCGCTCCCGCCGGGCCGGGAGAGAAGGGCAGCCCTCCCGCAGCCGCCGGGACGGTCCGGGCGGTCCTCTCAGTGCTGCCCGGCGCCGGGCTCCTGGACGCAAAAGACAGACACGTTGTTCTTGCCCCTGCCCTTGACCTGGAACATGGCCTGGTCGGCGGCCTGGAGGAACTCCTCCGCGCTCCAGGAGCCGTGGTACTCGGCCACGCCAACGGAGATGGTGAAGCGCACGGCGGAGGGCTCCCCGCCGCCCGCTCCGGCTTTGGCCCCGAAGTCGTGCCGCTGCACGCCGAAACGGATGGCCTCCGCGTGGACCCTGGCTTCCTCGGCGTTCAGGCCGCAGACCATCACGAACTCGTCCCCGCCGTAGCGAGCGGCGAAAAAGCCGTTGTTCTCGGCGTGCGAGGCGATGATCCCCGCCAGGGCCTTCAGGACCTCGTCTCCTGTCTTGTGCCCGTGGACATCGTTGACGGTTCTCTTGAAGTCGTCGATGTCTATCATCAGTACGGAAACCGGCGCGCCGGTCTCCCTCCTCACCCGGATCACGCCGTCCAGATGCGCGTCGAGCGCGCGCCTGTTGTGCAGGTCGTCCAGGAGGGGGTCCACGTTGACCGCGCGTTCGAGCGCCCTGGCGCGCGCCTGCCATTTGTGGGCCTCTTCCTTGTAATGGCTCAGCATGGACTCGATCAGCGACCGCATCCTAGGCGCCAGTGTGGCCACGTCCTCCGCTTTGGACAGCACCTCCAGGGCCTGCGTCGCGAAGTCCCTCACGACGGCATCTCGCCCGCGTTCCGCCTCGAGGGACGTGACCAGGAACTCCACTACCGTTTCGGCCAGGGAAAGAGACTGGCTTTTGTACAAGGACAGTTGCGAACGCATCGACGCCGCGACGTCATTGTCGGAGAGCACCGTCTCGACGCGCCTGACAAGGGCAACATACTCGTCAGGCGAATTCCTCCGCTCCGATATGGCCTGCAGCACCAGGCTCTGAATGGATTTCTTCTGCGTTATCCCGATGGATGAAAAGGCGGTCACGACGTTTCTTGCGAACAATACAACCCCGACCCACTTGGCCAGCTCACTGAAACCAAGCTTTGTCAGCTCCTCGGACAACAGGCGAAGCTCTTGCGAACCGGGAGTCTTCCGATCCGGCACGTCACTCTCCAGGAAGCACCATGGACGACAGGTGGATGGGGATGAAACAACTGAACAAGGCAGGCTTTCCCAATCCGGCCCTACCTCTGGGAACAACCGGCCCGTGCCTAATGCTGCGCGGGCATGATACATTCATTGCCTCCAGGGAAGCAACAGGCATCCTCGGCCAGGAGTAGGACTCACCGGCGCGAGGGGGTGGTGGGCCCCGAGGAATGAAGATATCACTTCCACCTGAGCCCGCCGCAAGCGCCTGGGCGGCTAGCGTGCCCTTCCGGCCGCCGCATCCTTCGCTTTCAGCTCCATGCGGCCCACCTGGGCGGCATTGCCGGAAATACATCAATCAACTACAACACAATCGCCCATACAGGTGAAATGCCACAACACATCAAAAAGAGCAGTACATGACTATAGACATCTGCCAAGCAAACAAATGTGACCACCATGAAATGATCGAATTGTGGGAAAAATCCGTACGTTGCACACACCATTTCATATCAGATGCAGACATTGAATATTTCAAGCCGCTAATAATAAATGTATATTTTGACGCCATCAACCTTTTCAAGGCATGCGAAAACGGCACGCGCATAGCCGGTTTTCTCGGCGTAAGCGAAATGAAAATCGAGATGCTTTTTATCGCTCCCGAAATGTTCGGGCGCGGAATCGGGACTCGTCTGTTGCATCATGCCGTTCATGTGGCCGGGGCATGCGAAGTGGATGTAAACGAGCAAAACACGAAAGCCGTGGAGTTTTATCTTCGCCGCGGATTCGAAACAGTTGCCAGATCGCCCGTGGATTCGACGGGACGGCCCTACCCCCTCCTTCATATGCGGCTCAGAGGCAATAAATCCCAGGAATGACGCGTTGGCCGGAAGGAGGCCCTCTCTCTCGAGGCAGCTTCCCGCCGGCCAATCCGTTCTCCCATACGGCCGCGCGCCACGCCGCAAGGGCGCGAAGACGCTTCGCAAGGCATTGTCTTCCCAGGCGGGGGCCTCCCGTTCCGGCAAGCCCGCGCGCCCTCCTACTTCCCCCGGCGCTGGTATCTGTTCACCGCCGAGTTGTGCTCGTCCAGGGACTTCGAAAAGTGGTGCGTGCCGTCGTTTTTGGAGACGAAGTACAGATAATCGTGCGCTTCGGGGCTGGCGGCGGCCTTGAGGGCCTCCAGGCCGGGATTGCAGATGGGCCCCGGCGGCAGGCCGGGGTGCTGGTAGGTGTTGTAGGGGTTCTTGGGGTCGTCCAGGTGCGACCGCTTCAGATTGCCGGTGAACTTGTCACCCAGGCCGTATATGATCGTCGGGTCCGTCTGGAGGAGCATCTTCAGCCGCAGGCGGTTAGCGAAGACACCGGCGATCTTGCCCCGCTCGCCGCTCTGGCCGGTCTCCTTTTCCACGATGGAGGCCAGGATCACGGCCTCGTAAAGCTCCCTGCCCTCCGGGACGGCCTTGGGCCAGGCCTTGGCCGCCGCCTTGCGGAACTGGGCCAGCATGGCCTCCGTCACCTGGCGGGCGTCGTTTCCGGGCTTTTTGGTGAAATGGTAGGTCTCTGGGAAGAGGAAGCCCTCTGCGCTGTCCGAGGGCACGCCGTATTTCGCGAGCAATTCCTTGTCCCGCGCGGCCCTCTCGAAACTCTCCGCCGAGCCCATCCCGGCCTGCTCGGTGAGCCGGGCTATCTGCTTGAGAGTAAGCCCCTCGGGCACGGCCACCTTGTAGAGTATGGCCTGGCCGCTCACCAGCATGTCCAGCACCCTGCCCGGCGTGTTGCCGGTGTTGAGCAGGTACTCTCCCGCCTTGAGGCGGGCGTCCTGCCCCGAATACCGGGCCAGGAGCTTGAAGCCCAGGGGATCGGTGATGACCCCCTCCTTGTAGAGCAGACTGGTGATCTGGTCGAAGCCCATGCCCTGCTCGATGGTCACGGTAACGTCGCGGCCGGGGGTCTCCGGGGCGGTGGTCAGGAACTGGTGCCCGCGCCAGGCCGCGTAAGCGGCCACGGCCAGGACGAGAAGGACCACGAGGGCCAGAAGGCGCTTGAGCATGGGGTCATCCTTGGGAAAGACGGAAGATGCCTCCGGCGGCTGGGCTCCGCCCAGATCCGGCAGGGCTTAAACCCTGCGCCCGCCGGGGGGGCCACCCGCCTTGCCCCGGCGGCAGCTTCGCGTCCGGGTCAGTTCTTCTCGGCGGAGTTCCCCGCGTTCCACGTGGCCTCCACCGGCAGCGCCGCTTCGGGCGCGTCCAGGTAGGAGCGCAGTATCAGCACGGCGGCCTGCTGGTCCAGCACGGCTTTCCGGCGGGACTTGCGCACGCCCGCCTCCCTAAGGTCGGAGAGGGCTGCCTCGCTGGAGAGGGTCTCGTCCATGAGGCTGACCGGAACGGCAACGCGCCGGGCAAGGCTGGCCGCGAAGTTGGCCACCTGCCGGGCGGTGAGGCTGTCGCGTCCCTCCGCCGGGGCGGGCCAGCCCACCACGACCGCCTCCACGGACTCGGACTGGACGATGCTCACGAGTTCCGCAAACAACGCGTCGCGCCCGCCCTTTTCCGCGCGCTCGACGGTCCGGTAGGGGAAGGCCATGGACCCGGCAGGGTCGGACATGGCCAGCCCCACTCGCTTGAGCCCGAAGTCGATGCCCAGGGTCTTCATGGTGTCACCACGACGCGAAGCCGGACGGGATTCCAAAGGGACACCGTCCCTTTGGCCGCCGGAGGCATCTTGTTCTTCCTCTTCATCATTCCTACAAAAAAACCTTGTACGAAAACTCCAACGCCTCGCCGAGCTTCCTGGCCATGGCCTTGCCGATGGGGCGGCGGCCGTTCTCCATGGCCGAGATGTTCGGCACGCTCACGCCGGTCAACTCCGCGAGCCGGGCCTGGGTCATTTCCCTCAAGCCACGAGCGCCGCGCAGGCGCGAGCCCGGAGTGGAATCTGGAAAAACGTCCTCGCCCGGGACATCGGGCTCCGCAGCCTGCTCGATGGCACGCGCCACGGCTGCGTACCTCGATTCGGGAACGATGGCCCGGACTTCCACGTAGCCTTCAGTATGGGGCTTTCTCGTGAGTTCCAACATATGTCACCTCCACAAGACGCACGACCCGGTCCTCGACTGTCCAGACGGCGACGTAAGTGGGCCGTCCCTTGTTCAGATGGCAGTGGTAAGCCTCGCCTGGCCAGCCCTTGAGCCTGCCGAAATGTGGCATTGCAGGCTGGACGGGACCGGCGAACGCAATCTCCATGCGCAACGCATCGAGCCTTTCGCGTATGCGGGCAGGCAGCTTGCCCGCCTGTTTCGCGGCCTTGCCCGAGAACTTCACCGTCCACGCCATGGAGGAATATTATCATCTACTGACAACCCGTCAAGAGCTGGAAGGGCGTGTCCGCCACGCGGA
>JBMORI010000025.1:0-23290 GCA_049322415.1 Thermodesulfobacteriota bacterium | reverse complement strand
AGCCCTTGGGCCGCCTGAGGCTTCCCCCACGGCGGCCTTGCGCCCCCTACACCTGCAACGCGGCGAAGTCGGCCAGCCTGCCCAGCCTGTCCACCAGCGATTTCAGCAGGTTGAGCCTGGCCGCCTTCAGCACCGGATCGTCGCACATGACCATCACGTTGTCGAAGAAGGCGTCAACACCTGGGCGCAGCTCTCCCAGCAGCCCGAACAGGGCGTCGAAGTCGTCGCCGGCCCACAGCTGTTCGAAGCGGGCGGCCGTGGACTCCAGCATGTCCGCCAGGGCAGCCTCGGCGGGCTCGGCCAGCTTGGAACGGTCCACGATTCCGCTCAGGTCCATCTCGGCGGCCTGCTTGCGGATGATGTTGGAGGCGCGCTTGAAAGCCAACACGGCCTGGTCGAAGCCTTGGCCCTCGCTGAACTTCACGAGCGCCGCCATGCGGGCGTCCAGGGCCCACACATCGGAGAAACCGGCCCCGATGGCCGCGTCCACCACCTGCGGGCGCACTCCCTTGCCCAGGTACCAGGCCTTCAGGCGCGCTCCGAAGAACTCCACGAGCTTGGCCCGCGCGTCGGCCGGATCGAGCTTCCAGGCGACGCCCTGGTAGCCGGAGAAGGCCAGCTCCACCAGCTTCTCCAGGTCGATGCGCAGCCCGTGCTCCACCACGGTGCGGCAGATGCCCAGGGCCTGCCGGCGCAAGGCGTAAGGATCGGCCGCGCCGGTGGGGACCATGTCCAGCCCGAAGCAGCCGGCCAGGGTGTCGATCTTGTCGGCCACTGCCAGGAGGGCTCCGGCCAGGGTCTGGGGCACGGGGCTGTCGGGACCGAGGGGCATGTACTGCTCGGCGACGGCCTGGGCCACCTGCTCGCTCTCCCCCTTCTTGCGCGCGTAGACGCCGCCCATGACGCCCTGGAGCTCCGCGAACTCGCCCACCATCTCGGAAACCAGGTCGGCCTTGCAGAGCCTTCCGGCCTGGCAGAGGTCCAGCATGATCTCAGGCTTCACCTGCTCTGCCAGCTTGCCGCAGAGGGCCTCCACGCGGCGCGTCTTGGCGCCCATGGAGCCGAGCGGAGCGAGGAAGGTGACGCTGTCGAGCTTCTTCAGCCACTTGTCGAAGCTTGCGGCGAGGTCGGTCTCCCAGAAGAAGCGGGCGTCCTCAAGGCGGGCCTTGAGCACGCGCTCCCAGCCCTTGCGGACCAGGGAGACGTCGGTGGGCTCAAGTCCGGACGTGGTGAGGAAGTGCGGCAGCAGCGCGCCCTTGGCGTCCTCCACGCCGAAGCTCTTCTGGTGGCTCTCCATGCTGGTGAGCAGCACCTGCCTGGGCAGTTCCAGGTAGCGCTTGTCGAAGTTGCCCAGGATGACCATCGGGTACTCGACCAGCCCGCAGACCTCCTCCAGGAGCCTCTCGCCGATTATGGGGCGGCCTCCGGCCGAGGCGGCGGCCTCCTCGCACTGCTTGACGATGAGCGCGCGGCGTTCGGCCGGGTCCAGCACCACCTTGGCCTTCTCGGCCAGGGTGGGGAAATAGTCATCGACCCCTTTGAGCTCCCACGGCCCCGCTCCCATGACGCGATGCCCACGGGTGGAGCGGCCGGAAGGCACGGTGGCCACCTCGAAGGGGATCACCTCGGAGTCCAGCAGGGCCACGATCCAGCGTATGGGACGGCCGAAGGTGTAGTCGAGGCTGCCCCAGTGCATCTTCTTGGGGAAGTTGAGGGCCTTGATGGCTGCGGTGCAGACGGCGGGCAGCAGCTCGGCCGCCTTCACGCCTCCCGTGGTCTTGCGCACGGCCAGGTACTGGCCCTTGGGCGTGTCCACGGCGAACACCTGGGACATGTCCGCGCCCTGGCCCTTGGCGAAGCCCAGGGCGGCGGCGGTGGGGTTGCCGGAGGCGTCGTAGGCGGCCTTGACCGGCGGCCCGGTGACCACCTCCTCCTCGCGGCGCTGCTCGGCGTCCAGGCCCTCCACCAGCGCGGTCAGGCGGCGCGGGGTGGCCCAGGTCTTGACGGACGCGCTGGCGAGCTTGTTCTGTTCCAGAAGCCCGGCGAGCACCTGGCGCAGCTCCTCGGTGAGGGCGGACAGGAAGCGGGAGGGCATCTCCTCGAAGCCGATTTCCAATAAGAAGGCTGGCATGGATGGCGTCCTTTAGCTTTTCAGGAGGGGATAACCCATGTCCTGGCGCTGGGCGGCGTAGAGCCGGGCCAGGGACGAGGCCAGGGCGCGCACGCGGGCGATGTAGCCGGTGCGCTCGGTGATGGAGATGGCCCCGCGCGCCTGGAGCATGTTGAAGGTGTGCGAGCAGCGCAGGCAGTAGTCGTAGGCGGGCCAGGGGAGCCCGGCCTCGCACAGGCGCTTGCACTCGGCCTCGCAGGAGTTGAAGAAGCCAAGCAGCATGTCCGCGTCGGACAGCTCGAAGTTGTATCTGGAGTGCTCCACCTCGCCCTGGTGGTGGACCTGGCCGTAGGTGACCTCGCCGTTCCAGGAGAGGTCGTAAACGGATTCCTTCTCCTGGAGGTACATGGAGATGCGCTCCAGGCCGTAGGTGATCTCCACGGAGACAGGCGAGAGCTCGATGCCGCCCACCTGCTGGAAGTAGGTGAACTGCGTCACCTCCATGCCGTTGAGCCATACCTCCCAGCCCAGGCCGGATGCGCCCAGGGTGGGGGATTCCCAGTCGTCCTCCACGAAGCGGATGTCGTGGGCCTCGGGGGGCACGCCTAGGGCGCGCAGGCTCTCCAGGTAGAGGTCCTGCACGTTGTCGGGGGAGGGCTTCAGGATCACCTGGAACTGGTAATAGTGCTGGAGGCGGTTGGGGTTCTCGCCGTAGCGCCCGTCGGTGGGGCGGCGGGAGGGCTCCACGTAGGCCACGCGCCAGGGCTCGGGGCCTATGACGCGGAAGAAGGTGCTGGGGTTGAATGTCCCCGCCCCCACTTCCAGGTCGTAGGGCTGGACGATCAGGCAGCCTTGCTTGGCCCAGTAGCTCTGCAAGGTGAGAATGACGTCTTGAAAGTGCATGACAACTCCTCTGGAGTAAAAGGCGTCAGATGCGCCTAAACGAGCCGTGGTCCCAGGTCAAGCCCAGGTGGTATTCGACGAACATGTCCATGGCGCGGCCGCACTCCATCCGCGCCTGGGCAGGCACGCTCATGGCGGCCCAGTCTTCCGGCGGAGTTGAACAAATCCGCCGGAGCGTCTCCAGCGACTCGCGGCCGAGATGCACGTTGGCCCCCTTTATCCACTGGCGGCACGCAGCGCACTGGAGTTTTCCCTGCTCTACCAGAAGTTGTGCCGAAGGCGTGGACTCAAGGTCCGCCCCACAGCGGGCGCAGGCGGACAGGTCGGGCTGGAACCCCTGGTCGAAGGCCATGCGCGCCCTGAAGAAAAGCGGGATCATCCGGGACGGATCGTCGCCCTGCTCCAACGCGGCCAAGGTTCCCATCAGGAGCCCGAAGGCGGCCTCGCTGCCGGAGGGACCCAGATGGGCCGCCTCCAGGAATTTCAGGCAGTTCACCGCCATGCCCATCCGCTCGGCGTCCTGCCTGAGCTTCGGGTGCGAGGCAACGAGCGAGCCTTCCAGCAGATAGGTGTAGCCCTTGGCAGTGTCCGTCCTGACCTTGAAGCTGACAAGGTTGAAGGGGTCCAGGCAGCCAAGGAAGCGGCGGCGGCTGACCGATCCGCCGAAGGCGAAGGCGTTGAACACGCCCTTGCGCGCGGAAAAGAGTCTCACCCAGGCGTCCACCTCCTTGAAGCGGCCCACCTTGAGCACCAGTGCTTTCTCAATGGATTCCATCGATCCCCCGCCCCAGGCGGCACGGCTCGTCCCGGACCGGGAAAATTGCCGGTTAAGGGGGAAAAAGCAAGCCCCGTGCGTGGCGTTTCCCGGCACGTGGGCAGGCAGGGCGGCAACCAAGGGCGGGGCGGCCAGCGACTCCGCCTTTAACTCCTTCTCAGGAAAGAGCGTCCCTGGCGGGCGCGGCAACGGTCAAGACGAATCGGCACATACACGCCCTCCAGTTCGCCTCCGGAAAACGGAAGAACACGGCCGGGCAGAATGATTCGCGTGCCGCGGGCGAATGCTTGAAAGAGATGCAAAGGGAGGGAGGACCCGCGGCCTGGGCCCGGCCGAGGCCAGGCCCCCCATCGGAGCTAGGGGAAGGTGATGCTCTTGCCGTCGGCCTTGCCGCCCTCCAGGAGGTAATCCTTGCCGTTGAGCTTCACGGAGACGGCAGGGGCCTGCTGGAAACGGACGACCACCTTTTCGTTGAAACGAAGCGCCAGCCTCTGCCCCTTGACCAGTGTGAAGGCCCGCCTGCGGCCGTCCTCGGTGGAGACGTCGAGGGTGGCCGGCTGGTTGGCGTTGATTTCCACCACCTGCTTGCCCGTGGCCGCGAACTGGGCCTCGCTGGCCAGTTTCTCGGGGGTGATGACTGGCTCGGCCTGGGGCTGGGCGGGGGCAGTGGGTTGGGCCGGCCCCGAACCGGTTGCCAAAAGGTCTCGCTGGACGGGGGCGGCCTGCTCGGCTGTGGGGCCCGAAACTGCAGGGGCGGGAGCGGCGGGAGTCTGCTGCTCGGGTTTGACCTCGGCCTTGGGCGCGGCTGACTGGGGCGGGCTTTCCGGTTTGGCCGCCGGCATTGCCGGCTTGGGGGCCTCAGGAGCGGGAGCCTGCGTCTCCAGCTTGGTCTTCACGAAATCCATGATCGCCTGGGGGGACAGCCATTGCCCCAGTCCGGAGAAGAAAATGAACCAGGCGAGGCCGCCCAGAACCAGCACGACCGGAACCGCGACGAGCAAAGCGCCCCGGAGACCGCCCTTTCCCGCCTGGGACGCAAGGGTACTTCTCCGTTCCTTTATGGACTGTCCGCTGTCCTGCCCCTCGTACCGGGGCAAATCCCTCAAGTGGTCGTCATCCACGGCGTAGTGGTTGGCGAGAACCTGGCCCATCTCCTCGGGATCGAGCCCGAGAAGGCGGGCGTAGTTCTTCACGAAGCCCTTGGCGTAGACCGGATGGGGCAACTCGCCAGTCTGGCCTGCCTCCAGAGCGATCAGGTATTTCTTGCTGATCTTTATGTCCGCGGCGGCCTTCTCCAGGGGGATTCCCTGGCGTTCACGTTCCTGGCGCAGCAATGCGCCCATTTCCTCAAGGGTCATCGTACATCCTTGTCAGACGGATCAGAGGTTGACCTTGATGACGGACTTGGCCCGGAGCCGGTCCATGTAGTCTGTGAACTGCTTTTCGAGCTTTTCGCGATAGAGCTTTTCGTAAATCTCGTCTCGCACGGCATCGAGACTGGGACCGGCGGACGGGGCAGGGGCCTGCGCGGCTTCCTTTTCCGCGGCGATTGTCAGCAGGACGGGCTTGCCGTCGAGCAGGACGGGTTCGCTCACGCCGCCGGGATTGACGTTCTGGAGCGCGGTGCGCATCTCGGGGGCCAGATCCTTGATCTCAACCTTGCCGAGGTCACCGCCCTGCTCCGCGCCGGGTCCGACGGAGAACTTGCGCGCGGCATCGGCGAAGGTGATCTGCCCGGAGGCAATCTTCTGCCGGAGCGCCTTGGCCTCGTCCATCTTCGTCAGCATGATGAGCCCGATGCGGCTGCCGGCCCTGGGGGCGGACAGGCCGGATTTGTTGGCCTCGAAGTACTGCTTGATCTCTTCCTCGCTGACCACCACCTTGCGCTGGACCATGTAGCCGAGAAGCTGCTTCTTTAGGATGTCCTTCTTGATGGCTTCGGCGAACTGCTTGCGGGTCATGCCCTCGAGCCTCAACTGCTGGACGAACTGCGCCTCGGACAAGCCGCCCTTCTCCCTGATCTCCCTGATGCGAGACTCGACTTCCGAGTCGGATATCTGGACCTTCATGCGGGCGGCTTCCTGCTTGAGCATGATGTCTTCGATCATGGTCTTGAGGATGCGTTCCTTGAGCTCCTTCAAGGCGGGGTCGGCGGGATTGTAGGCCCGTTTCTCTACCTGGGCGACATATGCCTGCACCTTCTCGTTGAGTTCGAACAGGGTCACGATCTCGCCGTTGACCTGGGCGACGATCTTGTCGACCACCATCTCCGCCCCGGAAGCAGGGGCGCTAACGGCCATCGACAGGACGAAAGCTGCGAAGAAACGGGAAAAAACGGACAATGGCATCCTCCATGGAGGCAGGTTGGCGGACTGACGAGACCGGCCTTGCGGCGAGGCTCTTGTATTCCCTTTTTTTAATTGATGCAACGAAGCGTATGGATTATGATTTGGCTTTTTCCGGCACGAGCCCCGGGCTTATCTCGATGACCGACGTGTTGAGCGCCTGGGTGAGCCAGGCCGTGAACTCCCGCGAGAGCTTGTCCTCGATGAGGCGCTTCTCCACCAGCGGATAGACCTGCACGAGTCCCTCCACCTTGGCCGGAGCGCGCTCGAGCAGAATGAAGGCCTGATGGCCCAGGCCGCCCTTGGCGGGCTGGCTGGCCTGGCCAGGGGCGAGCCCGCGCAGAAGAGTCCGCCACTCGCGGGGGAGCGCTTCCTCGGGGGACGCCTGCGTCTGCATCGAGACGTCGTCGAAGACGCTCAGGAGGTTTGCCGGGTCCTTTGTTTTCCCGGCCTCTTCCAGCGCGCGGTTCAGAGCCTCGGGGGTCTTGGACTCAACGCGGATGAACTTCACGCTCTCCGGCTGGGCGAACTCCTGGGCGTGCTCCTTGTAATAGCGCTGCACTTCCTCGGAATTGATTGACACCCGGGGCCTGAGCACCCGGGCGGTGAACTTGTCCAGGGCGAGCCTGGCGCGGAGCCTGGCCAGCCATAACTCCTGGTCGACGCCTTCCTCGGAGAGCATCTCCTCGAAAGCCTTGCCGGGATAGCCCTCCCGGACGGCTGTCCCGGCCTGCCTCAGCTCGGCTTCGGTCACTTCCAGCCCGCGTCTGGCGAGCTCCTGGGCCACCAACTCCTCGGCGATGAGCCCGGCCAGGGCCTGCCCGTACTCCGCCTTGAGCACGGCGAGGACATCTCCCGATGTGATGGGAGGCGCGGACAGCTTGAGCCCATGCGAGAACTCCAGCAGTTTCACTGATATGGCCTTGCCGTTGACGCGGGCGGCCACGCCCCGCTCCTTGGGTTCCTGGTCGCAGGCGGCCAGGCCGAGCGAGAGGAGCAGCAGGGCTGTCAGAATGATCGTTCTCATACCAGTTTGGCCAGTTCGGCGCAGGCCCCGGCCAGGGCTTCCCTGAGTGGGACGCCCTGCTGGAGCCTGAGTTCGAGTTTCGAGGGCGGGATCAGCCTGGCGGCCGCGCTTCTCGGCGCGAGCCATTCGATGAGCGCCTCGGGGCTTACAGCTTGGGCCTTCTCGTCCCAGGTCAATGACACTTTGGAGGCGTGAACGTCGGCCCGCCGGACGCCGAGCCTGGTCAGCACGCGCTTGAGGTCCAGAACGGCGGCGAAGTTGTCAACCTCCTCCGGGGCGTGGCCGTAGCGGTCCTTGAGGTCGGCCAGAGCTTCCGCGAGCTTAGCCTCCGTGTGCGACGAGGTAAGGTTCTTGTAAAGCCGCAGGCGTTCCTTGGAGTCCGGCACGTACGTCTCCGGGATGCGGGCGGGTATGCTCAGGTTGAGTTCGGTCTCCACTTCCTGGCTGGGCGGCTCACCCTTCACCCGGCGCACTTCCTCGTCGAGCATTTCCAGGAAAAGGTCCAGCCCGATCTTGGCGATGTGGCCGGACTGGGCCTCGCCCAGGATGTTGCCAGCGCCGCGAAGACGAAGGTCCTCCATGGCTATCTGGAACCCCGCTCCAAGATAGTCCATGTCCAGTATCACCTGAAGGCGCTTTCGGGCCAACTCCGGCACGTGGTCCGCGGAGGGAACGACGAAGTAGGCGTAGGCCTGGCGCTCGGAGCGCCCCACGCGGCCGCGCAACTGGTAGAGCTGACCCAGGCCGAACATCTGGGCGTTGTCCACCACGAGAGTATTGGCACGCGGGAAATCAAGCCCGGATTCGATGATGGCCGTACACACGAGCACGTCTATCTCGCCGTGCCAGAACTTGTGCATGGACTCCTCGAGTTCCTTCTCGTTCATCTGGCCGTGGGCCATGCCGATGCGCGCGCCGGGAGCGATCTTGCGAACGAAGTCAGCCACCTGGGCCAGGCTCTGCACCCGGTTGTGCACCCAGAACACCTGGCCTTGCCGCTCCAGTTCCCGGGCGACGATGTTGGCCAGCATCTTCTCGTCGCGGCCCACCAGCGCGGTCTCCACCGCCTTGCGGTCCACCGGCGGGGTCTCCATGACCGAGAGGCCGCGTATGCCCGAGAGCGAGAGCTGGAGCGTGCGCGGAATGGGCGTGGCCGTGAGCGTCAGGGCGTCCACGTTCTTCTTGAGGGTCTTGAGCTTCTCCTTGTGCTTGACCCCGAAGCGCTGCTCCTCGTCCAGAATGATCAGGCCAAGACGGGGGAAACTCACGTCCTTTGAGAGCAGGCGGTGGGTGCCGATGAGGATGTCCAGCTCTCCCTTGGCAGCCGCCTCCGTGACCATCTTGGCCCGCTTCGGGGGCACGAAGCGCGAGAGCATGCCAACATTGACCGGGAAGCCCTCGAGCCGCCTGGTGAAATTCTGGTAGTGCTGCTCGGCCAGCACCGTGGTGGGGCAAAGAAGCGCCACCTGCTTGCCGTCCAGCACGGCGCGGAACGCGGCCCGCATGGCCACCTCTGTCTTGCCGAAGCCCACGTCGCCGCAGACGAGGCGGTCCATGGGCTCGGGACGCTCCATGTCGGCCAGGACCTCGTTTATGGCCTTCTCCTGGTCCGGGGTCTCCTCGAAGCCGAAGGTGGCCTCGAACTCCCAGTAGAGTTCGCTGACCGGGCCGTAGGCGTACCCCTTGGCCACGCGGCGGTAAGCGTACATCTCCACGAGGTCCTGGGCGATCCTCTCGATGGCCTTTCTGGCCTTTTCCCTGCTGGTCTTCCAGCGCGTGCCGCCCAGGCGGTCCAGCGAAGGGTCGGTACCCTCGGGGCCCTTGTAACGCTGGACGAGGCTCAGCCGGTCCACCGGCAGGTAAAGCTTGTCGCCTCCGTCGAAGAGAAGCAGCAGGTAATCGTTGGCGGCCTGGTCCACGGAGAGGCGCGAGAGCCCCTCGAAGCGGGCAAGCCCGTAGTCGCGGTGGACCAGCAGGTCGCCGGGGTTGACGTCGTCGAAGGCGGCGAGCCCCTTGAAGCCCTTCTCCGGCCTGGGCCGGGCGGCCTTGGCGGCTCCCGGCTGAAGCACGTCCTCGGGCAGGATGAGGCAGTTGTTCCAGCCAAGCTCCATGCCCCGCCTGAGAGGAGACACCAGCGCATGAAGGCCCGGCTTGCCCGAGGGGGCTTCCGTGGAGAGGCTGATGCCCTCGTGCTCGGCGAGCTTCTGGAACTTGCGCCTGGACTGGGCGGAGTGGAAGGACAGCAGCACCTGCCGGCGCTCCTCCTCCCACTGCCTCATGGCCGCCACCAGCGTGCTCCAGGGTCTGCGCCCCTCGTCGGGACGCCAGAAGAGGTCTTGGAAGCTCTCGATCCTGCGCTCGGGAAGGTCGATGCCATGCTTCTCGTGGCCGATGACCAGGTCCTCGAAGACCATCTGGGGCTTGTCGCGCCAGGCGCGCCGGGCCATGGCCTCCGGCCAGATCACCTGATGGCGGGGCCAAGGGAATCCCTGCGCGCCCGAAAGCTTTTCCAATTCGTTCACCCAGGCGAACTCCTGCTCCTCCAGGCGGGGGCGCAGGCTCGAAGACTGGGCCAGGACGTACACTGCGTCCGGGGGCAGCCAGCTTTCCAGGGTGGCCGGATTGTCGTAGTAGAGGCCGGGCCAGATGTAACCCTCGCCCTTTACAAGCATGTCCTCCAGGTGCGCCTGGGCGGCCCTGCTGAGTTCCCCGGTCTGGGCGAGTTTGGCCCAGACCGATCGCGCGGCGTCAAGGAATGGCTCGGCGAGTATGGCCGGAGCCACCGGAAGGATGGATACATCCGGCATCTCCGCCAGCGAACGCTGCGAGTTGGCGTCGAAGGCCCTGATGCTCTCCAGGGTGTCGCCGAAGAATTCCAGCCGGACGGGGTGGTCCAGGCCGGGCGGATGGATGTCCAAGAGATCGCCGCGCAAGGCCAGATCGCCCGGAGCGGACACCATGCCCACGCGGCGGTAGCCCCAGGCGGACGCCTGCTCCAGTATCAGCTCGGGCGAAAGCTCCTCGCCCGCCCGGATTTCCAGGATGTTGTGCTCCAGGGCGGCCTTGGGCGGCCACTTGGGCAGCAGGTTGTCGGCGGCGAGGCAGAGGATGGAGCCCGGGCGGGCCTCGGCGCACGCGTGAAGGAACGCCCACCGCCTGGCCCAGAGGGCCTGCCCCGGCAGCCCTGGCGTGTAGGAAGGCAGCGCGGTCCAGCCGGGTTTGTCCGGCGAGGCTTCCTCCTTGGGGAAATAGAGATGGAGGAGCGCGGTCAGTTCGGCCATGACTGCCGCGCCGGGTGCGATCACCACGGTTATACGGCCTTTGGCCGACAGCTCGCGGCAAAGGCTGACAATGGAGCCGGGCCCGCTCTTGTAAAAGCTCAGGGACTGGGTCTTCCCGGCGAGGATTTCCTGGATCGGGCTTGAGGGACGTGACATGGGCCTGACGGCGAAAAGCCGCCGGGCCTTGAAAGCCCGGCGGCCGGAACGCGGATTTTAGGGTTGCGGCTTAGACTCCGACCAGGGACTGGGCCTCTTCGTGAGAAAGAAGCTTGTCCAGGTCCAGGAGGATGAGAAGCCTGTCCTCCAGCTTGCCGACGCCGCTTATGTATTCGGACTCCATGCCGGACACCACGGGCGGCGGCGGCTCCACGGTGCTGAAGGGGATTCGCAGCACCTCGGACACGGAGTCCACCACGAACCCGACGATCATGTTGTTTATTTCGATTACGATGATGCGGGTATGCTTGTCGTGCCCTCTGGCGGACAATCCGAAACGCCTGCGAAGATCGATGATGGGAATGACCTTGCCGCGCAGGTTGATCACGCCCTCGACGAACTCGGGGGCGCGCGGAACCTTGGTGATCTCCATCATCCGGATGATTTCCTGCACCTTGAGAATATCGACGCCGAATTCCTCTTCACCGATGCTGAAAGTCACCAGCTGCATGAGTTCAGCGTCTTGCTTCTTGAGCGCCTCGTCCATCAGATACCTCCCGGAGAGGGGGTCGGTGGTTTACGTCCTTCGAGCGTTTGGTTCCGGAAGGACAATCCAGGTCTTACCCGTAATCATATTTCAAGATACTGGCAACAACGTTTTGACGGGAGCCTCCTAAGGCTGGCCTCCAGGGGGCACTTGCAAAAAATCCATTGTCGTTTAAGGATGTAGGGGCCGGTGACTACCGGCGGAGGCATGCCGAGCTTATGGGACAGTATTTTCCGGAGATGGACCAATACCCCCTGGAAGACCAGGTGAAAACTCTTGCTGACGACGAACTGCTCGACTTCTGGGAGGAAGCCCAACTGCTCGACAGGCCCATGATCGAGCAGGCCATGTCCTTTCCGGTCAGTTCCATGGAATACGAGCGCATCATACTTCAGGAGTTGATGCTGCGTTCCTGCATGAGAGGAGCGGGGCCTCGCTGAGGCCGGCTCCGCGACGCGACCGACCAAGACCCGGCCAAGCCGGGTCTTTTTTTTGCCCGCCGGTCCTGTTCTACCCTGACACTCCGCACCGGCTTCGCCATGCCCCGCGCTTCGGATTGCCCGGGCACACCCTACGACGGCACAATGAGCACACGGCCGCAAAAAGCCCCCGCGGCGCGGGGGCTCGTGCATCATCGTCAGGTCCCGGAAGGCCGGGCGGCAGCCGCTACAGATTCTTCTGCAGCAGTTCGCCGAAGGCGGTGCAGCCCACGGTCTTGCTGCCGGGGATCTGGCTGGCCAGGTCCACGGTGACTGTCTTGTCGCTGATGACCTTGTCCATGGCGCCGTGGATGAGCTTGGCGGCCTCTAACCAGCCGAGGTGCTCGCACATCATGGCGCCGCAGAGCACCAGGCTGCCGGGGTTGGCCTTGTCCATGCCGGCGATGGTGGGCGCGGTGCCGTGCGTGGCCTCGAAGAAGGCCAGCTTCTCGCTCATGTTGACGCCGGGAGCCAAGCCAAGCCCGCCCACCTGGGCGGCCAGGGCGTCGGAGATGTAGTCGCCGTTCAGGTTGGTGGTGGCGATCACCGAATACTGCTCGGGGCGGATGAGCACTTCCTGGAACATGGCGTCGGCGATGCGGTCCTTCAGGATGACTGGTTTGGTTCCGCCTTCCTTGGCCTGCTGCTCGGTCATGACTGTGTCCGCGAACTCTTCGGCGGCCATCTCGTAGCCCCAGGCGCGGAAAGCGCCCTCGGTGAACTTCATGATGTTGCCCTTGTGGACAAGGGTCACGCTCTCCTTCTTCTGGGCGATGGCGTGCTGGATGGCCTTGCGGATCAGGCGCTTGGAGCCGTTCGGGGTCATGGGCTTGATGCCGATGCCCGCGGTCTCGTCCACCTTCTTGCCCATGGAGGCCAAAAACTCGATCAGGCGCTTGGCTTCTTCGGTGCCGGAGGCCCACTCAATGCCAGCGTAGACGTCCTCGGTGTTCTCGCGGAAGACGATCATGTCCACCAGGTCCGGGCGCTTCACCGGGGACTCGATACCCTTGAAATACTTGATAGGCCGGATGCAGGCGTAGAGGTCCAGCACCTGGCGCATGGTGACGTTCAGGCTGCGGATGCCGCCGCCCACCGGGGTGCCCAGGGGGCCCTTCATGGCCAGCTCGGCCTTGGCCAGGGTGTCCAGGGTCTCCTGGGGCAGGTAGTTGCCGGTTTCCTTGAAAGCTTTCTCGCCGGCGAGCAGCTCGCTCCATTCGAACCTGCGGGAGTCGCCGTAGGCTTTGGAGACGGCCGCGTCGATGACGGGACGGGCAGCGGCGAAGACCTCGGGGCCGATGCCGTCGCCGATGATGTAATGGACGGTTTTGTTCATTTCGCGCTCCTGGTGGGTCATGTGAAAGAAGGCGCATACGTTCGCCGGAGGCTGGCTGTCAACAACCAAGGAAATGACCGGCGTCAGCGCGATATCGCCTTGCCCCGCGCGAGGCCGGACCGCGGTCTGGCGAGATGAAGAAGGACGCCTGGAGGCGGCTTCGGCATGGTAAAATTTTTTCGCTCGAAATATGTGTGGCAGCGCCACACTTATGTGTCGCCACACCACATATCTATCGCCCCACCATGTCCGACCATTACATACCAAGGAGGTCCAGTTTCTCGCCTAACAAGCCGAAATCTCGAATCATCCTGTATTTCACAAACAAATCCGCTAATTGGCATGCATCTTGCCCTTCGGGAAGAAACCCCGGCCTCCCACTGGGTGCATTTCCGGATACCCCGGAGGTGGCCTTGACGTGGCGGTCCCTCATCGATTAGGATGAGCGACACACAAAAACGTGGCATCCGCCACACCGGGGCATGACCGCGGGACGCCGCTTTCATACCCTGCATGCCACACGGGCTCCCCCGGTCGCCTGGACGCCCATGGACAAGGCTCTACCCTCCTCCGGACGGACCGGCGGAGGAAACCATACCCGTCATTTATCCTTTCACCCTGAGCGGAGCTGGTAATCAATGCGGTTGTCAAAAAAATTCGTACCCATTGCCGTAACGACCGCCGCCTTGGCGGTCATCGCGGCCGTCGGCTACCTGATCCCCGCCAAATCGGAGGCCGTCCCTCACAGGACGAAGTTCGAGAATGGCGCGGGAAGGGTCGTTTTCACGCACTCCAAACACGCCAAGGATTACGGCGTGGAGTGCAAGAAATGCCATCATGAGCCCAATCCAACCGGCAAGCCTCCCAGGGACTGCGGCGCCTGCCACCCCAAGGCATTCGATAAGAAGTACCTGGAAAACCACGTGAAGGACTTCTCTGACCGGGAATCATGCGCCGCCTGTCACCACACTGAGTTCAAGAAGCTCACGTGGAATCACGACAAGCACCAGCAGCACACCGGCAAGGACTGCCAGACCTGCCATCACGACCCCAAGATCGAACCCCGGCCGCACAAGTGTTCGTCCTGCCACCCGGGCAGCGGCGTCAAGGCCCGCCCGGACCTGGCCAAAGCAGCTCACGCCAAGTGCTCGTCCTGCCATGAGGACACCCTCTCGCAGGACATGAAGGGCTGCGGCTTCTGCCACGGCAAGCAGGACATGAAGACCTACGAGGGCAACTACACCCCCTGCGCGACCTGCCACACCAATCAGGACAAGGAAATCATCCCCATGCGCACCAACGCCTTCCACATGCAGTGCATGGACTGCCACAAGAAAGAGGGCAAGGGGCCGTTCAAGAGCAGCGAATGCAAGGCCTGTCACAGGAAATAAAGCGAGGCGGTACCAATCATGACTGAGACTTCAATGACCGGCCGCATCGAGGCCGTGGAGACCCCCGAAGAGGTCTTCGTGCCGGTTGCAATGCTGGACCACGTGGTCCAGCGCGGCCAGGCCGTTTCCGCCGGACAGATTCTGGCGCGGGCGGCGGCCCCTTGGCTCGCGGACGCCCACTCGCCCATCGATGGCGTGGTGGTGGACTCAGGCAGGTACGTCGTCCGGATCAGTTCCAAGGGCCAGGCCAAGATCGAGGCTCCGGAGCTTCCCGGCCGCCCGGAACCGTCCGGCCCTCGCGAAAGGCTCGGCAGGCTGGGCAAGGCCATCCTCGCCCCGGAGACGACCGAACTGCTTGTGGTGAACGCCTATGAACCCGAGCCCGGCGTCAGCGTCGCTTCCGCCATGCTCCGGGACATGCAAGCGACTCTCGAGGCGGGACTCAAGTCGGCAGTGGAAGCCCTTTCGCCCGGACGGATCGTACTGGCCGGACCCTCGACGCTCGCGGGAAGCCTGCCCGGCTGCGAGCCCGTCCTGGCCGGCGCGGCATACCCTGCCACTCTCGGCCCCATGGTGGTCAAAACCCTCACGGGCAAGGAGAACCCCGCCGGGGTGGCCGTGCTCTCCATCACGGACCTGGCCGAACTCGGCCGCATCGCCGAGTCCGGAAGGGCGCTTACCGACCTGGTGGTCGAATGCGAGGGAAGGCTCTACCGGGTCCCTGTTGGCGCGCCGGTGGGCATGGTGCTCGACAAGGCCGGCATCGCCGTCTCCTCCGGCGACAGGGTCATCCTGGGAGGCGGCTTGCGAGGCGAGGCGGTGAAGAGCCTGGCCTTCGGCATCCCCAAGGGGACCTACGCCGTCACGGTTATACGAAAAGGAGCGTACCCGCCTGTCGAGGACAGCGACTGCGTGGGTTGCGGCGAGTGCATCCGGCGTTGTCCAGCCCGCATCGATCCCTGCATGATCTCCCGCTATTCCGAGTTCGGCCACCACGACAAGGCCGAGCTGGAATACGTGGACGCGTGCTTCGAATGCGGCGTGTGCGGTTACCACTGCATCTCTCGCCGCCCGCTGCTGCAATACATCCGTCTCTCCAAGCGGAAACTTGAACTGGCTCGCCGCGAGGCGGTCTAGAAGGGTCACGACATGCGTTTCGTACTTTCACCGGTTCTCACCGTTTCCTGCCCTCCCCACGCGCACTGCGGCAGGACCGTCAAGGGCCACTATCTCCAGATGCTGGTGGCGCTGCTCCCCGCAGCGGTGTGCGCGGCGGTCACGTTCGGGTATCCGGCGCTGCGCGTCATGGCCCTGGCCTGTTCCGTGGCGGTCGTCACCGAGCTGGTCTGCGCCCGGATGATGGAACGCCCAACCGCCGTGGACGACCTGAGCGGCCTGACCGCCGGGCTTCTTTTCGCCTTCCTGCTGCCCGCCTCCGCCCCCTGGTGGCTGGTGGCCATGGGAAGCGCCATCACCGTGGCGCTGGGCAAGATGATCTTTGGAGGCCTGGGCGCGAGCCCCATCTGCGCCCCCGCCCTGGGATGGGCGGTATGCAGGCTATCCTGGCCGCTGCACCTGAGCCCGGACGCCTCCATGCTTGCCTTCCCGCTGGATGACCTTCTCACCAACCTGAAACTCCTGGGACCGGGCTCGGTGGCCAAGGCCAGCCCGCTCGACCTGCTGCTGGGCAACCAGCTGGGCGGTCTGGGCGACATCCAGGTATGGGCGCTCCTGGCAGGAGGCATCTACCTGGTGGCCACGCGCTGGATCCACTGGGCCATACCGGCAGCCATGCTGGGCGGCGTTCTGGCCAGCGCCCTGGTGCTTAAGGCGGCCTACCCCGCCGAAAGCGCCTCGCCGCTTTTCCACCTGCTGGCGGGCGGCACTGTCTTCGGGGCCTTCTTCCTGGCCACGGACGGCTCGTCCTCGCCGAGCAGGCTCATCCCCATGGTGATCTTCGGCCTGACCGCGGGCGTCCTGCTCATGCTCATCAGGTTCTACGGGGTCTACAGCGACGGCGTGCCCTTCGCCATCCTCCTGGCCAACCTGATAGCCCCCCTGTGCGACAAGATCCGCCCCAAACCTTTCGGAGTCAGCTGACATGAACGAAATCGCCAAGATGATAATCGTGCTCTCCGTGATAACGGGGCTTTCCGGACTCACTCTGGCCGGACTCAAGCAGGCCACGGCCGTGCCCATCGAGGAGCAGGTGCTCAAGTACGTGCAGAGCCCGGTGCTTAAGCAGGTGCTTGCCGGATGCGAGAACGACCCGGTCAAGGAACGCAAGAAGGTGGCGGGCCCGGACGGCAAGACCGTCATGGTCTTCCCGGCCAAGAAGGGCGGCAAGCTCTACGCGGTTGCCTTCGAAGTGATGGGCAAGGGCTACGGCGGCGACCTGGGGGTCGTCACCGGCTTCGACGTTGGTTCCGACACCGTGCTCACCATCGGCATAACAACCTCCAAGGAGACGCCGGGGCTCGGCTCGCGCGCGGCCGAGCCGGCCTTCGCCAGGAAGTTCCAGAAGCACTCCCTGGACAAGATCGCTTTGCGCTCCGCCGGAGGCGACATAGATGGAATCGCGGGTGCCACGGTCTCCTCCTCTGGCGTGACCAACGCCGTCTCCGAGGCGGCCGGGCTGTACAAGGCGCTCAAGCCCCAGATCCTCAAAGAGTTTTCCGCCGGATAAGGAGAGGTCATGAACCGCTTGTGGAAAGAATTCGTCAAGGGCCTCTGGAAGGACCTGCCTCCTTTCAAGCTGGTGCTCGGCCTGTGCCCCACGCTGGCAGTCACCAAGTCGGCGGACAACGGCCTGGGCATGGGCGCGGCTGTCATCTTCGTGCTGGCACTGTCCAACCTGCTGGTTTCGCTGGTGAGAAACATCATTCCGGGCAAGGTGCGCATCGCCTGCTTCATCGTCATCGCGGCCACGCTGGTGGTGGCTGTCGAACTTTTGATGCAGGCATACGCCTACCCGCTCTATCAGGCGCTCGGCATCTTCGTGCCCCTCATCGTGGTCAACTGCATCATCCTGGGCCGCGCCGAGGCCTTCGCCTCCAAGAACGGCCCACTGCTCTCGGTGGCGGACGGCCTGGGCATCGGCCTGGGCTACACCTTTTCACTCACCTTCCTGGGAGGTCTGCGGGAGTTCCTTGGCCTTGGCACCCTTTTCGGGGTGAAACTGACTCCCGCCGGTTTCGAGCCTTTCAGCTTCATGGTGGAAGCCCCGGGCGCGTTCGTGTGCCTGGGTATTCTGCTGGCGCTGATGAACTGGGGCACCAACCTGTCGCGCCGCCGCAAGGGCCTGGCGCTCATCGAAAACCCCGGCCACGACTGCAAATCCTGCGGCGCCTGCGGCCAGGCCAAAGGATAGCTGGAGGTCAACGCCATGCAGGAATACCTGTTGCTCTTCATATCTGCCATCTTCATCAACAACATCGTCCTGGCCCAGTACCTGGGCAACTGCCCCTTCGTGGGCACGTCCAAAAACATCGGGGTGGCCATGGGCATGGGCGGCGCGGTAGTTTTCGTCACCACCCTGGCGGCTGTCATCACGTGGGCCGTGCAACGCTACCTGCTCGACCCCTTCGGCATCGCCTACCTGCAGACCCTTACCTTCATCCTGGTCATCGCGGCCCTGGTGCAGTTCGTGGAGATGTTCCTGAAGAAGGCGCTGCCGCCGCTCTACCAGGCGCTCGGCATCTTCCTGCCGCTCATCACCACCAACTGCGCGGTGCTGGGCGTGGCCATCATCTGCCAACGCGAGCAGTACGGCCTGTTCAAGACCTTCATGTTCTCCACCTTCACGGGCGCGGGCTTCATGGTGGCCCTGGTGCTGCTCGCCTCCATCCGCGAGAAGCTCGAGGTGAGCAGGCTGCCCAGGGCCATGCGCGGCGTGCCCATGGGCCTTGTCATGGGCGGCATCATGTCCCTGGCGTTCTTCGCCTTCAAAGGCATGATCTAACCGAACGCAGGGAATCAGAGGATACAAGACATGCTGACACCGATCCTTGTTCTCACCGGCCTGGGATTCGCGGCCGCGGCCTTGCTCGCGGTGGCGTCCCGCCTTCTCTACGTCAAGGAGGACCCCCGCATCGCCCAGGTCGAGGGCGTGCTGCCCGGCGCCAACTGCGGCGGCTGCGGCTACGCCGGGTGCTCGGGGGCGGCCGCGGCCGTGGTGGCCGGGAAGGCCGGCACGGGCGTGTGCATCGTGGGCGGCGATGAAACCGCCGCCGAAGTGGCCGCCATCATGGGCATGGCCGTGGAGGTGCGCGAGTCCCAGTGCGCCACCCGCGACTGCACCGGCGGCGTCCGCGCCGAAAAGGACTACCACTACGAGGGAGCCACCAACTGCCAGGCCATGCACCTGTTCTACAGCGGCTCCACCACCTGCCAGCAGGGCTGCCTTGGCCTGGGATCCTGCGTGCAGGCCTGCCCTTTCGACGCCATACGAATGGGTCCCAATGGACTGCCCGTCATCGACCCCGACACTTGCAAGGCCTGCGGCAAATGCGTGGAGGCCTGCCCGCGCAACGTCATCGCCATCCACGGCATGTCCAGCCGCTTGCTCCACCTGAATGAAACCACGGACTGCCTGGCCCCCTGCCGCCAGAAGTGCCCGGGCCAGATCAACATCCAGCGCTACATCGAGCAGATCACCCAGGGCGACTACGCCGGGGCCATCGAGACCATCCGGGAGCGCAACCCCTTCCTGCTGGCCTGCGGCCGCGTCTGCCCGCGTCCCTGCGAGACACAGTGCCGCCGCCAGCATGTGGACGAATCCGTGGGCATCAACATGCTCAAGCGCTTCGTGGCGGATTGGGAATACAACCAGGGCGTGCACCTGCCCATCGCCTGCGCCCCAGAGACCGGCCGCAAGGTGGCCATCATCGGCGGCGGCCCGGCGGGCCTGTCCTGCGCCTTCTTCCTGCGCCGCCTGGGACACAGCCCCACCATCTTCGAGGCCATGCCCGCCCTGGGCGGCCAGATGCGCTACGGCATCCCCGAATACCGCCTGCCCAAGGCCATCCTCGACTGGGAAATCCAGGGCATCCTGGACCTGGGGGTGGAGGCCAGGCTGAACACGCGCCTGGGCGTGGACTTCACCGTCGAGTCCCTGCGCGAGGAGGGCTTCGAGGCCTTCTTCATGGGCATCGGCGCATGGCAGTGCAACCCCATGGGCGTCCCCGGCGAGGACATGCCGGGCGTCATGGACGGCATCGCGTTCCTCACAACCCACATGCTTGGCAAGGGCGAGGACCTGAAGGGCAAAAAGGTCATCGTGGTGGGCGGCGGCAACACCGCCATCGACGCCGCGCGCACCAGCATCCGCCTGGGCGCTGACGTGACCATCATGTACCGCCGCACCAAGAAGGAGATGCCAGCCAACCCCGAGGAGATCGTGGGAGCCGAGGAGGAAAACGTGAAGTTCCTGTTCCTGGCCGCCCCCACCAAGGTGGTTGCCGGGGAGGACGGCCGCGCCTCCCACATCGAGTACGTGACCATGGCCCTGGGCGAGCCCGACGCCTCCGGCCGCCGCCGCCCCGTTGCCGTGCAGGGCTCCGAGACCCTGCTCGAAGCGGACCTCATCATCCCGGCCATCGGACAGAAGCCGGACACGGCCTGCCTCTACGAACCGGACAGCAACGCCTGCACCCTGGACCTCACCCGCTGGCAGACCATCACCGCCGACCCCGACACGCTCCAGACCGCCGTGCCCGACGTGTTCACCGGCGGCGACGTCTTCACCGGCCCTGATCTGGTCATCTCCGCCATCGGCGCTGGGCGCAAGGCGGCGCGCTCCATCCATTATCACCTTACCCAGGGCGTGATCCCCATACCGGCCAATCTCCAACGCGAGATGATCCCGCTCACCCTGTTCAAGATGGTGGACCGGGTCGTTCCCATCCAGCGGGCCCACATGCCCCACCTGTGCCACGGCGACGACCGCAACTGCACCTTCAACGAGGTGGAGGGCGCCCTCACCGAGGACGAGGCCCTGGTCGAAGCCGGGCGCTGCCTGCGCTGCGGCCTCATATGTTACGACCAGAACCCGGATGTGCCTCTTGATCTTGTCGCGAGGCACGCGGAGTAGAATCGGACCCCCAAAAGTGGCCCGTAGGACCGGATGTCCAAGCGTAAGCAGAGTTGAAGGTCTCCGACCCCCCACAACCCACCCAAGCCTTCTCTCTCGCCACTCAAGGCCCCGGCTCAGGCCGGGGCCTTGTTCCTGGGGCCGGCGCGGGCTATGGAAAGGCGCGGATGGACAGGACTTCAATGACACATTCGGGAGCGGCCGGGCTCTATCTGGCGGCCGGGGCCTCGAGCGGGCTCGGCGTGGCCGCCCTGGCCTTCTGCCTGCCGCTCGCCTCCTACTACCGGGCCAGCCCCGAGCTGTTCGCGGGCTCGGCCTTCGCCCTGTACTTCCTGGCCAGGCTCGCCGCCGCGCCCCTGGCCGGGCCGCTCTCGCGGCTCATGGGGACAGAGCGCCTTCTCATGACCTGCCTAACGCTCTGCGGGGCCTCGCCCTCCCTCTACGCTCTCTCGCCCAGCCTGACATCGCTCGCGGCCGTCCAAGGCATCCTGGGGCTGGCGTCAGGCATCCTGCGTCCCGTGCTGACAAGCCTTGCCGCCGTCCATTCACCGGACCGGGGGCGCGTCTTCACCCTTTACTCCGTGGCCGCCAACGCCGCCTTCTTCGCTGGACCGGTCATCGGCGGCCTTCTCTTTCTGGACCGGGACGTCTCGCTGGTGCTCTGGTTCGTGGCGGCCTCGCAGGCGGCCGCCCTGGCGCTGGCCTGGAAGGCGCGGGGCCTGCGCCCGCCACCCGTTCCGCTCGGGAGTACAGGCAAGACCGGCCAGGGTGAGGAATCCCAATCCCCCTCCGATACTTCACTCGCCCGGACCCTGGCCGCCGTGTTCGGGCGGACCGCCGGGGCCGGAGCCTGGGCCGCCTTCTTCCCAATTCTCCTTGCGCAGCGCGTTCCGGGCGATCCGCTGCTCTTCGGCTTCCTGGCCGGGCTGCCGGCCCTGGCGGCTTGCGTGCTCACTCCCGTGCTTTCCAAACGCTTCGCCGGGACAACTCGCGAGAGGCTGGCGTTCGCGGGAATGCTCTTGTCGGCCCTCGCCATGACTCTCGCCCCTCTCGGGGGCTCGGCGGCGTGGTTCGCTCTTTCCGCCCTTCTGCTGGGCGCGGGGACAGCCGTGTCCCTCCCTGCCGCCCTCTCCCTCGCGGCCGGAAGAGACCTGGAGGTAACGCGGCTGGGTCTGGCCCAGGCCGTGGCCGTGGCCGGGTTCGTGCTGGGCCCGCTGGCGGGCGCGCTGGCCGTGCGTTTCGTGTTCGACATCGGGGCCGTGCTGGCATGGATGGGCGCTTTCGGGGCTCTGGCATGCCTGCCGCTGGCCTTGTCATTTCCTGTCGGGCAATCCAAGGCAGGAAGACGATGCGCCCTCGCCGCCGTCCTGGCGTTGTCCCTGCTTCCCGCCCTGGCCGGGGGCGGAAGCAGGCAGGCAGTTCCCGGGAAAGGCCTCCACCGCTTCGCGGGCGTGGCCATGGGCACGGTGGTCAACATCACCATCGAATCGGACAGCCCCAGGCTTGCCGAAAAGGCGGCCCGGACAGCCTTCGACGAAATACGCGACCTCCAGGCCGACCTGGACCACCGCTCTCCGGATGGCTCCTTGGGCCGCGTGAACCACGACGCCGGACGCCGCCCGGCGCGGGTCAGTCCGTTCGCGTTCGGCGTCATCGAGCGAGCCCTCAAGGTCTGCGAGGCCAGCGGCGGTGCGCTGGACATCAGCATCGGCGCGGTCTCCACCCGGCCGCTCTACTATGCCGGCGTGGACGACGCGGCGAGCAAGCTGGTGGACTACCGGCTGGTGCGCCTGGACCCCGCTCAAAGCAACGTCTACCTGCCCAGGCGCGGCATGGCGCTGGACCTTGGCGCGGTGGCAAAGGGAGCGATTCTGGACAGGGCTCTCTCGGTGATCATGGCTGCCGGCGTGAAGGCTGCATTGGTGGAAGGCGGCGGGGACTTCGCCTGCGCGGGCGACAGGGAGTGGTCCCTCGGAGTGCAACACCCCAGGAAGGAGGGAGTGCTGGGGGTGATGAAGCTGCGAAGAGGCGGCGTGTGCGGATCCGGCGACTACCGGCGGTTTCTCGAGGAATCTTCGGGCTCGGGCAGCAGGCTGCACCACATCATCGACCCTGGCACCATGCGCCCGGCCCAGGCCAGCATCGCTGTAACGGCCGTGGCCCCTGACGCCGAATTGGCCGACGCCCTCTCCACAGCGCTTTTCATCCTGGGGCCGGATGCCGGGATGAAACTCCTCGCGGAAAAATATCCCGAAGTGCACGCCCAGTGGATACTCCCGGACATGGCGGCCGTGGAGAGCCCCGGGTTTCCGAAACTGTCGCCTCCCGCCAAGGAGTGAGCGCGCCGCCGGTCAGGGAGCCTGGACCGTTTGCGGATTGAAGAGCCTCCAGAAACTCCATTCCTCGAAGACGACACCGCCCGGGAAAAGGCACCAGCCTGTCTCGCCCTGGGGCGTTGGCACGACAAGCACGCTGCCGCCGCATTGGGCGCAGATCACGGACGCCGGGTTGGCGAGGCCCACCGGGTCGGACGCTGTCTGGGCCAGAACGCCTTCCGAGGCCGAGATCAATAGAAGGGCCAGAACCGCGGCCGAAGCGACGACTGTTCTCATGGTCATCCCCTCCTCAACGTGCTTGCGTGAATGGCTTTGCCCATCCATACGACACCTTTGGCAAAGGGACAACGGCCCGCAAAAACAAACCGGCCGGAGCATTCGCTCCGGCCGGTTTTTGATGGGGATTGGCCCCTTGTTCTAGTGGCGCGAGAGACGGGACTTGAACCCGCGACCTCCGACGTGACAGGCCGAGGATGACCGAGCTTTATCCGCGTATTTCAATGGGAAAGTCGA